>QKCJ01000060.1 GCA_003245715.1 bacterium
TTGTAGGAATAATCGGTTCTATGATTTTCCATAAGGCATCCGGCAGTAATTCTTTTTTCATTGGTCGCTCCTCCTTTAGAGGATATATCGACCAATTTACGGTAAAAGTTGAGCCCGCTTTTTCATTTTGTTAGAAGCTCTAAGTAAAAACTCAACTGCTTGAGTGCCTGGATGTTATCAACCGGCATCCCCTGATAACAGACTCAAAATACCAGAGCACTTAAAATTATTTGTTTAAATAAATTTGACAAATGAAAATTTTAAAAGTATTATGGTTCCATATATGGATGGAGGTGCTATATATGGATAGTGATCTTGGCGGCATTGCGCCAGCGTTAGAGGTTGGGCTGGAATTGATTGAGTATGTGTGTGTTAAGGATGAACCGGTCAGTTTCAAGGAACTGGAGAAAATCGGTACATCCAAATCAACGTTGAATCGTTTATTGAAAGTGTTATGCGCAAAAGGCTATCTTGCCAAATCCGGGCGGGGATATAGCTCTGGCGTCAAATGTAACTTATTTGGTGTAAGCGGAGATATTCTTAAACGTCTGGAGGCTATGGGGGGAGAAACGGTCAGGGATGTTTGCTCGCGCACAGCCAATACCGCCATACTTTTTTATTTTAACGGCTCATACACGCAGGTTGTCAGCAAGGACATGAATGAAAATTCAATCGTCATGCAGCCGGTGGGAAATATTTCCGAGGATTTTACCGGTACTCCCTGGGGCTGGATATTGCTGGATTCCGGGGATTGCACCCCTAAGGTAATTCGCAAGCATACAGGTTTCATGAAGACCGCAGACTATCAGGAGCGTATCGCTTTTTATCATAAACACGGCTTCACGCTATACCAGACCGCGATAAATACCCGTCTGGCGGCACCAATACTGCAGAATGGAAAAGTTGTTGCGGTTCTGGGGCTTGGCGGAAACTCACTTACGATAGCCGAGAAGCAGATAGCTGATTTCGGTCAATACCTATTGAGCGCCGCACAACAACTTCAGAATAAAATCATCTGATAAAGGAAGAAAATAAAATGAATAAGCGCCCGAATGTTCTCTGGATAATGAGTGACCAGCATAACCCCAATTGTACAGGTTATGAAGGCAATCCTGATGTAAAGACGCCTAACCTTGATAAGATAGCGGCTCGGGGGGTAAATTTTACCAATGGTTTTGCCAATAATCCAATCTGCTCTCCTTCGCGTATTTGTTTTATGACCGGTCAATATATGCACACCAATCAGATGTTTGGCAATAATCACGCAGAGTACCCCAACGCCAATCCTGAAACAATGTCGAGTGTATTTCAGCGTAACGGTTATCAGACCGGACTTTTTGGCAAGTCGCACATGATTCGCCGCTGGGATTATGAAGGCTTTGAACAGGTTCGCTATACTGATCTTTGTGATGCTGATAGAAACAATCCATTCAGTACGCATTACTTCAAATATCTGTATGATAAAGGGCTGGCTGACAGTTATGAGGAAGGGTCTACCCGTCCCGGGCAGAAGTTCATGGATGATGGCAGCGGCCCCTCAAGACTTGATTATGAAGATTCCATTGAGCATTTCACTGGCGAGGAAACCTTGAAGTTTCTCAAGGAGCAGGATGAAGACCGACCCTTTTTCATTCATATGAGTTTTCAGCGTCCTCATGCTCCGATTGCGCCGACAAAAGAATATTTTGAAATGTATGACCCGGACAAGATCACCTTGCCTGAAAGCAAGGTGGACTGGTTTGAGAATAAATTTTCAGGTAAACCGGAGTGTATTCGCAAGAAACTTGAGAATGGTTGCGAGTATCCATTGGCTACGGATGAGAAACGCCTGCGCCGTTGTATTGCCAGTTATTACGGCCTGATTACGGCAATTGACTGGGAGATCGGTCGTGTTCTCAAGTATCTGGAAGAAACAGGAGAGCTTGAGAATACGATTATTTTCTACACGGCAGATCATGGCGATTTTGCCGGGGAGCATGGGCTTTTTCACAAGAACCTGGGGCTATATGAATCAATTCAGCGTATCCCGTATCTCTTGTCCTGGCCGGGCGGACCGCAGGGGAAGGTCTGTGAAAAACTTGTCGAATCAGTAGATCTTTACCCGACACTCTGCAATCTTTGCAAGATTCCAGTTCCGCAAGGTCGTGATGGTGCTGATGTGGTTGGAATTTATCAGGGAAATGAAAGTAAAGATGCGGTTTACTGTGAATGGCAAAATTTCGATGAAAAGCCAATCAAGATTTCTTCAGTCCGTACAGAGCAGTATCGTCTTGTTTTTTACGCTGGCGTGAATGAAGGAGAACTGTATGACCGGGAAAAAGATCCGGGCGAGTTGAATAATCTCTGGAATGATCCGGCGTATATGCAGATTCGTTTTGAGCTATTTCAAAAATTAATGAGTTTTACCCTCAACTATAAGACAGAGACCGATGTCAATTCTGACCGCTATTTGGATGCGGTCACGCGAAACAGCCCCTCCCAGTTGCTTCATAAAAACGGAGTCTATTGGTCAGACCTAGAAAAAGTCTACTACAGCCAGCCTGAGTGGCGGGGGTAATACTCACAGATAGATTATTATAAGGTTTTCCGGTATCCTATAAAAGACGGCCTCTAGTAATACTCTGAAATAACGGTCTCATAATCCTGAGTGTTAAGGGAATTAAAAAGTCCTTCCTGCAGTTGCTTGAGGTCTTTGGTCAGCTGTTGCCATGCCGAATCTGATTTCAATTGAGCCTGTGTCTTGCTGCTGGAATATGTGGTCATTTCCTTTGTTTTTGCTGTGATTTTTGCATAAGCGCTATCAAAAGCGCCGCGAATTGTCCGCAGTTCTGTCTGAAGCTCCGGATCAATACCGGTAACTATGCTTCGGTCTGAATTAAGGAAACAACTTCCAAATGCCGAGTTTAAAGTATCAGCAATATCCTGAACGGCATCATGGCTATCAAGCATGCTTGTCGCCTTTTCAAAATATGGCAGGGAATTATCGAAGAAGGTTTTCATCGCCTCAACATCGCTCTTGGCATATTTCATCTGCAGAAGTTGTGACTTGAACTCGCCGGCGATGTCAAGCAACTCTGTTTCCGCAGCACTTGCCGTGGCAATACCTTCATCATTCGCGTTTATCACGGTAAATATTTTTCCGGCAATGCCTGACTCGGGACCGTAACTCTCTGACGTGTCATCTTCATCATCAACCGCAGTGTTGCTGTCTGTCTCTTCTGCATCAGAGGAGATAAACTGTGCCAGAAAATCCTCGGTCGTGCTTTCTGTTACACCAAGATTTTCAAAGAATGAGGCGGTTTTACTGTTGAATTGCTCAATCATGGACTCCCATACCGGGTCAACATCCTCTTCGGTTGCAAATGGATCAAGCGGGTGTTCCTGGCTGTATTCGCTCAACTCATCGCAGAGCTTTTTCAATGCCTTGATGTGCTGGTCTATAGCTCCGCGCATTGCCCTAGCGCGTTCGGTAAATTCAGAATCGGGACCTTCCTTAACACTGTAATCAGCATTCAGGAAAGCCTTGTCAAAGGCGGAGTCTATCGACTTGCAGACATTATATACCGTCGCCGGTTCGTCAAGAAGCATTGTCGCCTGAGCGATAAAAGGCATTACCTCGTCAAGGCGTTCCATCTTTTCAAGCAGGGTGCTGCTGTCAGTCATCTCACTGTAAAAGCCGTTTATACATGAGCGCAGGTTGCTTTCGGCTTCAGACTCATAGGCAATGCCGTCTGTGTTTTCTTCAATCAGCAGAAAGAGTGCCTTGTTCAGGGAATCACTTGGCGGGGTATAGATGGAGGTCTCTTCTTCAGAAGAATTGTCATCATCTTCAACAGTTTCGCCGGTATTAGTGTCATCCGTCTCCTCGGTATCGGAGGATTCCTCAATATCTGAATCAGCAGATATATCCTCAACCTCCTCATAGGAAAAACCGAGAAAATCGGAAAACCCCGGAAGTTTTGATATGGGGTTAGCCTCGCTCCATTCTTGTGGGAGAGCTGAAGTAGAGTAAGCCGCATCAGCCGAGACAATTTCCTGATGGGACATGTCAACAACTGCGCCGCTTGATAATGTATAGCGTGCGGCGTTGTTTTCACCATAAAACGCTTCCGTACCATCCTGATGCTCAAAGGCGGAGATCTTGGCAAAAATATCCGCCATCTGCCTTAAGTCATCCTCACTCAGAGTAGCAGATGTGAAGCCGGATTCTGTCAATGTCGTGTATTGCTCAAGGAGGGACTGGTAAACATTTTCCGCCGTGTCGAAATAGCTGTCAGCCCCCTCGCCGGCTTTTTCAATAGTGAAGGCGATATTCCCCTGATCCTGCGTGTAAACCTCTACGGAAAAGGTGCTGCGTGCGCTGCGCAGAGAATCTGCAGACTCAGAGTCTTCAGCCGGCTGTTCCGTAGCGTCATCCGCGGCCATACTGAAGATGTCAAAAAAGACCGCCCCCGAAGCGTCACTGATCTTGGAGGTGTTTGAGTAATAACTGTTACGCTGATATTCCTGTATATCTGAAGCAAGCATGATCTATTCCTGTTGATATGCCCATCCCTGCGGGCAATCTGATTAGGCGTCCATGCCATTTGTTTATCCATTTAACTTCAACTTAAGGTTTGCAGGGGAGTAAAGCCAGCTCAAAAGCCTGCAGCCCAAAGATGTTTTATAATTATCTCAAAGCCGATTTGCGCAAAATAGCACAAAACTAATCGCCAAATCCAAGACACAGGTAATGTCTCACATTCAACTTTAAATGAGTTGGGATTTTCAGCGAAGTCTAGGGTATGGTATATCCGCTAAGCATGAAATCCCCTGGTAAAAAAATTATCCAAGCATCCATGCCAACGGCTGCAAATCCTTTGCAACGGTGCGACATATTGGTTAACGGCTATTTATTTTAAAACTTTAAAGTTTTTACCGGCAAAATAAAAAAATACTGTTTTAGGTGTGAAATCAGCTTTTTATTGCAGTTTGGTTTTCTGAAATCCTGCTACCCGGCAAGCCAAAAAAATTAAGATTGCTATTGCTTGGTAATGATATTCAAGTTATAATCCTAAAGCTTAAAAGCAGCGAAATTCGTCATTTGGCAGGCGTTAATTTCTTCATAAACTGGCGAAAAGTAGTACATTGTCATATTGCTGAAACTTTTAGTATGTGCAAATACCACACATCTTATCGCTGACTGGTAATTTTACCAGAAGTTAGGTGAGATCGGGTACAGACAAAACCCTATAAAACTATAACATGGGAGGGTGGCGGAATCGGCAGACGCAAGGGATTTAAAATCCCTTGAGCTTAACGCTCGTGAGGGTTCAAATCCCTTCCTTCCCACCAAATTAACCCTTATAGCTCTATGAGCTATAAGGGTTTTTTCTGTAATGATGCAAATAATGAACTGTTTTACGGTTGACGAAATTTTTTGGGCTTGGTAGGATTTATTCAGAGGTATTTGCTACCATTATGTTCTTTTTTGTTACAGGAGTTGTATTTCAACAGAGCGCTGCTTTTATTCGGAGAAATCTACAGGCATGGAAATAAAGGGAATTGAAGGAAGCTCAGAGGACCGGACTGGTTCTAATCAGGTCGAGACTGGTTCGGGACTTTTTCGCAAACTTCTTGACTATTCTCCCGATGCGGTCTTCATTATTGATACGAAAACCAGCCGGTTTATTGACGCGAATAAACATGCATGTCAGGCGTTAGGCTATTCCCGCCATGAAATTCTCGAGATGTCTGTGAATGATATTGAAGCGTCCGCGCTTGAGGAGGTTTCATGGGAAGAGCATATTGTTGATGTAAAAACGCAGGGTTCCATGCTTGTTCAGGGCAGGCACCGGCGAAAAGACGGCAGCGATTTTCCTGTGGAAATATCAGTCAGCATTAGCGATGACGATGTTGAACTTATGATTGCCATTGCCCGTGATGTTTCAGAACGCGAGCTGGCACGCGAGAAAATCAATTCACTTGCCCGCATACCAGAAGAAAATCCCAACCCTGTTTTCCGCATACAATTTAATGGTACCGTACTTTACAGCAATCAGGCTGCCCAATGGCTCATGGACCAATGGGTTATAGGGGGGCGGGCCGATTTTCCCCCGGAGTTAATGCAATGCGTTGCGCAGGTTTTGGAGACTGGTGAATCTGCTGAGCTGAGAATGCAGGTGGCAAACCGTATTTACCGGCATATTCTCTGTCCTTTAATTGATATGGGGTATGTGAATGTTTATTCGGAAGATATTACCCGCCGGGTGATTGCTGAGGAGGATCTCAAGGATTCTCAGCGATTTGCCGCACTTGGCAGTTGGCGAATGGATGTTGTGACCAACGAAGTGACATGGACTGAAGAACTATACCGAATGTATGGTTTGAATCCTACAACGCCGCCGCCACGGTATTTTGAACACCGCAAACTCTTTACCCGTGAAAGTTGGAAGGCGTTGTCTGATGCATTGGCCAGAACCAGTGAATCAGGAGTCCCTTATACTTTGGAGTTGGAGACAATCAAAAAGGACGGAAGTCACGGCTGGATGTGGGTACATGGAGAAGCCGTACATGATGCGCAAGGCCGGATTGTTGCCATCAAGGGCGCGGCTCGGGACATCACCAGTAGCAGGAAGATACTGACATTATTAAAGGCAAGCGAAGAACGGTATCGGGAACTGGTAGAGGGAACTGATGACCTGATAACTTCCGTAGACGCGAATGGTAATTTTACCTATGTCAACCATTCTGCAAGCAAGATTTTCGGGCTATCCCCTGAAGAATGTATCGGTCGTTCGGCATTCGATTTTATTCATCCGGAAGACCGTGAGATTACCAGACTGACTTTTGAAAAATGGATCAAGGATAAGGTTACGTCGGCTACTTTTGAGAATCGTCAGGTAAACAGGAATGGCCAGGTTTTTGATATGCTCTGGACTGTTTTTCCCAAGTTTGACCAAAATGGCTTTATCACCAGTGTTGGCAATATGGCGCGCGATATAACCGAGCGCAAGAAGGCAGAACGGGCGTTGCGTGAAGGCGAACAGAAATACCATAATCTTTTCAGTACCATGATCGACGGATTTGCTTTACATGAAATGATTTTTGATGAAAATGGCCGGGCAAAGGATTATCGATTTCTGGAAGTTAATCCGTCGTTTGAGAGACTTACCGGCCTCAAGGGGGCTGACATCGTTGGCAGGACGGTTCTTGAGGTATTACCTAATACCGAAGGATTCTGGATTGATACTTATGGGGACATAGTCCGTTCAGGCAATCCACAGCGAATTGAGAATTATTCAGAGGCTCTTGGGAAGCATTTTGAAGTACTCGCCTACCGGACTGAGGAAAACAGATTTGCCACGGTCTTTGTTGATATCACTGATCGCAAACACATGGAGGAGCAGCTCCATCAGGCTGAGAAGATGACGGCTATCGGCCAGCTTGCCGGGGGCATAGCGCATGACTTTAATAACCAGCTTACAGCAGTTCTTGGCTATTCGGATATGCTGGTAAGCGCTCTGCATGATGAGGAACTCCGGCTTTATGCGAAGAATATTGAGCAGAGCGCGTTGCGGGCCGCAGCCCTGACTTCTCAATTACTGGCTTTTAGCCGCAAGGGCAAGAATTTAAGCGTTCCTGTTGATATACATAATGTTCTGGCGGAAGTGGCCTCTATTCTTGAGCATACTATCGATAAAAGAATTCGTATTGAGCGGCGCTTGAAGGCGACAACCTGCATGACCATGGGCGACCCGAATCAGCTTCAGAATGCGGTCTTGAATGTGGCGTTAAATGCCAGAGACGCAATAACCAAAAGTGGCGAGATTATCTTTGAAACTGATGTGGTTGAACTCAGTGAATGTTACTGTCAGGCAAATTCTATCGAGGCTCTTGCCGGTATGTACCTCAAGATCAGTGTTACCGATAATGGGTGTGGTATGGACGCAGCGACCCAGAAACGGATCTTCGAGCCTTTTTTTACAAAGAAGGAGAAGGGGAAAGGGACAGGAATGGGCCTTGCCAGCGTCTATGGCACCATCAGAAATCATAGCGGAACAATTAGCGTGTATAGCGAAGTCGGACATGGTTCAACGTTTAATATCTACCTCCCGCTTACTGATGAATCAGGCGAACCCGAAGAGAGTGGAGAGCAAAACAAAACCATCATTGGCACGGCTAAAATACTTTTTGTGGATGATGAAACTACCCTTCAGGAGGTTGCCACTCATATGCTGCAGAATCTCGGCTATGAAGTGCTTACTTGTAAGAATGGGAAAGATGCGGTTGAATTTTATGAAAAATCATGGCAAGACATCGATCTTGTCATTCTTGATATGGTTATGCCAGAGTTGGATGGCAGAGACACATTTGCGGCAATGAAACAGA
Source organism: bacterium (assembly GCA_003245715.1). Lineage (GTDB taxonomy): Bacteria > Planctomycetota > SZUA-567 > SZUA-567 > SZUA-567 > SZUA-421. Next base: position 8,371 of record QKCJ01000060.1, read on the forward strand.
TCAACCCTAAAATCAAGGCGATTCTCTCATCCGGTTATAGCATCAATGGCGAGGCTCAGAAGATCCTTGATGATGGCGTAATGGATTTCATCGGAAAACCGTTTAAGCAAGCCGAGTTGTCGCAGAAAGTTGCATTACTGTTGCAGGGAGAGTAAGTGTCTCTTACTGGTATTTCTGCCCCTAAAATATTGGGCGATCGTCATTAACCTCCTCTGCGGTAAGCTGTTAATTCTTATTTTCCGGTTTGAGCGACAGCGCGAAAATAACAGCAAAACCAGGAGCGTAAGGGTTTGCTGCATCAGATACGGATTTTTTCCTAATCATTTTAATTCCCCCTGCATTCTTGTAAGTAGTTTTCTGAAAATTATGTATTCGTATACAAAAAAATTTGACTAAGGAGCCGTAAAGGGTATTATGTATACGTATACATTGCTTTTTAAGGTGGAATAATGACAGTTACGCAAAAATTTATTGCCGAGAAGGTGGGGGTTAGTCAGAAGACTGTTTCGCTTTTTTTCAACGGTGATCGGCGGATTGCTCCCAAGACCGCGGAGGCGATACAGAAAATCGCCCGTGAGTATGGTTATATTCCCAATCTGGCGGCGCAGTCGATCAAGACCAAGTGTTTTAAGCGTGTGGCGTTGATTATGGGAATACAGCAGCATGTCGGTGGAATAATTCACCCGCATCTTATGACCTACATTCGCTACGCGGCAGAGGAGCTGGCCAAGAGCGGCTATCTTATGGTTCTGGAGACACTGAAGTTTGATCTGGAATCCAGAACATTGCCCAACAAGCCGGAGTTTTTCAAGACGCTGTCTGTCGATGCGATAATCGGTATACCGGGGCGCTATATACCCTCCGAGGTTGACAGCCTGATAGATGAAATAGGGGTGCCGGTGATCTGGCTTAACCGTTATCCTGTTCCGCAGGATTTACCTAACATCAACTTTGACGAGGTTAATAACGGAAGGTTGGTGGGCGAGTATCTGGCAGAAAAGGGGTATCGCAATGTAGTCTGGCTTGGCCCTGATTTCACGCATAATGTGGAAATACACTATTCGTTTGAGGATCGTTATAACGGTCTGGCTCAGGCCTGCTCTGCTCATGGCATAAACCTTCGATCCTGCTTCAGGCGCATCGGTGAGCCGCTTGTCTCAATGAATGGAGATTTTTTATCAGAGACAAAACTGCCGGAGGCGGTCATCTGTTATAACTTTGATTATGCCGAGACGCTATCTTATTTTATGATGCAAAAAGGGTTGCGCCAGGGTATTGATCTTGAAGTAATAAAGTTCGCGTCATTATGGGAGGGTTACTTCGGTGCTTCGCGTTATTATACCCGTCTGGTCTTGCCCGAGGCGGAGTTGAGCGTGAACGGAGTGCAATTTCTCCTATCATCCCTGCAGGGAAAACCTGATAGTGGTCTGCTCGAATCATTATCGGGAAAACTTGTCCCCCGTATTGTGGAGTGATTGAATGAAAAAGAAATTTACGCTGATTGAAATGCTGGTGGTGATTTCGATTATCAGTATTCTCGCAGCAATTCTGATGCCTGCGTTAAGAAAATCCGTTCTTTCTGCACGTTCAATAAATTGCAAAAATAATCTCAAGCAGGTTAGTGTTGGAATAGGGTCTTATGAGAATGATTACTACGGAACAATACCGTACATTTATGATGCTCATTATGTCTGGTATAAACAACATCAATTTAAATACCCGGTTTCGCCGGTTCCGACCTATCTGGGCTACAGCGAGATGAGTAATTCTGATTTTATGGACGCTCAGGCCTCTACAGTTTTCAACTGTCCTTCCGCTTCCCCTACAACAAGCAGTGGCGGGAATAAGAATGCGGGTGATTATTGCGGGAATGCGAATGTCATGGCTCTTTACGTGGGAGGCAGTTACATGAAAACGGCTGGCTATGTGCGGGTCACCTCTATCAAGCGCCCCTCCGGTATAATTATTGTCGGCGAAGCAACGGATATAACCTACAGCCCTTATTTTGATGAAGCAGGGTCTTTGCTAGATGGCGGCGTATTTGGAAATTATCGAATTGGCTGGGTTCATGAAGGTATCTCAAACATGCTGTTTGTTGACGGCCACGTAGCCGGACAGACCTTTGAACAAACACCACACAGTATGCTGGTCCCCTGACAGTATAATGAATACGAAACTGGTACGCGATTATAAGATCACGGGGCTGATAGTCCATCGTGCATGGGGGATACACATATCCCTGTTGACGGGTATATCGCTTGAATTCATAAGAACGGTAGAAAGGTTCAGTATGAAAAAGATAATGTTTATTGCCGCTTTTTTTATAATACTCAGTACGTGTTTTTGCCTGGCTGATGAAGTGTTTTTTGATGGAAGCCAGAAGTTGCAAAATGTGGATCTGATTGTTGACCCGGTTGATGAAAGTAATAAAGTTGGTTTTTGGAAATACGCTCCCAAAGGATATCGCCTGTCGTTATTGAGAGAAGCGCGTGACCTGTCAAAATTTCAGGCAATACGTTTTCGTTTCTATTCAAAAGACGCGGATAACCGTACGATATTTCTGACTTGTCCGTCTAACCCACCGGAGGGTAAGGGGAATTATTATAAAACCCAGTTTGTTGTCGACTGGAAGGGTTGGAAAGATGTCGTGCTTGCGTTTGGCGATTTTGAAAAATGCCGGAAACCCGTCGGTTGGAAGAAGATAGATAATATATTGTTCGGTAATCAGGGGTGGGGTAAAAAAGCAGATGAAAATGCCTGTTATTATATTGATGATGTAACCTTTCTGGATAAGGCGCCACCGATCAGGGCAAATAAAAATACAGGCGTGATTGAGTTGTCTGGGATAAATACGCGTGAATATTTCAAGTTTAATATAGATCCGGCTTCTGAATATATTTATGGTATCAGTTATGAAGCAAGGGGAGCGCCTGGCACTGAAGCGCGAATCTGGGGGTATAGAACATATGATGCTGCCGGTAATGTTCGTGATAAAAATGATAATCCTAGGTGGGGTGATTACTCAGAGCCGTTAGTGACTAAAAATTGGGAAACCAAGCGGATTGAACTGATGACGAAAAAGGGTTCGTCCGTTATTGAGCTGACTATAGGCATGAAGGGGAAAACCCCGGTAAAGATACGCAACGTCAGAATCCTCAAAGGCGGATTTCCGGATAACCCGCCGGTGAAGGAAGCGCCGTATCTTGCCTGGATTGATTCCCTTAAACCGGATTTGGCGGTTGCTGCAAAATCAACTTTACTTGAATTCAAAAAAGGCGGATGCGAGATAATGGACAAGAGGGGGGGGAGGGCAGTGTATGTGGATGATGCCCAGCAGAAAGAGCTTGAGGAAGAGGTTGCTCCATTTATGAGTCTTTCGCCTCAGCGTCTTATTGAGCTTACACCGGTGAAGAGACCGTTTCGTTTTAATAGTGGTTATTTTGAACCGAAATACAAATGGACTCCCGCGAACCCTGATGTCCTTTATGAAGCAAAGACAGGGCGCTTATTTGAACCGGAAAAAGAGTTTCCTGTTGACGGCTATGAGGAGGTCATTGCGCCATCGGGTAAAAAAGTCAAATACGCCTACCATGACTATACAAAAGCGGATGAGGAGCTTAAGCCACAGAGAGTTTGTCAGCGTAATTTTAAAGTAGGCGAGCGCGTTTATCTTGATTCGTTTAATGTGAATGCAAGGATGAATATTTTAAGCCTTGCCGGGCAGCAACTGTCAGTGCTTTACCGCAAAACAGGCAACATCGAATACGGTGTCCGCGCGGCGGCAATCCTCTGGGCTATCTGCCGAAATATGCCGGACTGGCCTGTATATGGTCAGCCGAGCTGGAATTCTCCCAAAGGTGAATTGCGCTTGCAGTCCCCTGATTATTACTCATGGTTTTCTTTTGTCATGGGTGATATATGGTATGTTACGGAAGGAAGTGTTTCCTGGCTTGCGCGATATTTTGATATTATACGTGATACTGCGGTATGGCAAGAACTGGTCAGGCGCAATATATCCGCTTCGGCAAAAGATGACATTGCAGATAGCCTGCTGCATATCGGCAAGATGTATTTAAAACGCGACGCATATTACAGGAATTCTCCGTTTGTTCTTTTTCATAATCTTTCTGGAACTGAACATAACGCGTTAATGGTTCTTGGTCGTTCTCTGGGGATACCGGATCTGACGCATTACGCTTTGCGGAAGGTTAAAAGTACGCTCCGAAAGCGGTTTATGGCAGACGGGGTTTTTCCTGAAAGCATGTGGTATAGCATGGATCAGTTTGGCCGGCAGGCAGGAGCAATTGACGTACTTGAGAATTACAATGATCCGGAAAGTTATGTCTGTACTCTGGACGGTCTTCACCTTTCGATAACAGATCCGAAAATATCCATACCCGAGTACGGCCGCTTGAACAGGGTGCTTGAAAGACAGACCTATCCCAATGGTGACCGGTATACAATTCATGACTCCTGGGCAGAATCTGCTTACTCCGCGGATAATCCATGGATAAGGGATTTCCCGGAACGTCAGGAGAATAGCCCGTATCTTTTCAGCTCATTTGGGCATGGTGTGCTTGGGCGGGGCGTAAAACCAGCGCGTATTGAAGCACAACTGCATTTTTCCGGCTTTTATAACCACGGCCATAAAGACATGCTGAATTTAATACTTTGGGCCTATGGCGATGAGCTTGTAAGTGATATCGGTTATTCGCATGTCGGGTCATATGCCAACTCAACAGCATCACACAATCTGGTTGTCGTCAATAAAAGCGTGCAGGCTGGCGCAGATGCTGGGAGCCTCTTGTGCTGGAACAGCAAAAAGGGTGCGCCGCAAATAGTTCAGGCCAGTCAGGGGGCTACATCTGCTTATAACGAATGCAATGTTTACCGCAGAGCGCTGGTGCTGTTGCCGTTTGGTGAGGACAACGCAGTTCTTGATATATTTGAAGTTAATGGCGGAAAGGTTCACGACTGGATTTCAAACGGCTGTGCCGACTATCAACAGAAAATTTCTTGCAGTCTTACACCTGCAAAAATTCTTGATAATATGTCGTCCACCGGTAAGGCAATTGAAGATCCCCGACCCTGGGGCAGTGATAATAAAAATATGTACAAAAAAGACAAGTACGGTGAACCGAGTATTTGGTATGGCGCATACCGTAATGCAAAAGAAACACCAATTACCGGTCCGTGGACATTAATGATGACGGCTGATAAGCCAGCAGCTCAGGACGCCGCATGGGCAGGCAACAGAGCAAAGTCGGGCGAGCCAAAGGCAGGAGTGCGATTGCATTGGCTTGAACCGGAAGATGGTCTGGCATATATCGCAGAGGGGCCGAGAGGTCGTTATAACCTTGAAGCGAATAATCATAAACAGGCAAGTGAAGCATGGGCAAAGAACCGTATGCCGAAAATCATAGTGAGGCGGGAAGGTGAGAACCTTAAGAGTATGTTTGTTGCATTGTGGGAGCCGTTTCATTCAAAACCATTTCTTGGTGATGTAAAATCGTTTGGCAAGGTAGACGGGAACTCTGTCGGCTGGAAAGTAGGCAATGCAAAAAAACAGTTTGTTGTTTTATACCGTTCTCCTGAGAAAAATGGAGTAATGACTGCTGACGGTTTGACTGCTGACGGTCGTTTTGCAATAAAGGAGAATTGTGAAAATGGAGATACTTCTCTGTATCTCACTGACGGGAACATGATTGCAGGCAGTCGTGTTGAAGTTCGATTGAATGAAACCAAAACGTGTTTTGCGGGAATAGTGCTTCAAAAAAATGACACGTTTACCATGAATGTTGCGGGGAGAATTTTTTCTGATAATCAGCAAAGAAGATATTCCGAAGAGTTTGTCTGCTTTAGACAGACAGGTCAATCCAACCGCTGGCTGAAAGTGAAAACAATACAGTGCCACGACGCGGCAACGACGTTGACTTTGGCTGAAGATCCCGGTTTCAGTTACGATCCTGAAAGTTCTGTACTTAAGGAGACATACTTCCCCTATCGGGTTTTACATGGCAGCGCGGAAATTGTTTTGCCCTCATACGCAAATATACATCTGTCGGAAAAGGGTGATACTGTTTTGATAAAATTTATGGCTAGCAATTCAGCAAGCATAAAACTGAAAAATTTCTCTGCAAAGAAATACGCAATTAAAATCAAGGATAAATCAGTTGTTGCAGGCTGGCGGGAATTGCCTGGGGTTTTAACAGGGACTGAACTCTCGATAGAAATTCCTGATTGCCAAACACCGGAAAATTGGCTCGAACTGGAGATACAGAAATAGCTTGTTTGTGCGCGGGAATAAATGAAATATTATCCTGTTTGATTAACGCAGCCAAACCCTGCCATAAAGTTTTGCGTCCTTGCTCTCCGTGATTCCTTTAAATATACGCAGTCCATGACGTTTGGCCTTTCGGGACGGATCGACATCATTAACCGCCAGCGCAAAGCCAATAACATCCCCGGCGTTAAGCGGTTTATCTACGCCAAGTGATTTCCAGGGGAAGGAAATTGTATAGACGGTTTCATTATCTTTGCGCGTCATCTGCGCGTTAATGTCTGTAGCAATGATGTTAGGTGTGATGCCTTCTGTATAGGAACGTTCGCGAAAGACCACGGCTTTGCCGACAGACTCGGCACTGACAGAGTATTCAAAGATGCGATGCCCACTTAGTCCGGAACCGACTACGCCCGCAACCCATGGCTTGGTTGCATCCATATCAAAAGCAATCTGAAGGGAGTCAGCCGCCCACAGACGATCGGGTGAGGCGTTGGTGTTTTTCTGGAAATGCTCATCATCGGTTACTCTTACCTGAACGATGAATTCTTTTTCAGAATATTCAAGTTTAAGCGCGCCTTTACATAAGCCGCCATCTCCAGAAACGCCAAAGGGGGCCCAGTCAGTAAAATCAGTCCATTGATTGTTTTTATTAACGGAATATGCCGCGAGGGCTGACCAGTCAAGTTTTGTGCTTATGGTGTTGCTGTTTTTATCGCTAATATTTATCTCTGAATGCATTACTTTTGCCGGAGCGAAATTATCGGTATTAAACACAACCTGTCGAATGCTTCCGGCCGGAATGCTCAGTTTTTTGGGCTGGTTGGTGTTGAGCCAGACATGAGGGGTTTGTGTGGCGTTTGCTATGTTTGATTTTAATGTCACCTGTATCTGTGGCTGCTTTTTATTCAGCGGCCAGATAATTTCCGTCTTTTTGATTGTCAGCGGCGTAACAAGATCTATTGGTATGACCTCCCAGTTGTTTTTATTCTTGCGCAGACCACTGTAGCGCCCCGGTGAAAGAAATGCGATATCTGAAGACATGTTCTCAAGTGGCCAGAAAATTCCCTGGGGTAATACCGCAGAGATGGGAAGTTCTATCGCTGCGCTGCTGCTTAAGGTTGCTGCTTCAGAAATTGGCACCTCAAGGTAAATGGGGTTTTGAGTGCAGGTGAAATTTGAGCCGGTAATGTCGATGGTTCTTCCGAAAGTATCTAAGCCCATACTTGCGCTGAAGGGAAGTTTGATTTTTGTCGCTTTTCCACTGCTCCAGATAGCAAGCTTAAGATTTTCGCCTTGCACTCCTGCAACCATATGAACGTCTGGTGTGAGGTTGAAGTGGCCAAGTGGTTTTACGGCGGCGAAAAACTTTGAGACTGTTGCGAATGAAACATAGCCGGGCTTGGGACGATATTCATGGTCAAATAGTGAAAAAGCCGCTTCGCCCTTGTTACTCGTGTTAAACTTTAGAACAAAGAATATCAGCGAATCTATGCCCTGACTCCAGGCGAGTGCCAGCGAGCGCGGGATATAACTTGTCTGAGTATTAAGATCAACAGCAGGCTGCCATGTACCGTCTGAGGATGTCCAGCCAAACTCGGTAAGATATATCGGCTTATTCTGTTGCTTATATTTTTTCAGGAGTTGGTTCAGCTCAATAATTTTATTATAGAATTCTGTTTCCGGGGCTGTTCCATTGACATACGCGTGCATGGAGATTGCATCCAGATTGTCAAATAGCCCTTCTTTTGCCAGCGCTTCAAGATCACCGATACGGATTGAATAAAGGCAGGGACCCGCGAGCATGAATTTGTTGTCTGCTTTTTTGAGACCGGCACGCACCGCCGCCGCATACTCCACAAGCTCCCGCTTGCTTCCTTTCCAGTGTGCCAATGGCTCGTTATACATTTCCATGATCTGCGGCATCGGGTTGTTGCAGACGAAAGTTTTGACAATATCAGAGATTTCACCCCAGTTCTTCGCCGGAAAAAAAGGATTGCCAAAGCCGTGACGTTTATAGTTGTCAGGCACTTTCATACTCCATAACGGCATCCCGAATGAGAACACTCCAATATACTCCAGACCATCGCGGATGGTGTATGAGTGTGCACATTCGGAAGTCGTTTCTTTTACCTGAGCCTGGGTCACATCACGGAAGGAGGTCATTCGGCGATTCCAGCGTGCTCCGGCTAATTTTACAAGAGCGCTGTCACCATGTACGTTCCATAAGCCAAAAACCGACTGCATACGCAGATCCTCTGTTATAGGTTCCCCTACAACCGCTACGGTGACCCCGTCTGTAATAATTTCACCATTTGTTTGCTGCGCCTTGATTTTTATATCATACCAACCGGTGGTGGGGAGGGGGATATGCCACTCCCCCTCCTTTTGCGCGGTTAGTGATTTCCAATTTGCATTAACAGCTTCGGGTGTTGAAACGGCTACCTCTACAGATTTTATCAGATTGGGATTTTTAGCAGCATAGCCTACAACAGCGCTATTGCTGGTGAATACGAGACCTGATTCTTTCTGCCATTGCGGGGCTGTTATGTCTTTACGTTTGAATCCAGCCGAAGCCGTTTCTGGTGCAGCCTTGACGAGCAGCAAGGTGTCTAGACGGATTGCGGATTTTTTTGTGCGCATATATAATTTCAGTTCGGTTGTCTGCGTTGAAACCTCGACAGATCCTACCTGTATCCAGAAAATATTATTCTTGTCTGTTTTGATTATATCGGTAGGAATGTTTTTACCGGTGGTCACGCCAAGTTCACAACTTCCGCCAGGTGAAACCATAATTCTGGCCCAGGCATCATAAACGCCTTCATTAAGACCGGTGCTTTTCAAGTTCCACAAATGACTGTGCCACGGCTGATCCTTGTCTGAGCCTCTGCTTGAGAATCGTGATTTGTCATACGGAACGACGGTCGTCCACCATTTGTCGTCCGGCGTATTTTTTTCACAGTAAAACGTGCGGTCTTTTTGTGTCTCACTGGCAAGCATATCTCCATCATGAGACTTTCTTTCTCCCTCCAGAAATGCGTAATCATTTTTTTGTTCTGGAATAGTTACACCCTTGGGGAGTGAGTTTGTATGGATTTTGTCCGCTGCAAAGACTGTGCTTGATGCGGCAAGCAGAAACATTGCCAACAGACGCAGGCACGGGGACAGAATCTTTGTGCTTTTTGTAGTTATGAAATACATTTTTCCTCCTTTAAAAAAATGGCATGGGGTTACCTGACATCAGGCATTTTGCAGATGAAATATAAAAAGTTGCTGACATTAATCACGGGCAAGCCGCTTAGAACGTTACTGCATTGCCTTCAATATCGTAGGCTCTGAGAAAATATGGGAAAAGAACATTTTTATTGTCAGCATCATACAGGTTTATGGAATTGGCGTGTCCGTCAAGGAACCAGAAGTTGCCGTTGTTCAAGCCGTGACGGAAATGAGAATTGAAATATGTACCTGTATTCCAGCTTATCATGTAGCACTGGTTAAGTTTTGTCCACCAGCCATAGCCGACACTGTCACCAAAGAACCAGGTGGTGCTTGGCCCCTTGCCATAACGCTTGAAGAGGTTCTGGGATGGCATTGACGCTTCTGAAAGTTTCGTACGTGAAAGATCCCGGCACATGCCATATGAGTAACTGGCTGTGCTGTTATTTTTATATACTCTTGTACCAAATGATGGGCACATAAACATCTGGGACTCAACCGCGTAACCTTTGTCGATCAGATGATTGCTCCAGTAATATGTTCCGACGCGTGCGGCAGGAAAAAAACCGGAATTGTCATTGATATACTGGGTGGTGGAGATGCCAAGCTGCCGCAGGTTATTCAGGCATGAGGTCTGCCGGGACTGATTGAGAGCCTCTTGCATGGCAGGCATCAGTAAACTGGCAAGAATCCCGATAATACTGACCACCACCAACATTTCAATAAGTGTGAAGAGACTACGCCGATGTTTGAGAATAAGTAAGTTTTTCATTTTACTTCTCCGCAACAGATATACTGGTAGATTCACGTCTTACTGCTTTTACCGCAATCTCGACCCGCTTTCCTGAGACATTATTTTTTTGGTTAATGCAATCCAGCAGCATTTGTCCGGCCGTTTTTCCGATAAGATGCGGCTGCTGTTCAAAAGTAGTAAGCGACGGCGCATTAAGAAAACTAACCGGCAGATTGCCGAAACCCACTACCTGCAATTCGTCGGGAATACTGAGGCCGTGTTTTTTTGCCACTTTTATTGCCAGCACACCAATACGGTCATTAAAACAAAAAATCCCGTCAGGTTTGTCGCAGGATGAAAAATATTCACCGAGCAGCCGACAACTTTCTTCATCGTCTTCCTTTTCCGAAGACAATTCAAGGATATGCTTCGGATTGATCTCCACTTTCCTGTTAGCCAATTCATTGAGCGCGCCGGCAAGACGTTCTGTACCGGAGCTTACGCCGGGATAGCCAATAATGCCGATCTGGCTGCACCCTCCCCGTAGCAACAAGCGGATCGCGTCTCTTCCTCCGCTATGATTATCGCTACCGACATAACCAAATTCCTCTCCATCCCAGGATTGGTCGATCTGTATGACCGGACTGTCAAGCCCCTTAAGCTGTGAGATAGTTTTGGCATCAGGTACTTTGGATGTCGGAAAGAGAAGCACCCCATCCGCCCTGCGGCAGGCAAAGCGATCGAAAATGCCTTCGTTCCTTCCCACCATCAGATCCCATGGAATAACGATGAGGTCATACCCGGAATCATGCAGTATTTCCTGCGCTGCTGATAAAATTGCACCGGAATAGGGGTCGCCAAAATTATTGATTGCAACCCCGATACACTGACTGCGGCCACTCTGTATCCCCTGAACATTCGCATTTGGCTGATAGTGGTGCTTTCTGGCGACCGCTTTCACCTTCTCTTTGGTCGCGGCACTGACAGCAGGGTGATCTTTCAGCGCCTTGGACACGGTTGATTCCGACACTCCGCATAAGGCGCCAATTTCCTTGAGCGATATCATGTTTTGGCCTTTTTCACGTCCTTTTAACTTTATAGTACAACATAAAAACGCTTATTCAAGTACTTGAATAAATTTTTTGCCTTTTTATGAGTTATCTGCAGTTTGCGCTGACCGGCATTAATGATAACCAGCTGGCAGCAAAAGAAAAAAAAGCCATTCACTCCTTGTTGGCGTGAATGGCAGTAAAACAGCGTTTGGTGATAGAGGTTTACTTACTGCATCAATTTCTCCATGGCAGATTTGATGTTTTTGAGATCAAACTTTTTAAGTAGTTCAATAGCTTGTTCTGGAGTAAGATTTTCATATCCGATGATAAACATTGCGCCCTTGGCCTGATTTTTTGAAATAGTGATGATAATAGCGCCTGTGTTGTTCTCTTTGTCATGGCTCTGGATCATATCAAAGCCGTCGATTGTCGTCCGTTTGACACTTGCCTGAGCGGATTCGAAGTTGGCAACAGCCCCTTGTCCCTGAATCATTGCATCACTGCCGACGATCAGGGTTAAATCCAGGGACGCCGCGTCCTTGCTGTAGCCACGTGTTGCGGTAGTAAGGCTTACCGCCCCCATGTTAACACTTGAGCCTTCCGCTGACTCAGCACTCCAGCCTGACAAATCAACAAGCAATGGTTTCAGGCTCTCGGAATTGTCTGCCGCGAACGTCTGGCTGCCAAGTAAGACTGCGAATATGCAGCATAATCCCCAAAAATTTTTCATTTTGCCCCTCCTCTTAAATAATATCACTAACCAATTTTATGCCATATCAATAAAAACGATGCCCATTCTGTGTACTCATCTGAGATCGCATAATCTTTTGACGATACGCTCTAATGCCCTGACAGGCCAATTTTAGGAATAAGTTTATTCAGTTCAAGTCATTTAATAGCCGGCGTAGTATATTTAATGAGCTTTGTAATCGTCTGCCGTTAAGTGGTGGCGTCGGGATAATTGAAGATAAAACCGGTGGCGAATGATATTGTCTGCCACCGGTTTAAATAGGTATTTTTCAATTTGTTCAGTTTGCTGTTTCGAAGACTAAAACTGCCAGGCCATGCCGGGGCAAAGTGACTTCAACGCTTGTGCCGTTACCTGGTCCTGGCCGGCTATTCTCAACCAGAACTTCTCCAAGCATTCCCCATTCCCTGAATATCGAATCAGCGACACTGACAACGGCTTTGGTCTGCGCAAGATGGCTCTGGGTCAGAACAACCGCGCATTTGTTACCTGCAACAAAAGCACGCCCTTCAACCTCGCTGTTATCGCAATTAAAACCGGTTGTGTCGAGGTATTTGCCATTGAGAATAAGCTCTGCATATTTATCGCGCAGCACATTTGCTTTTGCCAGATAAGCCGAATAATTCGGAGTTTCGGCAATTGTCCTGCGGCAGCGGTAGATCTCGACATCACTGCGCAGCCCTTTCAGCAGCGCATGATTGACCCTGCGCTCGACATCGGTGTCGTCACGGATCTCGCGGTCAGTCATGATTATTTCCGGAAAGCAATACCTGAACCAGTCAATGAAACAGGTCAATACCGGTTTCTCGCTTTTACCTTCCCAGTCATTGGATGCTTCGGCAAAGCCGGGGAAGCTGTGGATAAAATCGCAATAACTTGCGCTCAGGTCTGTCAGGCATTCAATGCCGATACCAAGTTTGGGGGCTTTTGATCGGGCGTAATCCCGTAACTCCCTGACAAGTTCAGCCTTCTTTCTTGATATGTGCATAAACGGAACTTCATGGCCATGGGTCGGATCAAAACACGGAAACTCGTTCATTCCCAATTGATCGAAGAACACCCCTTTGCAGCCATATTCAATAGCCAGATCAACAACCTCTTTCATCTTGTCCAGCCACTCGGGGCAAGCCGGGCAGGCCGCGGTAAAAGTGCGGTTACCAAAATGTCTTGTATAAGTGCCACTGGCGCTGAATTTGTAAGCGTCACGAATTTCTGCTCCGAATTTATCTTTAATGCTTATGCGCTTTCCTACGGTCTTGTAGTAGTCAGTATCAAGGTCAATCAGACGGCCGTTGCAGTAAAGAATAACGGAGCCGTTTTTCTGGAATTTCTGAATCTGTTCTTTGAGTTTTTCATGGCCGCCCAGCGAATTATCAGCGATGTAGTCAGGGTTGCTGTTATCCATGCCACCCTTCCACCAGCCAAAGAGGTGCAGTCCGTCGATACCGGCTTCAAGCCCGTCCTCATGAATTTTGGCAATGTCTTCATAATCATAATGGATTTCACCGTACTGGTGTTTTAGGATTATCCGCTGCCAGCCCTTCATTGCCTTGACCCACTCGGGCGGAGTCTGGTGCTTAAACCATTTATCTGCCCACGTGCGGTATTTTTGCGCTGCCGTATGCCATGAGCCTATGTATGGCGAGAGGACATACTCCTCAAGCCTGCAGTTTTGTCCCCGAGCCAGACATGGATAGCGCGCAAACCCGCACTCAAGCGCTGCACCATAGAGCCTGAACATATGCAGCGTCTCGCCAAACGTCTCATCATAACACGCGCAATATAAACCTTCCTGCTCCGCCGGGAAGACAAAGCAGTTGGTTGTCGCTGTTCCCGGATACTCCACATCTTTATGCAGAAACAGATGATCCGAGGCAACGTAGTGCGTAAAACCTCGTTTAATTTCCTGTCTGATATCGGGGAAGATCATCCCGCCGCGGTCAGACCAGAGCAGCGGTTGTTCAGGCTTGAGCTGTAAATTATGCACCAGCGGAAATTCACATTCGTGAAGCATAATATCTTCATTGTTCTCAAGCTCAATACTCCACCTTGTTTCATCCCCGTCAAGCCAGGCCGCAATGAGAACACTTACCATTAATTGCCTGCCCTGATAATTCACTGTCGGATATGAAAGTTCAATCCGGTTAGCAGATAACGTTATTTGCGGCTCACACTCACAGCCGAGAACCTCCCTGTCCATCTGATCGTCGATCTGGAAATACAGGCGCCACAATCCCCCGCCACCTGCATACTGCTGGCCTGTTTTTTTATTTAACAACCCTTCAAGCGTTCCCTTTTCAGAAATTTCAAGTCTGATAAATTCATTCTCTAAAACTGCCATTGAAATACCCTTTATTGATATTAATATATTTATTCAGGATTCTGATGTGTTCCGTTTTACATTTCAAGATCCTGATCTAGGCCTTCTGAAATTTCCTCACCCGCAGCGATAAGCTGATCCGTTACCGTCTTTCTTAGTTGCTCGGTCAGGCGAAACTGCGGCACAGAAACGCCCACCGCGGCAATGACCCTGCCGTTCTGCTTTACCGCAACAGCAAACTGTTCTACCTGCGGCGTGGAGCATGAATAACATTCAGACTCCTGTGCTTTTTTAACCGCCTCAGGCAGACCTTGCAGCCAGGGCTGTGCTTCGGCGTTGTCAGCCCAGCGTTCATTTAAGGACTGATAAATCCAGTTTCTCTGCTTGTCAGTGGTGTGTGCCAGAAGCAGTGGCCCGCCGGCAGTCCAGTGAATATCATCAAAGACTCCACGCTCAAGTGCAAACCGGATCGTCTCATACCCTTGCGCAAAACAGACCACAAGCTTCTTCGATCCGCATAAAACAGAGATCAAAGCCGTCTCCCCCGTCTGCTCGGCAATCCGCTGAATCACCGGCTCCGCAAAATATCTGAGAGAAAAATACGGATCAGACAATTGTCCCAGCCCCAGACACATCGGCCCAATCCGGTAGCCCTTGCCATGCCCCTCCTGCTCAAGATAACCGCGCTGCAGCAAATCCTTGATTATGTTTGAGCATGTAGTACTGCTGATGCCAACCTTTTTGGAAATATCACCAAGTGAAACAGCCTGCTTCTCTCTGGCGATATACTCAATAATGCTTAAAGCCCTGTCGATAACCTGAATCATATTCAATCCTATTGAATCAAAATCACTATTATTGAATAATTTACCATGATTATTCATTTAGTCAAGGTTTTGGCATAAAATAATTATGCTGTCCTGGAATAAATGGCATAACATATTGTTGGCGAGCAAGTTGTGTAATTAGTGGCAGGTGCGTGAACGTGGGTGGAAATTATATTTGCGGGTTATCCGGTGAGTGATTGTGCTTTTTAATTATCATCGGAGGCTGAAGCAGTGTTCAGGCAGATTTTCCGGTATTCTCTGGGTGTCATCTCTTTTTGCCGTAAAAATTGCCGGTTGAAATGTGAGAGATTCTGGTAGCCGCTGTCCTGCGCGATATCAATTATCGGTTTTTCCTCAAGCGTCAGCAGTTCGCAAGCCTTGGCTATACGCAGTTCGTGGATATACTGAATTACCGTCCGTCCGGTTTTCTTCCTGAAAAATACGCAGAGGTTGGCAACGCTCATATGGGAAATTTCTGCAACCTCATCCAGAGTAAGCTGTTCTCTATAATTTTTAATCAGATAATTACAGATCAGGTTTATCCTGTCCTTGCGCTCGTCATGTTTTGAGTTGAATTCTTTGGTCTTGCAGATTTTACTGCCTCCGCTTGCCGCGAGAGTGCCAAGCAAATCCAGAAAGACCGACAGCCCCCGTATTGAGGCCCGGTTCTTGAAAGCAATCAGCTCGGTAAGCAAGTTTCTGGCGTGGGAAATCTCAAGAGCACAGTAACGAAGGCCATACGGGGCAGCAGCTTTAAGGCTATTGCAGACGGCTAATTCGGGAAAATCAGCAATACATTTATCCAGTAACGCCACCGGAAATCGCAGGGTATAACACCGTGTCGGCCGGTTATTTGCAAACGCATGATAAAATGAATGCGCCAGACCTGGCCCCAATACAAACATATCCCCCTCGGTTAGTGTCCCGGCGGTGTCACCGATTAAAAACTGCCCCGGATTCTCAAGATGAAGGAGTATCTCATAATGATCCGTATGATAATGCCATCTGAACGGCCAGGGCGGATTATTGAAATACTGGGTGTAAAAACTGCAGGAACCAAGAAGTTCCGTATCATATTCAAGCCACTCGTAAGGAGCTTCTTTTTCTTTTTTTCTGGCAGACATGATTTATCCCAAACAAAAAATAAACGTAAATATTATATCATAATTAAATAATTTAAGCAATTTTCATAAAACTACTAATAATATGATACCATAAATTTTTTAAATAATACTTCTGAATCTGCTAAAAATAGTTTTTGTGATTTATGCTTGATTAAGCGTTCCTTCAAGGTATATTTTTCTATATGAAATATTCCTTAATGTTGAATGGAGAGTGCAATGGCTATCAGAGGCAAGACAATATTTGTAACGGGCGGTGCAAACGGAATTGGCAGGGCTTCAAGTGAGAAGTTTCTTGAGGAAGGGGCGAATGTCTATGTTTTCGAGTATTCAGCAGAAAGGCTTGAGGCGTTTCTTTCAGACAATCAGGGCAAAAGCGTAGCCGGTTGGCAGGGTGATGTCGGCTCGGAGGAAGCGGTTGTTGCGGCTTTCAGGGATTGCGCGGAAAAGTTCGGCGGTGTTGATATACTTCTTAATAATGCCGGAATCGGGATACCCTCGCCGGATCTTTCGGAGACAGACGCAGAGGTGTTTGATCGGATGGTAAGTACAAATATGCGCGGTGTATTTCTCTGCAGCAGAGAGGCGCTCAAGTTGATGAAACCCCAAAAATCCGGCCACATTCTGACGCTTATTTCAATGGCCGGGCAGCGAACCAATCCGGGCGCTCCTCTTTACTGTGCGTCAAAATTTGGTGCGCGGGGCATCAACAGTGGCCTTGCCGATCAGATTCTCAAGGACGGCATCAAGGTGACTGACATTAATCCGGGGCCGGTAAACAGCGACTATTGGGGTGATCGTGAAGTTCCGCGCGAGAAATTTTTGTCAGTAAGCGATGTTGCGGAAGTGATCTTTTTTGCCGTTAATGCGCCGGATCATGTTGTCATGCGCGAGATTAATTTTGACAGCGTTGCCTGGCTGACAAAGTAGTCCTGATTGTAGCCTTTGCAACATCCTGGATATGATTTTTCATTTTTTTGAAAAGAGAATAAACGTGGGTATTTTCTGTACAGACGAAGAGATTAAGAGGGTAAGGGAATCTCAGACACTGGATTGCTATAGCGGTTTATACTGGGGTCTGCTTAACCGTGTCGGTAAATACACCGATGACGTCGGCCTGAATGATGAAGATGCAAATACCTCATGGTGGCATCACGCTGCGGAGTATCTTCTTGAGACGTCGCTAGTCGCAAAATTACAGCCGAAAAATGAGAAAGCCTGCAACTGGCTGAAAAACACCGTAATGAATATTGTCAACCGCAGCGACGATGATTGGGTTGGACCTACTTTCAGAAAACGTGATCCTGAATACCAGCGAGGTCATCTTGAGACAGCGCACCTGATAATCGGTATTGCCTTTGCCTATGATCTGTGCCCTGAATTGTTTACTGACGGTGAAGTAAAACAGATACGGGCAAAGCTTGCAATTGCCCAGCAGATGTGCCGCAACTGGCTTGAGCGTATCGACCATTTGTCAAACTGGTGTGCGATTCTTCTTGCAGGTTATACTGTTGCCGCGGCGGTTCTTGAGGATAAGGATGCTCTTGGTAACGCCGCTAGAGATTATGAAAAATTTCTTGATCTATTTCAGGAAGACGGCAGCTACGGTGAATCTTTGCAGTATGCAAATTACTGCAGCTACGGGTTAATGTACACTTACGAAAGCCTTCTGCGCAGCGGTACGATAAGTAAGGACACGCTGCCCGGAAGTTATGCTAAAATAATCTACTGGCTTGTACAGAGTTATTTCTACAACAAGCCGCTCTTTGGCTGGGGGGCATATCCCCGTCCGAGGTCGGCAAACTTCAATGACAGCGCGGCAATTACTGGCGGTGACCCGGATCTTCTTCTGCTAATATCTGCAAAAATGAAAGAGGCAGCCCCCGAGCTTGCCGGCCTTGCCAGATGGATGTTTGATGAACTCTACAGCCGGAATCCGTCACAAGGCCCCTTTGACCGGAACAGTTTTGGCTTTATCAACCGCTACAGCTATTTCTCAATGCTTTACTATCCGATAGCTTCTGCTTCGCTCTCGCCTGAAGAATGCAAACTTGATAAAACAGTTTATTTTTCAAATGGTAACTGCATTACCAGAGACCGTTGGAACGCGCCAAAAACAATAATCGCATTTTCCGGCGGGTCGGACAAACTCAGGTGCAAAGGCCATCTTCATGCCGACCTCAATAGCCTGATGCTTGTTCATGAACAGGAACGATTATTCGTAGATCCCGGGCATAGCTGTTACCGCACACAACAGTATGCTTTTGACTGCGCAACCGCTTCGCACAACACCTGTACTTTCAAAATCGCTAATGACACCGCAAACATTATCGCCCAGAAAATACCGCCCGCCAGAATGTTTGACAAAGAAGGCAAGCCGGGAGACTTGGTTGACCGGTTATCAGCACAGCTTATGTGCGAAAGAATTGATGATGTCTCTGTAATGGCTGCCGACGCAGCGAAAGCTTATGGAGAGCCGCTGGAAAAATTCGAACGTTATTGCGTACTCTGCGGAGCAAATGCCATTTTTATAATAGACCACATCAAGGCTGCCGGAAAAGTAACTCCGACATGGCACTGGGTCTTGAATAACCGCGATAATACTCTTGAGCATAAAAAAGTCTATTCAGACCGCATTGTTGCAAGACGGGGCAATGTCGGCATGAAGATATTTCATACCGGTGGTGATGTTTCAATTGATGCCCCTGCTTATGGTTGTATTCATGATGCCTATCACCCCCTCCCGAACCAGCCCGGGGAAGGCAAGGCCGGCTCAGCGGTAATCTATAATTTCAGAGCGGTCAGCGAAGATGATACATTCAGGCGCACCCACGCTATTGCAGTTGACAATTATGGTGCGGTTGCCGGATGGCATCTGGTCTGTAATGATAATGGCGATATCATTCTTGATGATGGTAAAAATATTCAATGGCAGTTAAGCATGGACAATGAGGTCTATAACATTTCAGAGCTGAAATCAGGGAGGAATTATCGCCTTGATGCCGCCAGTCATGAATTAATCAGATTGTCTTGACTTTGCAATACGTCGGATAATTATAACCGGAAGATGGCGGCGCAACCGTGCTGCGCAATGTCGTCTTCCGGTATTAGCTAAATATGGCGGGATAACTTTCTCACGGCGCTTGACCGGATAAATGGCTGTTAAAAAATAATGAACATCAAATGGTGTTCGTTTTTTTTTACAGTTAAGCGTAATTTGCAAAACGCCCTTGTCTTCATAAAAATATTCTTGCAGTTTATGGCATATCATATAAAATTTAAGGCAATATTCATAAATACAGGAGATATAATGATTCAGGTACTCGAACGGACCAACAATATCCTAAATATTATATCCAAAAATCCCAACGGTGTTGCCCTGAAAGATATAGTCGATGATACCGGGTTAAATAAATCAACAATATGCAATCTCCTTAAAACCCTCAATGACATCGGCTATGTACGCAAAAAACAGAGTGGTATTTATTGCATCGGTGATAAACTGATAAAGCTCGCCTATCCCTATTTTTCAAATGATTCATTTGTGGGTTCCGCTGAAAAGATCGCCAAGGAACTGGTCGCAGAATCACATGAGGCGGCTCTGGTTGCTGTTCGTAAAAATGGCGAACTGCAGGTTATTGCCAAGGAGATTTACGATCAGAGCGTGGTTATAAATACGCACCGCTTTGGCATACTCAATAATTACAACACCGCTGTTGGACATATATATATGGCTTTTGACGATGGCTTAAACCCTGAAGCACTTTACAGGCAGGATCTTAAGAATGCGTATAAATCATACCGTGAGTTTGAGGCCGTTTTGCGTGAAACAAGAAAACAGGGCTATCTCTCAATGACGGTACATGACGGAGAAATCCATGCGGTGGCAGTTCCTGTTTTTGCTGGCCAGAAAATAATTGCCTGTCTGGCGCTGGTTGCCCCTCAAGTCCGCACGACCCCCGAGAAGCTTGAAGATTATATTCATATGGTTCAGAAATACGGTCTTAAGCTGTCTGAATGCGTTGACTGATTCCTGTGGTATTTTATCTGGCAAGAGTAATGACTTGCTGGTTGCCGGTTTTTCCGGTTTGGCGATGCAAATAATATAGCCTGCTGATAAAGTCAGCAGGCTATAAATATTATAGATGTTTTGGCAGATGTTAAGCGTTACTATGTTCTTTCTCTTCGAACTTTTTCTTGTCAGCCAGTGAAACGTGTCCTTCTACCCAGCCATCATCGAGTGGGTCGTTTACGCGTGCTTTCAGATCACGGAAGAGACGACGGGTGTCGATAATTCCACCAATCATGAACCAGGCAGTTGATATTACGCCGACAACACAGCCTAAAACAATAATCATAATAAAGAAGTACCAGCTCCACCATTCTACCGGCCATGGAGAGATCCAGTTCCAGATTACAACCCCAATAAACGAGATACCAAACTGGAAGACGATTGAGAATCCGAACACACTCCAGGCAATAAACTTGTCGCCCTTTGTATATTCGTCATCAATACCAATTAGCTTGCTCCAGACGGTTCTGATGTTCCACGGTGTTTTCTCATCAACACTCTCGCCGAAATTATACTCGCCGCGGTGCAGCATTCTGTCGATATTAAATGGTGTGCGGTAGGTAATAAGAGAACCGATGATATAAGAGCCGATACCCATAATCATCGCCACGAAATAAATCTCAAATGAATTGATCGGGAATTTAACTGCATTCATATCCCATACAATATATGGTGAGCAGACAGAGTTTACAGTTGTAAAGAGTTCTGTTACATATTTTTCGTAGCCGGTAGAGTGCAGCCACGGATAAACAGAACTACTCCAGGTGCGCTGCATAATCAGGCCGAACAATGATGTTCCGGAACCGAAGATCAGCGCGCAGAAAGCGCCAGTGGTTGTGCCAAAGCGGGAGTAGAGACCGCCAACCATGATCGGCCCGGCAGCTCCCAGCCAGAGCGCGCACATGATATTACAGTACATGGTGATGTAATCCATCTGCGTGAAGAGCAGCGAGAAGGTCAGGAAGAAGACACAGACAAACACTGACATTATGCGCAGCCATTTCAGGTGGGCATCAGGCTCGAACGGCTTTTTGCGGAACGGCATGACCACGTCCTGAATAATCGTCGCCGAAGCGTTGAAGATTCTGGAGTTATCCGTTGAGAGGAGCAGCATTACTCCAAGCAGAACAAAAACACCCATAATACCCACAGGCAGTTTGTTGCGCAGAACCATCGGCATCATCATCTGATAGTAAACAGTTCTGAACTTCTGGAATAACGTGTTTCCTTCCGGGGTCTCAGAGAGGTTTTTGTGGACGCTCTCAAAATACTCCTTGTCAGGGTTTAACGTGCGTGAGTATGGTGCATCAACACCGATAACGTGCGTGGCCGGAGGGATCATCGCAATTTCTTTGCTGACTTGCTGGCGTATTTTTTCTGAAGGAATAGTCTCTTCCATGGCCTTGGTTACAAGTTTGGTGCGGATCTCTTTTGCTTCTGGCGCAAATTTATTTGAAAGCATTACTGTAAGGACGAACAATGCAAGCAAGGTAAGCATCACACTTGAAAAACCGTTTCGCCACGCCCCAAGAACACCAGCCATTTTCTGTTCGTGCGCGGTACGGCCAGAGTTTGAGGTGTCATTACCAATCCATGCTGCACGGTTGAGAATTGAACCTAAGATTGTGACCACCAGTGAGAAAAGATTAAATTCACGCAGAGAGCTGATATCCATCGGGTTGAGGAAGCTCTCGCCGGGTGCGCGGTCAAGCATGAGAGGTGCAACGTCTGCCGACCAGGAAATTTCAGTCAGAACCATTACTGTAAAGATAACGAAAATCGGGTATGACATCAGCCCCTGCAACGCATCTGTGACCAGCAGTGAAACTCGGCCGCCCGGCCAGAGGATCAGCATAGCCAGAGTCAGACTGATAATCATGATAATTGCGGTAGTCGGGATTTCCCAGCCAAATAAATTGACATTGATTGGAAAACCGAGAATGTAAATGAAGAAACGGGCAGCAACTGCCGGACCGATGGCATTGGTCATCATTTCGGCTGCTGTCCGGATGAAAGCGGCGATGATACGTAAAGGACGGTTATAGCGGATTTCCAGAAACTGGCCGATTGAAAGGCATTTTGTCTGGCGGAAGCGGTACAGACAGTAGCCGGTCAAGGCCATGAAAATACCGATCGGAATTGTGATCTTACCCCAGAATCCCAGAGCCATACCGCATTGGTATTCCTGTTCACAGAGGGCAACAAGGGTGATGACCGACAAGGATGATTCAAGTGAACCAACACTTATAACATAACGTCCGGCAACACGCCCCGCAGCAAGAAAGTCAACAACACCGCGGATATATCTTCGACTGTAAAAAGCCATACCGATAATAAACGCCAGTGGAACAAGTGTAATACACCAATCAATCCAATGCATAAAATATCTCCTTCGTTTTTCCCCACATAATATAGTGCGGATTTATATTAAGCAACTTTTGCGTATATAAAAAAGTTAAATAATTATGTTCAGACTTTCCTCTGTGCCTGCCGACAGGGGAATCTGCCCTTTTTTTCGCAAGATCTGAAAACAAAAATATCTTAAAACGTACGAATCCTGTAAGCACATTCAACTCTTTTTTTTCTACAAAAATGAATAATCATGTAAGGCGCTGAAGTATAAGCTGTTATATCTTTGCGGAGCGAAAAGAAAAAAGATCACGTTGATTATTATGCGCATATGATTGATATGCCTGCGGAATTAGTATGTTTGGTTAGTTTGCTGAAATGAGGATTGGGGATTGAAACGCTGTGATTAATTGATATTTCTGATGAGAATTCAAAGGGCTGGTGGGTGGCAGTCAGGGAGATTCAGTCGCTGGATAGTAGCTGCTACGGCAAGGGTCGCGTTGACCGATTCTGACTTCGAAGGTAATTATAAATGCTATTTGATTATTAATGAAGAGCCTTGGGAGTTCAGAGGTTGAGTCCATGTCGGCAGGGGTTATATATGCGACATGATTTCATCATGGCTGCGCATGACCGGTGAGGGCGGGGCAACGCGCATGACTTCTTCAGGTGTGGTTAGGCCCTGAAAAACTTTCATCATGCCATATTCGCGCAAGGTCAGGAAATCTGGCTGCTGGACGATCATCTTGCGGAGTTCACTGATACTGCATTGGTCAATAATTGCGGTGCGGATATTCTGGTCTAAGTGCAGGATTTCGAAAATTGGCATCCGTCCCCTGTAGCCGGTGCCGGAGCAGGCTTCACAACCTTTGGCTTTATAGATGACTTTGTCGGCAAATGACTGGTCGGCAGAGCCAAGCAGTTCCTGTTCGTGGAGCGTTACATGGGCTTTTTCCCGGCAGTCTGGGCAGAGCAGCCGGATCAGGCGCTGGGCGACGACACAGTTAAGCGCGGACGCTACCAGAAATGACTCAATATCCATATTCATCAGTCGGAGCAAGCCGCCGACCGAGTCTTCGGTGTGCAGGGTTGAGAAGACCTTATGTCCGGTCATGGCCGCTTCGATTGCGGTTTCGGCAGAGGACCGGTCACGGATTTCGCCAAGGAGAATAATATCCGGATCTTGCCGGACGATGGCTTTGAGCGAGTTCTCATATGTGCGGTCGATCTGTTTATTTATCGTACACTGGCTGATGCCGTCGATGACGACTTCAACCGGATCCTCGACGGTTATGATTTTTACCTCATCACTGCGAATCTGTGAGATGCAGGAGTAGAGGGTTGTGGTCTTGCCGCAACCGGTCGGGCCGGTGAAGATGATAATTCCGGCGGGGCTTGCCAGACTGTAGTCCATAAAGCGCATGCGCATTTTGCTTGGCATTTTAAGGTCGGTCAGGGAGACGAGCTGTTTTTTGCGGTTAAGCAGCCGCATTACCAGATTCTCGCCCATAACCGTGACAAAACTCGACATTCGCACATCAAGTCTGGTCTTGGCGAATTCAAATTCAAAGCTGCCGTCCTGATGCAGGCGTTTCTCGGCAATGTCGGCATTGGCCAGCAGTTTGGCGCGGCTTACGGCTTTTTCACAAATTTCACGGGGATAAAATCCCGCATCACGCAGCAGGCCGTCAACCCGGAAACGCGCCCGGTAGCCAGCACGCATCGGTTCAAGATGGATATCGCTGGCATTGCTGCTTGCCGCGCGTGCAAAGAGATCGTTGAGCATGTCTGTGCCGCGCGAGATAACTATTTCCGTACCGCACTTGGCGCACTGCAAAGACTGTCCGTCGTTGAATTTTGTCGTATTTATTCGGGCGCCACAATTCTGGCAGACTGAGATTAATCTTCTGAATTCCATACAAGGCCTTATCTCTTATTTATCAATGATCCGGTGTCAGTATATTGTAGCCTGATACCGGCATGATAACAAACATATAAACGTGAATGCGCTAATATTTTTTTGCGGCTGAACACCCTCTAGTTACCTGAAGTCTGTAATTGTGACGCGAGTTTATGGAAAATCCGGAAAATAATTATTTTGCTGTCGGTCGGTAATTATTTTTTCAGGCCAAGCCGTCCGCCTGTGTATTTTTCCTCGTGGATCGCTTCAAGCCATACGGTGTTCTCAAGATACCATTTAATGGTTTCGCGAAGTCCTGTCTGGAAGGTGTAGGATGGTGACCAGCCAAGTTCTGCGCGGATGCGGCCTGCGTCAATGGCGTAGCGCAGGTCGTGGCCGGGGCGGTCGGCTACAAAAACAATCTGTTTGCGGAAATCCCGCTCGGGATAAATTTCCTGAAGCAGATCGCAGAGCAGATGCACAACATCAAGGTTTTTCCATTCATTGCAGCCGCCTACATTATACGTGCTGCCGGCTTTGGCATTTCGGATGATGCAGTCGATTGCGCTGCAATGGTCCTTGACATGGAGCCAGTCGCGGATATTGCTGCCATCACCGTAGACCGGCAAATTCTGTCCGCTAACGGCCTTTTCAATCATCAGCGGCAGAAGCTTTTCGGGAAACTGCAGCGGTCCGTAATTATTTGAGCAGTTTGAGATTGTCACCGGCAGACCGAAGGTGCGCCCCCAGGCCCGAACCAGATGGTCTGAGGAGGCTTTTGAAGCGCTGTAGGGGCTGCTTGGGTCATACGCGGTGTCTTCTGTGAAAAAGCCATCCTCGCCAAGCGAGCCGTAGACCTCGTCGGTTGATATATGGTGAAAAAGGAAGTCGCCATCTTTCCCGTTCCACGCTGCACGCGCAGCCTGAAGCAGGGTGAAGGTGCCGACGATATTGGTCTGGATAAAATCTCCGGGGCCGTCGATAGAGCGGTCGACGTGGCTTTCGGCGGCGAAGTGTACGACGGTATCAATCGCCTCTTCTGCAAATATTTTCTGCAGCAGTACGCCGTCACAGATATCGCCTTTGACAAAGCTGTAGTTATCGCCCTCAACTCCTGAAAGATTATTAAGGCTTCCGGCGTAGGTAAGTTTGTCGAGATTGACTATCCGCAGCTGCGGATAATTCTCACGCATATAATGTACAAAGTTGGCTCCGATAAATCCCGCCCCTCCGGTAACAAGCATAACCTTTGGCGTGCGGATAGAATCTGTTTTTTCATTCATAATTAATTACCTGTTTCCTTACTGTCAATAATTAATGGATAACCGTCAGCAAGCAGTTCAACTGACGCTCCAATGTTTTTGTTTTGGCCATTCCCCGGAGTTATCATTTTAACCGTTGCGGCGAAGTCAAGTCTGCTGTCGGTTGTGATTTCTGTTGTTTGGGCTAACGGGGTTGAGAGTATAGCGCGGTTGCCGTCTGAAGCAATAACCCGGTATTGGTAGAGCCACCAGCGCCGCCACGCCCGGATATCGTAAATGTCCTCAGGCTGTTTGGGCAGCTTGTGGATGCCGGCAATATTCACCAGCAGGAAGGCCGCGCGTTCACGGATCTTTGAATAACGGTCGGCAAGTGCGTTGATAATTGCCGGTATGTCTTTTATGCGTTTGCCCCGTTCAAGACAGTCAAGCCCGTAATCCTTGTCCTGATAGGCAGGGCTGTCGAGGAGTTCGCTGCAGCGCTCGGGGAATTTGCTCTTGCCAAGAAGGTAGGCTATTACCGAGAGCCGCAGTTCGATGACGTCTATTTTTTCCGGCGGGTAGGTGGAGAGTGCTTTCTGGCGCAGCGGTTCGGGTTTCTGCTCAAGCATCGCAACAGCGGCGATCTGTATCTTCTGGTCGCTGCTGAAAATGTTGTTGTAGAGTATTCTGGTTGCCGCAATATCCTCGACATCCCTCAGGGCTTTCATTGCCATGATGCAGACGTTGGTGTCAGGCATCTGGGCAAGTTCTTTCAGCTCGCCAGCGCCTTTATGATAATCCCCACAGTGGAGCAGCGCCCAGGCCGTACTTAGTCTGATAAACGGGTCCTTTGAGTCGAGAAAGTCAAGCAGCGCTCCTTTTGAGTCGGTATCTTTTAACATTCCCACAACAAGTATGGCTCCGTCCCTGACGGCTGCGTCCTTATCCCGGAGCATTTTTCTGGCTTTTAAGAGCGCGGTGTTGCTGTCAAGTTTGAGCAGGCTGTTGAGCGCTGCCTTGCGGATAGCCGCGTTATCGCTTTCTGTACGTTCTGCAAGAAAGTTTACAGCTCTTGTCTGGGGATATCTGCGGATCAGGTAAATCGCCGACGTTGCCAGAGGGTCGTAGTTATTGGCGGCAATGGCAATCAGAAAGGGCAGGGCCTCCGGATCATGATTTCTGTATATCTCCTTCAGACGTCTCTGGTTTTTGTCAATATCCCTTGCGCTGGAGGCGAGCAGTTTTTCCGCCGCAGGATCATGCGGTCCCATGTCGTAATCAAAGATTCCGCCTGTTTCCTTTGCCGGAGTAATTACAGAACTCTCAGTGGTTTTTGCGCTTACGGCATACGCTTTTTGTTTTGGTTTGGTTTTGTCTTTTGATTTGCCCTTAGTGCTTTTTGGCGGGAGTTTCTCTTTTTTAACGCCCTTTAGGCCGTTTTCGGCTGATTTTTGGCTAGTATTCCCATCACTGCCCATAAATGAGCAGCCCGTCAGTAATAACAGGAAACCGGAACATAAGAGAAAACGCAGATCAGTCATCACCGGCAAAACCTTTCAGCAGGCGCTTAAGCCGGTCTTCTTCGATACGGACATTGATATTTCCGGCGTTAGTTATTGTCACTTGTCCGGGCGGAGCCTTCCGGCTTTTTCGGATATTTTTGGCCTGACAATAATGCACGTCAACGCGTGTGGCTTTTCTGGCTTTTGAAAAATAAGCTGCCAGATGCGCTGCATCAAGGAGCGTTTCCTGCGGCAGGGGTTCATTGCCTTTGTGGTTAATGGTGCTGCGGGCAACAACGTGCGATCCCTGAACATGGGCAACATGAAACCACCAGTCATTGCCCCGGGCAACGCGCATTGAGAGGTAATCATTATCCCGCGCGTTTTTGCCGACGAGTATTTTTATGTCATCATGCGAGGTGAATTCACGCACTCCCCTTGGAAGTTCATTCTTCTGCTGCTGCGGGGATTTGGGCGGCTCAAGGCCGGCAATGAGAATATTATGCCTGCGCGCACCGTCAACAAATTCCGGTGGCGGTGGCAGTGACGGGTCGGATTCTTCTTCCCAGGCGCTATAGCCATTCTGGATTTCTTCAAGTTCGGCTATTTCCTTTTCGCATATTTCCAGTTGCTCGCGGATAGTCTCCTCGCCCTTTTGCAGCTTGCGCTGTTTCTTGAAGTATTTGCGGGCGTTGTCAAGCGGCTTGAGGTTCTCGTCAAGTTTGATCTCGCGCTCGCAGCCGGGGTTATACATGTCAGGCAGGCTCGCAACCTTCTGCCCGCGTTTAATCAATGCCAGATTGGCCTTGATGATCTCGCCGCATTCAAGATAAAACTCAGCCTTCGCGCAGTCCTCAATTGAGGCCGTGAGCTTCTCGTGTTTCTTGACGGCGCGGCGCAGGGCGGTGCGTAGCGCTTTACGGAAAGAGGCGCGGTACGGGTTAAGCTGCTCCTCGGTATTGTTATCCACTAATCAGACCCTTATTAAAGTTGATCTCAAAAAAACATTCCTTCTCATGCCAGTCGGCAAAACCTTTAACCACCTCAGCTCTGACTTTTATCCCTTCCTCATAACCATCATTCTCCTCAGTCGTGAAAAGCTGGATACGAAGGTCGGGATAGAGCTTGACCGGATTACCGCCGGGACTGACAAGCTGGCTGCTGCCGTCAGAGTATTGCCGGTACTGCAACTGGTTAATCATTATAAGTGAACAATTGCTTTGAGCAATAACCCGTTTGAGTTTGCGCAGTCCGCTTGCCAGTATCGAGGTCAGTTTCAGCCCCTCAACCTCGGAAGTGTCATCCTCCGCAAGCAGCGCCGGCAGCGCGTCAATTACGATAACTTCAACATTACCCGATTCAACGAGCATCTGGCACATGCTGAAAATATCCCGGCCGTTCTGCATCGACGAAAGAAGAAATCGCTTCTTGTCTATGCCGGATTTATCAAGCTGCTGCTGGCTCAGTGACTGGTTGGCGTCAATAAAAGCGCCTGCACCGCCTGCGCGTTGCGCACTTTTAATCGCGGCCAGCCCAAGGGCGGTCTTGCCCGTTACCGGCATTCCGGCAATCTCGGTGAAAGTCCCGCAAGAGATGCCGCCGGCTTCAGTAAGCCTGTCAATTGCCGCAACGCCGCAGCTTAGTATCTCCTCAGGGGCCTCATGCACAAAATTCTCCCGCGGTTGATTACCGGACCTTGCCATAGAAAACCCCCTACAAGGGTTGCGCCATGCCCGGTTTAACTCTATATAAAGTAGTCAATTTCGCACTATTGTGATAACCAGCCGTAAGTGTCAATGTTATTTATGTAACAGTGATTTACAAGCATTTTCTTTCTGGTCTGAGCCTGTAATGTCGCTGGGCATTAAAAACACCGCCATTGAGAATATTCCCATGGCGGTGCGGATTATTATATATTGCTGTACTCTGGTAGTGATAGCGTGGTTATTAGAACCAGCTGGTCTGTGTTGAGTAAGTTGGTGCGGCTGTCGGGCCAAACCATGCCACTGGCTCTGCAGCTGCAGGGTTGACTGGCTGTGCCGGTGCGTTGTTTGGAATGACCGGTACACATGGTTGGCAGGGCTGAACCGGTATTGGCTGCATTGGCTGCTGCATATAACCCTGGTTACATGAAGGCATACCGGTGTTGCCATAGATCGGCACGATCGCTTTCTTGACAACCGGACCGCATGGTGTGTACTCGGTTGTGTATACTTCCTGATAGCTTGTCGGCGCAAAAGTTGTCGGAGCCATCGGGTTGGTCATGCCGG
This sequence comes from bacterium, assembly GCA_003245715.1. GTDB lineage: Bacteria > Planctomycetota > SZUA-567 > SZUA-567 > SZUA-567 > SZUA-421. The sequence continues at coordinate 38,002 of QKCJ01000060.1, forward strand.
GATTAACGTTAATAATTGTTTTTCCGGCCTTGAGACCTGCCTGCTGACGACCTTCAGGATACTTAGTTGTGTTGTACGTGTTGAAACACCCGCCCAAAAATAATGTTGATGCACAAAGTAAACCGCAAAGTAAAGTTCTCATTCTATCACCCCCCTTTATCAAGGAAAAATTATTAATACGCAATTTTTAACGGGGTAATAAGGAGAAACTTTACTCTTTTTCGGTCAATTCTTTTCGAATGACTGATAATGGTTTTTTATCGGACGTTGTTGGTATTAAAGGATTTACAGGTTTTTGTTTCTCTATGGTCTGGTTGCGCTGGCCAGCCAGTGTGGCATTGGCGGGGCCAGATGGTTTACCGTAAATCCGCTAAATCCGGCCTCAGTAAGCCACTTACAAATATCACTATCAGAGAAAACCCAGCCGTTTTCAGTGGTCAGGGCCATGTTAAGGGCAAAGAGAGCGGAGAACTCGGGCGCGGTTCTGGTGGCGTCAGTCATCATATCCATGACAAAAACTTTTCCGTTTGAGTTGAGAGCGTTATAAGCCTTTTTAAACAAATTAATAATTGATTCCGGGCTTTCCTGATGCAGGACGCCAAAGAAAATGACTGCATCCATATTGTCGGGGAAGTCAATTTCGCGGTAGCTGCCGGGGAGGGCGGTTATGCGTGAACTGAGTCCGGCCTGTTCGATCAGGCCTTTGGCGATTGCCGAGACTGCCGGCAGGTCGATAGTCGTGCAGGAGATATCCGGGTTATTCTGTGCTATCAGTGTCGCGTAAGTTCCCGGGCCGCCACCGACATCTAGCAGTTTTTTACAGCCAGTCAGATCAAGCATCGGCACGACCGCCCGGCCGATTCCCAGAGCGCGGTAGTGCATCGACATGACAAAATTCCTGGTGCGTTCCTCGTCTTCGCCTAGATGGATTTCTGGTTTCTCCACAGGCTTGCCGGTCTTCACCAACTCTGCAGTCTTGCTCCAGGCGTGATAGATATCGCGGTTATAGCGGATTGCTCCGGACAAATCCCCCGGCGCGCCGGGTACCAGAAAAATGGACGAATCCACAGTATTGCTGTAGTAGTTGTCTGCATCTTTTTCAAGCAGGCCGATAGCTACGCATGAATCAAGCAACAGTCGACAGCCACGCTCATCAAGCCCGAGTGCTTTGGCGATTGCCGGGCAGTCCGGTTTGCCGAGTTCGGCGATTTTACCGAAGACCCCAAGGTCAGAGGCGGTAAAAAGGGTCTGCGATTTATAAAAAGCGTTGGCGATGTCGATTATTTTCTCTGGTGAAGGCATTGGGCTTTTCCTTTGTTATTATTTTGCGGCGCTGATAAAAGATTAAAAGATGATGTCTGTTTTATTCGGTCTTGAATTCTTTGCCTGTGCTGCCGAGGATATCAAGTTTGCGTTCAGTCAGAAGGAGGGTGAGTCCGTAATGACGGGCGCGGTTAAAGGCATATTCCTTGAGATTATCCTTGTCCGGGTATTCTGTTGCAAGGAGAGGTTTACCGGCTTTGAACAGTGGCTGGAGGTTGGCCAGTATAAATTTGACATGCTCGGGGGGCTGTTTTTTCTTCTCAAGGGTGAAGACTGACTCAAGCGCCTGACCGGAGACAGCCTTGTTGTATTCGGGGTCATTGAGCAGTTGCGAGCCGTTTTGCGGGAAGACCATAAACCCGGCATTGTTTTTGCGCCCGCTGTCGGCGATACTGATAACAAGCTTGCGCATATCCTGCCGGTAGGAGTTTCCTGTTTCTTCATTTTTGCGGTCGTCGATAAAACTGCCGTCTTTGGCCTGTTCAAAGAACTCAAAACCGTCAACAATATCAAGCATCACCCCGTCAAAGCCGGCGGCAATGATTTTCGCAAGATAAGAATCAAGCACCGTTTTCCATTGAGCGCTCCAGTATTTGACTTTGAAATTGCCCGGCCAGTCAGGGTTCTCGCTGAGGATAAACTCCGGCTTTTTCGTGTTCCATTCCGCCTGCCAGTATTCACGGTAAATTTCCGCCTCACCGATTGAGAAGTAGCAGAGAATCTTGCGCCCCGCCTTACCGTTGCGGATAGTATCAAGCTCTTCTTTTTTCCAGCGCCCATCCTCGTCGCCATTATAAAAAGCGTCGATAATGATAAGGTCGCGATCAGAGCCGGCAAGCATTTCAACCGCCCCTGTCCGGGTTTTTGCCAGTTTTTCTGCCTGAAGGACATAAGCGTAACTGTTTACCTTCAACGTATGCTCTGCGGCGTTACAGCCCTTGGTTGTAATTATCAGAGAGCTTGCCGTCAGAAGGGTGCAGGCAACTAGAATGGATAATACTGTGCTGATTTTCATCTTCAGACCTCTGCGGCTTTTGCCAGAAATTTATCTTCACATTTAATGAGTTTGCCAAGTGCTTCTTTTGCCGAGGTGAACGCGATCTGGTCAAAGTCCAGATCCTTAAGCGTGATCAGTTTTATCCCTGCGACCTCTTCAGGATCGACATTGTCAGGCAGTTTGTCAATGCGTGCGATATAATAAAAATCCAGCGTGTGATAGGTTACTCCGCAGTAGTGATACTCATTGGTCTGGTTGCAGAAATACTCAAGCGTATCAAGCTTTATCCCCACCTCCTCATAAACTTCCCGTAACAGCCCCGACTCTGCCGTTTCGTTATTGTCGATAAATCCGCCGGGCAGGCCGAGCAGGCCTTTTTGCGGTTCTTTGCCCCGTTCGATAAAAAGGATCTTGCCTTGATAGTAAATTACCGCCGCCGCCGCCGCTGCGACATTGCGGTAGAAGGTGAATGAGCATTCAGGGCAGTGGTACTGGTTTTTGCCGTCAAACTTCAGCGAATCTTGCCCGCATTGCGGACAGAATTTTATAATGTATTTCAATGTTTTGTTTTCCTTGCTATATTCTCAGAAAAAGCATATCCTGATAAGACTGAGGATCAGAGGTTCAAAATTACGGTTGAGCGCAAGGATTATAACATAATATGCTGCTGAGATTAAATTATAAAAAAATCTTTTGTCTGGTTTTTCTCTTATCTTTGCTGGTTTCTCCGGTATTTTCGCTGGAAAACGCCGGCAAGGCCCCGGCGGGCTGGCTGACCTCTCTGCCTGAAGCGCAGGAAAAGGCGCGCAAAGAAAATAAAATCCTTCTGTATTACTTTACCGGCAGCGACTGGTGCGGCTTCTGCCACCAGCTTGAGAAAGAAGTACTTTTCACTGAAGACTTTAAAAACTGGGCAAATGATAATGCGGTTCTGCTTTATCTTGATTATCCAAAACTCAGCAAGCTGCCGCCTGAATTGCAGCAGCAGAATAATAATCTCCTCAAACAGTTTCCCGTCGAAGGTTTCCCGACAATAGTCTTCCTTAATAATGAAGGCGAATTTTTAAACAGTATGGGGTATATGCAGGGCGGGGCGGGCAACTGGCTCAATCAGGCCAAGATGCTCCTGCCTAAACGCCTTGAACTTGAGGATAATTTCGCCGAGGCTTATTTCAAGGCCAAGCGCCTGCAAAAACCGCTGATTGTTCTTACCACGATCGGCCAGTACGACCCTGCCGCCAACCAGCTGATCGCCGATTTTCTCAGGCAGAAGCGAATTGTCCTTAATTCAGGCGACAATCTGCTTATCACCCGTCTTGACCTGACCAAAGCCACCTCTGATGAGCTTGGCTTGTGGCGAAACCTGTCGGCAAGTTCGGGGGTGGGTAAAATTTACCCCGCATTTATCATGGTCAGCCCCGAGTATAAACTGCTTGCCAAGGCTGAAGGCAAGCAGTTATCGTCAATAAGCTTCGCCGGAGCGGTCTACTCAGCCATGCCGCGCCCCGCCTATAACGGCGAATGGCTCACAAGCTACCCGCTGGCCCTGCGAATTGCGCGCGCCCTCAATCGTCCGCTACTGGTTAACTTTACCGGCAGCGATTGGTGCAAATACTGCCATATCCTCTCCGATGAGGTCTTTTCAACTACACCGTTTAAAGACTACGCCAGCAAAAAACTCGTCCTCGTCGAGCTTGATTATCCTAAAAACAAGACCCAGCCGGAGAATATTGTTCAGCAGAACCACCTTATCCGCCAAGCTTTTAACGTAACAGGTTTTCCACTTGAGATCATAATGCTCAATGACAATACTCCAGTCGGCTCATTTGGCTATACCGGCGCAAAACCGGCACAGGTGATAGATCTCATCGAAAAACAAATAAAATAGAACAATTTAACTTGACTGGTATGGTGTAGTATAGTACTCTCGATTATGTGGATCAGTCTCATAATCGGGATTTTATTATTTTGCATGTTTGGGTAAATTCATTCAGAAACTTAAATAGGGACAGGTTATGGACGATTCACAGAAGGTTGAGGTCGAAAAAGAGAGTGACGGAGTTGTGGCGGCGGAGGATCTTAAGGATGCGGTCAGGAAACAGATTCACGGCAGTGCAGGCTGGGTTATAGTCTTTGGTATTTTAGAGATTATTGCGGGTTTCTTTGCGATCTCCTATCCGCTGCTTTTTGGCGAGGCGCTGGCTTCGATTGTCGGTTTTGTGCTGATATTTGCCGGTGTTGCGCAGTTTATGGGGCTTATCCGCGCCGGTAGTGGCCGCATCGGAGTGCGTTTCTTCATTGCGGTTTTCTATCTGCTGATTGGTGTTGTGCTGGTGGCCAATCCCGTTTCCGGGGTTGCTTTTTTAACCTTTATAATCGGTATTTTCTTTATGGTTGAGGGTATGGGCAAGCTTCTCGGGGCGTTTGAGCTGACTAACCATAAGGCGTTATTGCTGATAAACGGCCTTTGTTCGCTGATACTTGGCTTGATTATTCTTTCAGGCTGGCCGCGGCAGAGTGACTGGATTTTAGGTTTGCTGGTCGGTATTAACTTGATGATGAGCGGCTTTGCGGCTATCGGCATCGGGCGGGGTCTGAAGAAGGCAAGCGAGTAATTTCGGGCGGGTATCGTTTACGCCGCGCGGATAAGTATTAGAGGTGTTTGGCAGACAAAGGGAAGGATTAAGAAAAATGGCGGAGATACATCCGGAGTTGCTGGCGTTTAAGGCGGGTAAGGATTTTCTTGTTTGTATTGACAGTGACGGCTGTGTCTTTGACAGTATGGAGATCAAGCACAAGGAGTGTTTTTGCCCGAACTTCATAAAATACTGGAACCTGCAGGGCTGCAGTAAATTTGCCCGTGAGGTCTGGGAGTTTTTTAATCTGTATTCAAAGTGGCGCGGCACTAACCGTTGGCCTGAGCTGGTGTTATGCCTTGACGCGTTGCGTGAGCGGGAAGATGTAAAGGCGCGCGGGATTGCTATTCACCCCGTCGCGCGCCTCAAGCGCTGGATTGCCGAGGAGAGCAAGCTTGGCAACCCGGCCCTGCGTGAGCTACTGAAGAATGAAGAGAGTGATGAGCTAAAACTTGCCCTTGAATGGAGCGAAGCGGTAGACGCTAGTATTCAGGACATGGTTCACGGGGTTGCTCCTTTTCCGGCTGTTGAGAAGTGTCTGCAGAAATTTGGAGAGAAGGCGGATATGCTTGTTGTCTCACAGACTCCGGTTGCGGCTCTGCAGCGTGAGTGGGAGGAGCACGCTATTGATAAATACGTCCCGCTGATCTGCGGTCAGGAGATGGGGAAGAAGAACGAGCATATTGAGCATTGCGCGCGCGATCAGTATAAGAAAGAAAATATCCTGATGATCGGTGACGCTCCGGGTGACCGCAAGGCGGCGGAGGCGAATAATGCGCTCTTTTATCCGATCCTCCCCGGCAGCGAGCAGCAAAGCTGGCAGCGTCTGTATGATGAGGCGATTGACAAGTTCTTTGCCGGTGAGTATGCCGGAGCTTACGCGCAGTCACTGATTGATGAGTTTGAGCAGAGCTTGCCCGAGAAGTATCCGTGGGTGTAAAATTTTCGTCTGATCTGTAGCGTGTGACGCAGGTTTGTGAAATGAAAATAATGATGCCGCTGCCACGGGAATACTCCTTATTAATGAGGCTCTTCTCTGGTGGTTTGGCGGCTGGTGTATATAATTGACCTGACGGTTTTGAGTTCCGGCGTAAGCGGTAAATGGTGCGCGGCCCTTAACTGTGATTCTGTGGCTGCAAGTTGGCGGCCGGGTCAATTTTAGATCATCATTATTGCAAGATGAAAGAAGTTATGGAAGAAACAAAAAAAAGCGGAATGGGTAAGACTCTTCTGACCTTTGGCTGTGGGATTATTTTCGGGGTTATTCTCTCGGCGTTTATGGGTGGGGTTGCTTACTGGTACACCAATACCCGTCTGATGACACCGGAAGAAGCAAGACCCGCCAACGCCGCGCCGCAGTTTCGCGTTACGATCCCGCGCACATTCATGCAGGTGAAAGATAATGGCCGCTATGATAATTTTCTGGTCAGGAAAATCGGTCAGGAGCCGGTGGTTCCGTTTCTTGATAAGGGTGAGGAGTACTGGCAGGCGTTTGTCTGCAAGAATGAAAAATGCCCGGGGCGCGCGCTGAACGGCGGCAAGTCTTATGTCTTTGCGGGAGTAGTCGAGAACGGCGAGATTACCGGTTGTCCACTCTGCGCGGCGGAGTACGCCAAGGCTGCGCCGGAGGTTCGCAATGATTATGACCCGCATAACTTCAGAAGGTATTACCTGCCTGAAGCAGTGGAGATGATCAAAGAATTTCAGCAGATGCGCAAAGAAATGGATAAAAAACGTGAAGAAATTAAAGATGGCAAGGTTAGTGTTGATATAAAAGGCGGATTCCAGCAAAAATACCAGGAAGGTGCTATCAGTAAAGAATAAAAAAACTGTTTGCAGTGACAGTTATTTCAATTTTATGAAAGGGGAACATCAATGGCGGCACAAGCGGATATCGGACTTATCGGTCTGGCGGTGATGGGGCAGAATCTGGTTCTTAACATGTGTGACCACGGCTATACGGTAGCTGTCTATAACCGCACGACAGCCAAGATGTATGACTTTGTAAATTCAGAGGCCGCTAAAGGGAAGAGCATCATCCCCTGCGAAACGATTGAAGAGCTTCTGGCCGCAATCAAGGGACCGCGTCCGGTGATGCTGATGGTTAAGGCAGGCAAGCCTGTTGATGACAATATTGAATCTCTCATCCCACTTATGGATAAGGGTGATATTATTATTGACGGTGGTAATTCACACTTCCCTGACACCATCAGGCGTAATAAATACCTGCAGGACAAGGGGCTGATGTTTGTCGGTACCGGCGTTTCCGGTGGTGAGGAGGGGGCGCGTTTTGGTCCATCAATCATGCCCGGTGGGCAGCGTGCTGCTTATGACCGCGTCGGCAAGATTCTGGTTGATATCTCTGCCAAGGTTGATAATGAAGCGTGCTGCACATATATCGGCGATGACGGTGCGGGGCATTATGTCAAGATGGTGCATAACGGTATTGAGTACGGCGATATGCAGCTTATCAGCGAAGCGTACTATTTGATGAAAAATGTGCTGAAGATGGATTACCCGCAAATGCAGCAGGTCTTCTCTGGCTGGAACAAGGGCGACCTTGACAGTTATCTCATGGAGATCACTACCGACATTCTTGGCAAGACCGATCCTGAAACCGGCAAGCCGATGTGCGAGATTATTCTTGACCGCGCGGGGCAGAAGGGGACAGGTAGCTGGACGAGCCAGTCAGCACTGGAGCTTGGCGTGGCTGCACCGACGATCGCCGAGGCGGTTTTTGCCCGTTGTATCAGTGCGGTTAAAGGCGAACGTGTGGCGGCTGCGACGGAGCTTTCAGGTCCGGGTACAGAATTTAGCGGAAATAAGGAAGACTTTATCAAGGCGATCCATGACGCTTTGTATGCTTCAAAGATTATGTCCTACGCGCAGGGTTTTGCGCTGATGACTCAAGCTGCGCACGAGTATGGCTGGACGCTTGATTTTGGCGCCATCAGCATGATCTGGCGTGGCGGCTGCATTATCCGCGCGCACTTTTTACACCGCATCAAGGAAGCGTATGAACGTAATCCTGGATTGAAGAATCTGATGCTTGACCCGTACTTCAAGGATATCGTTTTAAAGGCGCAGGATAATTGGCGCTGGGTGGTCAGCGAGTGTGTTAGGCTTGGGGTGTCAGCTCCGGCATTCTCAAGTGCGCTGGCGTATTACGATGCGTACCGCACCGAGACTGTCTGGGCGAATATGATTCAGGCGCAGCGAGATTACTTCGGCGCGCATACTTATGAGCGGGTTGACAAGCCTGCGGGTGAATGGTTCCACACCGAGTGGATGAAATAGAATCGTTCCGGCCCTGCTTGTTGGCGGGGCCTTTTTAAAAAAGGATCAGGAAAGAAAATGTTGTATATAGCAGAAGGTGGAAAAGAGCTTTCAATTGATGCGGAAAAACTTGGCGGGCTTCTGGGTTCATATCTGGAAAAATCCGGCGCCGCGCCAAAGAAAGTGCTTCTGCTTCCGCCGGACCACACCCGCCTATATTCTTACTCAGGCGTAATCACCGATTGGCTTTATCATCATTTTATCGAAGCTGGTGCAAGTGTTGATATCATGCCCACACTCGGCACGCACGCAGCGATGAATGAGAAACAGCTCCGGATGATGTTCGGTGAGCGGATACCGCTTTCTGCGTTTCTTGTGCACGACTGGCGTAATGACGTGCGTGAGGTCGGCGAGCTTCCGGCGGAGTTCCTGCGTGAGATCTCCGGCGGCAAGTGTGATTTTTCTGTAAAGTGCATGTTCAATAACATCCTCTTTGACGGCGGGCATGATCTGATCTTATCTATTGGTCAGGTTGTCCCGCATGAAGTTGTCGGCATGAGTAATTACAGCAAGAATATCTGTGTTGGCGTTGGCGGTTCTGACCTGATTAACAAGAGTCACTTCTTGGGCGCTGCCTGCAATATGGAAAAAGCTCTCGGACGTACGGACACGCCGGTGCGTAAACTTTTTGACACCGCCTTTGATAAATTCCTCTCGCATCTGCCGGTTCACTTTATTCACACCGTGGTCGGTAAAGGCGAAGGGCGCGAGGATTATCCGTTGCGCGGACTCTTTATCAGTGATGATCGTTCAAGCTTTGAGAGAGCCGCAGAGCTGAGCCGTCAGGTCAATCTCGACCTGCTTGATAAGCCGATTAAAAAATGCGTCTGTTATCTTACTCCCAAAGAATTCGCGAGTACCTGGCTTGGTAATAAATCAGTCTACCGCACGCGCATGGCAATTGAAACGGGTGGCGAGCTGATCGTGCTTGCGCCGGGTGTGCATGAGTTTGGCGAAGACCGGGGTAATGATAAACTGATCCGCAAGTATGGTTATAAAGGTACTCCGGCAACACTTGAAGCGGTGGCGCTGGATGAGGAGTTGGCGGCAAGTCTCGGTGCGGCTGCGCATCTTATCCACGGCTCGTCTGAGGGGCGGTTCAAGATAATTTACTGCACCAGACCTGATAATATGACGCAGCAGGAAGTTGAGGACGCCGGCTTTGCCTGGGCTGATTATGACGTGATGATTAAAAAGTATGACCCTGAAAAACTTGAGGACGGCTGGCAGGAAGTTGATGGTGAGGAGATTTTCTATATCAGTAACCCCGCTATCGGCCTCTGGGCGTTAAAGAGTAATTTTTAAATGATATTAAAACGCCGGCGCAATATTAAAATTCTGACGCTTCCGCCAATTCTTAAATCCGCTCTTCTTAAAGACGCGGGCGGGATTCTGTTTGACAGTTTTTCCGGGATGTGTCATGATAATAGCTGGCGGGCAGAAAAATATCTCGAAAAATTACGGACGCTGCCCCTTCTTAAAAAGGGAAGACAAATGTATTATGAAAACATTGATAAGAAGTATAAAGAGCGCCTTGAAAAAGACTCCGGCTCGATTGACAAGGAGGATGTGCAGAAGCTGATTGATAAAGGCACAGCCAAGGCCGAGCGACTGAAAAATTCCAAAGACAGCCTGGTCGTGCGCCTCTGCAAGCAGTTCAAACTTGTTTATATGATGCTGCGTGACTGGGTGCGCGGGACTTATCAATGTCCGTGGAAGACCATCGCCGGATTGACTGCTGCCGCGCTTTATTTTATCAATCCGTTTGATATCATTCCTGACCTTCTGCCGTTTATTGGTCTTACTGATGACGCGTCAGTTATGCTTTTAGCTATAAGCCTCAATCATTTTGATCTGCTTGAGTACTGCGAGAAGATGGGGCTTGATCCCCAAGACTACGGGCTTAATGCTGGTGATGATGATAAAAATAATAAGAAACAAGACGGTTAACTTCGAGCTTAAAGGGGAAGAGCGTGACGGGGCTTAAGAATGACAAAAATTTTCAGGGAATGGTATGGGGCGTGCTTCTGGCTTTTTTCGGAATCGTTGTTATTGGTACTGGTTTTGATCGTATCGGCGGTTTCATCGACATACCGACATTTGCGATTAATTTTTCATTAACCTTTGCGGTCCTTTTCGCGATTTGTGGTGTGCGGGGGACGTGGGAGTCATTCAAAATTGCTTTTTATGCTCAGGCTGATACTCGTGCTGATGCGGAGAATGCGTACAATGTCTGTAGCCTTGGGATGAAAGCAACATTTCTTGCCAGTGTCTGCGGGATGCTTATTGGCTTGGTTGCGATGCTTTCACAGGGGATGGATGATCCCTCTGTCCTGACTAGTGGTATGGCTGTAGCGCTACTCTGTCCGCTTTGGGGTGTTTTTGCGGCGATGATTTTTTATGTTGCGATAGGGCGGGTGCAGCGGGTATGTGTCGCGCTTGCTCAAACTGCGAAAAATGATTCAGAACGCTTTGACAGTGCACTGGGAAGTTCACCAAAAGAGCGCAACGGCTTTGTGCACGGACTTGCTTTTCCCTTGATGATTCTGTTGCCGTTGTTCAGTTTCTTTGTTCTGCTTTTTACCATGACCGAAAAATCTGGTGTATCAGGCGAGAGGTATTTTGCGGTTAAATTGATTAATCAAAGCGATAAAATTGTTAAAGTTAATATGTCGTCAGTGAGGATTAGTAAAGCTGTTGATGATAAGCCTGCGCATGTTCTGCCCTCAGATACTGAAGCGGATTTTTTCGGTTTTGTTCGGCTTGTAATTGGCGAGGAGAAAAAAATTACTCCATGGCTGCGTCCGTACAGTAGTTATATTGATACTTATCTCGATTTTATTGTCATTGATCAGGACAACGGCAAGAGTTTTACCCGTCGTATCAGGCTTATACCGACAGAACATGACGGCAAGTATGCCTTCAAGCCTCTGGTCTTTTACGTTAAGGATGAGATGTTCGCATCGCAGACTAAGGAAAGCGGCAAAAAAAATAACGACACCAAAGCAGATAAAGCGGCTGATAAATAACCATATAAAGGGGAAGATATGGATATGAAAAAAACTGGTGGTGCGCTTGCGTTAATGGCTGGCATTGTTTTGATCTTGTTTTGTTATGTGGTTGTCGGCATCGGACTTGATAAAGTTGCGGGGTATATCGACGTCCCGTGTATTGCCATAACAATCTTTCCGACGCTGGCGGCTGTTATGATAATTGCCGGCGCCGCAAATTTTATCAGTGTCTGGAAGGTGATTTTTTCTGGCAAGGCTAAAAGCGTCGCTGAATTGTCTCTGGCGGCAACGGCCTGTTCCGCTTCTTGGAAGGTTTCAATTGTTGGTGGCTTGATGGGGCTTGCCATTGGTTTTATTAATGTCTCAAGCTTTAGTGCAAGCCTTGGTGATTTTACAGGTAAGACATGGGCGCTTATAGTACTGCCGCTGTTTTATAGTCTGCTCTGGATGACCTTATTTATTCCGCTGCAGCTGCGTCTAGAGTCGGCAGCTAAAATTCTTGTAGCATCTTTAGGAAACACCGATGCTGGAGAATGTGTAAATGAATAATAAAAAGATGAAACTGAGCAAGGATATCTGGCTGATGTTCGGCATTGTTGTAATAGCCTTTATTATCTGCTTTGTCGGTATTGGTTTTGATAAGGTAAACGCGTTTTTCGACTGGCCGTCAGTTTATATTGTTTTCGGGATAACCTTGGGCGGGCTGTTTGCTTCTTATGGTTTTCGCTCGCTGCAACGGAGTATTGATATTGCTGGAGCGCGTTATGCGGATAATTCGCTTGATGCTAGAAAAGCGTGCGACGCATTTAGTTTTGGTGTGAGAATTTCAATAGTTGCCGGCCTTATTGGAGTGCTTATTGGCTCATGTAATATGCTGATAAACAGAATGTCTGAGCTTGATGTCATGCTTAGCGGTTTTGAAGTTGGGCTTCTGGTGATTTTCTGGTCACTCTTGGTTGTCTTGTTTTTCTGGGTTGCGGGAGCTCGTGCGAAGGTTGCGCTTGAAGAGGTTCTGGTTCGTGAAGTGTCTGGCGAATTAGTCGAGAGTCCGGCTGTCGTAAATTCCGGTCTTGGTTTTTATGTGTTAATTGCAGCGTTATTTTTTTATGTTTTTGCGCCTGTTCTTCATGTCGCTTTTTATCTGGCTGGTTGTTTATTTTGATTTAGATGGTTTGATGCGGTGCAGGACGGAGTTGGTTCTTCTTGCAACGCGGGAATAAAAATTTGAAGATGTTGTTATAAGGTTGTTTATCTCAGTTCACGCGGCGGTGCAGGACAGGGCTGGTTTTAAGTTGCACCGCGGGAATTAAAAACAGGAGAAATTTGATGTTCAGAGTTGAAGGTTTGAAAGACAAGGTTTGTGTGTTTACCGGTGCCAGCGGGGTGCTTGGCTCGGCGATGGTTGAGGCTCTCTGCGAGCAGGGTGCGAAGGTCGCGCTCATTGCCCGTAATAAGGACAAGCTTCAGGGGCTGACTGACAGTATGACTCAGAAGGGGTATCAGGCGATGCCGGTTTCTGCGAGTGTTACCGATAAAGACGCACTCCTTGCTGCACGCGAGGAAATCGAGAAAGCGTGGGGACCGTGCGAAGTTCTGATTAACTGCGCTGGCGGTAACAGCCCGGACGGTACAAGCAAGGCCGAGGTTATGACCCCGGAAACTCCTTGGGAGGAATCATTCTTCGGTATGAAGATGGAAGGCTTTGACTTTGTCTTCGATCTTAACTTCAAGGGGACGCTTATGCCGACCATGGTTTTTGCAGAGAATATGGCAAAGACTCAGAAGGGTTGTATCATTAATATCAGCAGCATGAGCGCGCAACTCCCGCTGACCAAGGTCGCCGCTTACTCAGCTGCCAAGGCAGCAATTGATAATTTCACCAAGTGGCTGGCTACTCACTTTGCGCCGGTCGGTATTCGCGTCAATGCCGTTGCTCCGGGATTTTTTGCAACAGACCAGAACCGCTTCCTGCTTTATAAGGAAGACGGTAAGACCCTTTCCGACCGCGGTAACAAAATCATCACCGCAACTCCGATGGGCAGCTTTGGCGATCCGGAAGATCTCAAGGGCGCGCTGGTTTATCTGGCCAGCGAAATGTCGAGATTCGTTACCGGCACGGTTCTGGCGGTTGACGGCGGATTTTCCTGCTACGCCGGGGTGTAATATAAAACTAGTACAAAAAACTTTAATTATCAATAAAATCTGCTATAATCTCCAGGTGCATGAGCCTCTGGAGATTATTTTATGACTGTTTGTGATTCTGAACCTCTTGTTGATTGTTGTGCTGATGAGCCGTCGCTGGATAAAAATGCGCCCTTTGGTTTCTGGGTTACGACGGCTGTTGGTGCGTTGTCTTTTGTTGTAAGCTTGGGTTTTGTTATTGTTTTTGCGCTTGTGCTTAATTATCTTAAGATTGAGAATGCTAAAGACCAAAGTCGGTGGATACTTCCAGCTACTGTATGCACAGCGCTCGGGCCGGTAATATTGTTTGCGCTGGTTTGTTGGCGTAAAGGTGGTGTTTTCAGATATTGCAGAATCAAGATGATGTCATGGAAACTGCTTGGTTCTTGTATGCTGATTTTTATCGGTATGATGATTTTTACTATTATCTTACAAGAAATTTTTAATATGCCGGCCGTGACTGAATGGCAGGACGATCTGTTTGCCGGTTCAACGCAAGCGGAGTTAATTTATATCTTCATCGCGGTGGTTATCCTCGCTCCGATATGGGAAGAACTGTTTTTTCGTGGCTTTGTCCATGTCGGCTGGCTGAAGGCTCTGGGGCCGATTTTTACCGTTGCCCTTTTGTCACTGGTCTGGGCCTTGTTTCACCAGGCACAGTACAGTCCATTCTATCTGGTTTGTATATTTATATTTGGCGTGGTACTGGGTTTAGTCAGAATAAAAACTGATAACCTGACGCCCTGTATTTTTCTGCATTTTTTGAATAATCTTTTTTCCTTTGTCTATACATTGTATGAGCTGAAAATGCTCTGAGAGGTTTGGTGGTTATATGAATTTATCACCGATTGGCGGACACCGCAAAGTTACAATTATGGGCCTCGGTACCTTTGGCGGTGGCTTGGGAGCTGCACGCTTCTGGCAGTCTCTTGGCAGTGAGGTTACGGTTACTGATCTGCGCAGCGCTGACGAACTTGCTGGGTCGCTGGCTGAAATTAAAGGCGTACGTCTGGTTCTTGGCAAGCACGAGCTTGAGGACTTCTCAAATGCCGACCTTGTTATGGTCAACCCGGCAGTTGCTCCAGGTAATAAATTTGTAAATATCGCCCGTGAAGCCGGAGCAACCCTTCAGACTGAAGTAGGCCTCGCTATAACCATGCACCGCGGACCGTTTCTTGCTGTAACCGGTTCTAATGGTAAATCAACCACCACCGCCCTCCTTGGCAAGATGCTCCAGCATGATAATCAGGCAACGCTTATTGGCGGTAACATTGGCGGCTCAGTTCTTGAAAGCCTCAAGGATCATCTGCCGTCGGCGCCGCTGGTTATGGAACTTTCGTCCTTCCAGCTTTATTATCTGCGCGATCAGAAGATTGCTCCCGATGTTGCCATTGTCACCAATCTTACGCCAAACCATTTGGACTGGCACAAAAATCTCCTGCACTATTATGAATCAAAGCGCAATCTCGTGCGTTTTCAGCGCGAGGATCAGTATGCGGTTTTGAATTACAACGACTCGACACTTCGTGAATGGGAGAGCGGTATTCACTCGGTCGTCTGTTGGACGGCTATTGATGACCCACATACGGACTGCTGTTGTTTTGTGCGCGACAATATCATAGTTCTGCGCATTAACGGGGAGGAAGTCCAGCTTGCCGATCTCAAACTGCTGCGCCTTCCGGGGGCGCATAATATCAGTAACGCCCTGCAGGCTTGTGCGGGGGCATATCTTTTCAATCATAAAATCCCGTCCCTGCGCCGCGGCCTCAATGAATTCACCGGGTTGCCGCACAGGCTTGAAAAGGTCGCCGAGATCAGTGGCCGCTCGTTTATCAATGATTCGATTGCGACAACCCCCGAGAGTGCAATTTGCGGCTTGCAGTCATTTGAAGGCAGGCCCGTAGTTATCATTGCCGGCGGTTATGACAAGGGGATGAGCCTAGAGCAGATGGTTGAGGAAGTTGTCAAGCGTGCGTGCGGCGCGGTTGTTATCGGCCAGACGGGAAAGACAATTTGCGAGCTGATTGAAAAACATTCTGCGGACTTTGAGTTTGCTGATTGTGATAAGGATTTTGAACTGGCAATACGCAGGGCTTATCAGATGTGTCCCGAGGGCGGGGTGGTGCTGCTCAGCCCGGGCTGTGCAAGTTACGGGATGTTTACAAACTTCACGCAACGTGGCGAGGAGTTTGCCAGAATTGCCAGAAGCATGAGTGTCTGAATTATTTGTCGAGCTTGCTGAGCTTGGTCATGTCGGCATGAAGCTGTACGTGACCGCAAGAGGCGCAGCACTTGGCATACACCGGAACCGTCGAGTCTTCCCAGACCCAGAACTTGGTTTTGGTTGGTTTAAAGCTGACGTTGCCAAGCGAGTTCAGTGTTCCCTCGATAAGCCGCGAGTTGCCGCAGACCCCGCAGCGCTCTGACATGATCTCGCCTTCAGTCTTGCCGACAACCTTCTCAATAGCCATGTCAAGATCGTCAATCTTGAAGCGTGTACTCTTTCCGACCTTGTAATACGAGACCTTGCCCTCACGCATCCAGCGGAACATCGTCTGCTCGCTTATCTGCAGATATTCGCAGGCCTGGGTGATACTCAGCCACTTTTTCGGCAGTTCTTCGTCGTCTTCATATTTATCTTCAGACATAGCACACTCTCCATTAGACTAGCTTACTCTATTATATACTATCATAAAAGTGCGCGCAAGCCTTCTATTTCAATCCGTGCAGATTTGCCACCGTAATGCCAGAGAGTAGCGCCCCGACAATTCCCAGAAATCCCTGGTCGGTGCCGATAAGAAAAAGGTTTTCAAATTCGGTGACAGCCGGGCGGTTTTTCTGCGGCGCGCCATAGATTGCGCCATGGATATGGCGGGTATAGCGTTTAATGGTCAGGGGAGTGAACATGTCCTTGAATACGATATGATCGCTGAGACCGGGGATGAATTTCTCTGCGGTGCGGATCATCAGTTCCGCGCAATCCTCTTTTGCCTGCGCGTACTCTTCTTTATCGAGTTTGCGCCAGAGGGGGTAGCCTGCTTTCATGGTTACGCGTACCTGTCCTTCCTTGAGCGGTTCAATGTAGCGGAAGTTGTTGGGGCAGCAGAGCACGCCGGAGGAGCAGTCAATCAGTTCGGTTGAGCGGTTGAAGGTAAAGTGGTCATCCTGACTGAAAAAAGTAATACATTTGTCATAACCAAGTTCGGAGGGTTGGGTGTTGAGAAATAAAACAAGCTCGGCAAAGGAGAGTTGCCCTGCCTTTTCATCAATATTTTTGCCGCACAGGCGCATGGTTTCGCAGTGTCCGGCTGAGGAGTAAATTTTCGCTGCAGAGAATTCTTTGCCGTCAGCGGTAAAGATCCGGGTTATTTTTCCGTCAGTATGTGCAAGGTTTGTAACTTCGGTATTATAGAGCAGCATGCCGCTATTCTCTTCATATTTTTTCAGCAGCAGTTCAATAACAAATTTCATCCCCTGCGCCGGACGGCAGAAGCCGGCCGAGAATACCGATTTCCACATCACGGCAAAATGCGCCCAGTCCATGTCGTGTTCCTGAGGATTACCGTAATACATCAGCGGTGCAAGGAGCATATCTGCAAGCAGATTGTCTGTGATATGTTTTGAGAGATGTGCACGAGCGCTTTCTTCTTCCGCTTCAAGAGCCGTCTCTTCAAAATTGTCAAGTTCTTCCACGAGCCGGTCAAAGCCTTCAAGCTGCTGCGGAAATTTTAAGGCAATGTTATTGCGCAGGTCGGTGAGGTCATTGGTGAAAACCAGTTCCTGCGAGGGAAAGCTGACTGAGGACGCGCTCTGTTCAACCAGGTCAAGTTCGCTGTGTTTGATGCGTAGCTGGCGCAGCAATTTGGTAAGCGGTGCGCCTCGGGTTCCTGAGGGTACGAAATTGGTCATCGCGTGCAGCCCCGCATCAATCTCACGGCCGACGCGTGAATAGTATGAGTTAAGTCCGCCGGCCCTGGAATGAGCTTCAAGAATCAGCACCTTCTGGCCGTAGTGGCTCAGGCGTATCCCGGCAGCAAGACCGGACAGGCCAGCGCCGATAATAATTGCATCGTAGTGTTCCATATTCAATTCCGTGTATCCATATCTTAAGGTGTAAAGCAAAAAATTATTTTTTATCCGGCGCAGTAGACATCAGTGACGCCATCAGTATCACCACCATCAGGCAGATGGTGAAGACCGCAGATGAATCTGTCGAGTCGAGATTTCTGATGAGTAGCGCGCATTGTCCGAAGATCATTGCCAGAAGATAAATCGTCAGCACCGATTGTTTCTTGCTCAGCCCCATCCGGCAAAGACGGTGCGAGAGGTGGTTGGTGTCACCATGATAGATTGGCTTGCCGGCACGCAGGCGGATAACAATAACGCTCAAGGTGTCAAAAAGCGGTACTCCCATAATCAGCAGCGGGACAAGTACCGCGTGGGCGTTGGTGTAATCTTCGGCGTATGTACCGGCTGCGGCGACTGTTGCCAGAAGATAACCGATAAGCAGGCTGCCGGAGTCACCCATGAAGAGTTTTGCCGGTGAGAAATTATAAACGAGGAAACCGCCAACCGCTCCGCAGTATACCCCAAGAACCGCCGGGAGGAAAAAATGCCCGCCAAAGGCTGAGAGCAGCAAGAGGTGCAGCCCGCAGAGTAGCGCAACCCCCGCCGAGAGTCCGTCCATATTGTCAAGGAGATTAAACGAGTTTGTCAGTATCACCAGCCAGAGGACGGTAATGACAAAACTGAAAAGCTGACTGTCGATAAAGAGCGTAATCCGTACCCCGCAATACCAGGTTATCGCCGCGGCTATTATCTGCATGATAAGTTTTATCCACGCCGGAAGCGGGCGCAGGTCATCAATAAGACCGGTCAGAAAAATAATCAACGCACCTGCACCAACGCCATAGGCGCGGTCATAACCGTCAGGGCCGAGCGTTGCCGGTATGTGTTGATTTATCCAGCTCGCAATAAAAGACGCACTGCTGCCGCGGAGGATAAATACCAGAGCGACACTTAAAAACAGCGTCAGCGCCATTGAGAAAAATATCGCCATTCCCCCGCCATAGGGTGTTACCGTGGTATGTATTTTTCTATGTCCGGGATTGTCCACCATGTTAAGTCTGCGTGCCAGCCTGGCGCAGAGTGGCGTCAGCAGTAAGGAGGCCAGAAAGCCGGTAATTATGATTGCCGCAAATCCTGCCAGAAAAGTGTACTGCATAAAAGCTCCGTTGATTCTTTATCTATTCTGCTATTTTTTTCAGTTTGGTGACAATGGCCTGCACCTCAGAACGCAGAGGGTTATCCTCAGCGCTCAACTCCAGAAAACGGCTAAGGTGCTGCAGGGCGCGGGCGGCGTCCTGCTTTGTGGGCATTGCCGTTTCCGGTTTGTCTGATGGCGGGATTGCATAATACATGCCAAGGTTATAATGCGGGTCAGCAAGGAATTTTCCGTTACTGTCCTTGAGCAGCGCCGCTTTCTCAAACATCGCCAGAGATTTTTCCCTGTACATCTCATACTCTTCAGAGTTCATATACGGTGGCGAGCTGTAGATGATACCTAGCTGGTTATACGCTTCTGCTGACTCGGAATTAATCAGGAGTACCTCGTCAAGGACGCTGACGGCGTCGGCATACGCTCCAAGCAGGGTCAGTATCTCGCTCTTTAAGATGCGCAGATTTTCGCTCTGCGGGGTAATGGTTAGTGTCTTGTTTATCACATCAAGTGCGGGTTGCAGTTCGCTTGCTGGAGGGGTAAAGCGCGGTCCGCTGCCGCTTGCCGACAAGCTGATGCGGTGGTGATATTTGTCAAGCACCTGCCAGTAGATTGATGAGGCCAGCCCGTAACCGGCTTCACTCATGCGGTTTTTAAAGTATGACAGTCCGCCGCGGCTGCGTGCGCCGGGAGGGTCGTTATAAAATTTTCGCGGCGGTGAAATGTCTTTGATTTTGTCCTGCCATTTTACTTCAGCTTCCTTGTCGACGGTCTCGGCAAGTTCATAAGCCTTGCTGAACTCGACTGATGCTTCGCCGTAACGCTTTTGGGTGAAGAGGTCAAAGGCGCGGTTGAGCCGCTCGACCACAGGCTCGTCCTTGGTTTTGATCCATTCCTCAAGCGACTGCCCGGCCAGTGATTTCCACGTACCCCAGGCAAGGATAAACAGCAGTAATCCCACAAAAATGATTACCCCGGCTTTCTTGGTTTTAAGTGCAGACATGTTTCCCCTTTTACAGTCAAAGCAGATAAAATGCGGCTTCCTCAGATACCGACTTTGTTGTCCATATCCCTGATGCGGTCTTGCGAGAGTGTCCGCCAGAGGATAAGTTCGTCAATGATTTCCTGTTTCTGTCCTGAGCTTTCAAGCTGGTTGACCTGGCTTATGGCCATCAGGAATAATCTTCTTGCGTCTTGTGGCTTGCCAAGTGAGATCATCACCTCTCCCATGTTGTAAAGAATCCGCGGTCCGTCCACAAGGGTCAGGCGGTCACGGGCCTGACGATAAACCTGCAGCGCCTTGTCAAAGGCGTTATCGGCAAGGGTCTTCTTGTTTTCGCGCAGAAGCTCACGGCCGTATTCTTTCCAGCTCTGCGCCAGAAGGAAGAAGGAGTTGTGCTGCAGCGCCTCAAGGTAGCGCGGGCGTACAACCGGCCCTTCCGTCAGACCAAGCACAGACCTGTTGGTAAGGAGCAGACGCGTACCGTCGAGATTAGTCATGTCGCTTGGATAAAGTTCGGGGTTGATAACATCAGAGAGAAGTTTTCTGACCTCGCCCTCACCCATTTCGCTGCGGCTTCTGGCCAGAACCTTGAGTGTCATCGCCAGAAAATATTCGCTTTCCATGCGTTCACGCATGATGTCGTTATAATCCTCAGGTTCTTCAATCGGGTCAATGCCGATAGGGTCGTTTGGGTTGTACTTGATCTTGTAACGTTCAAGACTCTCGCGCAGAAGTCTCTCCGCCTCCTCGTAATATGGCAGCCACTCAATTGACGCAGCGGTTCTCCCCTCTTTTTGTGCTTTTTGCAATTCATTGGCACGCGCACGTTCGGCAATTTCATACCATGTCTTGGCCAGCCCGAAGGTTGCCCAGCGCCATGGACGTGAAGTCGGGGTGATGCCGGGGAGACGGCGTATTTCGTTGAAGACCTGCAGCGCGGTTTGCGGGTACTGTTGTCCGTTGTCGCTCTGCTGCAGATAAGGGTTTTTCGGATCACCGATACGGTCGGTGGTGACATTGCCAAGGGTTGTCTCCTTGGCATCAAGATAGACCGCGCCAAGATAATAAAGACTGGCCCTGCCTGCATCAGTAAGCGCCAGTGCATTCTTCTTGAAGACATCCGCCGCTTCAAGAAAACGTCCCTGAAACCAGTAACAGCGTCCCAGAAGGTTATTGGCGCGTCCGTAATCAGGGGTGCGTTCATAGAGCTTGACATATCTGTCGAGCGCTTCACTGGCGCGTCCGTACTGCCCTGAGGCGAAGAAATTCCGCCCCGCTTCCAGCAGCGCTTCCGGTTCAAGGTCAAGGTACTTTCCGCTCATGCCGATTTCCATGTACGCGTCAGCGGCCTCGGAGATAAGGCGTTTAGCCAGAGTTGTATTTCTGAACGGGTCACTGCCGGCAAGTCTCGCGCGGCGCTGGAGGATAGCGGCGTTGTCCATCATGATTACCCCCTCATCAGGCGTGGGGTATTTATCAATCAGGAATTTGTTTATCTTGCTGGCATGCTCAAGTTCCCGTCTGGGGGTCGCGGCAATCAGGCGGAGGTTATGCTCGTCCATTTTTTTGTCACTGGCAAGGAGGCGATTATTGTTTTCTGTGGCGATATTCGCCCTGTCCACGTAGGCCAGTGATAAAGCTTTTAGACTTTTTATAACGCGGTTCTTATTGAGAAGAATATTGTTGGTGTCATTCTCAAGTTCTTTTGCCGAGATAAACGGCTTGATGATTTCGCCCTTGGCTGTCGGGATCAAGACTTGCATGAAGGACTTGTCAACGAGCATCCGGTTAAGCCATTGCCGGTCGCTGAGTTTCAGGAGCGGCAGCTCTTCCTGTAAAAGCAGGTAAGCAGTGTCTGTAAGTTCAATTCCCTTGAAATAATCAGGCGCGTAAAAATCTTCCCGGCTGATTATTTCGTTGAGCCGCCTTATGAGAATCGGCTGGTATCTTGTCGGCAGGCGTCCGGTCATGGTCGCGTTATAAATAATATCCTGAACGTTGTCAGGCAGGAAGCCCCAGATGCGTTTAGCCGGGTTGAGCTTGTCCTCGCGGCTTCCCTGATAGATCTGGCTGCAGAGCAGGTTCCAGTTCATCACGTCATACTCGACCAGAAGCGATGGCGTGATCTTCTCCACCCCGCCGATAAAGCGCACATATGCCCGGTCAAGGTCTCCTTCCAGCAGATATGAATTGGCAATGCCAAGCTGGCAGGCAAGCTCCACGTCATCACTCCAAAATTTTGAAGAGGTATAACGCAGCAGGCCTCGCGCCTTGTCAAATTCCTCTTCAACCATATAGGTTCTCGCGAGCATCACATACGAAGCGCCATCAAACTTCTGGTCCTCTCCTCCCTGTGATCCGGTAAAGAAAGCTTTGGCACGGCTGAGCAACCTCTTGCGTTCTCCCATCGGACTCAGGCGCGACTGGGCGGCAAGGCTTAAGAAACTGCCCCCCATGGTTTTCAGCATCAGGTCAGTCGGCACCGGTGTGGACAGGCCAGACTGGGTCAGCATTCTTCCCAGCGCCGGGATGATATTGCGTGTTCTTTCCGGCAGGGTGTTGCCGCCGGAGAAAGTCTTGAGTCTCTCGCGGCTTGTTTCGCCGAGATCCTCAAGCTTGTTCCAGATGGATTTTTCCTCAACCGGCAGGGTCATGGCCATATTGAGATACGCCCGGCCGCCGGTAAAATACGCCTCACGTAGCAGGTCACCCGGAGGGCTGGCAGAAACCACCTTGTCAAAAATCTTCGCAGCCTCACCAAACATCCTGCGCTTGGTTACTACGTCCTCGGCTTTTTCCGCGTCCATGAAGTAAAAACTGCCCAGACGCATCAGCGCCTGAAAATACTCCCGGCTGCGTCTGGCGTTCAGGAGGAATATCTGATAATTCTTCTCCGCCTGTTTATAGTCCTTGCGCACTTCATTGAGCTGGCCGAGCTGGAAGTACAGAAGCGTCCGGTCTTCAGGCAGGAGCTCAAATTCATGCGGCGGCAGATCAGAGAGTTCGGATTCAAAGTTTGAGTCATTCTCGGTCTTCTGCAGGCTCTCAAGCCGAAAGTCATGCATGAGATTGTCGATACTCTCCTGCGCGAGATTGTATTTCTCCGCTTTCATCGCCGAAAGGGCATGCATGTACTGCAGATAGCGCCTGCGCAGAAGTTTGCGCGCCGCCAGAACCCGTTCATTATATGTCTCATCGCTGTTGAAGTACTGCTGGTCATAGATACGCTGCTGGCGTTCGTCCCAGTGTTTTCCTTCCCAGCTTAGGGCTTCGCTGTAGGCGTAGACCGCGCGCTCGAAGGTCTTGATGCGGTCCTGAGTGATATTCGGATGCATACCGTAAAGATAAAGGCTCTCGCCATAAAGCATGTACGGGTTTATCAGCTCCGGATCATTGTCAAGCTGGTCGCGGTAGCTGGGGTGGTGGAAGATAAACTCGAGATCGGTTTTGGCTTTCTGGATATCGACCTGAATATTTGACTTGCTCTCAGAGACCAGCGGGTTCTTGGCCATCATCAGTGCGCTGAGGCTGCGGTTATAAAAGTACGAAAGCGGCTTTGGTTCTTCCTTGATCTGTTCAGGCAATAGCGAGTAGGCAAAGCCGGCGATTACCAGCGCCATAGCCAGCATCGCAAAGGGATGGTATATCCAGATAAGTTGCAGAATTGAAGGCTTCGGTCCGCCTTCTTCCGCTGCTGGGTTTTCCGGTTCGTTCTCAGGCAATAGCCCATGTCCTATAAGTAAGAAAATGCGGTACACAAAAATACATTTTAATTGTATGATTTGTCACGCCTTTTTCAAGCTGCGATTATCCTGCACAGGCGATTTATGCAATATAAAACAACTGCAATTACAAGCCCCGGACAAAAGTTTTTTTTGTTGACGGTTCTCTGGCTAATGCTAGAATGAATTTACATGAAGATAAAGAATTTTTACGTTCACATCCCGTTTTGCCTGCGTCGCTGCAATTACTGCGATTTTGCAAGCTCTGAGTATTCTCCGCATCTGGCAGAGGAATACCTGGAGGCGTTGGGTATCGAGTTTACCCGTCGCGCTTATGGCATGCGTCCTGAGACAATCTACATCGGCGGGGGGACTCCGACGTGTCTGAGTTATGAGATGATTGAAGAACTCACAGATATGCTTGACCTGCTTGATCTGCGTGACCTCAAGGAGTTTACAGTCGAGGCCAATCCCGGAACACTCAGCGTTGACAAACTGATGCTGTTGCGTGAAGCTGGCATTACCCGCATATCTTTAGGCGTGCAAACCTTTAATCAGCATGGACTTGACGTACTTGGGCGTTTTCATGGCGCTAAGGATGCGCGTTTTGCCATTGCCCAGCTTCGCGAGGTTGGCTTTGAGAATATCTCACTTGACCTGATCTTTGCCTGGCCGGGGCAGACGGCTGAGGAATGGCTTGAGGATCTGCAGATGGCGATAAAACTTGATATTCCGCACATCTCCTGTTACGGGCTGAGCTACCCGGAAGGCACGCCGATTGCCAAGATGCTGGCAAACGGCCGGGTCACACAGGTTGAGGAATCGCTGGAGCGTGATATGTTTGACCGTACTGCCGAGGTGCTGGCAGAAGCGGGACTGGCGCGTTATGAAATAAGCAATTTCGCAAAAGAGGGACATCAGTGCCAGCATAATCTTAATTATTGGCGCGGCGGTACTTATATCGGTATCGGTGCGGGCGCGCATTCGTATGAGGGTAATACCCGTTTTGGCAATTGTCCCGACGTCGGCCTGTATGTCAAGAAGATGAGCAGCGCCGGTACGGCCATTGATTTTATTGACGAGATTTCCCGAGAAGCACGGGCGCGTGAGTGCGCGGTGATCTGGCTGCGGCTGGCCGAGGGGGTGGATAAAGACCTCTTCTGTAACAGCGTCGGTATTGAGCTTGAAGAACTTCTTGCCGAATCGTTGCCGAAACTTCTTGCCGAGGGCTGGCTGGAGTGGCGGGGTAACCGTCTGCGTCTTACCGACAAGGCGATACCTTACGCCGACACGATTCTCTCGGAACTGGTCTGAGTTAGTATTATTAACAGGAAAATTTTTAATGCCGGATATGAAAGACGGGATTAACCGTCAGGACGTAGCGCCTTACATTACTAAAGACAGTTCAGAGATCCGCGAGTTTATAAACCCGGCAATGACAAAAGACTGCCGCAATCTGAGTCTCGCTGAGGCGACCCTCAAACCCGGTACGTCCACGCAGAAACATATTCATCCCAAGTCAGAGGAGGTTTATTATTTTCTCAGCGGCTCGGGAAGGATGACAATTGGTGAGCGTGAATTTACGGTAAACACCGGCGACGCGGTTTTCATCGCAGCTGGCGCGGCGCACCAGTGTTTCAACGAATCAGTCGGGGATATGCGGATTTTGTGCCACTGCGCACCAGCCTACTCACATGAAGACACAACTCTTTGCGACTAGCGAAAGACTCTAGTTCAACGCAGGACAGACTGTGCGGATTTGTTGTAGACCGTCAGGCATTGTTCGGCAACTGAGTCCCACGAGAAAGCCGTCTCGACGGCAACCCGACCGTTTCGACCCATCCAGCGTGCCTGGTCATCCTCAGAGAGCAGCAGGTTCACTGAATCGGCAATACTTCCCTCACTGCAGCGCAGGCCATTGACCTTGTTATAGATAAACTCCGCCGCCGCGCCGTCACCGCTGACAACAATCGGTTTGCCCGCCGCCCAGGCTGAGAGAGCAACCACGCCAAACGGGTCATAGCGGTAAGGAATGCAGACAATTGCCGCCGCGTGATAGAGGTGCAGAAGTTCAAGTGGTGTCGGATTTTCGGTGTAGCGCACGACAGCACCAAACCCGGCCGAATTAAGCTCGCCCTCGATCCGGCCGCGCATCTCGCCACTGCCGGCAAAGATAAACCGTGCGTCCCGGCAACTCGGGCTGATCTTGGCAATCGCCGCCGACATCAGATCCGCACCTTTGCGGAAGTTGAGCGCCCCGACATAAAGCACGATTTTCGCACCCTGCGGAAAGTCATAACGGGCCAGAATGTCGGCCGTTTCGATTTTGTTGTTATCAAAATTATTGAGGTCAATCCCGTGATAGATCACAGAAACCTTCCATTCCGGGCAGCGGTAGAGAAGTTCAATCTGGCGGCGGATTTCGTAGCTGATGACAATTACCGAATCAGCAGTCTGCGTCGCCGTCGCTTCAAGGTCGGCAATCATCCGCGGCTCACCACCTTCTGGCCAGGCTCCCGAGCGCCCCCACTCCGTAGTATGGAAGGTCGCAACAAAGTGCAGGTTTGAGTCTTCCTCACGGATTTTGCAACCGGCCTCAAAGGTTAGCCAGTCATGGCAGTGGATAACGTTAAAGCCGCCGATCTGTTTGTGCACCTCGTTGTAATAATAATAAAGGGACTTGTTGAATTCCGAGACTTCATTGAGAAAATTCTGGCTGCGACTCCACGGGCAACGGTGGTAGAAGACACCGTTAATCAGGTCCTCAAGCGCCTGTTGCGGTCCTTGCCGGGTGAAGATATGAACCTGATGCCCCTCGCGCGCGAGAGCCTCGGCAAGCTCGGTCGTATGCGTGGCGATCCCGCTGATCTGCAGCGAGTATCTTGTTTCCCAGGAGAAAATTGCAATCTTCATTTTTAAATCCCCAGTGCACTTGTAAAGCCAAAGTCCGGCAATTATAAATCAGAGCGGCCATATTTTGCAACGTAAAATTCTCAGTGCGTACTTGCTGCCCAGCGCCAGAAATCTCAGCCAGCTCTGGAAGGATTTTGACTCCCCCTCATCCTCATCTCGGTCACGGAAGAGAAAACCCGTCTCGAGAATCTTCAGTCCGCGCTTTTCCATGTTGGCGACAAGCTCGATAAAATACTCCCCATAACCAGTCGGAGAAAAGAGCGCCGCGTCAAGACAGCTCCGGCGCATCACCATAAAGCCGCTGTCGATATCCTTGGTCTTGCAGCCAAGAACCACCCGCGCCATACCGGTAATCAGCTTGCTCGCAATCACCCGCACCGCGTCGCGCTCATCCGTGCCTTCTCCGACAAAACGCGAACCGATAACCGCGTCGTATTCTGAAAGTTTGTTTATCATCTCCGGCACCATCTCAACCGGCATACAGCCATCTGCGTCCATCCAGCAGATGATATCGCCTGTACTTTCAATTATCCCGCGCATATACGCCGAGCCAAGCCCGCGCATTTTCGTACGCCTGATAACTTTAACCCGGTTATCATTAATACTCCTGATAAGCTCCGCCGTGCCGTCTGGTGAGTTGTCATCAACAACAATAACTTCAAGCGGGTTATTGATCGTCGCAAGGATTTTGCTGATAAGCGGGCAGATCGTCTCTTTCTCATTATATGTTGCCAGAAGAAAGCTGACCTTGCGTCCGGCTGGATTGCTGAAAGCACCATCTGCTGTTGCGGCATTGTCTGCGTTTGAGGTGTTGGTGTTATTATTTTCCGGCATTAGCGATAATTTCCTTTAGTTCCCTGCAAACCTCATCAACCTGCTCCTCGGTAAGAGCCAGCCCTGAAGGCAGATAGAATCCATAACGGTACGCGCTGTCAGTATACGGGCAGCCGCCTTCGGGTGTCTCCACCAGATAACGCATCGACGGCTGTGCGTGCAGTCCCATGAAGAACGGACGCGTGCCGATTTTTTTCTCTTTAAGTTTCTGCATCGCCACTTCCGCCGTCAGACCGAGTTTCCTGTCAAGCTCAAGAGCGACCATCCAGTGTACCGGCCTTGCCCATTCGCGGATCGGTTGCAGGCGCAATTCACTGACCTCACCCAGCCTGTTTTTGTACCATTCGGCAATCTGGCGCTTCTTGGCAACAAGCTCGTAAATCCTTTCGACCTGCGCAACGCCGACCGCTGCCTGCAGATTAGACATCCTGAAATTGTAACCGATATCCTCGTGGCGGAAGCGCTCTTCTTTGCCAAAGCATAAGTTGCGGTATGAGCGTGCGCGTTCGGCAATCTCAGGGTCGTCAGTAACAACCATCCCGCCCTCGCCGGTAGAGATTATTTTATTGGCATAAAACGAGAATGATGAAATCTCGCCAAATGAGCCGCACTTCTTCCAGACTGTCGCGCCAGGTTCTGCCGCCAGATATTCCGAGCAGTACTCCGCACCGTGAACCTCCGCCGCGTCCTCAACGATTTTGACCCGGTACTTGTCGCAGATTTTCAGAATCGGATCCATCTCAACGGGGTGGCCATAGATATGCACCGGCATCACCGCCGCCGTATGCTCGTCTCCCCGCTCGACAATCCGGCAGGTCTGCGCCACATCCATACACCAGGTCTCCGGGTCCATGTCAACC
This sequence comes from bacterium, assembly GCA_003245715.1. Classification (GTDB taxonomy): domain Bacteria; phylum Planctomycetota; class SZUA-567; order SZUA-567; family SZUA-567; genus SZUA-421. The sequence continues at coordinate 66,036 of QKCJ01000060.1, forward strand.
AGACAAGGCACCGCGCCAAGACGAATTGCCGCAATTGCACATGACGCAATTGTAAAGCTCGGCATCACCACCCGCTGCCCCGGACGAATTCCGGCAGCGTATAACGCTACCTCAAGCGAGGCCGTGCCATTAATGACCGCCACGCCATACTTGCGTCCGCAGAACTCGGCAAACATCTCTTCAAATTTGCTGACAAACGGCCCCTCCGAAGAGATCCAGCCCGTGTCGATACATTCAGCAAGATATTTTTTTTCATTACCATCAAGCAACGGTTCATTGACCGGTATCATAGAAATTTTCCTGTTACTTTTTTTGTTTTACTTTACTATTCTTATGTGGCACTCAGGCTTTGAAGCATCCCTTCATGTGGTCATCAATCATGCCGATGGCCTGAAGGTAGGAGTAGACAATAACCGGCCCGCAGTAAATGAACCCGCGCTTTTTCAGGTCCTTGCTGATCGTTTCAGACAGGCTGCTCTTTGCCGGGATATCCCGCCATGAGCTGTAGCGGTTGACCAGCATGTTACCGTTGGTAAAGCCCCAGATATATCTGTCAAAAGAGCCGAACTCTTTCTGTATTTCAATAAAGGCCAGCGCATTTTTCTTTGCTGCGTCTATTTTTCTGCGGCTGCGGATAATGCCTTCATCCGCCATCAGTTTCTCTGTCTGCTTCTGACTCAGGCGGGAAATCTTTCTGATGTCCCAGTTGAAGAAAGCCTTGCGGAAGTTTTCGCGTTTTTTCAGAATCGTCAGCCAGGACAAACCCGCCTGAAAACCTTCAAGTATCAGCAGCTCAAAGAGCTTGCTGTCATCATGCTCGACAACACCCCATTCATTATCATGATAATCGCGGTAGATCTCGTCACTGCCAACCCAACCGCAGCGGCGCGGCTTGTCCTCAGTCAGGCCGCCATCGATAGTCTTAAGCATCCTCTACTCTTTATCAGCCGGCTGGTCTTTGGTTTCCTGCTCGGGTTTGCTCTGAGGCTGCGGCACTGGCGTCTCGTCGTTCTTTTTGGCAGCCGGAGAGACAAAACCGTCTTTCGGGTTGACCGTCTTTGCCAGCTGCGCGCGGCTCTTGCGTTCAGTCTCGTAGAAGTCATTGGAAACCTTGCGGCGGTGTTCGGCTTCTTCAAGGCGGATAATACGCGTTGTCCGGCCGATTCGGGGTGCGCTGCTCTTTTCCGTTTTATCGGCAATCTGTTTGCGCAGACGCTGGAAGGCTTCGCCGAATTCATCAAACTTGTCACCAAGGTACAGACGCTGCGCCTGCTTGTCATTAATCAGATCCTCAGGCGTACCGTGCTTGAGTACCCGGCCGTCATGAATGATGTAAACGCGGTCGGCAATGGTGAAGGTCTCAAAAACGTTGTGGTCGGTAATCAGAATGCTCATGCCACGCACGCGCAGGCTTGAGATGATCTTCTGGATGTCGGCACAGGCTTTAGGGTCAACGCCGGAGAACGGCTCGTCCAGCATCAGAATCGCCGGATTGGTTACAAGCGCGCGGGCAATCTCAAGACGGCGGCGTTCACCACCAGACAGTGTAGACGCCAGTGATTGTGCCACCCGTGAAAGGCCAAGGTCAGCCAGAAGCTCGGAGAGACGCTGGTTGCGGTCAGCCTTTGAAATATTCTGCGTCTCAAGGATTGCCATGATGTTTTCCTCAACTGTCAGGTTGCGGAAGATACTCGGTTCCTGTGAGAGGTATCCCATCCCGCGCCGGGCGCGCTGGAACATCGGCAACTGTGAGACGTCCTCACCCGAACACTTCACATCACCCGCCTCAGACTTTATCATTCCCATAACCATACGGAAAGTCGTCGTCTTACCCGCACCGTTAGGGCCAAGCAAGCCGACAATTTCGGCATGACCGACGTGGAAGTCAACCCCGTCAACAACCCTACGTCCCGAATAAGTCTTCTGTAATCCGCGAACTTCCAGAAGCGGCATGGCATTTCTCCTTTTTTTATTCCCGCGGTGCCGGCTGATATCCCTATCAGGCCGCACCGTCGCGTGGACAGAGATGAAAAGTAATTTCACTCACCCCTAATTTTTATTTTTTTTCCGCTGTGCACCCCAAACCTAACGCCTGTCTGCACCGCCGTATGAACCTGCCTGAACAGTTCCAGTACTGTAATTCCTCAAGCGTCTATGCCAAACTAACAGCCTTCAAAAATGCCAGATAATACTGACCAAATCCCGGCTAGTCTCAGGCATAACAATTCAAGAAAGATTTTATCCATCTTCACCGTATATTAAAAGGGTTTTTACGCTAAATAGAAAAAAACCACCGCTTTAAACAGAATTTTACGCCAGTTTAACCTGATAAGCCCAAATATCTTACAGTAATGTCAGAAAATATTCTTACATGAATATGTGTAAAAAGTGTTTGACAGATATGTGTTCTGCGGTATCACCAGTAATCGTGCAGTATGTTTGGCATTTTTACAGGGAAGAATAGAGGTTAATTATTATGGCTGATAAAGCAATACTGCCCGGTGATGAGATAAACTCTCTGGGTATTGACGAAGATGGTTCACGCTGGAGCAGTCTGGCGGTGGAGGAGGTGGTTATTACCGGCGAGGTCAGTAATGGTGCGGGTGCGGCGGTAAGTATCGCGGCAATTTCCCAAGCGCTTGCGCTTATTTCCACCTCCGGCAGCGGGGCTTTGTTTCTTGCTGATGACGGGTTGTATCATGAGGTCTCGTCAGGGGATACTTCCGGGTCGGCGACAGTCGGTACAGGTGTAATGTATAAGGCTGATTATGACAATGATGAAGACGGCGTGGTTAATATGGCTGCGCTGGCTCTGGTCTGTGAGGCAATTGAGGGTGTAACACAGGCTGGGGCAAATATGTATTACGGCACAGATACCTCCGGCAGCGCGGGTTTTTTCTCTCTGCCTGAGGTGTCTGTTTCTACTGAAGGCAGTTCCGGGATTCCTGAGCATGACCATAACGATCTGTATTACAGTGAAGACGAGATAGATTCGTTCCTACTGCTGAAATCTGACACCGACCATAATCATGATACAAATTATGATACGCTAGGCAGTGCCGCACTGGTGGAGGATACCTTGAATGCTCACCTTGGGGTCGATAATCCGCACGGCTTGACAGCGCTGAGTCTTAGCGCTCTTGAGATGGTTGAGGTGACGGCACTTCCCTCAACCTCCGCGGCGGTGGCGAATGTTATCTACGCCCGTAACGCCCTTGGCGACTGGTCGGACAGCAGTGACGGATTTTACAAGCTGATGGGTTCAACGTTTGTTGAAGTGGGAGGTGCGTGATGGCTGTGAAATTTGAAAGCGCGGTTATTGACGGACAGCCGGTTGTGCGCCGGGTCGGGATGGTAAGCTCAAGCCTCTATGACCAGCAGACAACTTTGCTCCTTTCGCGTCTACTCAAGGATGCAGGGGCGGATATAACTTCTGGCAATATGAAAGCCTGGACCTTTACCGACACCGATGGAGTGAGTATCACCAGTGGGGAGATTACTGGTGGAGTGCTCAAGAATACTCAGGCAGAAGGCACCGCCGCAACTTCTGCAGGAAGTTTATTACCGGTATTCGCTTCGGCAGACAATGATGGCGATGGTCACAGTTATACGACATCTGACGGGTATAATATTGCAAGTACAGACGCAGGCTATACTTCTCTTTATGGCGGTTTTAACGGCGTGACTGACAGCACATCTAGCGGAAATTATTACCTTGGCTGGGAGTCTTCTTCTGGAAGCATAACCATACTTTTCCCGTCAACGCAGACCATCAGCGGGTATAAGGGCTACACCTATGTCAGCGGATCGTATTATCCGACTCGCGGCTGGGGTACATGGACAGCGTACGGAACAACTGACGGTGGCGAAACATGGTTTGAGATCGAATCACGAACAGGTTTTAGTTCATGGCCTTCCAGTGCCAGCGGTTATGAATTTACCTTCTCTTCAAATCAGACCATCAACGGTATCAGGTTTGATGTTGACTCAAACGCGGGAGGAAGTGGAACGTACTTGACCGAATTGCAGATAATCGGTGCCGGAACATCAGCTACGGAAGGCGCGGCAAACCAGCTTGAGGCTATTATTGATCCGGTTAAGTTTGATACTGCGCAGGATTATGGCAGGTTTATTCTGGTTGCACAGAATACTGACATCGAGGATGGCGAGGTGACACTGGCGGCGGCGGATTCTGACCTGACGGTTTATTATAACGAGGACGGCTCAACAAATTACAGCAGCGCCCTCACACTTGAGTCAGCCGAAGCACTTGGCAATGACACCAATCTATGGCAACTCGTCTGCAACGAGATTGCTTTTGCCGCCGGCACACAGGCCAGTTTCAGAATTATATCCAATGCTGACAGCGAAGGGGTTTTCCCGAATCTTGAGGTTACCGGCTTTGCTATGCTGCCGCGGGTTGATGAAAATGATAGTTGAGCCGCAATTATCAATTAAGATCCACAGATACCCGTGGCAATTTTATAAGCCGTCCCGTTTTGGATAATTGTCCGTTTTTTTGCATAAATAAAACACATTTTAGCAGGAGAACAACGGCCTTCTAATTCTATCGTAATAAAATTTTAACAATCTGAGATATAATTATAATATGTTAGAACCATTTTATTATACAAGCGAGGGATAGAAAATGAAGCTCGGCGGAAAACTCACCATGTCGCACCTTTTGCTGGCGCTCATACCGATGGCGATTGTTGTTTTTGTTATTGTGCAGACGATGAACTGGGGTATCGGCAAGATCAGTGAAGATGCGCATGAGGCGGTTGAGCATATTGCCATTGACCAGATTGAATCAATGCGGACGGTTAAAAAGGAACAGGTCGAGACATTTTTTAATGATCGCGAGACAGGAATCAGTGTTCTTTCAAAGAATATTTCTGCAATGCTTGGTAATGCCAAGAAACGTCTTAAGGGTATTCACGAGCCTAAGGTTCTTGAGCTTCAGAATCTTCTGAAGAATTTCGAGAAGGAGGCGAAGTTCCTGGCTCATCAGGTTCAGGCAAACCCTACCCTGATGAACAATATCGGTTTTTACCTCAAAAAGAATAAGCCGGCTGAGGGGCAGGGGATTGATAAATCATCAGAACAGTATGAGTTGATGGCAGAAAATGGTGTGCCGGTAATCAAATCATTCTCAAAGACCTTCGGCTATGATGATGTTTATATTATTGAAGCCAAAAGCGGTCTGGTTGTGATGTCTGCCTGGCAGGACAAGGATTCAGGGTTGAGCCTGACTTCGGCGGAGATGAAGGATACCGGTCTGGCCAAAGCCTGGAAACAGGCTGCCTCCGGCAGTTCACTCTCGTTTGTGGACTTTAGTCCGTATGCCCCGGCTGGTAACAAGCAAGTGGCTTTTCTTGGTGCGCCGGTAAAGAATGACAGTAACGAGGTTGAGTATGTTGTGGCGCTGCAGCTTCCGGTTGCCAAGATGAATGAGATTGCCGGTCGGCAGATTGGTCTGGGCAAGAGCGGTGAAACTTATATTATCAGTAATATCGGCGGCAAGGTTACCTTAAGAAGTGATCGGGTGCAGGAAGAGGGACATTGCGTCGGGCAGGAGTTTGGCACTGACTGGAATAATGAAATCCTGCGTTCAGGAACGGACTCGTCGGCGATTATGCGCTGTGAGGATGGCAGGCCGATGCTGCTGGTCTGGACTCCTCTGTATATCTCTTATGAAAAATGGTTCTGCGTAACGCGGATCAATCTTGAAGAGATTATTGCGGGTATTGACGGTGGTGACAAGGACGGCAAAAAGGGCGAGGTCAATGCACTGGTCGCCTTTAAGGTCAAGTATAAATTCTATGACCTTTTCCTCTTTACGCCTGATGGCTACTGTTTTTATACCGTCGAGAAGGAGTCTGATTATCAGACAAATCTTCTGAATGGAAAGTATGCGTCAACCGGTCTTGGCAGAGCGGTCAAGGATTGTCTGAAGGAGAACAGACTTGCTTTCAGCGATTTCTCTCCCTATCCGCCGTCAAATAATCTGCCTGCGTCCTTTATGGTCTATCCGGTAGCGGCCGAGGGACAGACGCAGTTGCTGGTTGGTCTGCAACTTTCTGATGCCAATATTACAAAGATGATGAAGAGCGGGTGCAGTGTCAGTGAGGGGGTTGAGGCGTATCTGATCGGACCGGACGGCAAATTGCGCTCAAACACCCTGATGAAACCAGAAGAGTATAATGTGCAGAATTCCTTCAGGAAAGATCTGGCGCTTAAGACAGTGGCGATAACAAATTCGCTTGCCGGTAAAGATGGCTCGGTTGAGGACAAGAATTATCTTGGGGATGAGGTGATTTCATCTTACGGGATGATTGATGTCTTTGGCACTAAATGGGGCATTGTATGTGAGGTGAATAAAAAAATCGCCATGGCCCAGCTTGAGAAGATTAAGGCTGACAGGGCCGGCATTGAAAAGAATATCGCGGTTCGCACGGGGCTGGTTGTGTTTGTGGCAATCATTCTGATTCTGCTGATTGCGCGTTACGTTACAAAGGGCATTACCCGCCCGGTCGAGTTTGCCTGCATGATGCTTGATATGCTTACTGGTAAGGTCGAAGAGCTTTCTGATCTGATGAAGAATAAACTCGCGGTTGGCGACTGGCGCTCGTATGCTCCGGATGTCAGCTTTAGCGAGGAACATCTGCGGGAGCTTGAAAAAATATCTTCGCAGAAGGATGAAATCGGGCAGATGTGCTGTTTGCAGAAGAAGATCGCCGGGGCAATCAAAGTAAATGCTCAGGCGGCTAATGATGTGATCGACCAGGTTTCAGAGGCGCTTTTTCATCTGCGCCAGACTACAGATCAGGTATCAACCGGTGCCGACCAGCTTGCCGATTCAAGCGGGCTTCTGTCACAGGGGGCGTGCGAGCAGGCGGCAAGCCTTGAGGAAATATCCGCTTCTGTTGCAACGCTGAGTGCGACTGCACAGCAGAGCGCATCCTCAGCCATTGAAGGTGACAAGCTTGCGCGTAATACCTTCGAGCTTGCCAGTGACGGCAGCCGTCAGCTTGAGGACATGATGGCGTCGATGAGGCGTATTTCAAAGAGTTCAGAGGATGTCCAGCATATTTCAAAACTGATTGAGGATATTGCCTTCCAGACCAATCTGCTGGCGCTTAATGCGGCTGTTGAAGCGGCGAGGGCGGGCAAGTATGGCCGGGGCTTTGCGGTTGTTGCCCAGGAGGTCAGAAGCCTTGCGGCCAAGAGTTCAAAGGCGGCGAATGAAACGGTCGAGCTTCTGACAAAATCAAGCGCTGAGATAAAGTCCGGATCAGAGCTGGCAAAAGAAGTTGTAAAGACCTTCGGTGAGATTCAGGAGGAGGTCAAGAAGGTTTCCACGGTTACAACGGAAATCTCCGGTGCAGCCGAGATGCAGGGCGGATCGCTGCATGATATCAAGGAAGGGTTGTCGCAGATTGAGGTGGTTACTCAGGGTAATACCGCCAGTGCCGAGGAGACGGCGGCGGCATCTGCCGAGATGCAGGCTACGGTCAATGTCCTCAATGAAGTACTTGAGAAGTTCAAACTGCGCAATGATGAGGGCGTGATTGAAACGGAAATTCTTCGCGCGGGTATGGTGGCGGCTAATCAGGCGCACCGGCTGTTATACTCTCAGGAGGAGAATGGTGCTGCGGACGGGCGTCCTGTGATTGAGTATGCCGGTCATATGATGGCTGGTGGCGCAGAGCGGATTTCCATGAATGACATGGAACGGTTGCGCAAAATGGCGGATGATGATGAACTGCGTGCGTGAGTTTTTTGTTATTTCAGGCGCGTTAATTTTTAGCTGCTTTTATTAATCAATTAATTATAAATCCGGGCGTGTTCACCCGGATTTATTTATTGCTGTTTTTTTTTTCGGTGGTTGGAGGCTCTTAGATAACGCGTTTGGTTCGCTTGAGGTCTTCCAGGTTTTTTGCCAGCAATTTCGCCCGCTCCTGCTCTTCAAACCAGAGGTTGTCTTTTTCCGAGTAATCATTTGCAAGATCGAAAAGCTGCCCGGTCGGTCCGTTAATGACTGGCGCTAGTGGCTGGTTTCCGCCAAGGCCGTCAATCAATTTCCAGTTGTCCTGACGGTAGGCAAACATGCCGGCATATGAATGATGAACCATATCTTTGCGCAGTCCCTCTTTGCCCTCAAGAATCGGCAGGAAACTTACTCCGTCCTCGCACTGGTTGTCAGCAAGCGCAACGCCGTTGATTTCAGCCATGGTCGCAAAGGTGTCAAAGATTCCGACAAGGTCGTCACTTACCGTTGCCGCTTTGACTTGCGCAGGCCAGCGGAGGATAAACGGTACGCGATGTCCACCGTCCCAGACGTCGCATTTATAACCGCGCAGATCCCCGTTGGTTTTATGATTCCACATCTCCCCGTCAACATCACAAGGGCGTGCGCCGTTGTCGCTGGTGATTATCACAATCGTATTCTCGGCGATGCCTTTTTCATCAAGCTTGTCCATGACCCTGCCCAGAACCCAGTCCACCAGCCAGACCATGTCCCCGCGGTTGCCGGCCTTGCTCTTGCCGGTTGCAAACTTCGGCGGCTGGCAGGGGCGGTGGGGAGAAGCGGGGGTCAGGTATAAGAAGAACGGCTGCGCACCGTCAGCCGCCGCGTCAATAAACTCACAGGCTTTTTCGGTAAAGACCATGTCAACCTCGGTGTCTTCCCAGTCCCCGGTTTGAAAACCTTCTTTCTGCTGGGGATAATAAATTTTCTTGGGAATGTCGGGGATGCCGAGAGTACGGTCATTTTCAATATACGCGTAGGGCGGCATATCGATTGATCCGGCGATGCCGAAGAAGCTGTCAAAGCCGTGTTGGAGCGGGCCGTCGAGAATAGGTTTGGCATAATCGACATACCCTTCATCGCGCCAGTTCTCGGGATCAAACTTGTCAAGCCGGCCTTCTTTGACCTGCCAGTGCAGCCCCACATGCCACTTGCCAACAGCACCCGTACGGTAGCCGGAATTCTTGAGCATTGAGGCGATTGTCTGGCGGGTGTTGTCGATCAGGGGCAGTGAGAGGCCGCCATTGACGCCCATTTTTCGGCGGGTTCTCCAGCAGTACTGGCCTGTCAGTACGCTGTAGCGGCTTGGGGTGCATACGGCAGATGAAGCGTGGGCGTCGGTAAAACGTAGACCTTTCTCAGCCAGTCGGTTCATGTTTTGCGTCGGTATTTTTGAGTCAGGGTTATAACATTCGGGATCGCCGAATCCCATGTCGTCGGCCATTATGAAGATAAGATTTGGCTTGTTGTTTTTCACTGTGGTCTCCTTCTGTTTGTTTTTGCTATAGCTATAATCTAGCTTATAAAATACAGTATTCAATTGACAAAAAACATCATCAGTGGTAATTATTAAACATTTGCCTGGTCTGTCTCTGGAGATTAAATGTCTGAATTTAGTATGTGTCTTTCTGCGCCGCCGAGGATAAAACTGGCACATTCACATCATCGCCAGTATGGCAAAACTCCACTGTACCGGGTTCCCAGAGGGTGGGGGCTAAACCTTTATGACTGTCCGGGGCGGGTGGATTTCCCGGAACTGGGGCGTAAATTCGACATTAACCGCAGGGATGTGGGGCTGTTGCCGTCAGGGCTGAGCCGGCAGTTTGATTTTGACCTTCCCGGCAGGCAGAGGGTTGTGATCTTTGAATTTGCCGGCAGAGTCGGGGAGAATCTGCTTCAGGATGTCGGGCCGTTTATAATGGCGGGGGCTGATTATTATAAACGTCTTGAGTACATCTTTGACGAGATGCTGTTTTACTATAATTCGGGGAATGTGCCGAGGGCTGAGTCGCTGCTCTGGAATCTGCTCTGGGAGCTTTCTGATTTGCTGGACTCGACGGTGAGTTCCAATCAGATTCATCCGGCGCTGCGTCTGGCGGTTGATTATATCTCTGCTTCACTGCGCAGTGATCTGAGCGCGGCGGAGGTCGCCAAAGTCTCGGGCATCTCGCATAACCATCTTAACCGCTTGTTTACCGAGAGCTTCGGGCTTAGTATCAACCCTTATATCCGTGACCGGAGGATGAAGGAGGCGGCGGGGTTGCTTGTTGCAACTGACATACCGATCAAAGAGATTGCGGCTGAATGCGGGATCGCTGATCTGCAGAAATTCAATAAATCCTTCCGTCTGCAGTTCGGGCTTTCTCCGCGCAAATATCGCCGGCAAACGGTGGTTGAACTTTAGCGGGGGGGGGGATTTGTCCTGCAGGTGAGGGCATCGAGATTTTTAGGTTGGTGTTTTTTAGTGGTCAGGCTATCGGTGCGTCAATACAATTATACAGACGTGTTTGGTGTGTGATGACAAAACAGGAGCAGGTATGAGAATGATTTTACGTTTGTGGTTTTTTGTTGCGGTGCTGCTTTTTATCCGCTCTAGTATACTGGCTGCGGAGTTTCCGCAGTGGTTGCGCGTGCAGCCTGATGGTTCGTTTGTAATTGACAAGACGGTGAGCGCGGGGATCCTTCATTATGATGACAAATGGCGGTCAACGACTCAGCACAGCAAGCGCATGAAGGTTGAATCTGTCAAAGGTGGTGATTTGCAGGGCGAGCTTACGACTGCCAGCGGTCAGGTGTTTTCCCTGAGCCAGAAAATAGTCAGGGTCTCTGCTGATGAGGTACGTTACAGCGTGAATCTTACAAGCGCGCAAGCGGTTGTGACTAATCAGGTATGTCTGTCCTTCAATTTGCCGCTGGTTGACTTTGGCGGGAGCAAGCTGAAGTTTGATGATAAAGAGATTACCCTGCCCGGTGACACATTTAAAGATATGTCACTCCTGCACAGCAAGGCAAAAACGGTTGTACTGCCGCTTAATGGTGCGCACCTTGTTTTGAGTGGTGATTTTTATTGTGTTCTGCAGGATAATCGGAAATTCAAATCGGATACTTTTTCGCTGCGTCTGCTGCTGAACCCTCCAAAGGGCGGAATTACCGCGAGTACGTTGGCGGTGGATATCAAGCTTGTCCCGGTCAGTGCAACGCCGCTGAATTTGCGGGCGGCGGTTAATATGGGCTTTGCCGATGAGAAGTCCGGTGATGGCAAGGGCGGCTGGACCGATCAGGGGCCGGAGAATGACCTGCGGATGTTCAAGCCCGGTAAGCGCAGGTTGGGGGGGATGCTCTTTGACGTGATTGACCCCAAAACCAATAATGGCAAGTCGTGTCTGGTTATCAGTGACATGAAAGACAGCACCTTTCCGGCAAAGGCGGTGGTCAAGGCTGACGGGCAGAAATTTAAGTATCTGTATTGTCTCAATGCCGCTGGCTGGGCGGACAGCCCGGATGATTATGTAAAGGCGGTGGTTAATTATCAGGACGGCAGCAGCAGCACGTTTACGGTTAAAGGCGGGCGCGATGTCGGTAACTGGTGGGGGTGTGTATCGGTTACTGAGGGTATGGTGGTGTGGACGGGTGAGAACCGCTCTACCTATGTCGGGCTTTATCTTTCGAAGTTCAGGGTTGAGGAGAAGCCGCTTGCCTCAATCACGTTTACCGCTACAGACAAGGCGGCGTGGATGCTTTTGGCAATTTCGGGGTCTGTTGAGGATATGCCGTTCAATAACCAGATGAAGACGAGTTATATTGTTGCGGGCAAGGATTGGGGCGAGTTTAAGAATTCACTTGAGGTTGAGAAGGGGAGTGTGCTTGATCTCTCGTTTCTGTCTGACGCTCCGGCGGGCAAGTATGGCCGGGTGATTGTCGCTGACGGTAAATTCGCCTTTGAGAAAAAGCCGCAGAGCAGCGTGCGTTTTTATGGCTGCAATCTCTGCTTCTCCGGTAATTATCTTGAGAAGAAAGAAGCGGAGGAACTTGCCCTGCGACTGGTGCGCATCGGTTATAACTCGGTACGCTTCCATCATCATGACCGCGACATGGTGAAAAAAAAGGTGGATAATTCTTTGACCATTGACCCCCAGCAGCTTGACAAGCTTGATTATCTCTTTTACAGTTTGAAGAAAAACGGTATCTATATCACTACGGATGTTTTTGTCTCGCGGGTTCTGACTCAGGACGAGACCGGTTTGCGCACTGGGGAGAAAGGTGCGGTCAAGGCTCTGGCGCCGCTTTCGGGTAAGATTATGGGGAATCTCAAAGCCTTTGCCAAAGAATGGCTGACGCATGTCAATCCTTACACAAAGACGGCCTGGAAGGACGACCCGGCGCTCTTTGGCATTTCGTTTATAAATGAGAACACGCTTTATTCGCAATGGCAGAACGAGCCTGAGGTGAAGGCTGTTTATGAAAAAGCGCTGGCTGACTGGGCGAAGGCGGAGGGAATAACGCTTGCTACTGACGCGGATAAAAAAGTTGCGCTCAATAAATTCATCACCCTTATGCAGATTAAAAGTTTTGCGGAGTTGAAGGGGTATCTCAAGGAGGAACTTGGCTGCAAGGCGCTTTATACTGACAGTAATATGCAGACTTTCTTCTGTCAGCAGCTTGCGCGCAATCACTATGATTATGTTGATAACCACGGCTACTGGGATCATCCGCGCTTCCCTGAGAAAAAGTGGAATCTGCCGATGCAGTATCACAGCCGCAGCGTTCTGCCGCGTTACTGCCAGATTCCGGCAAACAGTATGGTCAGCCGGATCTTTGGCAAACCCTTCACCTTTACCGAGTACAATTTCGTCTTCCCCAACCCCTACCGATCCGAGGGTAATGCTGTGATGGGAGCGTACGCTTCATTGCAGGGGTGGGACGCGGTTTACCGTTTTGCCTATTCGCATAACCGCGACAATATAATTTCTCTCAACCGTACGGCGGGCTTTGATGTTGCAACAGATCCGCTGACCTTGCTTGGTGAGAGAATTGTTTCTCTGTTTTATCTGCGGTGTGATGTCCGGGAGGCAAAGGAAAAAGTTCCGTTTGTTATCACTCCGCAGATTACCGAAATTGCCGGGGTGAAGAATGGCGTTGGGGCATATATGCCGAGTCTTTTTGCCCGGCTGGGGCTTATCCATAAAACAGGCTCGGTTATTCTTGAGGGTAAAGCTGAGTTGCCGCGCGATTCTCTGTTTGCGGTGGGGGTTGAGAAGTTGCCTGCGGGCGCGATTGGCAAGGTTGCGTACGTGGATTTTTCCTCCGGTGATGATTTCTGGAAGAAACTGGTTGATCTGAAATTGTTGTCTGAAAAGTTTTATAATCTTGATAAGGACGTTCTTCTCAGTGATACGGGGCAGATCGAGCTGGCGGCGAAAGAGAATATCCTCAAGGTCGTGACGGATAATAGTGAGGCGCTGGTTATTCCTGCGGGTAAAGAGGTGGCCGGTGCGGTTCTCTCGGTAAGCGGCAATACGGCTTACGCTACCTTCTTTGCCGGCGCGGTTGATAATAAAAGCCTTAAAGACAGCTCGCGTATTCTGCTGCTGCACCTGACTGATATCAAGAACACCAAAACCCGTTTCAGGAATCAGGAGCAGACGCTGATGGATTCTTACGGCGTCCTGCCGCATCTGGTCAGGAAAGGTAGCGCGGAGATTAAGCTTGCAATCAGCTCACCGGAAAAAGCCGGGGTCTGGGCGGTGGATGTCAGCGGTAAACGGCTTGGTCCGGTGGAGTCACGGGTGGAGGGGGCGACGTTGTGTTTTAAGGTTGATACGGTCGCAACATACGGCGGGGTAATGGCTTATGAAATAATTTTGCATTAGCGCGAAAGTGTGGTAGTATTATCTAAATTAATTTAGCAAGATTGCCGGCAATCTTTGGGTTACCGGCAATATTTTTTTGTTGTTCGGGTTTATCTTGAATCAAAGGGAGTGGGATGAGAAAATTATTTATTAGTATTGTTGCTGTTCTGGCTTGTTTGGGCGTGGTGTCTGCTGCCGAGGAATATCCGCTGCGTGATGCGGTTGAGGTTACAGTCCGCGACGGTCTGCCGAATTTTTACAAGAAATTAAACGAAGGCAAGGATGTTACAATTGCCTATCTTGGTGGCAGTATCACGGCACAGCCTGGCTACCGCGTGAAGAGTGAAAAATGGTTTCAGGAGAAATTCCCCAAGGCCAAGGTCAAGGGTGTACACGCGGCAATCGGCGGAACCGGTTCAGACCTTGGTGCTTACCGCCTCCAGCAGGATGCTCTTTTTGCCAAGCCTGACCTCCTCTTTGTCGAGTTTGCGGTAAATGATAATGGTAAGCGTCCGGAGCAAATTATAAAGTATATGGAAGGCATCGTCCGTCAGACCATCAAGGATAATCCCGAGACTGATATCTGCTTTGTCTATACTTTTATGGCAAGTAATCTCAAGACATTGCAGAGCGGCAAATATCAGCGTTCGGCCAGCGCCATGGAAGAGGTGGCAGACCATTACGGCATCCCCTCAATCCATATGGGACTCAAGGCCACCCAGCTTATTAAAGAGGGTAAGGTTATTATGAAGGCTCCCAAGGCTAAGGTCGAGGAAGTTGCCGACGGTGCGCTCAATGATCTGAAGTCAGGCAAGATTGCCCAAAATGGTGAGCCGATTCCATTCTCCAAAGACGGTACTCATCCGTATGTTGATACCGGCCATCAGCTTTATATGAATGCAATTGAGCGTTCGATGGAGAAGATTGAAAAGGCCGGCACTCCGGGCGCACGCAAGCTGGTCAAACCGCTTGATCCGAATAATGCCGAGAGGGGCAAGATTGTTCCGTTTGCACAGTCAATGCTCAGCGGTGGTGACTGGCGCGAACTTAAAAAGGGTGACAAGGATCAGAACAGCCGCTTTTTAAACCGTTTCAAGACAATGTGGGTTGATACCAAGCCAGGCGGCAAATTGAGTTTCAAGTTCAAGGGTACTTACTGCGCGATCTATGATCTCAAGGGGCCGGCCGGTGCCAAGGTTGCGGTTAAGCTTGACGGTAAGCCTGCTAAAAATAATGACCGTTTCGACCATTATTGTACATATTACCGTATCAACACTCTGCCTATCGGATATAACCTGTCTGATACAGTGCATACCGTTGAGATTGAGGTTCTGGCTGAGCAGCCTGACCGCGCCGGGATCTTCCAGAAGGGGTCAAAGACCAATTATGCAAAGATGCAGAAGAACCCTGAACAGTATGACGGTACAAACTGGTATGTCGGCGGGATTATCCTTGAAGGGGATCTGGTCGAGTAAGTGGTATTATTTTTTTTGTTGTAAGTGATGATGTGAAATATTGTTATAGCAGGCGGCCGGCGTGAGTTGGCGGTCTGCTATTTTTTTAATACTCAGGTGTTGTAATTTTATTTGCCGCTTCATCCTATTTCTCTTGAAGATATTTTCAAACTGGGTTATAACATACAGCTAAATAAGCGTTTTGTGTGATAAATATGATTTTTGGTGATTGTCTGGCAGATTTATTTTGTCTGTGCTCTGGCAATTCAGGCTGGTAGACACCGGCTTGACTGGTTATGTGATTAAATTAGTGTATTTAGTTATTTGGGCGTCTGTAAATATTGCGCCTTGATTCATTGCGGGGATGTGGTTGCTTTGCAGGAAGGGATAGAAATATGTTGCAGCGCAGCATTGGTGAGCTTAAGGCTTCGGTAATCGGTCTTGGGACATGGGCGATTGGCGGTTGGATGTGGGGCGGTTCTGAGGAGGAGGATTCTGTCAGGACTATCCACGCCGCGCTTGATAACGGGATTAACCTGATTGATACGGCGCCGGTTTATGGTATGGGTTTCTCGGAAGAGATCGTCGGTAAAGCCCTGAAGGGGCGGCGTGACCAGGCGATTATTGCCACCAAGTGCGGGCTTGTCTGGGACTGCCGCAAGGGCGAGCATTTTTTTGATACCGGCCTTGATAATGTCAAGGAGGGCGGGGATTATAAAGTCTATAAGTACCTCGGCCCTGAGAGTATCCGCGTGGAGGTCGAGCGCAGCCTCAGGAGGTTGCAGACCGATCATATCGACCTTTACCAGACCCACTGGCAGGAGGCCACTACCCCGATAGCCGAGACGATGCAGGTTCTGCTTGATCTCAAGAAGGAAGGCAAGATCCGCGCGATCGGCTGCTCAAACGCGACTCCCGCGCAGATGGCCAAGTACGCGGATGTTGGCCGGCTTGACTCGGATCAGGAGAAGTACAATATGCTTGACCGTGACCATGAGGAGACGAATTTGCCGTACTGCAAGCAGTATGATGTGGCGTTTCTGTCATACTCCTCAATGTGCAAGGGGCTTTTAAGCGGTAAGATGGGGCCGGAGCGTAAGTTTAATAAAGGTGACCAGCGCTTGAATGATCCGCGTTTTTCTGAAGAGAACAGAAGGTATATTCAGACGATGCTCGGCGAGTTTCAGGTTATTGCTGAAAAACACAGCCTGACTACGGCCCAGCTGGTAACGGCCTGGACTTATAACCAGCCCGGTTGTACGCATACCCTGGTCGGTGCGCGCACGCCTGAGCAGGTAATGGAGAACGCCGACTGCGGTGAGGTAAACCTTAGTGATGAGGATAACCGCTTTATCCGCAAGGTGCTTGCTGAATACGAAAAATAACTCTCGGTCTGTCTTTTTGCTGCAGGCTGAATGGGGAAGAGAAGGTTGCCGACTTTTAAGTTGGCAACCTTGTTTATTTGGGGATGGGGAGCGTAAACGCAGGACGGCCTGTAAGTATTAAAAACTTCGAATGGTTAAAAGCCAATATTGCCTGCCTGAACGTGTCTGAGGCGGAAAAAATTCGTGCTGAGAAGCGCCATGAATACTCTCTTCTTTTGAACATATTTTAGCAGATGTAAATATCCTTTCATGTGATTATTGCAATGCTGAAAACTCCCCTTTGCAATAAAACTCATCGCCTCTGTAAAACTGCACTTCTGAGCTGAAAAATTCATTTATACGATAAAAGTTGAATACTGTTACTTGTTTATATTTAAATGGTTATCTTTGTTGGCGTCCCGCCGGCAGCAGACATTTTGATTTTTGATAATTATATTAACTAAAATAATTTGCGTAGCTGTATTATTGCACTACAATATTGTTTATTATTATATAATATAAATGGAGAGAGTCAATTGAAGATTACATGGTTGGGGCAGGGGGGATTTCTTCTTGAATCGCAGGGGCAGAGGTTGTGTATTGACCCGTATCTGAGTGATCTGGTTGAGCGCCGACAGGGGTTGACCAGAATTTCGTCATGGATACCTGAGATTGCTGACATTAAGGCTGAGCATTATTTCTGTACGCACAGCCACATGGACCACTTTGATCCTGAGACGCTGCCGGTCGCGCTTGAGAAGTTTCCGGGGAGTAAGGTTCTGGGACCGCTGAGTGTGGTTGGTAAGTGTGCGGAGGTTGGCATTGACGGCAGCCGGGTTATGGAAGTAGCAGACGCGTATGACCTTGGCGCTTTTAAACTGACGCTTACTCCGGCTTATCACAGTGACAAGGCTTCGCGCGGGGTTATCGTCGAGGCTGATGGCATTAAAGTTTATATCAGCGGGGATTCAGAGTATCGCGATTCATTGGTTGCCGATGTGAAGAAGTGTGCCGGTGGTGATCTTGAAGCTGTCTTTATCTGCATCAACGGTCTTTTTGGCAACATGAATTATGAGGACGCGGCCAGAGTGGTCAAGGAGTTGGCGCCCAAGGTTGTTTATCCGATGCACTATGGCCTGTTTGCAGAGAATACCATCGACCCGCAACCGTTTGTTGAGTTGTTTGCCGGTAGCGCTATTGAAGCTAAAATAATGACCGAGGGCGAGGCTTTCAGCCTGTAACAGATAGAGCAAAGGGGGCGTTGTTTTATGTCAGAGAAACGTCAGGGCGGTGTGCAGTGCATTGGCCGAACCATAAGGATTCTGGAGTTTATTGCAAGCCGGGGCAAGGTTGGCAGTACCGAGATTTCGCGCGAGCTTGAATTGCACGTGGCGACGGTGCATAACATTCTCTGCGAGCTTGTCAGTAATCACTATCTGGTCAATGTTGGGGGGCAGTATGTGATCGGCCCAGGCGTTACGGCGCTGCTTTCGCATTATAATCCGCAGGCCGCGCTTGGTGAGATAGTTCGTCCGTATCTGCAGCGGCTGGTTGAGAAGACTACTGAGACAGCTTCAGCGACAGTGATGGTTGGTGACCGGGCGCATCTGATCGGCTTTGAGCAGAGCCGCAACTCTATTGGTGTTATTTACCCTTGCTGGGTCTGGGATGATCCTTTTCGTCTGGCCACGGCGACGCTTCTGGTTTCGCAGAATTTTTCAGAAGAGCGTAAAGCTTCACTTTATGAGCGCCTTAAATATTCAGTCGGGCAAAGGGTTGAGTGCGATGAGAAGCTTAAACGGGCTGGCGAATTAAAGTATGTGATCAAAGATGATGCCGGTGACGGGCAGCAGGTGGCGATTGCGGTTGGGGTGTACTCAAAGGGTGGCTTGCCGGTTGCGTCTATCGGTATCTCGATACCGGTATTCCGCGTTACGCCGCAGGCGGTGAACTTTGGGCTTAAAGAGTTGATCGTGACGGCGCGCGAGATTTCCGCCTCGCTTGGCTCAAAAGATCCTTATGAAAATGTTGATCTGAATTGTTTGGATATTCCTGATAAATTTGTGGAGAAATGAAGATGAAAGTAACAGCAATTGAGACCTACATCTGTCATGTCTACCGGACCAACTGGGTGTTTGTCCGGGTGATGACGGATTCAGGTTTGTATGGTGTTGGTGAGGCGACCCTTGAGATGCGCGAGCTTGCCGTTGAGGCGGCCTGCAAGGAACTTGAGCGTTATCTGGTTGGCCGTGATCCGCACCGTATTGAAGAGTTCTGGTCTGAGATGTACCGCGATGCTTACTGGCGTGGTGGTCCGGTTCTGATGAGTGCGCTTTCAGCGGTTGATATGGCGCTCTGGGATATCAAGGGTAAAGACCTTGGCGTGCCGGTTTATCAACTTCTTGGTGGCAAGGTTAGAGACGACATTCCATGTTACGCTAATGGCTGGTTTGCTCCGGCCAAGACCCCTGCCGAGTTTGCCGAGAAAGCGATTGCCGCGGTTGATGCAGGTTTCCAGGGCTTGAAGTGGGACCCGTTTGGCACTGCGTTTATGACTATTGAAAAGGCGGACTTCATCAAGGCTATCGAGTGTGTTGAAGCGGTTGTCGGCGCGGTCGGCCATAGAGCTGACATTCTTATTGAAGGGCATGGCCGCTTTAATGTACAGACTGCTGTCCGCATTGGTCGCGCGCTTGAACGTTTTGATATTCTGCTCTTTGAAGAACCGATTCCGCCGGACAACAAGGACGGTATCGCCGAGGTCAAGAGCCGGGTGCGTGTTCCGGTTTCCGGTGGTGAGCGCCTCTACAGCCGTTATGATTTCAAGGACTATCTCAGCCGTGGCTGTGTTGATCTGATCCAGCCTGATGTTTCACACGCCGGTGGTATCTCCGAGATGAAAAAGATTATGGCGATGGCTGAAGCATATCACACTTCAGTATGTCCGCATAATCCGTCAGGGCCTGTTGCCAATGCTGCGACTCTGCAACTTGCGGCGAGCTGCCCGAACTTCTATTTGCTTGAAACCATGAGTAGTGACGTTGCCCACCGCAAGGATGTAGCGAAGGAAAACATCAGCTTTGTCAATGGCCGCATGCAGATTCCGAACGAGCCTGGTCTTGGTGTTGATATTGTTCCTGAAGAGATCGCCAAGTATCCGTACCAGCCGCGCAATCTCCGGCATTACCGTGGCGACCTGACTGATATCCGTCCGCCGGACGCGGTGTCATGGTTTAAGAAATAAGGGTGAAGTTTTTTTTAAAAACTGAAAGGTAGATAAAAAATGGATTTCAAGGGTAAGACGGTAATGATTACCGGCGCGGTGCGTAATACCGGTCTTGTTATCGCTCATGAATTTGCGGCTGCTGGTGCGCGGGTGATTGTTAATGGCCGCAAGGCGGATGATGTTGAGCGTGTTTCAGCGGAGCTTAAAGAAAAGTACGGCTGTGTGACTATTGATGCGGTGCTTGATATCGCTGATGACAAGGCTGTTGATGAATACTTTGACAAGCTTGAGTCTGAGGGTGTGGTGGTTGATGTGTTGATTAATAACGCGGTTGTTCAGGTTCAGGGTTATAATTTTATTGATACTCCTTATGATGAGCTGCTTGCCGGTTTTAAGATCAACTCAATCGGGCTTTACCATGTCAGCCAGCGCGTAGCGAAAATCATGCGCGCTAACGGTGGCGGCTCAATTGTTAATATCGGTTCAAACACCGCAATCCGTCCGGTCAAGAACCGTACGGCGTATGTTGCCAGCAAGGGCGCTGTTGACGCGTTGACTCGCGCGATGGCAATTGACCTTGCCGAGTTTAATATCCGTGTTAATACCGTGGTTGCCGGATATATCCACTCAGACCGCTGGCTCACACTGCCGCAGGGATCAATTGACCGTCGCCACAAAAATATTCCTCTTGGCAAGGAGTGCGCTCCTGAAGATATCGCCAGAGGTGCAATGTTTATCGCTTCTGATCTTTCTCCACGCACCACCGGCAGCAGCCTCGTTATCGACGGTGGTTGCTCAACACAACTCATTCCAAATGACTGCGACGTCTGATCTCTGATCTATAATATGTGTTCTCTTGGGGGCGTTTTTACAATGCCCCCATTTCTTTTATTCCCATCTTTTTTTTTGCGAGGAAGTAAAATGAAGTTCGATAATTTTTCAGGACTAAAGTATATTGGTAAGCTGAAAAACAGGAAAAGTACGGAAATAAAGTCCTCACGTCTGGGGGTTGGTTTTGAATGCCTTGACCGTGATATGTGGGACAAGGAGCAGGCGTGGCCGGTGCTTGATGATCTTGGTGTAAAGTGGGCGCGGGTGCAGAGTGGCTGGGCGCGTACTGAAGAAGAGAAGGGTAAGTATGACTTTGCCTGGCTTGACGAGATTGTTGACAAGCTTATAGAGCGCGGGGTTGAGCCGTGGATCAGTATCAGCTACGGTAATCCGCTTTACTGCGGCAAGGTTAATGTGGCTGCTCCGGGTAAGCCTGAAGAATTCATGGAGTGTGACAAGTTTGGCGTAGGCTTTCCGCCGGTTTACAGCCCTGAAGCGCGTGAGGGTTGGCAGAATTATGTTCGGGCGCTGGCGGAGCATTTCAAGGACCGTGTAACGCATTATGAGGTCTGGAATGAGCCGGATCTGCTCAGTTTCTGGAAGGCGCAGCCTAAGGCGGCGGAGTATGTTGATCTGGTGCGTCTGACCTCTGAGCCGCTCAAGGCAGTGTTCCCGGAAGCGAAGCTGATTGCCGGGGCGATCGCCTGGGGAATGACGGTCTGGAGTCTGCGTTGGTTTGAGGATTGCATGAAGGCTGGCATGGGCGAGCATGCTGACATTATAACTTATCACGGCTATAAGTCTGTGCCTGAACGTCACAGCACGCAGGAGATCGCGGCGTTTAATCATATCATTAACAAGTACGCTCCCGGTACTCCTTACTGGCAGGGCGAGGCGGGGATGCAGTCATACGTTCCTGAAGAGGCGATCGGTTCTGGAGCGCTCTCTACGATGAAGTGTACTGAAGAGATTCAGGCGCGGATGTTGCTGCGGCGTACCTTGCTTGAACTGAATAACGGCTGTTCAATGAGCAGTTATTTCCAGATGGGGGACTTTGCCCATTACTCCTCATGGCAGAGCGCGACTTATCATTACGGTCTGGTGCGTCTCAAGGACGGTTCATGCAAACCGGCGTATTATGCGCTGCAATCTCTTTGCACACTCCTGCATGGTGCTCTTGAAGACGCTTGCGGCCGAACTGCGGCGCATCTGAGTGTGAAAACCGATACCTCTGACCCGCGCGCGACCAAGGCTAATACCTGGAATGCGAACTTTGTCCGCGATGGCAAGCCGGTGCATTCCTGGTGGCTGCCGGAGTCGCTGGAGAATGAGCTGGAATACAAGACTGTTGATATGAGTATGTATGTTGACAGTGACCTTAGTCTGCCTGAGCCGGTGCTGGTCGATCCGCTGACACAGGAGGTCTACAGTGTCGAGTTCGGTTATGACAAGCGAACCTGCGGCGAGGAATGGATGTTTGACGATCCTGAGGCTCTGGGGATTATGCACTTTCCAAGCCTGCCGGTAAGTATCGACCCGCTGATTCTTATCGACCGTTCGCAGATTGAACTTGTCTGAGCAATACCGGAGTGATCTCTTTCCTGCCGCCCTTTTAGTAGGGCGGCTTTTTTGTTGCTGCATTGTTTGGCTCCTGCTCTGCGAAGTAATATTATCGGACATCAGAAGTATGGAATTTGGTGGTTGTTAAATAAGTTTGTTTATTTGTAAATATATTTCGGTTTGGTGATGATTTTATTACTTGTTTTTTCTTTTTTTATTAAGAAAGGCCTTAATGCGCCGTAAATAGAGATGACGTTGTGTCGTACTCCGGGAGCATGGATGCTTCCGGGCGGTTACGTGTAACCGTTAAAATGCTGGGCTTGGTAATCACGGAGGATACCTCTTGCCCATGATTGTTGCGCATAATCTTAATGCGCTGAGCACAACCAGAAACCTCAACTTCAACAACACTTCCATGGCGAAGTCGTTGCGCAACCTCTCATCGGGTTACAAAATCAATAGCGGCTCGGACGATCCTTCAGGTCTTGTCATTTCAGAACAGTTAAGAGCGCAGACCGCCGGGCTTAAGCGTGCGGTGCAGAATACTCAGGAAGCCCAGAATGTGCTGGGGATTGCCGAGGGCGCGCTCAATGAGATGAATAATATTCTGAAAAAGATGAAACAGCTTGCCGTTCATTCCGCCAATAACGGCGTTACCTCGCCAGAGCAGATTGCCGCCGATCAGGCCGAGGTTGATTCATCGGTGCAGACCATTGACCGCATTGCCAGAACGACAAAATTCTCAGACCAGAAACTGCTTGACGGCAACAAGGCGCTACGTTTTTCAAGCAGCACGGTTGTTGACAGCACGGCAGATTTTCCGCTGATTGACGAGGGCCTGAGTGAGTTTTACCAGATCGGTTCTTATGACCAGGCGGTTTCAATCAGCTTCAACGGGCAGGATCAGGGTGGCGACGCGCTGATGACTACGCAGGCAGAGAAGGCATATTTTGAGCTTGACGGCGCTGACAGCCGCCTTGAGATTGAGACCAATGCTGAAGGTGTTACCGTACTGAGCAAGGATCAGAATTTTACCCTTACCGGTGAGAACGGCTCAAGGGTGTTTTCCTTTGCCGCCGGTACTGCCCTTGGCGAGATGGTTGATTCAATTAACAGCGCATCAGGCTCGGTTGGCGCTGAAGCGGCACTGATCTTTAACAGCGACCAGACAGTAAACATGATCGCTTATACCACAACCTCGATAATCAATGATTTCGGCACCGTTCAGACAGATGGCGGCGGCGGCAGTATTCCGGTATTTGACAGTGTTGCTGGGGTGGGCCTGAATGGGATTGTGGCTAATCCTGCAAACCGGGTTACTAATTTTGACATCAATGCTGCAACAACGGCTGTCGATGGTCAGGTTGAATTTACGCTGGTTGACAATCTTACTAATGTGAAAGATACGGTGCTGGTCAATCTTGCGGCGCTGGGGGCAACGGGAACCAGTACAGTCGGCATCAGCCTTGACAGCTTTGCCGGTGTGGGCGGGACAACGATTAATTTCAATTACACTTATGGTTATGACACAGCCGGTACCGGAAGTTTCGGCATTGCAACCGGAAACCTGATTGATTTGGCAAGCAACAACGTCGTTACCAATAATGCCGTAACTGTTCCTGTCGGGGCGTGGGGCGGCGGTGGCAATGCGGTTCCGGGTATACTTACAAGCACTGTCGATACCAACCGGGATGTTTATGGAAATAGCTGGTATGTGGATGTTACTGCTATTGCCGGGGAAGATGTAACCTTCCGGCTGCATGATAATACCAATAATCTTGTTGATGTCAGTACTGAAACCATGAGTACTCTGGGAAATATCGGTACCGGAACCATTAATGTCGCTCTCAATGCCGGGGGTACTACGGTTGATTTTGACTGGTCGTTTGAGAATGACCCCAAGCATAATGTCACAGGGGCGTGGGACACGATTGGCACGGGCAATATTATCCGTTTTGACGGCGCAGGCAATTCAACCTTCGTTACTGGTGCTGTAACTAATGGCCGGGCTCCGACGGCACTTGATGTGACCGCGCCTTCTGATCCGGTGAATGCCGCGCAGAACATGACTGCGCAGGTTGATATCTTTGATGTGGTTAATGGAGAGACTCCGTTGACGGTGAGTGTTGCTGAAGGTACAGCGGCAAATGAAGTCGTCTTCACAATAAGCGGCAGCTCAACTGATCCGCTGATGACCCAGACGGTAACGCTTAATCCTTTTAATACCGCCAGAACAAATTACCAGACCATCAGTCTTGAAACTCCAAACGGCAGCGTAATCGGGTTTGACTATTATTATGAGAATGATCCGTCACTTGGTGTGTTTGACCGGCCTGTGGGTGATCTCTTCTCGGTTGATGCAACGCCGGTTAATTCAGAGCGTCTCTTCAACGGTCTTACCAGTGCAGCCGAGACTGCCGGGGCTTCGGTTGATATCAATCTGGACCCTTCAACTGGAACGCATCTGCAGAATCTTGAGTACGGCCGCAATACTGACGGGCAGGGGCGAATCTTCATAAAGGTTGTCGAACATGACACCGCAACCCAGCAGTTGAAATTTGAGCTATACAAGAATGCGGATATGTCTCCGTCGGCATTGATCGGCTGGGGCGAAGGTTCATCAGACGGTACAACCGCCATCTCGATTTCCGCCAGCAATAATTCAAATATCGAAGGTGAGATAACCTTTGACGATAATGGCGGTACGGTTAATTTCATGGATGAAAGAAATTTCGGGCAGGATGCTTATGTTGCGGTGGGTGGGGTCTGGAGTACAAACGGCGTAGACTACAGCGGTTCATTCGAGTCGAATCTCAATTCTGAGGCCGGGGCTTTCAATTTTGAAGAGACCGTTTTCAGCGGTGTTGAGCTTGGCGAAAATACCGATAACCTCGGACAGATTTATTTCAGGACAGTCCAGGACGGGGCAAACTCCGGCCAGGTCTTTGCCTATAGTGACAAGCGCATGCGTGATGAAGATTTGGTGGCGATGACTGAAGAGTCGCAGGACCTGCAGGCGGATCAGGAGTTGATTCTGAATTCGGTCAATGGCAGCGGACTTGGCATAATTACCAGAACCGGCAGTGTTGATTGGGGCGGGGTTGACGGTACTACTTACACCGGTCTTGCGCAGTTTACCCAGCTTGGTATCCGTCTTTCTGCGAGTGAATACGGCTCTTCTCAGGAACTGACACTGACACAGGACATGGGGCAGTGCTGGGAGTATTATAACTCCGAGGGTGATTCTGTGGTTGTTACCGAGACTGATGGCGCGGTGCGGCTGTCGGGACAGGACGCGGTTGTAAATATCAATGGCGAGGAGCGCACCTGTGATGGTCTGACGCTGGAACTGGCTACACTTGAGATGAGTGGCAAGCTTGTTTTCAATCAGGGCGAGGTCGGTGCGACAACGGTTGCCCAGGTTGGTTACAGCGATGGCAGCCTCTTCACCAATGCGGGTTTTCTTACTGATGATGGTGACGGCTGGACTGATACCAATAGTGATGGCAGCCGGGATACCGATGAAATCATAACCTTCAAGGCCGGGGCAAATCTGGTCAACGCCGGTCATGATACTACTGTAGTCTTCGATAGCTGGAGCGGCGGGATGCAGTTGCAGCTTGGTGACGGGGCTGGTGCGGAAAACAGGACCGTGCTTGGCGTAAGCTCTGCTACCGCCTTCGATCTTGGCAAGGTCAAGGTCGGGGATAAACTGCTGCGCCTTAATGACCTTCTTGCCGGCGGTGCAGCCGCACTCGGAACAGATCCAATTTCTGCAATGAAAATTATCGATCAGGCGATCAAGGATGTCTCGGATCTGCGCGCCAGAATCGGAGCATGGCAGTCAAACCTCCTTGAGACCAATACAAACAGCCTTAATGTGGCAATTGAAAATATCACCAAGACCGAGAGCTATATCCGTGATGCTGATATGGCGAATGAGTCTACAGACTTCTCAAAGAACCAGATCATGGTTCAGGCCGGAACTTCGATGCTGGCGCAGGCTAACAGTCTCCAGCAGGGCGTGCTGAGTTTGCTGGGATAAGCTTAGAATCTGTTATAAATTCTTTAGCCGCAGACGTATTCTGATAATTTTAGCCTAGGCATTGCGACAAAGCTACCTTATAATGGTCGGTGCGAAGCGATAACGACGTATAATTGCAACTCTGTATAGATAAAAAGGTATCCCGCAATATTTTGGGGATACCTTTTTTTGTTTGATGAAATTTTACGCTCAGGCTTGCGGGCGTTTTGCTTACTGCGTTACCTGCGAGCGGGAACTGTTTCTGCGGCGTCCCTTGTACCAGGGTGATGACTGGCTGGCAGAGGATTCAGAATTCCGCGTGTCGTTTTTACCTTTGTGGAAATTCTTCTTGGCCGTGAAATTTTTGCCTGGTTTCTGCTGCCTGTTTGAGTCAGCCCTGGCTGAACCATCATGACCGTCGGCACCTTTGCGCGGCTCTGATTTCCTGAAATCATTTTTACCGTTTCTTGCTTTGCGGTTTTCAGCGTTATGACTATCTGCCTTGCGGCTTTCAGATTTATGGGAATCAGACTTGCGAGCATCATATTTGCGTGCGTCACTCTTGTATGAGTCAGGCTTACGTGAGTCCGACTTGCGTGAGTCCGACTTGCGTGTGTCACTCTTGTATGCGTCAGGCTTGCGGGAATCACTCTTGTAGGCATCACTCTTGCGGGCGTCACTCTTGCGGGCGTCGGCATTCCTGAAACCGGTCTTGTGGCGATTATTGTCCTCACCGGATATATTTTTCGCTGAATGATTTTTGCTTTTATCTGTTTTATAAGTGTGTTTCTTCTGGGCCGGAGAATTTTTAAATTCGGAATTACCCGCTGACTTCTCAGCGCGGGGTCTGGCTGAGGTCTGCTCTGAATTTCCGGTGCGCGGTTTTGCTGCTTTCTTCTTGGGACGGTTGCTATTGCTGGTTGGGTTGTAGCTGCTGCCCGAAGAAGCCTTAACCGGTGCAAGTTCGGCCATGCCTTCCCACTGGTGGAGGATAATCTGCTTGCCGATAAGTTTTTCAATTGAGCGCAGCGCGCGTTCTTCGCCGGGGCTGGTGAAGGTCAGGGCAATACCGCTGGCCTTGGCGCGGGCGGTTCTGCCGATGCGGTGGACATAATCCTCGGTCATGACCGGCATGTCGTAATTAATGACATGGGTTACGCCTTTAACGTCAATGCCACGTGCGGCGATATCTGTGGCGACGAGGATAGTACTCTTGCCGCTGCGGAAGCGCTTGATTGCTGTCTGGCGCTTGCTCTGCGAGCAGTCACCGTGGATCGCCTCAGCCTTGAAACCGTTATCGCGCAGCATCTTTGTTACCCGGTCGGCGCGGATTTTGGTACGGGTGAAGACCAGTGTGCTGGTGACATCAGGCTCACTAAGAAGTTTGGTAAGCAGATCCGCCTTATGCTCTGGCTTGACCGGATAAACGCCCTGGGTGACACTTTCAGCCGGAGTTGCCTGCGGGGCTACTTCGATTTTTACCGGATTTTTTACAAACGCGCAAACCTTGTCTTCCGTCTCCCTGGGGAAGGTCGCCGAGAAGAGCAGGGTCTGGCGTTCCTCCGGCAGCGACGAGACGATGCGCTTGATGTCAGGCAGAAAGCCCATGTCAAGCATCCGGTCGGCTTCGTCAAATACCAGTATCTGCAGATTCTTGAAGCTGACATTGTTGTGGTCGATGTGGTCCTGCAGTCGTCCGGGGGTGGCGATAATTATTGACGGCTTGCGGCGAAGCTGTGCCACCTGCGGACGGATGGCCGCCCCACCATAGAGGCAGGCGGTCTGGAGGTTGAGTTTTTTCGCCAGAGGTTGCAGCACTTCATGGATCTGCACGGCCAGCTCGCGCGTTGGGCAGAGTACCAGCATCTGCGCGCGGCGGTTGGTGATCCGGGAGATCCGGGTCAGTGACGGCAGGCCGAAAGCAAGGGTCTTTCCGGTACCGGTCTGGGCGATAGCGATAATATCCCTGCCGGCCAGGGCATGGGGTATGGCCTGTTCCTGGATTGGCATCGGATTAATGATTTTCTGGGATTCAAGTTCCTTGGCACATTCAGGGTGAATGTTGAGTTCGTTAAAGGTAGTAATTGTTTCACGTTCTTTCTGTCGGATTAAATAAGGCTAACCCCGCGTCCGACAACGAGAGAGAGACTGTAGCGCCCGGGGCAGGTGAGTGTCGGGAGCTTGACAAAATAAAAAATACCCGCAACGGGGCAAAAGAGGATTATAGTTTATAAATTGTAATTGTCAATGATCTTTGTGCTTCCCTTCGCAGGACTTTTTTGGGGTGGGCTGTTGACTGGATTTAAAAAATAAAAAAAGTAACTTTTTTTTCATTTATCTCTAACCCACTACAGGACGGCAAGTTATGTTTCGTTACTTTTTTTGGTTTTAGCTTAAGTTTTTAAATATAAAGCCGAATATAATGATGATATCCGTACGTAGAGCAGCATTGCGTACGGTAGATATTTTTGTTATTTTTATTTGTATTATAACGAGAATATGTTAAGCGTTATCTGTCGGTGAGATCAGGCAGGGGAAAGTTGTCTGCTTTTTGCTGATAAATAAAGTGTTACAGGGGATGGAGCCTCTGATTTTATTACGGCCTATTTCTGTCAAGGATGACAGCTTATGCCAATGAGCGTTACTTCAAATCTCAATGCTTTGGGGGTCAGGCGAAATTTAAACCTGAACAACTTCAGCTTGTCCAAATCACTCGAGCGACTCTCGAGTGGATATCGCATAAATACCGGGGCCGATGCTCCGGCTGATCTCATTATATCCGAACAACTCCGCGCCCAGAATGCAGGTTTGCAGCGGGCAGTGCAGAACACTCAGGAAGCCAGTAATGTTCTGGGCATTGCTGAGGGCGCTCTCGGCGAGATGAGTAATATCCTCAAGAAGATGCGTCAGCTGGCAATCCATTCAGCCAATAGCGGCGTCACCTCGCCAGAGCAGGTCGCAGCCGATCAGGCCGAGGTTGATTCCTCAGTCCAGACTATTGACCGAATCGCCCGCACCTCCAAATACTCAGACCAGATGCTTATTAACGGTAACAAGGAAATCACCGCCGATACAGAGACTTATATCGATGATACGCGTGACATGGAGCTGGTTGACCTGAATCTTTCAGAAATCTTCCAGGTGTTCAAGCGTGACGATAACAGCATTTCAATTAATTACAGTGATGACGAGGGGGCTAACGAGGCACGCAAGGCTTACTTCGAGATCAGCTCAGATAATGCCGCCGCTACGCAGCTGTCTACTGACGGAACTTACAGCTTTACCCATGATCAGAGTTTTACCCTTGCCGGAGAGCTTGGCAGCCGGATGATGAGTTTTGCCAAAGGCACGCATCTTGGCGAGATGGTTACTTCCATTAACAGTGTCAAGGATTCAACCGGTGTTGAGGCCACGCTTACTTATGATGCCAATGTCGAATCCACCAGCTCGGATGGGTCGATAAATACGGCAAGCTCAATCACCCTGACTGGTGAGGCTCATAGTTCCGGAACGGTTGACTTCTATACTAGAGACGCCGATGGCAATATCGTCAGCACCGGTGGTATTACTTCTGTATCTCTTGATGGTTCAACCGCCGGTCCCGGCAGCAGCAGTTACGGCTATTCACTCTCATCAGTCGGTGGTGCCGGCGTTAATACCTTTACCGTTGGCGATTCTAATGATTTCAGTGATATTATTACCATGCAGTTTGCCGGTATCACTGACTCCGACCTTACCGGTGGCGAGCTTTACTTCTATAATGACGGCACAAATATCAAGGTCTATACCGGCGGCGACCATACCTCGGGTACGGAAATCGGTAGTGCGGCCATTCCAGGCTCTGACCAGAAAATTGCTATCAGTCTTACCGGTGGCGGAACGGCGTATCTCGGTTATACTACCTACTCTGCCGGCGCATCATCGATATCAGATGCCAGAGATGCTACCAGACCCTTTGCCTCAAGCCTTGGCTGGCAGGGAATGGACGGCGGAACCATCAATGTTGAGATTGTTACTCAGAATGTCAATGCTTCCGCTTTAGGGCTTAGTGATACCACAACCGGTCTGACGGCCGCCAATATTGCCAGTGCATTCAATATCACCGGCGGTACCGGGGCTGATGTTATGACAGCGATTGAAAATAACATTGACGCGGCGTTTGCCGAGTGGAAGGCGGCGTTTTCCAAGGTCGGGGTTAATATCAATTTCAACGTGACAAGCCCGGCTGATACCAGCGCGCTTGGCGCGACTATCGGCAATGAAAATACAATCCGTATTGCCATGGCGTCGTTTGAAGGTACGCCGTCTATTGCCCCTGGTGTCGTAGCCCGCGGCGGCTATACCGGTGATAACCAGACCATGTACGGCATGCTTGCCTTTGACATGGATGATGACTGGACAATTCAGGATGGTGGGTCGTCTTATTATCTTGATACAAATTCCGACGCTTCACATTTAGGCACGACTTTTTACGACACCCTGATGCATGAACTTGGACACGTCTTTGGTTATGCTCATCCCAATGACCTTACCGGTGCAAACGGGTTGATGTCGTATAATAACACAACGCCAAATGCGGAAATACCGTATGGTGATTCAGCGGTTTCCGGTTCTATCCTGCAGTCCGGGGACAATTCATGGAAAGATGTCTTCATGCAGGACGCGCTGACAACTTTTTATGGTGCAAGCGTTAATTCAACTGACGTTACCCTTGATCAGGCGACCATGGCAACCGGAGCTGGTGACGAGATCAAAGTTACCCTCTTAAGCGGCCCTAGCGGTAGCGGTTTCAGCTCAGGTGTGGCCGGCTCTGTTGGCATGTATAACTCGATTCTTGATAATGAGCAGGTTGCTACGATTAACTCTTCGACCAATGTCGGCGATTATGATCCAGGAAATGTCAGCGGAGTGCTTGCCGGTTACAATACAGACGGCCTGGGCCGCGTATATGTGAAGATGACCAGCGATGACGATTATGTGATCTTTAAAGATGAAGCCCTTACTATGAAGGTCGCTTACGGTTCATTTGACAGCAACAATGTTACAACTGCAATGGCGATGAATAATTCCGGGCTTGATAATCTGATTACTATGACAAGGTCGCCGGGTGAACTCAAGGCAGGCTATGAAACCGTCATCCAGCTTGATTATATGCAGGAGGATGTCACCAATACCGTAACCGCCGAAGAGCATGGTCAGGGCGTTGATATGTCGAATCTTGTCGATGATATGGTTATTGACGGTGTGCCGGTATTCACTCAGAGCGGTTCGTTTCTGAGTGGTGTGCAGCTAGGTCAAAATACATCAGATACGGGCAATATTTATGTCAAGGGGGTTTTTGATGGTAGCGGCACTGATTGCTACCTGGCCATGTACAAAGACGCCCGCATGCGCGATGAAGATCTGGTGGCAGAGACTGACCACGGTCTTGATCTGACGGGGGTAAGTAACGCGGTCCGTTTCTTTGCCGTTGAGGGTGACAACGGTTATGATACCGGACTCTACTCGACACTTAATATCGGTTCTGTAACGCAAGATTTCTCTTTTGATTCGATTATCAAGTCAACGAACCTTGCCGCGCGGATATCGTCGGTTGATTATGGTTCGGATGCTTTTGTCAAGGTTGACGCGCATCAGGGTGCGGTCTGGAATTATACTGACGCCCAAGGTGATGCCAAGCTGCTTGATTCCGGACTTACCGGCAAGGAGCATACGACTTACGGTCAGGATGCCATTGTCAGTGTCAATGGTCAGAAGTTCACGTTGGACGGTATTGCGGGAGTTCTCTCAACACTTGATACCTCGGCTAACCTTTCTTTCAGGGCAGGTGATATCGGCCTGACTACAATTGCCGCCAGCGGTTATGACAAGGGCGCATTTGCCACAAGAGCCGGGCAGCTCCATTATAACAATGACAGCAAGTACAGCATGCTCTGTCATGCAACCGGTTCAACCAGCCAGATAATTGATAATTTCCGCGGCGGCATGCAACTGCAGATTGGTGAAGGTTCAGGCTCGCAGGAGCGTACGGTTGTAAGCCTGCAGTCAATGACGGCAACTGACCTGGGTAAGGTTTATGATGATGATGAGAAGGTGACATACTGCCTCAATGATCTGCTCAGCGGTGGTCTGGCAAGTCTCGGAACAGACCCGGTCAAGGCGTTGAAGGTGATCGATCAGGCGATCAAGGATGTCTCCGAGCAGCGTGCGAGAATCGGCGCCTGGCAGAGTAATCTTCTTGAGACCAACGCAAACAGCCTCAGTGTTGCCATAGAGAATATCACCAAGACTGAGAGTTATATCCGTGATGCTGATATGGCTGGCGAGTCTACCGATTTCTCGCGTAACCAGATAATGGTCCAGGCCGGAACCTCGATGCTTGCCCAGGCTAACGGCCTGCAGCAGAATATCCTGTCTCTTCTGAGCTAGTATCTGTTATTATGGCGGTTTGCCGACGCGGGTATTTTTCTGTTTGCAGCCAGATTACGTGGTATTAAAAAAGCCAACCCGTATCCGGGCTGGCTTTTATGTTATGATTGTTGCTCAGGTTATCAGCTTCCGCTCCAGGAGGCAGCCTGTTGTGAGAAGTAATCTCCCTGGGACTGGATATCCGAGAGTGCAAGCTCCATATTGGTGTACTGTTGGATGAGGCGTGCTTCCTTGTCGTCAAGGCGCTCTTCCATATCCTCGATACTTTCGTCGATATCATCCATCTGTCCCTGAAGTGATTCTTGCAGGTTTGCAAACCAGCCGCTGATGCTGTCGGTTAATTGGCTGATAGCTGATTCCTGCTGCGCACCCAGACCCTGCGGTTCAAAGGCCTCAACCTCGGCAAGGCGGAACTTGTTGTCATCGGCATTTGTGCTGGTGGCGATGATCTTGATTCCCTTAACGGCTGTCGGAGTAGCAAATCCCATATGATTAGCCGCTGCGGTATTGTTGGTTACTGTTCGCAGGTCGGTCCATTTATTGGTGCTTGGGTCAAGGTACTGAACAATGAAATCCTCAAGAGCATAATCTTCTGCCGGCATGTCCGAAGTATTGACATGATAGATTGACAGACGGTCAAGAGTTCTGACGATATCAAAGTTGATGGTGTATTCATAGCCCCCCTCAGGGATGGTTCCTGAAGATTCAAAGCCGTTGGCCTCATCAAATTCTTTGGAGTCATTGTTGCCGTTGATGGCGTTATTCGGATCGGTTTTACCTTTGTCGGTGGTTGAGACTGACGCATCCATATCACTTTTGGCAACGTCAATTGATTTTACGATAAGGTCTTTTAACATATCATAACTTGAGCTGATCTTCTCGTTTAATGTTGTGGTGTCAACCTCAAGACGACCTTCGTCGTTGAATTTTACGCCGAGGTCGTACCACATGGTCATGCCGCCGCTGTCGGTCTCGGTAACGGTGAAGAAGGAATCGCTCAGTGAGTTGATCAGATTTCTGATGTTGGCGTCAGCGAAGAAGACCCCGCCTTTTCCTTCATCTGAATCATAGTCATCAAATTCATCAACCAGATCCATGATGGTGTTATAGGCGTCAACAAGCGCCTGAATGGCATCTGAAGCCTGACTCTTTTCCTGTTCGACACTGACGGTTACCCAGCTGTCACTGGTTTTGTGCATGTCCAGACTCAGGCCAAGAACGGCTGTATTGTTCTCGTTGGTTGAACTGGTCATCATAACAGGGCTGACCCCGCCTTCTCCCTGCCCGTAGAGCAGGACTGAGTCGCGGCCTGTGGAGGTCTTCTCAAAGTTAAAGGCGCTGATATCTGTATCAAGGAGTATGTCGCCAACCTGTCCGGTGTTACGGCTGGTAATAACCAGACGATACGGGGCAAAATCCGAGCCGTCATTGATAACCGAACACTGGACATCAAGTCCTGAATAGGCTATCTTGTTCATGACATCGCGGAGTGAGTCGTTCTCGTCAACCTCGATTGATTTTTCAAAGCTGCCGTCAATCTGCCCCTTGCCTGAACCCTTGAGGCCAAGCATTTCAGCAACGCTGCCACCGTCAACCTCGCCAACCGTGATATTTCCCTCACCGCCGGAATCATCGGTCAGGCGGATGCCGTCACCAGTTGCGTTGATTGACGCGGTTACGCCAACGGAAGCATTGTTGATGGCATCAATGACATCACCCATGGTCTCTGCGCCGGTGAGCATGACTTCACTGCTGCCGCCAAGGGAGTTGGTGACGCGGATTGAACCGCCGTTAAAAGGAGAGCCGCCGTTAAGTTCAGTAAGCTTCAGGCTTCGTGTAACCCACTGGGTGTCAAGGTCGCCGGCATTCATTGACTTGCCGTCACTGATGGTGTCGTTGGTCAGGCCAAGGTCGGAGGCGGTGGTGTTGGTGCCTGAATTCTTAAAGCTGATTTCGAAGCCGGTGTTATTGACGATTTTTATACCATTTTGTGCGTTGTTAAGCTTGAAGGTTATGTCAAGGCCATTGGCTGATGCTTCAGAGTTAAGTTTCTCCAGCAGGTCATTCATGCTGTCGTCTGCATGGATATCACTCAGGTCCAGATCATAATCAGCCCCATCTACGGTCACTGTAACAGCGCCGAGGTTAGCTGTAAGAATGCCGTTGGCGTCACGTTCATCACGTTCCTGAACACCGTTGATGCCTTTGTTGTAGATCTGATTGCCTTTAAGACCATTGCTGTCTGGTTCTGTCTCGCTGTTGTCTGCATCGAAACCCAGATTCAGAGCTGCGGTGCCGGAAACAGTCATGTTGCCTGAAACCAGCGGTGCAAAACGTTCAAGATCCGAACCCTTGATGACGCCGTCTTCGTCTGAACCGGCAATGCCCAGAAGGTCAGCTGCGTCATAGCCGGTTGAGTTGTCAATACCAAGTGTTCCAGGGCCGCCGGAGGTATCGACAATACTGATGCCTTTACCGTCAGCGCTTATGCCGGCGGTGACCAGCGCGCCAGAATTGTTAATCGCGTCAAGAACATCACCGATAGTTATAACCCCGGACAAATCGACTTCGGTCAGTGTACCGTCTCCAGTCGCTATCTGAATTTTGTCGCCGGCAATGTTTGTACCATTGAGGATTTCACTCAGCGGTGTATCTTCATAGACCCAGCGTTCAGCTTCTGTGGTATCACCGACAATTATTTTTCCCGAATCAACATCAAGATATGCAACAACCTGTGCCGAGTCTCCGGTGTCATTTAATTTGTCAATTACATCGCCAAGGGTGTCTCCGTCTTTGGCGGTATAGGTTACTGACTTTCCGAGCTTGTCTGTTACTGTGAAGGTATCACCGGCGGAGAGACCGAAGTCTGTGACTGATGAGTCACGGCTGAAGGTCTTCTGTCCCATCAGGCTGTCAATCTGGACGCTGTTGATATCGCCGATAAGTTTTTTGCCGGCCACGATGGTCGAGTCTTCCGAGCAGGCAATACCAAGATCCTCGGCGGTTGAATTGAGCCCGTCGCCGCTGGTGTCACTGCGGATGTTGAAGGCGTTTCCATCTGTAGCTTCGATAACCAGGCGGTTGTCTTCAATTCTGGCCTTTAGACCGTAGATGTTATCACCATCGTCGCTCTCGGCATTATTGATGGCATCAACAATGTCGCCAAGGTCATGGGCGTTGGCAAGGTCAACGGTGTAGTCGATACCATTTTTGAAAATCATGATATTTCCGGCGGTGCCGTTATTGATGCCGCGTCCGTCGCGCAGAAGTCCCAGTGCTGAATTTTCATTGAGCTGGTTGATATTGCCGCCGGAAAAATATCCGCCGCCGATATCTGTAAGGGTGGTCAGGCCAAGGTCGGTAGCCGTTTCGCCAAGGCCGACATTCTCAACCTTGAGGGTTCCTGCTCCGCCACTGGTGTCGCGGATATTGAAGCCGTCATCACCAAGGCTCAGTTCAATTCCGATGCCTTCGGTGGAGTTTACTTTGTTAAGGATATCACCAACTGTCTCACAACCAGAAACATCTACTGTAGTGGTTGTGCCACTGGCGTTTGTAAAGCGCATTGAGCCGTGATAGATGCCGGTGCCGCCGTTAAGGGCTTTTACTTCAGTGTCGCGGGTGGCCCGTCCCTTGGCGTTTTCAATTGAAATAGTGCCTGGTACGGTTTCTTCAACCTGCGGAAGATCGCCCGGTTTCCACTGGTAAACGGTATATAAAGATTCCTGACCGATATTGGTTATTGAGTCAAGGCCGATATTGCTGGCGGTGTTGTCACCGGCCGGGCTGCTTATTGTGATATTGGCCGGGAGGCTGGAATCGGCTGTATTTGAAAAGAGCATGTTGAAAAGGCCGGTATCGGCATCTTCTCTGGCTGTAGCGATATTAACTCCGATATCGGTGCCGCCATAACCAGAATCAAGAGCCATGAAAATCTGTGACTGGACCTGGGCAAAGGTATTGCATGAAGCCAGATTGACGGTTGCGCTCTGTCCGGTATCATTATTGGTTATAACAATATCACCGAGTGCGTCGGTGATGCCGTTGTAATCGAGAAAGCCCTGGATATCGGCAGACATTGAAAAAGCCTGATCGACCATGATCTTGTCGATACCGTAAGGGGCGATTGCGTCGTCCATGTCGGCAAAGCCCTGTGACATGAATTTCGCGTTGGTTGCGGTACGGGCAACCTTGAAGGTGTGTGTACCTTCAACGGCGGTGTCCTGGGCGGTGGCTGAAAGAGTAGACTCGTCACTGCTGACGGAGTTTTTGCTATTCCAGATCTCAACATTAGCCAGATTTGAAGCGGCTGAGGAGTATTCAAGCAGGAGATTGTTCACGCTGCGGTATGCTTCAAGCTGGAGGTCAAACTCAGCTTTTTTGTTTTCAAGACGGGTTACTGAGGTACGTTCAATATCCATCAGCTGCGAGATGATGTTATTGGTATCCATACCTGAGATCAGGCCGCCGATCGTTTGTGTAGGTAATGACATAGTTCCTCTCCCAGTAAAAAAGCCATTCTGGCCTGCAACTTTCATCCATCCATAGATTCAGGTTGCTCTTTGTTATGGATTTATTGCCTTAACCCCACGTTATGACATAAATCCACACCAGTTTGACCGCTTTTGCGGTCTGCGCCGGTCACACCGTTCCCAATACGGTACTATTGTTATCGGAAGCCTGAGAGATTGCTTGAGTTAATATTTGCAAATATGACGATTTTTTTGCGATTTTTTGCAGATAGTTGGTTGCCATGGCGTGAATTTGCTAACTGGCTGCGGATTATGGAGTTATCTGTGGTTGCGGACAGATGTTTTTGCCGGCCTGCCAATCGCCCGGGAGGTTGGGACTTTTTGAAAAGAATAACGCCCGGACCGGTTAGAGTCTAGGCGTTATAAAGCTATTTTGCTGCTAGAGCAAAGCCTGAATTAGCGGCATTCCCAACCTGGGATTTCAATCCAGTTGCCTTCGCAGTCGCCGCCACAGCCAACAGCCTGGCAAGCGCATTCGTTGCAAGGCTCTACTGCCTTCTTGCAGCAGCCGCTTGCGATAATAGTTGATCCGATAATAGCCATTGCGATAAGAATTTTACGCATTTTAATCTCCTGATTTCCCTTATTAACCCCAAAAAATACTAATAAAAAGTATCACTTATAATAGAGCTTATGCTTTTTTACAGATAAAGTCAACCTAAACCATATAAAAATTAATGAGAATATTTTATCGGACATATGTCATATATCCCATATTCTCAGAGGCTTATAATGTCATATCCTGTAGCAATCTTTGCCAGTATAAATAAATTTGACAAAATTTTCGAGATTGGCAAAAGTTTGGCAGAGTGCGTCCGCTAATAATAACATCATCTTTGATGATATTTCGCGAATTGCAGGTGTAACATATTGGTGCAGCAGTAGTTGTATTTGCTCTGGTTGTTATTGTTCAGTGTCCGATAATGTTTTCTGGGGAAATATTTGACGACGGCTTTCTGGGGAAAGCGGGCTGGATGGCAGGGCGGATTTATTACAGTAACAATATGTAATGACAATCAATTTTTATGGTTCTCAGGGAGGGGAATTATGAGCGTGCTACAGGGAGCGGACGCAAGGTCTGCAGGTCTGGGTTTTGCCTATTTTTTTGGTCAGGATTCAGAAAGCCGGGATTCCGGTGCAACAATGGCTCGGGAGGCTGTTGAAGGTGGTGGTGGGACACCTCTTCATCTCGTCTCTGAGGATCAACTTTCTTCTGACACATACCAGCGTGATTCTTTCATCAGATCATCGGGTTATTATGAGCAGGCCGGTCTTTCCGTCGTCTCAATAACCGCAAATGATTCCTATCAGGTCACAGGCCGCTTGCAGTCTCAGTTAATGCAGCTCAGCACCGCTCAGGTGGAAGCGGAAAACGTCCGGGCAAGTGCGCTGGCCGCCAGTTACAGCAGCATTTCCTTTCTCGCACAGAGCGTTTCTGTTGAGACTACTGCAGACGCTGCAGATGCTTCCGCAGCTACAGAATCTGCAGCCGTTACTACAGACAGCGAAGAGCAGTCCGTCCAGACAACCTCAAACCTCGCCTCACTGGTTGCCGCCAATCTGCAATTGAATTTTTCAGCCGCTCTAGCTCAGATAAACAGCGCTTCAAAATCCACGAGTGATGAAGATCTTGCGGGTTTACGTGACGAGTTATACACCAACCTTTATGATTTCTTTGATGGCGATGAGAGCAAGGTTCAGAAGTATGGCAAGCTCTTTGACGATTTGCGCGACATTGATCCGGAGCTTTATGAGAAAGCGGTTGTGCTGATGAATTTTATCGGCAAGAACAATACTGACGAGTTTCTTGATGGCCTGAGTTTTTTCAAGAAATCAATTACCGAGTTGCAATCAGGCGGTTCGCTGAGTCAGCCTGTTTCGGTGGATTCGGCTGAGATCACAGGCGGGACGAATTTTTCACAGGAGATCGCCGGGTTCAGTCTGCAGTTTAATGCGGTTGAAGCTGAGGGTAAGATAAAGTTCAGCTTTGATTTTGCGCAGACCGAGGAGGGGCAGGAAGCTACAAGTGCGCAGGCGGTGAGCCTGAGTATTCAGCAGCAGCTGCAGATTCTTGTTGAGACCGGTGGCGTTTTTAAAGACCCATTGGTACTGGATATGAACGGTGACGGGATAAATCTCAAGTCCGCAGAAGACGGGGTTGCTTTTGACCTTGATGGTGACAGCAAGCTTGATAACACGGCGTTTGTGCAGGGAGATGACGCGCTGCTTTTCCTTGATAAGAACGATAACGGCGTTGCTGATAACGGGCTTGAACTCTTTGGCGATCAGGAAGGCGACGCGCATGGTTTTGCCAAGCTGGCCAAGTATGATGATAATGGCGACGGCGTTATAGATGCGAAGGACGATGTTTATTCGGTTCTGAAAATCTGGCAGGACTATAACGGTGACGGCGTCAATCAGGCCGAGGAGAGCAGGTCGCTGCTTGAGGCGGGCATTGCGGCAATCGAGCTGGCTTTTGAAAATATTTATGAGGAAGATGATAAAGGCAATATTCAGGCGCAGGCCGGGTCATTTCTCAGGAGTGACGGTTCCCGCTCAAGGGCGGTTGATGTGCTGCTCAGGCAGGCAAATTAAAAGCCTTCGAGGCTCAACGAATATAAAACAGGTTGGATGTATCATAGGCGGGGTGTCTGGCGGGAGCCGGGCACCCCAATTATTTTAATGTATGAATATACTACGTGCGAAAAATGCGCTCAAACATGCCATGTTTTCCGGGGGTGGGGCGGGAAACCCCACGAGGTTCATTAACGAATTTATTTTCGGAAAGCAGTTTCCTGTCCACGAGAGTGCGTTTTGTCTATTAACTGATTTTTTTTGCGGCAAACTCAAGATGTGCCGCGCAACCCAGAAGTTCGGGTTTCGAGTTTAATTTCTCTTCAAGCTTGATAAGGCGTTCGCGGTCTTTCTTGTCTTTGAGCTGGTCCTGAAAACGCCGTAGCGGCAGGGCGGTCTTGCCGATAATTGATAACAGCTCAAGGCCGCGCGCTTCACACATCTTGCGGATTCTCTCGGGGGTGAAGGCCGTGACCTCATACTGCTCACGCTCGTCATCGGTCACCCAGTTGGTGCGCCCATCTTTGAGGAAACGTTCAAGTCCGAGGAGGTCATTCTCCTTGAGGTAGTGAAACATCCCACCGTAAACATTGTCAACCGACATCACCATCACCCCGCCGGGTTTGAGTACGCGGCAGAGTTCTTTCATGACTCTTTCAGGTTTGCCCGCACTGCCCAAGGGGTCGCCCTGACCGACGATATAATCATAGGTCTCATTATCGATGTCAGGCATCTCTGAGATTGAAGTATGGTAGAGGCGCGGTTCAAAGTTGAGATTGTCAATCCGCTCAAGTTTTTTGGCAACCTGATCGACCATCTTCTGCGAGATATCCAGAAAGTCACAGGCGTAGCCGCTCTTGATGATCTTCATGCCCCAGCGGCCCGTGCCGCACCCGACATCCAGGCAGCGCGCCGACATGTCACGCGGCAGGAAACGAACCATATGTCGCCAGGTTATCTCAAAGACCACCTCCCAATAAGGGTTGCCATCGTAAATAGTATCATAAATTCCGGCTACCCGGTCGTGATATAATTCAACCGGCGGTCGTTCGATTTTTGCCATGTCAGTGAATCCATTCCTTGTGTTTTTTGTAAACCCATATGATAAAAACAATCATGATAATTATTGCCGGGAAGACGTAATACCAGAAGTTTTTCTGACGATTCTGGAGGTATTCGGCTTCATTGGTCGAACCTGCGGTAACATTTTCAAGTTGCTTGCGGTATTTTTTATTGCTGACATCATTCTGGATGTCGTCGATCTTCTCCTGCTGGGCTGGGGTCAGGTTGTTGTCAATGTCAGAGCCTGATGCGTCAGACCGGTCTGAGGGAGAACGCTGGTCAACTGTTTCCATCAGCAGCAGTATTATAATGCCAGCCATGCCAAGAAGTATCGCAATGATTGCCACCAGCACCGGTTTTGGCGGCATGGGTGGCGGTTGCAGCTCAGCCATTTTTATTTCCCTCTGATAAAAAGCCGAAAATAGTCGTCGTTTATTTGAGCGCAACGCACGCTCTAAAGCCAGCTTACCCGCCCCGTTGAAATACAGTAATAAGCAGGCAGTACCAGCAGTCTTCCCTCTTCCTCATACTTGCGCGCGCAGGTTAGAACGTCATGGATGCGCTCAATACTGCGGAAAATATTACTGTGGATAGCCGCGGTAATATTCTCCAGCGACATATCATGCGCCTCAGGCAGATCATCCGCCAGCTTCCCTATTAGATCATGAATCGCCGGAAGATGCGAAAAATCCGCCCCTTGTTTGTGCTGCATTGCCGTTATCACCGCCCCGCAGCAGCCGTGTCCCATCACTACCAGAAGCGGCGTTTCCACAGTCGTAATGCCATACTCGATAGAAGCCAGTGACTCCTTTGAGAAGCAGGCGTTACCGGCTGTGCGGATTACAAACAGGTCGCCAAGCCCGCAGTCAAAGATCAGCTCGGGCGTTACCCGTGAGTCCGAACAGGTGATGATCGTGGCAAAAGCATGCCCCGTCTGGCCTTCTTCCTCAAGTTGTTTTAACCTGTTTAAATCAGGTAATGGGTGCTTGGAGCACCCGCGTGCAAAATTGTCATTTCCTTTTTTCAGTCTCTCAAGAGCTTTATAGCGTTCCATTAAGTCCTTCTCAAAAATGTTGTTGAAATAAACCAATGTCTCTTTGATGGCTGCAAAAAACGTATTTGCCTTTTCTGTTTCGTCTTAATAGCTCTTGGCAAAGATGACGCGTCCCTTGCTTGGCTTGCCGCAGAATACGCACTCACCCGCGCCTGACTGCTCGTAATCAAACGGGATGCAGCGGATAGTAACCTTCAGTTCGTTGGCCTTCTCCTCGCAATCGGTAGAGCCGCACCAGTGCATCCGGGCAAAGCCGCCGTGGATCTCAGGCTTGTCGGCGTTTTCCGGGGTGAAGAATTTTGTGAACTCTGCTGCGGTGTTGATGTCTCTGGTATTTTCGTCGCGGTAAGCCTTCGCGCGCTCAAGCAGCCCCTTCTGCATGTCTTCAAGGATCGCCGGAACCTGCGCGGCAAATTCCTCGCGCTGATAGCCTTCTTTTTTCTCGCGGTCACGGCGGCCAACAAAGACCCCGCCGTTTTCCATGTCACGCGGGCCAACCTCAACGCGCAGCGGAATACCCTTCTTGACCCAGCTCCAGCCTTTTTCACCGGCGTTCATGTCACGCTTGTCGAGGATAACCTCAACCCTGCGGCCGTCATAATACTGCTCGCGGATAAGTTCTTTGACCTCTTCACAGTATCTGATGATCGCTTCTTCCTCTTCTGGATTTCTGATAATCGGCATGATAACCACATGCGCCGGCGCAAGACGCGGCGGCATCACCATTCCGTTGTCATCAGCGTGAGTCATAATCATGCCGCCGATAAGACGGGTTGAGACGCCCCAGCTTGTTGTCCAGGCGTATTCAAGCTGACCTTCGCGTGACTGGTACTGAATACCTGAAGCCTTGGCGAAGTTCTGCCCGAGAAAATGACTCGTACCGGCCTGCAGCGCTTTTCTGTCCTGCATCATCGCTTCGATACAGAGCGTGCTGACTGCTCCTGGGAAGCGCTCACCGGCGGTTTTCTCACCAGTCAGAACCGGCATCGCCATATATTCTTCGGCAAAGGTCTTATAGACCTCAAGCATCTTCTTGGTTTCTTCCCAGGCTTCTTCTTTGGTCTCGTGGACAGTATGTCCCTCCTGCCAGAGAAACTCCGCAGTACGCAGGAAGAGGCGTGTACGCATTTCCCAGCGGACAACGTTCGCCCACTGGTTGATGAGAATTGGTAGGTCGCGGTAGCTCTGCACCCACTTGGCGTAGGTCGCGCCGATGATGGTCTCGGAGGTCGGACGGACAATCAGCGGCTCTTCAAGCTCGCCAGCCGGAACCAATCCCCCGTCAGGGCCGGCTTCAAGGCGGTGGTGGGTGACAACCGCACACTCCTTGGCAAAACCTTCAACGTGTTCCGCTTCCTTCTCCAGAAAGCTTTTGGGGATGAATAACGGAAAATAAGCGTTCTCATGCCCCGTCTCGCGGAACATCACGTCCAGACTTTCCCTGATGTTTTCCCACAGGCGGTAGCCCCAGGGTTTAATTACCATACAGCCGCGCACCGGTGAGGTCTCGGCAAGTTCTGCGAATTTCACAACCTGTTGATACCACTCAGGATAATCTTCTTCACGGGTTGGCGTGATAGCGGTTTTAACCTTCTTAGCCATTATTCTCTTACTCCAAAATCTATCGTAAATTTAAGTTAAAAATCTTGTTTGTTAGTCCCAGGATTTGCGGGCGGTTTAAAAATTTTAAACTAAGATATTTTACAGCTTGCCGGGGGTGAGTAAAGCCTTTTTCGCGAATATAAAGAATATAATTATTCATGGTTCGGGTTGTTTAAGTGCCGCGCGTGCGGATTGTCTGCCGGTAACTAAAAAAATCCTGATTCGGGACAAAAATAATAGTAAAAAAAAATTGCCTCTGTT
This sequence comes from bacterium, assembly GCA_003245715.1. Taxonomy (GTDB): domain Bacteria; phylum Planctomycetota; class SZUA-567; order SZUA-567; family SZUA-567; genus SZUA-421. The sequence continues at coordinate 109,668 of QKCJ01000060.1, forward strand.
ATTATGGTAGTAAGAGGGTGAAATAGACGATGTCTCATAATCGCCGGGAATGGCGTCGAGGTTTAATGTATACATAATGCCTGAAGATAATAATCAGAAATCCCCGCTGCGGATTTTAATACTGGTAATTCTCCTGGCCCTTTCGTTGGGGTCTAATTTTTTCAGTATCGCATTATTCAGCAGTGTGAATCTGTTACCGGGCAGTATTTTTGTCCTGATAACTGCCTACGTTTACGGTATCCGTTTTGGCCTGTTGGCGGCACTGCTTTCAGCAGTTCCCACGTATTATTTGTGGGGGCACATCTGGGGGACGCCGTTTTTTGTCTCTGAGGCTTTGGTGGTCAGCCTGCTTTTGCGCAGGCGTAAATTCAATATAGTCTCCTCCGAACTTGTTTTTCTGATTTTCCCCGGATCGCTTATCTGCTGGGTCTTTGCCCGCTACGGTTCGGGTTTTGATATCAGCGGCGCAAACCTGATTGTTCTCAAGCAGTTTCTTAACAGTATCTTCAATGCTGCAACCGCCAATATCATCATATACCTGCCTTTTCTGAGAAATTACCTGCCGGGCAAGAATTTCAGGCATATTTATATGCAGAATCTGGTCTTTTCCTTTGTCTCTTTTGTATTTATCGGCACGGCGGTTATTTACAGCGCACTTGAGACCCATTATGACCAGGGGCGGCAGTTTGAAATTTTCCGGGAGCATATTGAGGATTCTGCCGAGGGCATTGAAGATGTTCTGACGACCTGGCGGGAGGCATGCAGCACCAAGATCAGAGACCTCGCGGCTGAGACCGCCGAAACTACCGAGGGGATAAACTCAATCGGGCTTTCGGAGGTTATCAGGCTTTACATTAAATCCTCCATGGCTTTTGATAGTATTTCTATCCTTGATAAAGCCGGGAAGGTGGTGGTTGGTTATTCGGCAAAAGGCGGCAGGGGCGGGGCTGAGGCGGGGCTGGATGTGTCAGACAGCAAGTATTTTCTGCATCTTTCCAAGGATACAGATCCGGCAAAGTCAAAGTTGCTGATTATGCCCGGTAAAAAAGGCGAACTTGTAATTGTCTTCACCGCCGGGATATATAAGGAAAAAAGGCTAGTTGGTTATTGTGTGGGTATGGCCAATACCTCTTTAATCAACAAACTTATCGGCGCATTCAGTCCCGGCAAGGAAACACAGTACTATTTGGTTGATGGCAACGATAATGTTGTAACCTACTCAAGCACAGGTTTGCGCCTGAGCGGGCTTGATTTTTCCGACTCAGGCGAGACTTATTATAATGCCAGGACTTCAGGTGACTTCAAACTCTGGTTGCCCGACAACTCCATGTCTATAATAAGCAAGATGGAGAAGGGGTATTGGGAGCTTCGCCACCCGCTGAAAAACTTTGGCTGGACGGTTGTTGTCAGGACCCCGGCCCAGAAAATAATCGATACCTATATCGCCTTCAACAAAAGAACCCTCTCCATTGTTTTTATCGCCCTGCTAATCTCATGCCTGCTGATTTATATACTTTCAAAAATTATCGCGACCCCGATACAGCATCTTGCCGGGATCAGCATTATGCTGGCCGAGTCGGAGGGGCTTGGCAAGGATGAGTTTATTGACTGGCCGCGCAGCGTGATACATGAGCTGCACTCGCTTATTGCCAGCTTCAAGATGCTGCTTGGCAGCAAGCAGGAATATATAACCGCGCTAAACCAGAGCAACAGTACCATCCTGCAGCGTGAGGAAGACCTCAATATTATCCTCGACAGTATTGGGGACGGGGTTATTGCCACGGATGCGATAGGGATAATAACGCGCATGAATCCGGTTGCGGAGACACTTACGGCCTGGAAGGCCGGGGAAGCCCTGGGGCAGGGCATAAATAAGGTTTTCTTCCTCATCAATGCCAATGACCGAATGCATCTTGACGATCCGGTCATGGAGGTGATCAGAAACAGGACGCCGCTGGTTTATGGCGCTGACGTGAAGCTGATAAGCAAGACCGGTCTGGAATATTTTATTTCCAATAATATCTCGCCGGTTTATGGCTACGACGGGGAGGTCTGTGGGGCGGTGATTATTTTTAGGGATATCACCGAATCCCAGGAGTTGCAGCAGCGTCTGCAGCAGTCTCAGAAGATGGAGGCTATCGGGCTGCTTGCAGGGGGGATTGCCCATGACTTTAACAATATGCTTGGCGGGATTCTGGGCTTTGCCGAGTTGATTGAGCAGCGGGTCAAGGATGACAAGGCGTGTGCGGAGTTTTGCGGTAATATCGTCACAACCGCCGAACGGGCCGGGAGACTCACCAGCCAGCTGCTTTCATTCTCGCGCAGGGGCAAGATCTTCTCCACGCCTTTTGATCTGCACAAAGTCATCCGTGAGTCCGTAGACATGTTAAAGCACAGTATCGACAAGCTGATCGTCGTCCACACCTCATACAAGGCCCGCAACTCGGTAATAAAAGGCGACCCCCTGCAGCTTCAGAATACCTTTATCAACTTCGGGATCAATGCCCGTGATGCCATGCCCAATGGCGGCACCCTGACAATCTCAACCAGAAACGCCCGGGTGCAGGAGGGGAATGATTTTAAAACGGAAAATCCCCTTGAGCCGGGCGAATATATTATTATTGAAATCTCTGATACGGGGCTGGGGATGGACAAGGAGACGATAGCCCATATCTATGAACCATTTTTTACGACCAAGGAAATCGGCCGGGGGACGGGGCTTGGCCTGTCAGCGATTTACGGCGCGGTCGTCTCGCATAACGGGGCGATCAATGTCTTCAGCAATCCCGGCCTTGGTACGACGTTCTGTGTTTTTCTTCCGGTAATCCAGCAGCCGATAGAGGAGGTTGAAATGTTTGCGAATGAGGATAGGGATGATTCTGACGGGACTGCGAAATCTGGGCTGGTGATGATTGTTGATGACGAGCAGATTATCTGTTCTCTGGCCAGCAACCTGCTTTCACAGCTTGGTTATCAGGCGATAACCTGCAATTCTCCTTTTGCCGCTCTTGAGATATTCAGAAACAGGAAAGACGAAATCTGTTTTGTACTTATGGATATGATTATGCCGGAGATGAACGGGTCGCATCTTTTCTCACGCTTGCGCGAAATCAGGCCGGACGTAAAAGTTATCCTCTGCTCGGGTTATACATATGAAAAGATGGAGGATACGGTAAAAGGCGAAGGCTATTGCGGATTTCTGGAAAAGCCCTTCAAGCGAACCCAGTTTGTTGAAACAATACAGTCGCTCTGAAAGCCTGCAGGGGCTTATTTTAAATCGGTAGTCAGTACTCGCCTGAAAATTATTTTGCCTGTTCTGCCTTGTGGGTGAGGTCGTTATAGATCTTTTGCCAGTTCTCCGGCTTGTAACTGTTTTCATTGGTGTTGAAGGACTGCTGCAGGGCTTTTCTGGCAAAGAAACGCATAGAGGTTTCCTGCTGCGAGTCGTTTTTCGGCGAACCCTCAATCTGCCGCGAGTCACCAAGAGCGTCTGTAAGATAGGCGAATGCTTCCTGTGACGCTTTCTGGTGGCTGTAGGTGAGTTTGCCCTCAGCCACCGTTCCCACAACATTACTCAGAGCGCAGAAAGCGGCCCTGATTCTCTGGTATTCCTGAATCTGCAATTCACGGTTGACGGCAATCGCCCGGTACTGTGCAGCGTCTTTGAGCATGATAACCGACTGCATCGTCCCCAACTCACCAAGCACACGTATCGCGTGCATTCGCAGAGTGTGTGACTTGCCGTCAATGCGTAGCGCCTGGGCGACATACTTTGACGCTTCCTCATCACCGGTAGCGCCAAGGCACTCCAGCAGGGCAATCCGGATACTTTCATTATCATCTCCGGTGTATTCCCCGGCCAGCTCAATAGTCAGTTTGGTCAGCCGCCGGAAGGATTCCATCCGGCGTTTTATCCAGATCTCCTCAGACTGGGAGATGGTCTTTGATTGCTGCTGTTTCTGGAGATAAGACTGGTTGTGTCTGGCGAAATCGGTAATGTCTGCAAGCATTTCAAGGGCGGCCTGCCGGGCGTTATTGTAGGGGGTGGTCATTATCCAGCGGATCTGCTCGCAGAGAAGCGCCGAACCTTCCGCGCCCATAAACCCAAGCATCCTGCAGGCGTTGATCTGAGTCTCAAGGATCTCGTCCTGCGCCGGCGATTGATAAGTCCTGCCCCGGCTCTTCCAGAACTCCATCCATGATTTTTTGCTGTAGCCAAGATCAATGTCGAGAAAATACTTGAGCATCAGAAGTGCGCGGTCCTGATTGCGTTTTTCCAGACCGAATTCAATTATCGCCTCAACCGGATTCAGCTGCCAGCTTAAAGCCTTCTCGACCCGTCCCCTGATATCCTCGTCAAGCTGGATATTGTACTTTCCGGTTTTGGGGTCCAGGGGCATGGTCCGGAGGTCATTAATCAGGCGCTCCGGCAAATTGCGCTCGCCGCTCTCAAGAAGGTCAAGTAGCGCACCCCTCTCCTGACTGGAACTTACGCAGAATACCGGAAGGTGGAGGATGATGCTTAGACGCACGTCAGGGGCCTGATTGTAGAGGAGTTCATTTTCCAGTGCCGGGATTTTACTTTCGTCATCGACTCTGGTGAAAACCTCGATGATGCCTTCGGTGATCTGGGCGTTACCGCGTTTAATGGCGGTGGAGAGCTGCTGGAGCATCAGCGTGTGGAGCTTGCCCCCCGCCATTGCCACCAGTTCATCAACAAAGGCTTTGCGTTTGCTGTAAGGAGCGTCAAGCCCTTTAATCATCATGTTTATGCGTACCCGCGCTTCATACTGCAGCTCCTCCTCCCACGCTTCCTCGCGCGCAGAGACGGTACTTATAAAGCAGCTGACCAATGCCAGCAGAAACAGGGGGATATTAAACCGGAAAAAACTTTTTAAATATTGCATGTTATGCGGCTCTCGCTCCGTAAAAATACTTGTAAAAACCAGGCTCATCAACTATGATCGTATACCTGTCTGGTATATTATCATAAGGAATAATGTTTATTGTGGCTTACAGGGCATAAAAATGCAAATTGAAAATACGGCAGAGCAGCCGAAAGTGAAGAAGAAAAGTAATAAAAAGAAGATCATCGGGACTTTTTTATTAACATTTTTTAGTGTAATCGTTGTTTTTGTGGTCTGGCTTTTTTATCCGATTGATCCGCCGGCCTATTCATTACGGGGGTATTTGCCGGAAAGTTCGGCGATTTCCCTGGAGCTGCATGACCTTGACGGCCTTGGCGGGGAGTTGCAGAGAAGGGAGCTGTTCGCGCAGTTAAAGCAGCTGCCCATCTGGCCTGAAATCGTTGAGATCGCCAGAAAAAACAAGGTCGCGGATCTGGAGGCTAATTACGACAAGGCCGTAAGCGAGACCTTCCGTCTGCTCAATGAGTCCTCGCTGATCCACAACCGGGTCAAGGCCATCGCCCTCTCGGTTCTCGGGATCAAGGGTGAGAATTTCTGCGCGGTACTCTACCTTGACAACATCGGTATCATCCCCTTCAAACTGGCCTACTCACTGGGGCCAAAATCAAGAGTCAGCAATATTGATTATGTCACTATCCCCCTTGAGAAGGATCTGCGTTTTCTCGGGCATGACCGGTTGTATCTGCGCCTTATCCCCAAAAGCCGGATCGCAGTTCTCAGTACCATAAGTTCAGCCTTTATAAATCCGTCCGGTAAAACAAGAGAGGTTGAAACCACCTACCGTTCCGGTAAGCAAAAGGCTGTGGAGCTTGACTTTAATCTTCCGGTCAGGAATGTGATTACGCCGTATCTGAAAAATAGCGGTTATGAAAAATTTATCAAGGTGAAAAGTATCAAAGGCAGCGCGGTTTGCCTGATCGACAATTTCACGCTTGAGGCGGAGGTTAGCTTTAAACCCGGTGAGAAGGGCAGGCTTGAAAAGACCCGTTGCCTTGCGCTTGAGCTGGGGGCGACACCCGGCCTTGGTATCTCTGCCGCGCTGCCTGACTCAAAAATAAAATATTTGGCTGGCGAGGTGGCTAAAGCCGGTAATAATTTCAAACCGCTTACTGATTATTTCAGCAGTAACGCCACCGGCTCGGCACTGCTTGGCTTCTACCCCCAAACGCCGGAAATTGCCGGATCGTTGGGAGTGTTTTACTCGGTAGCCGACATCGAAGTATCAGCAAAAAAAATTCTCTCAGCCCTGAACCAGACCAAAGCAAATGTAATTAAAAGTAATAAAGACCTTTTGGCGAGAATGATCCTTGAATCGATCAAGCCGCAGGCTCTGGGCCGGTTGTCTGGTAATGTTCTGCTTCCCGGCGTCAGTGCCAAAGACACCCTTGGTTGGGACTTTATGAAGACTGCGGCTTCTGCTCAGGACAAAACCGGATACGGGGTTCTTTCCGTCGGTGAGATTTTACGCCGGCCGGCTCTGCTTGAGAAACAGGCTGAATTGATGCCGTTTGCCGAGTCCAGACTAAAATGGTTGCATTCGGCAGACGCGGTAAAAATTGCCAGGGATTACGCCTCAGGACAGATGCGCGAAGCTCTGGGACAATTCATGAATGCTAATGACCGCAAGAAATTTGATGAAATAATATATTACATAAATTTGGTAATTAAGACTCTCGATAGTCTCGATAATCTCGATGCGCATCTGAGTATTTCCGGATTTAAAAAGTCTGAAAATAACACTATAAATATCGCTAACACAGGATATAAACTGACAGTTAGCGGTTCGGGTAAATTAAGAATAAAGTAGTTTTTGGGTTTACGCGACGAGGCGGAAGTTATATAATAATTTTTAGTAGCGGCTTACGGTGAAATTTATTTACAGTATTCCTCAGGAGGCTTTAATGCCTGAAGAAGTCCCGGAAGAAGGCTCACCTGCCATGCACAGGGTGTGGCCTTTTACTAGTGAGAAAGATGCGGTTCGTGCTGCGCAGCAGTATGTGTCGCTGAAAACCCCGTTGCCGCAGAAGAAAAAACTTCTTGACCGGTTGCTGGTTACTCATGAATTTGCCGTACAGGCGGCGCCGATTATTGTCGAGGCGGTTCACCGTGAAGACATCTCCACCCGGCACACCTTTCTTGATTTCTTTGAGAGTCTGGTCAATGAAGGCAAGGACCTTTCAGTTATTTCTGAAGAGATCGCCAGAATTATGGGTGATCCGAATTTTGCCCTGCGAGAGAAGGCGGCAAAGCTGCTGATGAAGATGGGGCCTTCGGCTGCGGGGGCTACGGTGCGAATCTTCAGTCTGCTGCGCAATAAAATGTCAGACATCCAGTTGAATGCGGTCAGGCTTCTTGGGCGTATCGGACCGGTCTGTGCCAAGCAGGCAATCCCCAAGATTGAGCAGATGCTTAAGGGGGTTATTGATAAGGAGGTTAAGGACGCGGCCCGTGATACCCTTTTGATACTGCGTGGCGAGAAGGATGTTGAGGATGTTGTAATCAGTGATGTTCCGGTGCGCGGGTCGAGTGACTATCCCGGTATTGCCGGAAAGAACATTCTGGTTGTTGACGACGAGGCCGGATTGCGGCGGATGCTTGCGAGTTCCTTCAGGAAGTTCGGCGCTAATGTCACTGAAGCGGTTGATGGCAAGGAAGCGTTTGACCTGATTAATTCTGATCTTGGTTTTGATGTTGTTCTGCTTGACCTGATGCTGCCGATTATGAGCGGGGCCGAGATTCTGCGCCTTATCAGGCAGGACAAGAACATGATGGCTCTGCCTGTTTACATTATCAGCGCCCGGACAGAGCGCTCAATTCTCATGGCGATGGCCAAGCTTGATATTGCCGGTTATTTCATGAAGCCCTTTAAGATTCAGGAGATCCTGCAGCGGGTGAATTCAACCCTGTCTGACAGTTATGATGAGGGCTCCGAGTAGGACAATAACCGCAGTAATCAGCCGTAGGAAAAATTCTTTTCTTTTTTTGGTGTCCGGCCGGTTACTGACCTGAAGACATGATTGAAGCGGCTCTGACTTGAGAAGCCGCATGAGAGGGCGATCTGCGCGAGAGGCAGGTCGCTTTTGTGTATCAGGTCAAGGGCGTTGTTGATGCGTACCCGGTTGAGGTGTTCCTTGAAGGTGCAGCCTACTTCAGCCTTGAAGACGGCGTGGAAGTGGCTGCGGCTCATGCAGGAGATGCGCATCAGGTCCTCAACCTCTAGATTGTTCATATACTGCCCGTCAATAAAATTAAGCACATCCCTGATGCGGTCATTGGTCTTGTAGTCGCTGAAGTTTGCCGTGAGTTTTTCCTTGCCCTGCCAGTTGCGGTAAAGCGTGAGAATCAGTTCGAGAAATTTTATTTTAAGCGCGCAGTTCCAGCCATGCTGGCGGCTGAGACATTCTCCCTCCATGGCGTAGAGTATGTCGCGAATTTCGAGTTTTGTCTCAAGGCTGAGGGGAAGGCTGTTATTGCCGATGCGGGTGTAATTGTTGAGGGCTTTAATGATACTGAGCGCGTCCTTGTCTCCCTGAATGCTGGAGCTGAGGTGTTCTTCCGAAATATAAAGGACCAGATTTGGGCAGCCTTCATAAACCGCGCTGCGGCAGAAGTGCGGTTGTCCTGCGGGAAAGTAAAAGACATCGGCAACGTACGTGGGCATTTCAAGGTCTTGTGCGTAATGTATCGCCACTGCTTCATCGGCGGAAACTTTACTTTCAGGTTTTAGGCAAACGAAGAACTCGTGAAAATTATGTGTGTGCTGCAGCCCCATGTGCGGGCCCACTCTTGACTGGAAACAGTATAGCATGATAAACCCTGAAAAATGAACCCTGAAAACAAGTGAACTTACATACAATATTCTAAATATGATTGCATTCAAGGGCAATACTTGCAATCAGATATTTCGACAAAAAAAACATACACCAGCGAAATACTAATTTTACGGTTGGGAGTAAAGTCTGTTTATGGTTGTTGCTAGAGCGTCTTTAAAATTATTTCCGTTTATAAAAAAAAGGTTGGTGTTTTATGATTAAAGTAGCGGTGGTTGGAACCGGTGGCATGGCCAAGAGCCATGTGGAGAATTTCAAGAAGATCAAAGGTTGCAAGGTTGTTGCGGGGGTTGATGTCAACCAGCAGCGGGCTGAGGAGTTCTGCAAAACGCACGGGATTGCCCAGGCGTATAGCAGTGTCAGTGACCTGCTGAAAAGTTGTGACTTTGACGCGGCAACAGTCGTTACCCCTGATGCGTTTCATGTTGGCTGTTCACTTCCGCTCCTGAAAGCCGGCAAGCATGTACTCTGTGAAAAACCGCTCGCGCCGGTTGCCAGTGAAGCGAAAAAACTTGTGACGGCCGCAAAGAAAGCGGGCGTCATCAATATGGTAAACCTCTCCTACCGCCGTTCCTGTGCGCTGCAGGAGATCAATAAAATTGTCGCCTCAGGAAAGCTCGGCGCTATCCGCCACTTTGAGGCGAATTATCTTCAGGCCTGGCTGCCTTCAAAAATCTGGGGTGACTGGCGTACCTGTGAGGGCTGGCTCTGGCGGCTGTCAGAGGGGCATGGCAGCAAGGGCGTGCTTGGCGATGTCGGCGTGCATATCACTGACCTCGCAACCTTTGCGGCTAATGACTCGGTAAAGACCGTCAACGGTGAGCTTAAGACTTTCCACAAGGCCAAGGGCGACAGAATCGGCGAGTACAAGCTTGATGCCAATGATTCGGCGTATATGCGTGTTGAGCTTGCCGGTGGCGGGGTTGGCACTATCTGCGCCACCCGCTGGGCTTCAGGGCAGCCTAACTCACTGACTCTACGGCTTTATGGAGAGAAAGGCGGTATCCGTCTTGACCTTGACAAGTCATATGATGAGTATGAAATCTGCATGGGCGCTAATCTTGACAAGTGTAAGTGGCAGACGGTCAAGGCCAGGAAGTCTCCGAGTATTTACGAACGTTTCATCAGCAGTATCAAGAGCGGCAAGAATGACCAGCCTGATTTTGTCCGCGGCTGGGAGGTGCAGAAGGTGCTTGACGCCTGCATCAAGTCTGACAAGGAAAAGAAGACAATCACTCTTCGTTAAGAATAAAAATAAATTCTGATTACTGGTAGTTTTAATAAAAAAAAGGAAAATAAAATGGCAACCAAAGTTACTATCTGGAATGAGTTTCGTCACGAGAAGACCAAAGACGCGGTTAAAAAGCTTTATCCTGAAGGGATGCACAAGGTCATCGGCGACGCGCTCGCCAAGACCGGTGATTTTGAAATCACCCTGGCTGCACTTGACGACCCGGAGCATGGCCTGACTGAAGAAGTGCTCGCTAATACCGACACCCTTGTCTGGTGGGGACACTGCGCGCATGGCGAGGTCAAGGAGGAGATTGTTGACCGGGTACAGCAGCGGGTACTTGAGGGGATGGGGCTGGTGGTTCTGCACTCGGGTCACTTCTCAAAGATCTTCCGCCGGATGCTTGGCACTAACTGCTCGCTCAAATGGCGTGAAGTTGCCGAGCGTGAACGCCTCTGGAATCTCGCCCCGTCGCACCCGATCACTGAAGGTATCGGCGAGTATATCGAGCTTCCCAATACCGAGATGTACGGCGAACGTTTTGATATCCCCGAGCCGGACAAGCTAATTTTTGTCTCATGGTTTGAAGGCGGCGAGGTCTTCCGCAGCGGCTGTGTCTTTGAGCGCGGTAACGGACGTATCTTCTACTTCCGCCCCGGTCATGAGACCTATCCGATTTTCTACAACGAGCAGGTGCTGAAGGTTATCGCTAACAGCTGCAAGTGGTGCGCCCAGACCGTGAAAATCTCAACCGTCAACGCCCCGCACTGCCCTGAGCCGCTTGAGAAGATTGAAGAAAAGGATATCGTTTTCGGTTCAGCCGGGATTTCCCAGACCGCAGACAAGCTCTAAAACGCCCCTGCGCAGAAGCTAGAAATGCAAAAAGGGTTGCCGCTCATTTTTTTGTGGCAACCCTCTTCTATTTGCTATGGCAAAAAGTTTTGCGTCCGTGCGCCGTGAATAAAAAAAGCCCCGCTCAGAAGAGCAGGGCATCGGCGTTGTTGTGTCTTACTTCATCAGCAGATCTGGCATGAGGCTCAAGCTGAGAAATGCTGATAAGAATTATGTTCGCCCGGCAAGGCAGTCTGCCAGAGCCAGCAGCGTAATTCTGTGTCCGCGCTTAGAGGTCGGCCAGCAGGTCTTCATAATCCTCAGGTTGCAGAAGTTCGTCCTTGTCCGGTTGTTCTTCCATTTCGATACGGAAGATCCAGCCAGCGCCGTAAGGGTCACTGTTGACTGCGCCCGGTTCATCTTCAAGTTCACTGTTGACCTCGATGATCTTGCCGGCAACCGGTGCGTAGACCGGGCTTGAAGCCTTTACTGATTCGATAGTGCAGACCTCGTCGCCGACATTGACAACCATCTCGTCTTCAGGAAGTTCAACAAAGGTAATATCGCCAAGTTCAGTCTGTGCATGATCCGTAACACCGACAGTGGCAATGTTTTCTTCAAAGCTGACCCACTCGTGGTCTTTGGTGTAAAATACTTCAGATGAAATTTCACTCATTGTGGTCTCCCTGTTTATGCGGGCCGAGGTTGTTAATTTATAAGTAAGAACTGGAAAATTCTGTAAGATTCATTTTTCTCAATCAGTTTATACGATAAAAACGTACCCCTATAATCCCCTCTTGTCAAGCAAGATTTTGGCCATTTTTTCGTAAATTTTCGCATTTATAGAACGGCAACTTCGTAACTCTTGCCATTTCAGGTTTTGAACGGATATCAATTGCCACCTGTTCGCCGATTTCTGCGAATTCCGGGTTGATATAAGCCAGCGCAATATTGCCGCCAACGGTAGGCGCGGGGCCGCCTGAGGTGACAACGCCGATCGTCTTTCCTTCAGGTGAAGTAACCTCAAAGCCCTGACGCGGGGTGCGCCGCCCTTCGATGGTCAGACCGCATAAGACCTGCGCTTTAGCACTTTCATTTTCTGCAAAGTTCTTCAGCGCTGCCTTGCCGGGGAAGTCCTCATCTTTATCCAGCGAGACAAAACGTTTAAAGCCAGCTTGCAGCGGATTGGTCCCACGGCTCAGTTCATGGCCGTAGAGCGGCAGTCCGGCCTCAAGGCGTAACGTGTCACGCGCGCCAAGTCCGCAGGGGATAAGCCCGTGTTCCTCACCAGCCTGCAGCGTGGAATACCAGAGCTGTCCCACAACGTCCGCGTCAATGAAAAACTCCACACCCGGCGAGCCGGTATAGCCTGAACGGCTCAGGATAAGTGTCGCGCCCTGCCACTCGGTTACAATAAATGAATAAAACGGCAGGGTGCGGAAATCAACCCCGGTTATTTTTTCGACAATTATGTGCGCGTTAGGCCCCTGAATATCAATCTTGCCGGTCTTCTCGCTCTGATTGTCTAGTACATTTCCTTCCGGCAGATATTTGAGCAGAAACTCGTAATCGCCCTCAATATCGCCCGCATTAACGCAGATCATTGCCTCCGTGTCAGAGATGATGAAGACCACCGCGTCGTCAACCACAGTTCCGTCTTCGGCGGTAATAAATGTATAACGCATCCGGCCGTCCTTGAGATTGGTGAAATCTCCGCAGAGGATGGTGTTGAGCGTTTTGCGCACATCCGGCGACTCAAGCATGAACTCACCCATATGACAGGTATCAAAGATCCCCGCCTTCTCGCGCACCGCCGTGTGTTCAGCCAGGATTCCGGTCTTGTACTGCACCGGCATCGCCCACCCGTTAAAATCAATAATTCTTGCACCAAGCTCAGAATGAGCATCATAAAGCAGAGTCTGCTTTGGCATATCTTACTCCCTTTTTTAAATTCCCGCGGTGCAACTGAAATACCCAGCCCGCCCGCATCGCCGCGGGGACAGAGATGAATGACCCAATCAAAGCCTCTCTGTTTTGATTCCCGCGCTGCAACCTGAAAAATCAGCAAACTCACACTACCGCATGGTTACAGATGCACAAAGTATTGTGGGATATTATTTCTGCCGACGGATAAAAAATTATACAAAAGCGATTTTATGCAAATCGCGCGACTTTTACAGGCTTAATTCTGAAAAAAAAACAGCAGGTTTTCAGCGCCCCAGACGCAGGCGGTAGGCCGAATGTTCGTCAAGGATTGGATGGGCGTTGATCTTGGCCACAGTGCTTTCAACATCATATTCAACACGCTGCCAGGTTACCAGGTTGTTTTCGATAATGACATAACAGGAGCGGATATCGTGGTCGCGCGGCTGGCCGACACTCCCGACATTGATGATCGCCTTGCGCTCCGATAGCGGGTAACACGCGTCAGGAAGATCGTCAACCATGATAAACATATCCCCGTCGTCCTCCACCACTCCCGGGAAATGTGTATGCCCCACAAACGCCCATCTGCGGCTCATTGCCGAGAAGATACTCTCAAGCTTGAAGGGGTCCATCTCGGGGTCTGAAGGGAGTACGTACTCGGTTATCGGCTGGCGGGGTGAACCGTGCATGAACTCAAAATCATCAAGTTCGTAGAGCGGCATGAGGTTTTCAAGGAATTTCCAGCGCCTGAGCTTGTCGGTGTCTGTCTCGTCGGGAGCCGGGCGCATCATCTCGCGGACATAATCAACCGCAGCCTTGGCTACGGGATTGAAGCCTTCCGCGTGATGCAGAGTCGCGTAATCATGATTGCCGCAAAGATTGGTCGTACATCTCTGTTCAAGCAGGTCGATACATAATTCCGGATCAGGGCCATAGCCGACACTGTCACCAAGATTGATGATTATGTCAACGTTTTTAGCCTGGATATCTGCCATTACCGCGGTAAGCGCCTCAATATTACCGTGTACGTCAGAAATCAGCGCGATTTTTTTCCCAGCACTAAGCAATTTAATGCTCTCCCCAACCCTGAAACTTATAACGCAGCCAGATTTTTTGCCATGACCGCGGGTATTTCCTGAAATCCTAATAGAATCAACGGGCAGCCCGCATGCGAGTGAACTGCCCGGTAAATAAATAGTCCGATAATCACCAGATCATTTGACTGCAATAACCTCGGTAATCTCAGGCACAACCTGACAGATACGCGCTTCAACACCCTGCTTCATGGTGATGGCCGCGTGCGGACAGCCACTGCAGGCTCCCTGAAGACGTACCTTAACCACTGTTCCCTCAAGTGAAACAAATTCAATATCACCGCCGTCACCCTGGAGCATTGGACGGATTTCCTCAATTGTAGCCTTAACTTTGCTCTCAAGATCATCCATTTTAATATTCCTTATGATGTGTTATTTTACACGAATAGCAAAAAAACGAAACATTTTTTACGCCTGATTAATAAAAATTAGTTTACAGTTGCCTCATCCACAGCTTTGAGCGGATTTCTGGTTGTCAGCGGATTCACGTAGCGGCAGAAGGTTGTTCCTTCGCAGAAGAGCATTTCGTTGCAGGTCATCGGCAGTTTATCCTGCCCTTCAGATAGAACCTCGACAACCTTCTTTTTTTCCTGACAGTATAGTTTATATTGCCCGAGCATGTCAGATCCTTCCTTAAATAATAGGTATTTTGCAAATAAAGTTAGCAATAAGCACTTAATACGGTTATTGTTGATAGATCAAACCTTACATAAAGTATCGGCAAAATCAAGAGTTTTTTACAGTCGAAAGTATACTCCGGCCATTCTTCGGGTTAATAATTGCCGGGTAATTGCGGGGATTTGGGTTGTAGTATGTTTTTTTTACTGAAATTTGTATATTTTATTAATTATCGGACAATAATTGACGATAAAAAGCAGATAATCTATGGATTTTTTGCGCTTTAGGCGGTATATTATTCATTTAAGTAATTTTAAGAGATAATCTTTAATCTTATAGGCGCGTATTTGCGCGTCGTTATGGAGGTACAGATGGGTTGGAGTAAACTTGTAGGCATTACCTGCGCGACAGCATTTTTAACCGGCTGCTTTGGTGGCTCTGATGATAAAAAAGACGATGGTAAGGCTAGCATTGAGGAAGCCCGTAAATACGGCTTGCCAGAATCTCTCAAGGATAACATCGACAAGAACGGACTTGCCAAGTCCGGCGGTGAGCTTAATCCTCTTGAGCAGGAGCTGCAGACGCTCAAGGAAAAGGCCGAAAAAGACCGCAAGATGCTTTCGATGAATACAGACAAGGCTGAAGAATATAAACGCCGCGCGGAAGAACTGAGTAGTTCCCTGCGGGCAACCGAAGCCAAGATTTCTCGCGTAAACCGTATCATCTCCATGATTAATGATAATCCGGATATGCTTACAGCCCCTTCTTCAACCGGTAGCAGCGATTCAGTCAATGACGTCCCCAAGATCGGCGCCTCCGGCCCTCTTGGCAGCAAACCTTCATTTTCAAATGAGCTTCCTGCTCTTGGTGCAGCGCCAAGCGGCATCCTGAGCGGTGGCAAGCCTGCTCCTTATAATGATTTTTCACCGGCTTCCACTCCAGCCGCTCCAGAAGTGAAGAAGAAGGAAGTTCTGACGCCAGTCAAACCGCGCTGGGGCTTTGCCCCTCCTTCGGATAATCCGGCCCTCGCTGTTGACGGTCCTGAATTTACCGAAGAGCGCGCTCCGGTTGCAGATAATAAATGGGCTGGCAGAGCTGTTAGCGCCGCAACCTCAGACGGCAAGATCCTGCTCAGTGACGGTAGCGGCCCTGACAGTGAATATATCATCAGCCTTGGCAAGAACCATGATATTAGCGAAGGCATGCTCTTTGAGGCTACCGGAAGTAATGGCAAGCGTAATGTTCTGGTTGTTACCCGGGTTTACAAAGCCAACGCCGAGGCCAAGCTTCATCCGCGTTACGCCGCAGGCGGCCTTAAGACCGGTGATTCAATCCATAAGCTGACCTCGCTTCCTGAGTGATTGTTGCGTTTTAAGGCTTGTCGTCACAGCCGGGCGAAACGGTAATCTGAATATAATAAAAAAACCTGAACCCAAAAGATGGGGTTCAGGTTTTTTGTTCCTCTTGGGAACAGGAGTTATTTTGTTGCTGCTGTGGTGTTTGTTGCGGCTGCTGCTGCGGCGGCAGGCGGATTGGCGTTCATCTCTTTTACCTTGTCGACAGCCTGATGCAGGGTCTCTTCTTCCTGATATCCCACAAGTCCGCCGATAAGCTTTCCGTCATTAAAGAAGGCAAACGCCGGGATTCCCTGAATGCCGAATTTTCTGGCAAGTTCCGGTTGCTCGTCAATATTAACCTTGTAGATTTTAACATTCTCGCGGCTGTTTCTGGCAAAGCTTTCCAGCACCGGCTCCATCATTTTGCACGGACCGCACCATTCCGCCCAGAAATCAACGAGTACAATACCTTTCTGTTGGATATTGCTCTCAAAATTATCGCTGGTCATCGCCGTAAAAGAGTGAGAATTCCTGATATCCGGCCTGTTTACGCTAACCTCCTGACTTACCGCCCGCATCTTTTGCTGAATGGTTGTCGCCGCTTCAAGCTTGTCACGCGCCAGTTCCGCCCAGGCTGAAGAAACCGCCATACCGATAAGTCCGCCGATAATCACTCCCAGAATCGGTGAAGAATGCAGGGGGCAGCCGTCGGAGCAGGCCTTCTTCTTTCTAAGTATTGTACCAATCACAGCGCCCAGTACCGCGCCGCCAATCAAAAATTGCCAGATCATATCTATCCTTTCTCGGTGAAATGACACTGCGTTTGTGTCTGTTAGTCGCTCATTTTTAAATATCGTTAAATAAGTGTTTATCCTTCGCGCAAAATCCATAAAATAATAATAATCGGTATTTGCTGATTTTCAGGTGCCGGCTTGCTGTGGTTTATTTCTGGCTTTTGCTTATTCTGCTGTATTTTGACAGGGGTTAATTATGATTTCTGATGCGCGAAACTTTATCAATCAGGCCATGGAGGACAAGGACTTGCGCGGCAAGTTGGTCCGTGCCGATACTAATGACCAACGCGAACTGATTCTGGTTGAGGAAGGCTTTGATTTTTCCTTTGCCGAGTTTGACGAGGCGTACCACAGCGAACTTGCCTCTTCGCAGACTCCACAGCGGGCGGACGATCTGGCTCAACTTCGAGTCTGGTGGGAGATGCTGCTGCAGAGCTGAGTCTCTTGGCGTATAATTTTGGGGCAGGCAGATTTTTTGTGCTATAATAAACAGGATGTTGAGGCATTACTGGTAAACCACAGGCGCTCACAGTCAGGATTGCGTATCTGACAACAGTCGCCATAACTCAGTATAATTTTATGCGCGGGCAGACACCTTTTCTTGCCGGGAAAGGTTTTGAGGCGCACGCCATCGCCGCGCCGGATGATAACCTGCAGAAGCTTGCCGCGCGTGACGGTACGATTGTGCATCCGCTTGAGATGTCACGCGAAATGTCACCGCTGCATGACATCGTCGCGCTCTGGCGGCTGATAATTATCCTGCGCCAGATTAAACCTGATATCCTCCATATGAGTACGCCCAAGGCCGCTCTTCTTGGCGCGCTGGCTGGTTTTATCTGCCGCGTACCAGTGCGGATATTTCTGATGCGCGGCGCACTCAGTATCGGCCGCAACGGGTTAGCTGGTTTTGTCTTCAGAATGACCGAGCGTATCACGGCTTTGTTTTCGCACAAGGTGATCGCCGTCTCGCCGTCGCTGCGGGAATATGCAATCAGCAATAAAATCACCTCCGTCCAAAAAATAACCGTCATCGCTTCAGGCATGTCAAACGGTGTTGATATCCCGTCGCTTGAACCGACCGGACAGGTGCCGGAAAAGTTGACTGAATTTACCTCAGGCGCGGATAAAGTTATTGGTTTTGTCGGACGGCTGGTGCGCGAGAAGGGGATTGAAGAGCTTGAACACGCCTGGCAGGTTATCCGCAAGGATTATCCCGGTACGAAACTTCTGCTCTGTGGCGAGTGGGAGCAGCGCGGCGCGGTCAATCACTGCGCGCAGGTCGGCATCGCCGCAGACAGCCGCGTGCTGATAACCGGCTGGCTTGATAAAAAAGATATTGGCCATTATTATAAGGCGATGGATGTTCTTGCGTTTCCGTCTTACCGTGAAGGTTTCCCGAACGTTCCGATGGAAGCGGCGGCTTTCAGGCTTCCGGTGATTACTACCAACGCAGTCGGTTGCGCGGACGCGGTTAATGACGGCGTTACGGGGGTGGTCATTCCAGTAAAGGACAGCGGCGCGCTCCTTAACGCACTGCGTGATTATCTTGATAATCCTGAATTGTTAACTCGTCACGGCACGGCCGGATATGAGCGGGTTGAGAAGGAATTCAATCCAGAAAGAATCCATGAAGGATTATACCGCGAGTATATTCAACTGCTGCGCCGCAGAAAGCCGGAGGTCTTTGACTGATGGGGCAGAGTGACCGAAAAAAAGTTGCCGGCGGGGTTTTCTGGCTGAGCCTTGAACGGGTTATCGGCTTTAGCGTATCCTTCTTTGGTGGCATAATTCTCGCGCGTATCTTGCAACCTGACGACTTTGGTATCGTCGCCTTCGCTACCGCCACCTTCCTGACTTTCAGCCGACTCTGCGGCATCGGTGTCAATCAGGAGATCGTCCGCGCGGACGCCAAATCACCAACCTACCGCGACCTTCTCAGTACTTATTTCTGGCTCAATGCCGGAGTTGTTTCTTTATTTTTTCTGCTTATCAGCGCGGTGATTTTCTTGAGTGGGATCTTCCCGGCTTCGCAAAAATATGTCGCGCTGATTATCGCCGGTGGCTGGAGTGTGAGCAACCTCTGCGATCCGGGGCGTTCTCTGATGCAGAAAGAGATGCGTTTTAAAATTCTCTCCTTCCTGCAATGGCTGCCGGGGCTGCTGGGGATGGCGGTTGCGGTTCTGATGGCGTATCTTGGTTACGGGGTCTGGTCTTTATGTGTGCCGCAGATGGCGACGCTTGCCCTTGCCGGAGTTGCGGCGTTGCTACTGAGCGGGTATAAACCGGAGCTGCGCTTTGATTACGGACTGGCGAAAGAGCTGCTGAAAAAATCCGGCTGGTATCTGGGTAACGGTTTTTGTGAGGGTGCTTATCAGCGTGTTGACGACCTTGTTGTGGGGCAACTCCTTGGCAAGACGCAACTTGGTTTTTACGACCGCGCCTACATGCTTGGCGGGATGTTTCATCATAACGCCGGTAATGTTATTTCGCGGATAATCTTCCCGCTCTTTGCCAAACGCGCAGACGAGAATGCGCGTGTCTGCGCGCTATACACTATCACTGTCCGTTTTGTTTTATACGCCGCGTTTTTTGTGCTGCTGCCGTTCTCGATTTACTGTCCTGAAATCATCACCGCTCTCTGGGGCGAGAAGTGGCTACCGGCTGCAAGTGTCTTCCGCTTCATGGCGCCGTACTCGATGCTGCTTCCCGCGTTTTATATCAGTAAGGACGTTATGGTCTCGTTAGGTCTGGTCAAGAACATGAGCAAGGTTTATTTTCTGGTCTTACTCAGTGTCGTTGTCCTGATCTGGCCGGCGATAACATTATACCAGCTTGAAGGCGCGGCTGTCGCTGTTGACCTTGCGATTCTTATGGGGCTGATGCGGGTAGGTTTTTATTTGAAATCACACCTGAAAAATATCAGCCTGACGCGCACCTTTGTCGTGCCGCTTGTCATTATGGCGTTGCTGGCCGGGCTAACGATTGCGGTTTCAAAATTCAGTCTCATGCAGGGCTACCCGTTGTCGGTCAACTGCCTGCTGACAGCGGCGGTATTGACAGGTTTGTCGCTGCTGGTTTTATTTACAGTAGAGAACACAGTTCTGCGTTTTATCTCTGACCTGGTGCAAAGTTTCTTCAGTAAAGATCACGCACATGAAAGCGGTGCCGCGGATGAATAATGATAAAACCGGAAAATCAGGCGGCGTTATAATTAGCCAGTTCGGCGGCTACCACGCCCATCCCGCAGCCGAGGCCGCCCACGCTGCAGGGATGCTTGACAAGTTCATCGTCACCCATCCTCAGGGAGCGCAGATCCCATCTGACAAACTCATTGATTTGTTCTATACCTATAATCCGATCCGCGGCTTTTCCTTGCTGCGGCGTCTGACTGGCTTGGGGTTCTTCTCGAAAATGTCGTCGGAGTATGAAAAACTTCAGCGCTGGTACTTTGATTATCTCTGCTGTAAGTTGATAAATGAGCAGACAAAAATCTTTCACGCCTACTCCTGCTATCAGGAGAAAGCCTGGGCGCGCTGCGAGGAGTTGGGCGTCTGTAAAATAATCGAGCACGGCACCGCTCATCCGCTCTTTGATGCTGAGGTCGTCGGTGAAGAGTACAAACGTTACGGCGTTGATGCTTCGACTTATTCAGACACCGCCTGGATAACGAGGATGACAGAAGAGCATGAACGAGTTGACCGGGTTTACGTTATCTCCGACTTTGCCAGAAAAAGTTTCGAACGTTTTTCTAACGTTTCGCCCGAGAAAATAAAGATAAACCGTCTCGGCGTAGATACCGAACTCTTTGCGCCAAAAGAAGGACACCGCGCCTTTGTCGAGGATGAAAAACGCCCGCTTGAGATAATGACCGGCGGTTATATCTGCCTGCGCAAGGGAACGCAGTATCTGCTTGAGGCGGTTAAGAATCTCAAAAAGAAAAAACTCGACTGCCGCCTGTCTTTATACGGAGCGCAGCTTGATTTTGGCAATGTCCTCGCGCAGTACGACGACATTTACGATCATCTTGGCGGGGTGGGGTTGTCTGAGCTGATTGACTGCTATAACAGGGCTGACGTTCTAGTCTTGCCTTCACTGTCTGAGGGGTTTGGCCGGGTTGTGACTGAAGCGATGGCGTGCGGGACGCTTTGTATTGTCAGCGAGAATACCGGCGCTGGCGAGATTATCGAGAACGGGGTTGACGGTTTTGTGGTTCCTGTATGTAATAGCAGGGCTATTGAAGAAGCGCTTGAACTTCTGTATAATGACCGGAGCAGGGTTATTGCGATGGGCAGGCGCGCGCGGGAGAAAGCAGTCAAAAATAACTGGCAGGCGTATCAGCGCCGACTGATTGATGATTATAAAGATATCTTGTCTGGAGAGAATAAATGAAGGTCCTTGTTGTTGCTGATGGTTCTTTGTCGTCTGCCTGTGAGCAGGAGGGTACTGCCTGGCACATGCACCTGACTCTTGAGAAACTCGGAATTGAGCACAAGTTTTTTTATCACAGCGCCTATGTCGACCGGTCGCTCTTCACCAAGGGCATGAATACCCTCTGGGCGAAGGTTACCAAAAAGCCTTACGCCGTATTTAAAGACTGTAACGCCAGAGCTAATCAGGAGCTCTTCAAGGTTGCGCGCGAGTTCAAGCCTGACCTGGTCATTGTCTTCAAGGCGCAGTTTCTGCTCTCTGACGCGGTACGTGAACTCAAGCGTATTATCGCGCCCGCCAAGATTGTCAACTTCACCTTCGACAATGTCTTTATCTACCCGGGACAGCTGATTGCCGCCAAAGAGTACGACATCTTCTACCTTGCTGATAGCTACGTCCTTGAGAAGATGCACCGCGCTGGTTGTGATAACGCCCGCTTTATGTCCGAGCCCGTCTGCGAGCAGGCGCATCATGAAATTACTGACATCACCGACGCCGAGCGCGCCGAGTACACCAATGACATTACCATGGTCGGCAGCCTGTATCCTTACCGCGTGCTGATGCTTGAGGCTTTGCGCGGGATGAACCTGAAAGTCTGGGGCAACATCTGGGGCTTTGCCAATCCTGATGAGTACCGCAGCACCTTCACCTGGGAGGCTTTCCAGCACCGTGAGACTGAAGGCCGCGAGAAGCAGCTGATCTTTGCGTTATCAAAAATCAACCTCACAACGCTCCAGCCCGTCGAATGCGTCCATGCCGGTAACGAACGTATCCAGCAGACAGCCGCCTGCAAGGGCTTCCAGCTCTGCGAATACAATCCCGACCTTGAGAAGGTTTACAGGATCGGAGAGGAACTTGTCACCTTCCGCAGCCGTGATGAGCTGCGCGAGAAGGCTGAGTATTATCTCAAGCACCCGGAACTGCGGCAGGAAGTTATCGAGAAGGCTTACGCGTGTGTCATGAGCAAGCACACCTATACCCACCGCTTCCAGACCATGCTTGCCGATCTCGGTCTGAGCCTGTAATTTTTCGCGTAGTGCAGCTTGCCAGCCTTCGCATAAGTCATAAATAAGGAAACTGATGCCAGAGAATATTCTGCTTATCGCCTACTGCAAGATCGGAGATACCCTTGTAATGCTCCCCGCTCTTCATGCTCTGCGTGAGAAATTCCCTGACGCACGAATTGGTTTAATCAGCGAATATTATTTTGCAAAAGACGCCATCGGCGCCGAGGCGCTCCTCGGCCACACCGGACTGATTAACGACTTCTTCAAGATCCGCACCTCGCGCAGCAGATTCATCGCGCCGTGGCTGCTGCGTATCTCGCGCGCGGTTTTATGCCGGCTACTGCGAAAAATCAGGTGGGATTACGGTATTGTACTGATGCCGCCCTATCCGCCGATGACTTCGCAGTTCGCACAGAACCTCAAAGGAATTTTAGCCAGTTGCGGCGTTGATAAGATTCTTGATTATAATGCGCTCAGTCTTGAGGAGATCAAAAAATCAGATAACGTTCTCAAGTCTGCTGACTGGCTGCTGCAGAGTCTGTCGCCGCTCTGTGATAATCTTCCGCCGGAAGATTGCGGTAACGGCACGCTTGCGCCGATAGCAGAATTCTCAACGCAGGCGGCTGCTTTTTCTGCGCAGAATAATCTGAACAGTGACACTCCGGTTATCACTCTCGCACCCTCCGCGCACATCCAGTCAAACCTCTGGAAGATTGAAAATTATATCGCCACGCTAAAACTGATAAAAGAGAAACGAGATATCAAAACGCTTGTTATCGGTGGTCCTGCCGACCGTGAAAAGATCACCCGCATCTGTGCTGAGTGCGATTTCTGCCTGCCTGTCATCGGCGAAGATATCAGACTGGTCGCGGAGCTGATTTCCCGCACCTCTCTTTATCTCGGCAATGACACCGGTCTCATGCACATGGCCGCTGCCAAAGGCGTAAAATGCGTCGGCGTCTTCTCCTGCCGTAATCCGCGAAAAATATGGGAACCCTACGGCCACGGCCATCAGATTATGCGCGGCGAAATTGAGTGCGCCGGTTGCGCCTGCATTAAGTGCAAATTAGGCTTCCCAAGCCGGGTCGGCTCCCCGAGCCGGGACGGTTATCCACCCTGCCTTGAACAGATCCAACCGGCAGAGGTCGCGCAAGCCTGCCTTTCAGCACTCTGATTTTTTTGCCCTATTTGTGACAAATGCCACTGTGCCTGTCTCGTCTCGCCGCTATTTCTCAAAACATTCTCAAAACGTTACTTTTTAGCATGATTTATTAATGAAAATTTTTTGGTTTGCCACTATAATGGTGTAATAACTATAGCGCAAAAATGAAAATACGGAGGTTGTTACCGGTAAATGTCTAAAAATTATTTGTGGGGCGCAATATTTCTGGCGATGACATTCTGTTTGCTTGTCCCTTTTGCGGTGATGGGCTGGCTCAATTACAAGGCTTCGCGTGACATTGCCCGCGCTGAAATTACCCAGTCAGCCCTTCCTCTTACCCGTGATAACATTTATTCCGAGATTCATGGTGATCTTCTTGAGCCGATTTACGTTTCAACAACCATGGCCAATGACTCATTTTTAAAAGAGTGGGCCGGTGGCGGTGAGAAGTCACTGAGCAGTATCACCGATTACCTCAGCGAGATTCAGCGCAAGTATAATTACTTCAGCGTCTTTTTCGTCTCGGCCAGAACCAATAAATATTATCATTACCGCGGGCTGCACAAGGTTATCTCCGAGAAAAACAAGCACGATCAATGGTACTATGATTTTCTCAAGACCGGAAAAGAATACCGGCTTGAAGTTGATAGCGACGAGGCCACCGGCAACCAGCTCACGGTCTTCATTAATTTCCGGGTTGAGAACGCCAGGCATGATCTTCTTGGCGTGACCGGTGTTGGGATGAAGATGGATATGGTCTCAAAGTTATTGCGTGAGACCGGTCTGAAGTATGGACGCCGGGTTTTTCTGGTAGACCGTTGGGGCGAGGTTCAGGCGCATGCCGACCCGTCCTATATCCATACAAAAAACATCAATAAAATGTCCGGCATCTCGCTTGTTGCCAAAGATATCCTCCTGTCGCTTGATAAAGTCACCAACCTCCAGTACGAGACCAACAAGGGGATGTTCTTCGTCACCAGCCGGTATATGCCCGAGCTTGACTGGTTTCTGATTGTCGAGCAGGATGAGAGTCAGGCGCTGGCTGTAGCCAAGAGGAATTTTATCCGCACGCTGATCTTCTGCGCGATTATCTGGTTCTTTCTGATTATGCTCTTTGGCTTTGCCGCCCGGCGTTATCAGGGGCGGATGAGGCAGCTTGCCAGAATCGACGAGCTTACCCGGCTTGGCAACCGCCGCAGTTTTGAGGAGGAGTTTCATCACGCGCGTTATTATAAATTGCGCACCGGCGAGGCTGTCAGCCTGATACTGATCGACCTTGACGGTTTCAAGGCTGTCAACGACATTCTCGGCCATCTGGCTGGTGACAAGCTGCTTGTGGATGTTTCGGGGATACTGCATTCCTCCCTGCGCGATCAGGACAAGGCTTTCCGCTGGGGTGGCGATGAGTTTGCGATTCTGTCTTTCTGTTCTGAGGAGGAAGCGATGGAGCAGGCCCGAAAATTATGCAGGCTGGTCAAAGAGAAGATGCTCTTGCTTTCCAAGGGCAATTCTGCTGACCCGCGATATAAGGTATCAATTAGCTGCGGCGTAGCCGAGTACGACGGCGGCGATTCAGCCGAGGTCATGCTTCACGCCGCCGACCGCGGCCTGTACAGCTGCAAAGACAGCGGCGGTGACTGCGTTTCAAATTGATACTTTTCCCCAATCCCCCTATGACTGTGATCTTATAAAATAAAGGACTTGGTAATGAAGCTGAAATTACTTTTGGTGTTGCACGTTATTTCATGTTTTATAATACCTTTTACCGCACTATATTTTGTTGATTCTTTTACCACAGGTTCAAGCCTGATAATTGGTGTCGCCTATTTTGTTGTCGGCGGACCCAGTGTTCTTGTGATTTCAATTTTAGATAACATAAAAATAAATATTAACCCAACGTTAATTAACTATATTTTTATATCTCAATGGGTTTTGACTTGGTTGGTTGGGGCTGTATTTATAATAAAAGGCAAGGCTAAAAAGTTTTTTATATATCTTGTAATAGTTCTGGTACTCGCGGGTTTGGCAGGTTTTTTGAATATTGCATTTCATCCGTTTTCGTGATTAATAATGTTAAGTCTATGGTGATTTTTAACGAGTTATAAAGAGCCGCTTCCGGTATATCGGAAACGGCTCTGTTGTTTCTGCTCTTGGCTGTTCAACTCAGAAGGTTATATGTTTCCAGAATTTCGCACCGAAGTTTTCGAGATTGTCGTCCCATTCCGCCGCGTACTTTTTAAGCAGCTTGCGCAGTTCATCGCGCATCTCTGTCTGCTCATCGACAAGATTATGCAGCTCCCAGGGATCGTCATTGAGGTTGAAAAGCTGGGTGGTGTAGTGCTTCTCATTGATGACGTACTCGATAAGCTTCCAGCCGTTTTTCTTGACCGCGCGCTGCGTATCACAATAGGCATAGAACAGACCGTCGCGGACCTGTGTCTCGGGTTTTTCCATTACCGGTGTCAGACTTTTACCCTCAACACTTTTGGGCGTCTCAATACCCGCAAGTTCGCAGAGCGTCGGGAAGATGTCAAGCAGGTAGCAGTCGGCATTGCTCTTGAGATTTTTTGGAACGCCGGGACCGGCAAAGATCAGCGGGACGCGGATACTGTGGTCATAGCAGCTCTGCTTGCCGAAGAGTCCGTGCTGTCCCAGTGCCAGACCGTTATCACCGGCAAAGACAAAAATGGTATTATCAAGAACGCCCTTGTCCTCGACAGCCTTGATAACCTTGCCAAGTTCATCATCAAGGTGGGTAATCATCGCGTAGTAGTCGGCGAGATGTTCTTTGGTGTTTTCCGGGTTGCGCGGGAAGGGGGCTAGTTTTTCGTCGCGGATGAAGAGGCCGCCATTGTCAAACGGGTGGCCGCCCATGAAGTTTTCTGGCAGGTCGATATCTTCGGGGTTGTACATTTTCTTGAATTTTTCGGGCATGGTGCGCGGGTCGTGCGGCGCGAGGAAAGAGATGTAAGTGTAGAACGGCTGCTCTGAATCATAGCTGTTGATCCAGTCGGTCGCGGCCTTGCAGACCATCTCGCTTGAGTGGCGGCCGGCATTGATGTGGTCGCCGGGGAAATAGCGCAGGTTCTTTGAACTCCACATGTCAACGCACTGCGGCAACTCGCTCTCGTACTTGCCGGTCGGGTCAAAATTAAAGGCCGGAACATTCCAGTGGTCGTGCATGCCGCCGAAAAAGATCTCGCCGCCGTCGGTAAATGAACGGGCGTAAGCCTCGCTGCCGTTGTGCCACTTGCCGGTACCGAAGGTGCGGTAGCCGTTATTTCTGAGGGCTTCGCCGATTGTGGTGTGGTCGGCGGGGACGGTTTTGCCGCTGTCCTCAATGTGGAAGAGGGTGCGTCCGGTATTGAGCATCGCGCGGCTTGGCATGCAGACTGCGGGGCTGGTGCCTGAGGGGATGCAGGCGTGGGTGAATGAGGTGCCGTTTTTCACCAGCCGGTCGATATTGGGGGTTATGATCTTCGGGTTGCCGAGTGCGGCGATGGTGTCAAAACGCTGGTCATCAGTGAAAAAGAAGACGATATTCGGTTTGTTTTCTAAAGACATGTTTTCTCCAAATAAAAAAAGAGTACTGGCTTGCTGTTCTTGCTTATATAATATAATATATAGCTGTTATTGTAAATGTCAGGGGAAAACCTTTTATGTCAGAAAAAGACATTTTGTTCAGTCAGGATAGTCTTGTTCCGGTGGAGAGGATGTTCAGTGAACTTTGCTCGGCGGGGCGTTTTCATTTGAACAACGCATCATTGACGCATGTGCCGGACAACTGGCGGATTGAATCGTTTCGCCGTAATGAAGATCTGCATCTGCTGCTTGTTATGGGGGGCGAGGGTTGGTATTATCTTGGTGATAATGAAGTTACGGTTACGCTTAAGAAGGGGACGCTGATTTTTGTCGGCTCGGGCATGGCGCATTCATCGCGGGCAAAACAGCCATCAAAACTGTATATCGCGCCGGTGCGTTTTGGGATGTATGATAAGTCTGGTCAATCACTTACAGCCAGTCTCTACCCGTTTGCGGCGGTGCAGGAAAATGTTGATCTTAACCGTTATCTGCCATTATTTAAACGGCTGAATGAATTGAAATTCAACGGGCTTGATAATGCGGTAGGGCGCGAGTTGGCGGACTCGGTGCTGCGCCAGATTCTGGCTGAGATGATTGTCGGTTCAAGAATGCAACATGATGAACGGGTTGAACTTGTGATAAGTTTGTTTGAGCAGGAGCCATTAAAACGCTGGACGATTTCCGAGCTTGCGGGGTACTGTCAAATTACCGAAAAGCATCTGACGCGGCTCTTTAACCGGATTATCGGGATGCCGCCGGCAGCTTACCAGCGCAAACTCCGTATTGACCGCGCGCGGATGCTGCTTGAAGATACGCAGATGACGATTGCCGAGGTCTCGGACGCGCTTGGTTATGCCGATCAGTTCACTTTTTCAAAACAGTTCAAGGCTGTGACCGGGGTCAGTCCGGGGGCGTTGCGCAAGTAATTTCCTGTCAGACGAATAATCAAAAATGAGTATTTAATAATCAAATCTGATTATTTGGTTTCCGGCTGCGCCGGATTTTGTCAAGACGGTCTCCGGCGCGGCGCGAGTACAGATTTTAATCATGAATATCAAATTACTGTTTGAGCTTGAGGGCGATATTCTGGTACGGCAGGAGGTTGACCCACATGGTCCGGCCGCCGCTGTGGATGCTCCAGTACGGGTCGTGATCGTTATAGCCCTGGCGTCCGATGTAGCGTTCGTCGGCGGAGTTGTAGATTACCTGATATTCCGCGTCTCCCACAGGAACGTAAACCTCGGCGTGGGTCTCGCTGAAATTCGGTGATTCGTTGCGGATAAAGATGATGTCATCACGGTGGTTTTCCCAGATGCCGTCGTCGTTACGGAAGTCGCCGCCCCAACGGGTAAAGGAGAAGTAGAGGCGTTCGTTATTTGAACCGGCGCGGTCAAGCGTCCAGCTACCCTGCTTGGCGAGGGCTTTCTCGCGGCGCAGGAGAACGTTGAGGTCGTGGATGTTGTTGGTCATCTGCTGCTGATGCAGTTGTGCGCCGGGACCGGTCTTGCCCCAGTCAAGCCCGCACCAGACATCAAACCAACCCTCTTCGCAGAATTCGTCGCCCATAAAGATCATTGGTGCGCCGGGGCGGAACCAGCAGAGGGCGGCCAGGCCGATAAGCTGGATATGGTTGCCAAGCTCGGTGATTAGTCGGGTCTTGCCGTTGGCGCATTCATCATGTGTGTTCATGGCGTTGACGAATTTCTCTGGATGCTGCGCGGTCATCAGGTCCTCGATTACGTCGATGCGTTTTTCCTTGGTCGGCAGGGTCAGGTACTTACGGACGCGGTGCATCTCACCCATGTTCTGGGCGTAGTCAAAACCCAGTCCGCCCTCATTGGCCGGGCAGGCAAGGCGGGGGAAGACGCGGCGCGATTCTTCGGCGATTGTGAAAAACTCCGGCGCGGTATGGTCAAGGCGCAGGTGCATGTCACGGAGGAATTTCAACCCTTCAAAGTCCACCGCTTCAGAGATCCAGTAACCTTTGTCGAGATACATGTCGCCGCCGATACCGTTGAAGAGATCCCACATTTCAGATGGTACTTTCTCACGGTCGTTTCTTGGCCAGTCCCAGTCGCCGCGGTCATAGTCGTAGAAGATCTGCGCACTGACAGCATCGATGCGCGCGCCGTCGATACCAAGCTCGTGGTGGATATAGGTCAGCAGGCCGCAGAGGTAGTCACGGACGTACTGGTTTGATTTGTTATAGATACGCGTCTGCCACTGGTTGTTCCAGCCGAGTTGCCCCTGATGGTGGTAAAGCTCGGTACCGTCGTAGAAGGCGAGGCCGCAGTCCCAGTCCTTGATGCCGAAGCCGATAGGGACATCGACAATCACGCCGATGTTGTTCTCATGCAGGTGGTTGACCATCCATTTGAAGTCTTCGACTGTGCCATAGCGTTCGTTGATGGCGTAGGGGCAGCCGGCGAGGTAGCCCCATGATTCATGGATCGGGGTCTGGAAGGGCGGCATGATTTGCACGTGGGTGAATTCCATGTAGCCGATATGTCCGACGATGCGCTTGGCGATCTCGCGGTAGTTGCCGTCGAGGAAGGTCGAGAGGTGCATCTCGTAAATCGACATCGGCTCGTGACCGTTTTTATGGTGTTTGCAGGTCCACTCAAACTCATCAGGCGTGGGGACGATGCTGTTATAGGTGCGGTTATGGCCGTCGTGGTGCAGGGCAAGGCGCGGGGAGAAAGGGTCGATACGCGCCATCTTGTAAGGCTGGGAAAGATATGAGGAGTCGTTGTCGATTAAGTACTTGTACTCAGTCCAGCGCAGGTCCTCAGCGATTTTGATCTCCCAGGTGCCATCCATCAGGCGCTGCATGGGTTCTGACTGCCAGTTATGTCCTTCGCGCAGCAGCTCTACTCTGGTCGCTGCAGGGGCGAAAACCCGAAAGAGCGTCGAGCCGTTTTCCTGAACCTGCGCCCCCCAGTATTTATATGGATAATCGCGTTTGATTTCGTCTTCGGTGAGGGATATGGTTTCTGGCATTTATTTTCTCCGGGTATTTTGCGTTAGAGGTATATTTTGCCCAAAATAAAAATATGCGCAACAAAAAAGACTTGACTGTTGTCGAATTTATTGTATTTCTTTCTCTAAGAAGTTAAAAAAAAGTGAAAAGACAATCAGGTTGGCGGCAGTGCCGCCAGAGGAAGCCGGTGTGAATCCGGCACAGCCCCCGCTACTGTAACCGGGAACGAAATCCGCATTATGCCACTGTTGGGCTTTTGGTTTGAGCTTTGATGGGAAGGCGCGGAAGGTAGGATGATCCGGGAGTCAGGATATTCAAATGAACGTATTTTGCGTTCTCCTTCGGAGGGAAGGGTGTGTGAACAGGCGCGATAGCGTGCGGACTGTTTGTGCCCCTTTTGGCCCTCTGGTTTGACCAGAGGCTTTTTTTATGGTGTTTTTTGTATGAGGGGAGTTTTATTGTGTTCGGGTCTGTTTTAAAAAAGATGGTTTTGGTGTGTCTGGTCGAGGTGTTTGGTGTGTTTACAATGAATGTTAATGCGGCAGGTCAGGATTCGCGCAAGGTTCTGAATGACACGGGGATAGTGCTGGTGGCGTTTGGCACATCGGTCCCTGCGGCGCGCAAGGTTTATGACTATATTCTGGAAAGCGCGCGTGAGAAGTTTGGCGGGTATGAGATTCTTTATGGCTTTACCGCCAGAAGCATTGTTAAAAAACTCAGGGCGCAGGGAATGGATAAGGGGGTTCTCACACTTGAGGAAGCGATTGGCTATCTGAAGAAAAAGGGCTATAAGAAGATTGTTCTGCAGTCGTTGCATATTGTGCCGGGGCAGAAGGATCATGAGCTGAAGGAGGTTGATGTTTCTGGCATGGCGCGTTATCTGGGTGAGCCGCTGCTGTCTGATGAGGAGGATATCGCGGCGGTGCTTGGGGCGATTGGCGGGGACATCAAGACGGGGATGCCGAATGTTGTCTGCGGGCATGGTAATGACCGGTATCCAGAGTATAACGTAAAGCTTATTGAGTTTGACGCGGCGCTCAGTAAAAAATATCCGGGGGCGGTTTTATGCTCGGTTGAAGGGGTGCCGGGTACGGGTGCGCTTTTGGGTGTTGTTAAGGCCGAGGTTGAAAAGGCGGGTGGCAAGGTTAATTTTATTCCGCTGATGATTGTTGCGGGTGACCATGTGATGAATGACGTGACTGGCAGTGAGGATGGTTCGTGGAAGAATATCGTCGGGGCAACGGAGGTGAGTGTGGCGAAATCACTTGGCTATAACGACGCGGTGCTGGCAATATTCTGGAAGCATCTTGCTGCGGCCCTTAAAGAGGTCGGGAAATAATGCGCGGATTTTTTTGCCTGTTAATTTTATTTTCACTTGCTCTGCCTGCTACAGGCTTTACTGCTGAGGCTGGCGGGGCGGGGCGTGTTGCGGGGCAGAGTGTTGAGGCGCCGAAAAAGCATGTGAAAAAGAAGTCCGCAATTGAAGCCAGGGGTGAGACGGGCCGGAAGATTGAAGAGCAGCGCAGGAATAACAGCGGCGTGTCTTCCTCTCAGCGCTGGAAGATGAAGCTGCCTTTCTGGTGGCGCAAGATTCTTATTTTTGCCGAGCTTGCTTTTTTTATCATGCTTGGGGTGATACTCGGGCAGATGCTTGAAGCGGCGGGGGTGGTGAAGTATGTGGCGATTATCACTACGCCGCTTCTCTGGCTTGGGAGGTTACCGCGCGCGGCGGGGACGCCGTTTATCATGTCGCTGCAGTCGGGAGCGGTGGCGAACTCGATGCTGGTTAATTGCCGTGATGAGGGGGAGCTGAGTAACCGGCAGCTTTATACTTCGGTGCTGGTAGTTTCATGTCTTTCACTCTTTGCGCATCTGCCGACTTATATTATTCCGCTTGGCTTGGCCTTCGGCAAGGAGGCGGCGGGGTTATTTTTCGGGGTTCGCTTTGGCGCGATAATGCTTGAGATGGTGGTGATTCTGCTGGTCTCACGGACGATTATCAAACGCTATACCGGTGACAGTATGGTGGTGATCCCTGAAGAAGAACGGCTCTTTTCTGAATTTAAAAGCCGAAAAAAAAGCGAGCATGGTTATTTCAAAACTGTCTGGCTGCGCTCACGCCGGACGATAAAGCGTCTGCTGTTATTTCTGCTGCCGTCATTTTTTGTGATGGTGGGGCTTGAATATTTCGGCGTCTTCAACTGGCTGACCAAGGCCTTGCCGGAGATTTTTTCATATTCATTCTTGCCACCTGAAGCCGCGGCGATTATCCCCGCGCAGGCGATCAATCTTTATAACGGGGCGATTGCGGCGGGTAATTTTGTCGACGAAGGGATTCTCACGCCGGTGCAGGCGGTGCTGATATTATTGTGCGGCTCGCTGGTGACCTCACCGGTGCGTACGCTCAAGCATGCTCTGCCGACTTACATTGCCGTACTTGGCCCGAAAGCGGGGACCGTTATGGCAATCCTCGCGCAGCTACTTCGCGTTATATTTGTCGGCGGCGCTACTGCTGCCCTTATTATTTTTCTTGCTTAAGACTGTCCGCGGG
Source organism: bacterium (assembly GCA_003245715.1). Taxonomy (GTDB): domain Bacteria; phylum Planctomycetota; class SZUA-567; order SZUA-567; family SZUA-567; genus SZUA-421. The sequence continues at coordinate 141,967 of QKCJ01000060.1, forward strand.
AAGACCAGCATAAGTAGAAACGCGACGACGAATATTACCAGATTATTGGTATTGGTGTAGAAGTTTATCGCAATAGCCAGAAGTCCTGCCGACCAGATGACTCCCTGCAGCCAGTGGGTGCTGAAGTGTTTTCGTCCCTGCATTAGATAGCGGAAGTCACGCAGTACCGGTATGCCCAGCCAGAGAGCGGCGATAAAATATGCAGAGAAAATTACATAAAAATAACCGGGGATGTGTCCGCCTTTAAGGATCGGGATTTTGTCATAAGGTTGGGTGGTGAGGATGAAGAGCATACACGCCTCACCGAGAAATGGTGCGTCGGCGGCGTTTGAGAGGATGCGCGGGCCGAGTAGGGTGCCACTGGCTAGCGGCCAGCTGCTGACTAGCGCTTCGGCTGACATCGGCCAGGCCTGGTCGAAGCGGCCGTTGATTCTGGCGGCGGCAATTCCGAAGGCTGATGCGGCAAAGCCGTAGCCGCAGACTACCGGCCCCGAGTCTACATCATAATACCACTCGCGGTCTTTCATCTCTTTGGGGAACTCACGAAATCCCGCGCCCCAGTTCTTATCCTGCCAGAAATGCTTTACATATATATCGTACCATTCCTTGTTTTTCTGCGGATAGATTTCTGGGGCGAAAATATTTACGTAGGAGTTGCCGCAGCCGCGTCCGATGTCGAAGATGTCGCCGCTGTCTGCGCTGCAGCCGTAGGGCGGGAGACCGAGGTTATCAAGGAGCTTGCCCGAGAAGCCACGCTTGGAACGCTCGATAAATTTGCTGTAGTCATCACCGGTCAATTCGCCTGAACGCTTAATCATGGCAATCGCGGTTAGAACGTCTGCAGGGTAGCACTGATTCGGGTAGTCATCAATCAGACCGTACTTGCTCTTGTCGATACTTTCAGCCAGCAGTTTGGTCATTTTTTTAAGCTCAGGAATCTTGCTCTTGTCGTCGGTCAGTTTGGTGTAGACGGTGATCGCGCCGATCTGCAGCATCCGGTAGAAGGCGTTTTCTTTAGTGAGATAATCCTTGCCCCAGTGTTCTTTGACCCAGTTGCCGTGTGAGGGGTCGAGTATCAGTTCGGTAGCGGCCTTGATTGCACCTGCGGCGTAACGCTTTGGCTCTGCTCCCTTATAGTCGCCGTCCTCCCATTCCTTCTGCATGTTCTCTACTGCCAGAAGATAAAAGTATGAACCGAAGACCGGCCATTCCGTGCCTGAGATGTCTTCGCGGTCAACTTCTGCGCCTGCAGCTTTGGCGACGCGCATCCGGCACCACGCTTCGTATTTTGGTGAGAGGTTGGTGAAAATATCACCGGCGATTTTGGGGATACCGGGACCTCTGAGCGCTGGGTCTTTGACATTTGTCAGGCAGATAATTGCGGGCGTCAGCAGAAAGTAGGCGATAAAGCCGAGCAGGAGTATATAGCTGGTTGTCCCGGCAAAACGGTTGAAGCGTGAAGCTGGTGTCGATTCTGGCATCGGTTTTCCCCTTGTCTTTTCAGTGTGATTATTTTATGTAAGAAGGACGTTAGACACAAACGGTAATCAGGAAATATCTGTAAAATACTCTTTCGCGGGTGTTTGTTAAGAGCCTGTTAACATCTTGCAATAGGTGCTATTGTTACTATAATTCATAAATGTCGGAAAAAGTTGATGGCTGCAGGCTGGTCTGAGGGCTGGTCGGACTTTTTCGGGGTGAAGGGAATTTTTTTTGTTGGTAAGCTTTATGGGAGGGCTGAGTTGATTGCCTGGCCCGGTGCTTTTCTTAATAAGGATAACTGCGATGGATTTTTCTGATATTGGTTTGCATCTACCTGAGATAATGCTTCCTGAGGCCGGGACTGATTTGACGCGCTGGGCGGTTGTGGCGTGTGACCAGTATACCTCGCAGCCCGAGTACTGGCAGAAGGCTGATTCCATTGTCGGCGATGCACCTTCAACCCTGCGGATGATCCTGCCGGAGGTTTATCTCAACAAGCCTGAGGAAGAGAAGATTATCAGCTCTGCCAACAAGACCATGCTTGAGTATGAAAAGGCGGGTGTCTTGAAAGCGGGCAAGCCAGGATTTGTTCTCGTTGACCGCAAGACCAGTCACGCTGATTCGCGCAAGGGATTGGTGGTGGCGCTTGATCTTGAATGTTATGATTACTCGGTGGGTTCGACTACACTAATCCGCGCGACTGAAGGGACGATTGTTGACCGTCTGCCGCCGCGTATGCGGGTGCGCCGGGACGCGACTATTGAGCTGCCGCATATCATGGTGCTGATTGATGATCCTGAGAAAACTGTCATCGAGCCGCTCTTTGAAGATGGCCGCGAGGTGGTTTATGATTTTGAGCTGATGTGTGGTGGTGGGCATATCAGGGGCTGGAAGGTTGATGATGAGAAGTCGTTGAACCAGATTGCCGCTGCTCTGCGCGCTCTTTCTGATGTAAATAAATTTGAAGAGAAGCACGGTGTCAGCGGTCAGGGCGTGATGCTTTATGCGATGGGGGACGGCAACCATTCACTGGCTACTGCCAAGTCTATCTGGGAAGAGACCAAGGCGGCGGCTAAGGATGCGAGTGCGCTTGCCGATCATCCGGCACGTTTTGCGCTGGTTGAGCTGGTTAATCTGCATGACGGCGGGCTTGAATTTGAACCGATCCACCGCGTTGTCTTTGAGGCTGAACTGGCGCCGCTGGTTGAGGCTTATGGCAAATACTGCTCTGCTAATGGCGGGGCTCTTGAGGACATCAAGTGCGCATCTTCTGAGGATGCCTGCAGGAAGGCTGAGGAGTTGTTGGCTGCCGGGGAGCATGCGGTTAATTATGTTACTGCTCAGGGCAGCGGCGTATTGACGGTGAAAAATCCCTGGCTGACTCTGCCGGTCGGAACGCTGCAGCAGTTTCTTGATGTTTATCTTCCGCAGATCAAATCCGAGGTTGATTATATCCACGGCAGCGAGGCTGTTGAGGAGCTTGGTGGCAAGGTCGGCAACATAGGTTTCTATCTTCCGGCGATCAATAAAGGCGATTTCTTCCGTACGATTGTCCGTGACGGTGTGTTGCCGCGCAAGACCTTCTCAATGGGTGAGGCTGATGAGAAGCGTTTTTATCTGGAGTGTCGCCGCATCAAGCCTTAACTTTGAAGATGCGCGAATGGTTTGGAGATGAAAAATGTTCTGTTATGATCTGCACATCCACACAGCAGAGACCAGCCGCTGCGGCAGTATCGGCGCGCGGGAGATGGTTAAGTTGTACCGGAAATCCGGCTACAGCGGTCTGGTTGTCACCGATCATTATCATGAGGAGTTTTTTCACCTTCGGGGCAATATCAGCTGGGAAGAAAAAATAGATGCGTTCCTTGCCGGTTACAGAGCCGCACTTGCGGTTGCTTCAGACTGTGGCTTTGAAATATTCCTTGGTATGGAGCTGAGCTTTGCCGGCAGCAGAAACGACTATCTGGTTTATGGTGTCACCGAAGAATTCCTGCTTAAGAATCCCGAGCTTTATAACCTTGATCTGGCGACATTCCGCGAGCTGACTAAAGATTTGGGGATGCTGATCTTTCAGGCGCATCCCTTCCGCAAGCGTATGGAGTATCCCCAGCCAGAGTACCTAGACGGGATTGAGATTTTTAACGGTAACAAGCGCCATGATTCACGCAATTATATGTCTGAAGAATTTGCGCTGGAAAATAATCTGATCGGGATTTCTGGTTCTGATTTTCATGAGTATGAAGACCTTGCCGGTGGGGGAATACTGCTGCCTGAGAAGGTCTCGGATTATCAGGAGTTTCTTGCCGCGCTGATTAATTCCGACTTTGAAATCTGCTCGCAAGCCGCGCTGGTCTGATTGTTTTCATGGGGTGACCAATAATAAAAAATCCCTGCCCGATAACGGAGCAGGGATTTTTTATTAATCATGTAATTATGAACCTAACAACTTGAACTTATAATTTAATACCACAAAAAACTTTTTTTAACCAAGCCTGGGAGGTCGTCTTCTGAGATCATAACCCAGCGGATTTTCTGTACATACTTCATTAATTTTGTATGGGCAGACGTTCCTCCAAGAAGTTGGTACGTTTTATTGCCTATTTTAAGGAAATATTCGGGAGGACCTTTTCTGTCGTGATAAGCTGGAGTATTGGGAAGATAGCTTGTTCTCTTATCATGTACAACACCTTCTAATATTTCTGAAAGCATACCAGTAAATTCGTGTATAGAGATTTGAGAATAAAACAACTCGGTGTCTTTTGATAAACTATGAGGGAATGGTGTCTTTGAATAGTAAATTTTACCACGAAAATAAACAATTTTATAATCATAACCAGAGCCAATACGATCATTAAAATCCACAACGGAGTTATTATTAATCTGGTCTAATACGTAACTGGTATTTAAGTATGGTTGCGGATTATCACATGAATTTAGTGATATGATTGTAAATATTGGAAGTAAAATGCGGCTAACTATTTTTAGCATTACCAATTCCTCTTACGCGTTAACGACATTCTGCGGGGTGTTATTGAGAAACTCTTTTAGATTTTTGGTGGCGATCTCAATTAGGCGTTTTCTTGAATTGAATGACGCCCAGGCAATGTGCGGAGTTATCACGCAGTTTTTGGCTGTAAGCAGCGGATTGTCGGCTGCCGGCGGTTCGGTGCTTAATACGTCAACGCCCGCTCCGCCAAGTCGCCCGCTGTTGAGCGCTGCGGCAAGGTCATCTTCATTTATCAGGCCGCCGCGACCGGTGTTAATCAGTAACGCGCCTTCTTTCATCAACTCAATGTTGCTGTTATTTATCAGCTTCTCTGTCTCTGAGGTCAACGGGCAGTGCAGTGAGACGACGTCGCTCTCCTGAAGAAGATCTTCAAGGCTGGTCTGTTCTGAAAAATGCGGGTGGCTCTGTTCAAGCGGGGTGTTTTTGGAAAACAGAACCTTCATCCCGAAGGCGCGCGCAACCTCGGCGACGCGTTTGCCGATCATGCCATAACCGACTATTCCCATCGTCTTGCCGCTGAGGTCGATCTGCGGGGCGAGGGTGTAGCAGAAATCCCTGCTGCTGGTCCACTCACCGCTTCTGGCCGAGTTACTGTGCCGGGCGACATTGTTGGTCAGTTCAAGAAGCAGGGCAAAGACCATCTGCGTCACGCCTTCGGTGCTGTAGGCGGGGATGTTGGTGACGGTGATATTATGCTCTTTTGCCGCGGCGAGGTCTACGGCGTTTGTCCCCGTCGAGAGCAGGCCGGCGTACTTCATCTGCGGAAGCTGGCTAATAATGTCTTTAGTCAGCATGGTCTTGTTGGTGATGACAATCTCAGCCCCTTCTGCGCGGATGAGAATTTCCGAGGCGGGGGTGCGGTCGTAAATTGTCAGCTCGCCAAGTTCGGCGATACCGTCCCAGCTCAGATCGCCGGGGTTAGTCGTATAGCCATCAAGTATAACAATCTTCATAATTCGATTTCTCCTTTTTTAAATTTCTGCGATGCAGCTTAAAGAGCGTGCCAGTTTTCATTGCCGCGTGGACTTGGATTAATGGTTGGTTGATAATACCCGAGGCCATAAAATTTGCAAGTATGGGTATCCAGTATAAGACAGTTCTGGCTTGAGGGCAAACAATTTGTTCGATGAAAATTATTTTACATGTGATTTAAATAGTCACTTGTTGTGATAAATTATGGTGCAGACAAAATTGTCAGTTAAGAGCTGGTTGTGTTGTTAGGTCTTTTTTTTATGTTTACAATTTTGTTCGGATGGAGCGAATCTATTGAAAAAAGTGATTTATGGGCAGTAAGATCAACTATGCTCATAAAAAATACATTTTTGAGGTTTTTGGCATCGTTTTGCCAAAGTTATCAACAAAAAACTCCGATATAGATCCCGAGGCGGTGTGGATTGACATGGGATAATTTTACAAGTTGTTACATTAATAGATTTGATTATAAAAATGAAAGGGACGTCATGAAAAATCTGGATTTTTTGCAGGATAACAAGCTATGGGTGCATACCTGTAAAGCTGTAAAGGCTGTGCAGGAATTGCTTTGTGAGGTCGATGGCGATTACTGGCTGGATCTCTCTGAGCTGATGCGCGCGGTGCCAAGACGCATCCTTGAAGGGCTCAGCGAAGAATTAATTGTTAAGCAACAGCAGATACTTAATGAAGCACTTGACATGACCCGGGAAGCAGATAAAAAATTACACGCCCTCGCTGCAGATGTCCATAGCCGTCAGATCATCACCGACGAGTCACCAGTGTGCAAGCAATTTATCATGACCTTCGCCCTGACTGACCAGTTGCGCGAAATGATCTTCTTTACAATCAACGGATATGATAATAAGTCAAATATAGCTTAAAACTTCAAAAAACCATGGTTTCCTTACGGGCGAGTGACAATATTGTCGCTCGCCCGTACATTTTTGTAATAATCAGACAAGAGCTAAATTATCATATGCTTTAAATCCGCTCCTGTTGTAATTTTTTATCACATAAAATCAATATTAGATGGGAAAAACGAGTATTTTGTCTGATCAGTGCTTCTTGCATTTGGTGCATTGAAAAAAAATAATTAATGGCATGAATGTTGCTAATGATATTGGAATGATATTGATTTGATAATGTTCCATGGGCAGGAGTCATAAATGCAAGATCAGGATCCGGCTTTGCTGGAGGAGTTTGTTGTTGAGAACAGTCAGAATTTGCAGGATTTCGAGCAGGACCTGCTTTCTCTTGAAGAGACTGGCGCCTCTGCGGAGGTAATCAACAAGATGTTCCGGGCGATACATTCCATGAAGGGTAGCAGCGGCTATCTTGGTTTTAACAATATCCTCGAGGTCAGCCATCTGGGTGAGACGTTGCTTGATATGGTCAGGAAAGACCAGATCGGGCTGACGGCGGAGATTGTTGACGTGTTGCTGCAGACCAATGATCTTTTGCGTAGTATGGTTGAGGCTGCTGATTTTGGCGAGAGTGCAGAGACGGGGGGGGTGCTGGAGATTCTGCGTGCGGCTATTGGCGGCGGGGAGGCGGCTTCTGGTGGTGCGGAGTCCGGGGGCGCGTTGGGGGGGCAGGATGTTGGCGCATCTGCGGCGGGGGGAGAGGCGGGCGCTTCTGAAAACATCCGCAGGGAAGCTATTGAGATTCTGCAGTTCATTTCTACGCTTGAGGCGGGAAATGACACCCGGACGACCATTGAGTTTGAACTTGAGATGGGGAAGTATCCGTATTGGGTCTGTATCGCGCAGGAGCGTGACGAGGAGTTGCGTTTTGCGCTGAGTGATACGGGGATGCTTCTGGGGCAGGAGAGAGGGGGCGGGGCGCTCCTGCTTCTGACGGTGATTGACCTTGATATGCTTAAATGTTCTTACGAGCTTGGTGATGATGAGCTTGGCTTAATTGACCGGGAGCTGTTGGCGGCGGCTCTTGATGGCGGTATTTCTCTGAAAAATATCAATGGTGGGCAGGTGGCGGGGGAACTGTCTGTTGAGGCGGCTGAGGTTAAGCGGGATTTGCCGGCGCAGGCTCAGAAGGAGGTGCGGAAACAGGTGGCTACGGAAAACAAGACTGTTGTTGCGGCTGACGGGTGCAGGGATCTTGGGGAGGATAGTTCTGCAAAACCGGCCGCCAAGGCTAAAGGTGCCAAGACTGATGACGGGGCGATGATAAAAATCAACGCGCATTTTCTCGATGAGCTTTTGCGCCTTACCGGTAATATGGTGATGAGCCGCAACCAGCTGCGGACCTGTTACAGCTTTGCCGATGACCCGGCTTTTGCCACCCTCAGCCAGGCCATCACCGAGGTGCATCGAAGTGTTGTCCAGACACGTATGAAAGCGGTCAGCTCGCTCTTTGACCGGTTCAAGCGGGTGGTGCGTGATTTGTCCAAGCAGCTTGGCAAGAGTGTGGAACTGCGTACCGAAGGCGGCGAGATGGAGCTTGACCGGACGATCCTTGAAGCATTTGTCGATCCGCTGATGCACATGATCCGCAACTCCATCGACCATGGCATCGAGGATGAGAAGGAGAGGCAGAGGTCAGCCAAGCCGCATACGGCGACGATTATTTTAAAAGCCTATCAGGAGAGCGGTGAAATCATTATCGCGGTCTGTGACGACGGTCGGGGAATTGATATCGGCAGGGTCAAGGCCAAGGCTCTTGAGAAGGGGATGATTACGCCGGTGCAGGCTGAGAGTATGCCAGATTCGCAGGCGTTGATGCTGATTTTCGAAGCTGGTTTTTCGACCGCCCAGCAGCTCAGTGAGGTCTCGGGGCGCGGGGTGGGGATGGACGTTGTCAGAACCAATATCGAGAATATCGGCGGTGTGCTTGACTGTCACAGCGAGACCGGTAAGGGAACAACCATTCAGGCGCGTCTGCCGCTGACCAAGGCGATGGTGGCGTCCTCACTTATTTCGGCTCTGGTTGTCAGTGTCGGCGAGCATCGTCTGTGCATACCCCAGAGCGCGGTTAATGAATTGATCCGGGTCTCCGATGATGACCGCAAGAAAAAGATCCGTGTCCTGCAGGGGCAGGAGGTCTTTCAGCACCGCGAGCTGGTGGTGCCGATTATCCCTCTGGCTGAGGCGCTGGGAATTAACAGCCGGTTTGAGGATGAGAGTCTTGCAGAGCAGAGTACTAATGTCTTGAGCGCGGCTCTCAAGGCGCAGACGCTGATTGTCCTGCAGCACCGTCAGAATCTTGTGGGTATGATGGTTGATGAGATTATCGGTATTGAAGAGGCGGTGGTGCGTGAGCTGCCGAAGCTGGCGGCGGGGTCAAATGTCTTTGGCGGGCATACGGTGCTTGGCGACGGGCAGGTGGTTATGCTCGTTGACATCGGCGGCGTGGTTGAGCGGATGAAGATGAAGTTCACTCATGGAATACGCCGGGTTGAGTCCAATCTGCCGGCGCTGAGTGTCGGCAAGCGTTCAGACCGCCAGACTATGATTATCTTTAATTACTCTGAGAATGAGCATTTTGCCGTACCGCTGGAGCTGGTCTCGCTGGTTGAGAAGATCAAGGCCAGTGATATTCACAAGGTCGGCGACCGTTCATACTATCCGATAAAGAATAATACAATTCCGCTGCTCTATCTTGACAAGCATCTACCGATTTCGCCGATTGATCCTGATCTTGAATATTACAACCTGATTTTGCCGGCGCGGGTAAAGTTCCCGATTGGCATTATCACCAATACAAATATTTCGGTGCATGATATTTCCGAGCGGTTTGACTCGCGCATTACCCATGACAAGGGCGTACTCGGGACATTTATGCACGAGAAAAAACTGGTTATGCTCCTTGATCTATATGCGCTCTTTGAGAATGACGATCCGGACCACTTTGATACCGGCAAGAAAGAGACCTGTACTCCGGCGCGTATTCTTATTGTCGAGGACAGTCTTTTTTACCGCAAGCTTAATTCGACGTATCTTTCCGGGCCGGACCGCAAGCTGACGATTGTTAATGATGGCCGGGAAGCGTTGACGGCGCTGCGGCAGAATCCCGAGGGGTATGATCTGGTGGTTACGGATATCGAGATGCCGAACATGAACGGCTTTGAGCTGGTCAAGGCGGTGCGGGGTGATCCGCTTTTGATGGAGCTGCCGGTGATTGCGCTGACGGCGTTGCAGGATGAGGCGAGCCGGGCGCGGGGTGTACGTCTTGGCTTTGATGAGTATGTTGTCAAGGTTGACAAGGACAGCCTGATCCGTTGTGTTGAAAATTATGCCCAGCGGATAAAAAAAGGCCAGGGGCGTCATGTTGTTGCTGAAGTGGGAGGGATGTGATGCAGATAGCTTCTTTTAAAGTTGGTGACGGGGTTTATGGCATACCGGTATTGCTGGTTGAGGAATTTTTCCGTCCCGTAGCGGTTACGCCGGTGCCGTTGGCTGATCCGCGGGTTGAGGGGCTTATCCATCTTCGCGGCAAGACGGCGACGGTTCTGGATATCAGGAGATGTCTTGACAAGCCGCCGTTGGTGGCTGGTGAAAAGTCGAAGATGATCCTGCTTGAGACTGAGGATGAGTTGACTGACGAGGCGCATGAATTGGGGATTCATTCCCATGACGAGAGCATTGTTCTGCGGGTGGATGCTACTGGCAGGATAATGAATGTCGCGGCGCAGGAGATACTGCCGCGTCCTGCGCATATTACCCAGGATTTTGTTCATGGCATAGTTCGAATAGAGGAAGGATACCTGATGGTTTTGTGTGTCCGTACATTGATAGATTCAATCCTAGCTGAATCGGAAGCCCTTAAGGAGGCAGTTGTATGAGCGTATCTCTGATTTCAAATGATGTTCCGGCGGCCAAGTCTTCGGCGAAGAAAAATTCTTCCGCTGATGCCGCGTCTTCAAAAATAGTGGCCAAGTTCAGTATCTTCGATCCGGTTATCACCTATGAACACCGGGAATTTTATGAGAAGATCGTCAATGAGCTTAACGGGCTTTTCCCGATTTGTAACCAGGGCAAATGCTCGGCAGTTGAGATCAGTGAGGACGCTACCGAGCAGGAACAGATTACCGACCTGATGGTGCGTGTTGAGAACTTCAGCCATGAACTTCTGGATGTTACCAAGAAACTCTTTGACCAGTTCTATCAGGCCAAGGAAGAATTCCACCGGATGATCTTCTCCAATGTCGCTTATGTCAAGATCAATCTTATCGACCGTAACCTGCTTGAGAGAACCTGTGACGTGCGCTGGTGGGCTTTGGAGACGGCGTTTGGCGATTGTGTGGGTGCGGCTAATTCGGTACGCGAGAAAATATCCTCTTTGTGCAGCCAGCTGACTGACCTTAACAAGAAGCTTAAAAAGCGCCATGACGAGAATAATGGCGAGGACGTTTCCGGGGCAAATTTTGAGGCCGAGCAGAAATTCCTTGATTTTATCGCCATGGTTCTGCCGGACCTTGAAAATGAGGTGCGGATAATGGTTAACGCCGGGGCGTATGAGAAATACGTCAATAATGTCAATCTGCTTCTTACCGCCATCCCTGAATCAGCCGCCGGAAAAGAACTGCAGAAAAGCGTGAAGGAGCTTAGCGATGATCTGCAGAAGCTCCACGGCAAGATTAAATTTTCCTGTCAGAGACTTGAGGACGTCAACAGTTCCTACACCCTTTACCGAGATCTGGTTATCTGTGACCGGCGCGGCACGGTGATTGCCAACGCCAACCGCAAGACCAGAAGCCGCGTTCTGGGTATTGATATTTCAGATACCCAGTGGTTCAAGGAGGCGACCAAGACCCGTGACGGAACCGAGTATTTCGCGCAGGACCTGACGCGTGGTACAATTGAGGATATGCCTTCGCTGGTTTATACTACCGCCATCCGCGAGAACCTTGACAATAACGGCGCGTTTATCGGTGCCATGGGTATCCTTTTTGACTTTCAGGGCGAGACCAAGATTATCCTCGACGACTATATGCCGACTGACGACAAGAGTAATACCGCTTCGGGCTGGCATTCATTCTTTACTAACGAGAGCGGCGAGATTATCGGTTCCAGTGATGATGCGATCTTTGAACAGGGGCGCCTGGCGCATGTTCCGCGCCACCACCGCCAGTTGTCATCAGGCCAGAAAGCCTGCAGCTATGCGATTGTGGAAGGGCAGGACGCGGCGATCTTTACGGCCAAGACCGACGGCTATCTTGAGTATAAGGGGCTTGGTTGGAGTTCGCATCTGGTGGTGCCGCGCGCGGCGATCTTCGGTAGCCGTTATCACGCCGAAAATGCGGGCATCTCGATGGAAGAGCTGATGGACTCGCTGATTATTCCTAATATCAACAAGCAGACCTATCTCAAGATTCAGGAGGATAAGGAATCAATCCAGCTTATCTCGCTCAACGGTATTGTTTTTGCTTCAAAGCTCGGCAAGCGCGGCGTGGCGCTGGGGCCGATCTTCGACCAGATTACCAAGACCGGCGACTTTGCCACAAGCCGGATGGAGGATCTGCTTGCGGAAATGGCTGCCGGTGAGCTGGCGCTCAATCTGCAGGCGTTGGAGATGTTCAGTAAACAGGCAATTGACCTTATTGACCGCAACCTCTTTGAGCGCTCTGCCGATATCCGCTGGTGGTCGACTGACCGTTATTTCTGGGAGGCCTTGTCTGATCCGTCCGAGGATGCGTTCCAGAGGGCGTGCAACCGTCTGAAGGTTATCAATAACAGCTATACGATGTACCGGAATCTGGTTCTGGCGGATTCAAGCGGTGAGATTGTTGCGTGTTCTAAGATGGAACTGCGCAATGAGCTTAAGAAGGTTAATGTCTCAGACCAGGAGTGGTTCCAGAACGGTATGCGTACCCAGCGTTCGAATGAGTATGCGGTGCAGGACGTGCAGACCTCGGTTCTTGAGAAGCATAAAGACCGTTCGCTGATCTACTCTGGCGGTATCAGGGCGGAGGGTGCGCGTGAGGGTGATTCGACGGGCGTGCTTGGGGTGCTCTTTGACTGGGATACGGAAGCGGGCAAGATTCTTGAGAACTGTCTGCCGCGTGATCGTGACGGTAATTATATCGCAGGTTGCGCCGCCTTTTATACAAGCGCGACCCATGAGGTCATTGAGACCACCGATCCCGAAACCTTCCCGGTTGGTATGGTCGTTGACTTGCCGCCTGAGCATCACAATCTGCAGCCGGGGCAAAGCTCTTCGGGAATTTTCAATCAGGGCGAGAAACGTTATATCCTCGGTACATCCCGCACTCAGGGATATCGTGAGTATCAGGGGCTAGCCTGGTGTGCGCATGTGGTCCGTCCGCTGTAGGATAAATTTCCTGTTGCAATTTAAAAAGATACCGCGCCTGACTGGGGTGGTATCTTTTTTTATGGTCTTCAAATATTTTTGGTGTGCAAAGAACTCAGCGCCGCTGCATGGCGGTACATTTGCCTTTGGGAATAAAACCCAGTTTGCTGTAGAGTTTGACTGCCGGGAAGTTGTCGGTATAGACATGCAACTCCGCTTCCTGCCCGTTATACTGGCGCTTGATGCGTGAGAGCATCAGTTGCAGATTTCTTGTGGCGTAGCCTTTTCCCCGCTGGCTCTCCGGGGTATTGACGCCAAAGACCGAATGCAGTTCATTATTTTCATACGCAGACTGGCCGGTCATCCTTGCATGTACGGCACGGGAAAGAACCTTGCCTGAATCAGAGATCAGAACATGGTCAAAGAGTTCCCAGCCGCGGAAGGCATAATCAAGCCAGGTATTCTTGCCGAGGCGGGTCTGGTAATAAACCTGTTCCCCTTCTTGAGGTTCATCGTTGAAGGTTGCCAGTTTGCAGCGCATGCGGGTACTCTTGCGCCCGCTCATAAAACCGCATTTGTCCAGCAGCCAGATCATCGCGCGCTGGTCGTTTGGCACACCGGCCCTTTCCGAGCCGTCTATCATCGTCGCGTAAAATGAGGAATAAGGCCAGGCTCCCATTGCGTCAATGAGATGAACTCCCTTGCGCTCAAGTACGTGTATCGCTTCCTGCAGGATTTTGGTGCCATAGCCCTGGTAACGGTAGTCGGGATGGATGAGCATCGCGTTGATTACCCCGGCACGCTCATACGGCGGGACATCGACGATATCAAGATGAATCCAGCCGATCTTGGTTCCGTAGACCTCGGCAATGAGCAGATACTCCGGCCTGAAACGCCGGTTATTGATGATAAGATTGGTAAATGTTTCCTCGGTCTGGGGATAGAAACCGGGCCACTCGGTCACGGATTCATTCCACAAGCCGACAACCGCCGGTAACAGGCTTTGCTGGTAGATCTTTAAAATCAGGCTCATTTAATTTCCTTGCCGTTGATTAAAATGGGCAAATTTATATAATAAATTTATGATAGTAAAAATCTGTTATTATGTAAAGGTGTAAAATGGATTCATTGATACTTGCTCTTGAGTCGTCGTGTGATGAGACGGCGGGCGCAATTTTACGTAACGGTTCGCAGGTGCTGGCGGAATTTGTGGCCAGCCAGATCGATCTGCACAGGCAGTTTGGCGGGGTTGTGCCGGAGGTGGCGTGCCGGGCGCATATGGAATGTCTGCTGCCGGGCGTGGATAAAATGTTTACTGACGCCGGGCTTACGCCGCAGGATCTTGACGCGGTTGCGGTAACTAACCGCCCCGGCCTTATCGGAGCATTGCTCGTTGGGGTGTCTGCTGCCAAGGCTCTGGCATACGCGTGGAACAAGCCGATAATCGGGGTTAACCATATCGAGGGGCATATCGCGGCGGCGAAGTTCTCGCATCCCGAGATGGAGTACCCGTTTGTGGCGCTGGTAGTTTCTGGCGGGCATACCAATATTTATTATGTTCCCGAGTGCGGGGTGTATGAGAAATTCGGCTCGACGCTTGACGACGCGGCGGGTGAGGCTTTTGACAAGGCGGCAAAGCTGCTTGATCTTGGTTTTCCGGGCGGGCCGGTAATTGACAAGGCGGCGCGTGAGGGGGATATCAACGCTTTTGACTGGCGTGATGCGTGTCTGCCGCGCAAGAATCCGTATGATTTTTCCTTCTCGGGTCTCAAGACTGCTGTGCTTTATGCGGCGCGTGGCCAGAAGGCCGGGCGCAAGGGGCCGCTTTTATTGGATCGTCAGGGTGTTTGCGACGCGGCGGCGAGTTTTCAGAATGCGGTAGTGCGGGCGCTGGTTAACCGAACCATCAGGGTTGCCAAAGAAAAGAATGTAAAGTGGATTGCTATTGGCGGCGGGGTTTCGGCTAATACTTCGCTTCGTGAGGCGATGGCAGAGGAAGCCAGGAAGATCCGCTGCAATCTGGCGGTACCGCCGATGAAGCTCTGCACGGATAACGCGGTTATGATTGCCGCGCGCGCGCATGAACTTTATTGTGCGGGTGAGTTTGCCGACCTTGAGCTGGATGCCTGTGCGCGGGCTTCATTATAAAAATATCAACCGGTAAGATTTTTTGGTGACGGGTTAAAAATTTGTAATTGTTTTGATTTTCAAAGGGCGAAGAGAAATATGGCAAAACTTGTAATCCTCGAAGGACCATCGGCCGGGCAGAGCCATGACCTCTCAGAAACAGAGTTGCTTATCGGCCGCGACAATACCTGCGAGATATCATTGCTTGATGTCAAGGCCAGCCGGCGGCACGCGCGCCTCAGGAAAGTTAAGAGTAAATATGTGATCGAGGATCTCGGTTCCTCAAACGGTACCTTTGTCAATGACAGTGCTATGACCGACCATCCTGTCACCCTTAATGACGGTGATGAAATCCGCATCGGCCAGTCACTTCTGCGCTTTGTCGGTGGCGGGAGTATTGATGTCTTTGAGGATCAGGACACGATAATCCAGAAGATGGACACGGGGCTGGTGCCGCTTTTTGATGATGTTGAGAAAGAGGGCGGTACGGGGGCGCTGCGCTTCCTGCTTGATCTGGCGCGTGAGGCGGAGACGGCCGGAGACGCGACGCGTCTGGCGGAGATTATGGCGCAGGGTCTGGAGGAGGCGGTCAAGGCTGACCGGGTTATTCTCTTTGCCGGGCGCGACTCGGGGATGCAGCAGGTT
Source organism: bacterium (assembly GCA_003245715.1). GTDB lineage: Bacteria > Planctomycetota > SZUA-567 > SZUA-567 > SZUA-567 > SZUA-421. The sequence goes on from QKCJ01000060.1 coordinate 157,469, forward strand.
GAGCGTAAAATTTCAAAGAGTGAGGCCGGCAAGTACGCGGTTCCTTATTCAAAGAGTATCGTCAAAAAAGTCGCCGATGATAAGGTGGCGATTCTGTCGCGGATTACCGATGACGACCGTTTCATGAATGTCGAGTCAATTAACGAGCATAATATCACCTCTGCTATCTGTGTGCCGCTGATGTCTGGCGAGGAGCTGCTGGGGGCGGTTTATCTTGACCGCATCAGGAAGCGCGAGAACTTTAATACCCATGATCTCGACCTCTGCTCTGCCGCGGCGCTGCAGTGTTCGATGGCGTTTTTGAATATCAAGCGTCTGAGCGATCTGCGTGAAAGTCGTGACCGTCTTGAGGCTGAGCTTAATGGCCCGGAAGGTTTTATCGGCAAAGCCAAGTCTCTGCGCAGCACTTATGATTTTATTTCACGCGTTGCGCCGACTAACGCGGGCGTGCTGATTCTTGGTGAGAGCGGCACGGGTAAGGAGCTGGTGGCGCGGGCGATTCACAAACAGAGTGAACGCGTTGATCGGGCGTTTGTGATTGTCAACTGTGCGGCGCTGGCTGAGAGTCTGGCGGAGGCGGAGTTGTTTGGGCATGAGCGTGGCGCTTTTACCGGTGCTGACCGTGCGCGCCCTGGGCGTTTTCTGGCTGCCGATGGCGGGACGATATTTCTTGACGAGGTTGGTGAGTTGTCTGAGCCGATACAGGCGAAGCTCTTGCGTGTGCTTGAGTCAGGGGAGATTACGCCGGTTGGCGAGGCGGGGGTGCGTAATATTGACGTGCGGGTGATTGCTGCGACCAACCGTGATCTGGCTGAGGAGGTTGAGCGCGGGACGTTCCGCCGTGACCTCTATTACCGCCTTAATATTCTGCAGGTGCAGTTGCCACCGCTGCGTGAGAGGGTGGAGGATATAGCGCTGCTGGTGGAGCATTTTGTGAAATTTCTCGGCGCGCGCTGCGGGCGTAATAACCTTAAGATTTCTGAATCACTTATCAAGCGCTGCCAGACTTACCCATGGCCTGGTAATGTGCGTGAGCTTAAAAATACTGTCGAGCGGATGGTTATTTTGTGTGACGGTGATACGCTGACGGAGAATGACCTTCCCGCAGAGATTACCGGTGCGCGTTCGGGGCTTGGGCTGAGTAGTGGCATCGGCGGGATGCGGACGCTGAGTGATGTTGAGTGCGAGCATATTACCGCAGTCATGAAAGAAGTCGGCGGTAATAAAAAACGCGCGGCGGAAGTTCTGGGCATTGACCGCTCAACACTCTACAGCAAGCTTAAGGCTTATGACATTTCCTGATGGCGCTGCTTTGATGTTTATTTTTCAGTTTTGAATGATGCCGGAAAACAGGTTCTAAAAGATACAGAGCGCCCGGGATAGGGGGGGGAGGACGCTCTGTATCGGGGGTATTTTTGCCTGTACTTAGCCGGAGACCGGGCTGGGTTTTTGCTTGTGAAGTCCGTTTTTTATCAGGCTGCTTCGTCGTCGCTTTCTTCGTCTTCCATGATCCGCTCTGCTTCTTCCCCTTCTTCGGGAACGTCATTACTCTTGTAATGCTCATAAAGCTCGGCCTTGATTTTTCCCTGTATCTCTTCAGCGATTTCCGGGTTATCCTTGAGAAATTCACAAGCCTTCTCCCGGCCCTGGCCAAGGCGGGTTGCGCCATAGCTGATCCAGCTTCCGCTCTTGTCAAGAACCTTGTGATCCACACCCAGATCGAGCAACTCACCTTCAACGTTGATGCCGCGGTTGAACATGATCTCGAAGTTGGCAATCCGAAACGGTGCGGCGAGTTTATTCTTGACGACTTTGACCTTGACCTGATTGCCGATGGCTTCCTCGCCGGATTTGGTTGTGCCGGTGCGGCGGATATCAAGGCGCAGGGAGGCATAGAACTTGAGGGCGTTGCCGCCGGTAGTGGTCTCTGGTGAGCCGAACATCACGCCGATTTTCATTCTGATCTGGTTGATGAAGATGACGGTTGTGTTGGTCTTCTTGACGATGCCGGTAAGCTTGCGCAAACCCTGGCTCATCAACCGCGCCTGCAGGCCGACGTGTGAATCACCCATCTCGCCATCAATTTCCGCCTGCGGGGTGAGGGCGGCTACAGAGTCGACCACGATAATGTCAACGCCGCCTGAGCGGGTGAGAAGTTCGACGATCTCAAGCGCCTGTTCGCCACTGTCTGGCTGTGAGACCAGAAGTTCGTCGAGGTTCACCCCAAGTTTGCGGGCGTAGGACGGATCAAGCGCGTGCTCGGCGTCGATGAAGGCGGCTACACCTCCTTCTTTCTGCGCGCTTGCCAGTGCGTGCAGGGCGAGCGTTGTTTTACCCGATGATTCTGGGCCGTAAAATTCGACGATCCTTCCCTTGGGAATGCCGCCGACACCGATAGCCGCGTCAAGGGTCATGCTGCCGGTTGAGATGACCTCGCACTCCTGTGAGGTGGAATCGCCAAGCTTGCGCAGTGACTCTGTCCCGAACTGTTTGTGAATACTGTCAAGTGCATGCTCAAGAGCTTTCTGCTTTCCTTCTGCATTGTCGCCGATGTTGGTTGTCTTCTTCTTGTTCTTCATTTTCTTCCCTTTATATAAAAATAATTAATAAATTTTGGTTCCTGTTGCTGTGATATAATCTTAAAGGCAAAGGGTGTGCCAGAATTGTTTATATTGTGGAGAATGTTTTTAACCCTGTGTTTGGTAAGGTGATATGGTGTATGGCTTCGTCTGGGGATTAAATGCTTTTATAGTGATATGCTTAAATAATGAATAATTGCGCTCATAAATTACATTGACGTGGGTTTGAGTTTATCCGGGATTTAATTATAATTCAGAAAAGTATTTCAGGCTTGAACAGATTTAAATTTACGATAAATAAAAGGGTGCAAAAATGGTTAACGTTGCTTTATATGGGATTAATGGTCATCAGGTTATCGGGCAGCTTGTTGATAATCCGCGGGCTGTTCTCAAGGCTTATGCGGGGATCGACTCAAAGCGTCTGGCTGATGCGGGGCTTGATGTGGGGGCTGCCAGAGAGTGTGCCAGCCTTGAAGATATTCTGGCTGAGAGCGAGGTTGATCTGGTGGTGCTCTGTTCCGAGCGCCGGGTTGAACAGGGGGGGCATGCGATAAAATGTTTGCAGGCTGGCAAGCATGTTTATGCGGAAAAGCCTTGTGCGTTCACCAATGAAGAGCTGGATGAAATTCTGGCAGCGGCAGAGAAAGCCGGCAAGACGTTTCATGATATGGCCGGGTCTGCCCTTGAGCAGCCGTACTGGACGATGCGCGAGATTGTTGCCTCTGGCAAGATTGGTGAGGTTGTTCAGGTCTTTGCGCAGAAATCTTATCCGTATCATGATCGTCGTCCGCAGGATGAGGATGTTGACGGTGGTTTGCTGATGCAGGTCGGGGTTCATGCGATGCGTTTTATTGAACACGTTTGCGGGCTTAAGGCCAGAGTGCTTGACGCTAATCAGACCAGAGCCGGTAATCCCAAAAAAGGCGATCTGCGTATGGCCTGTTCAATTAATTTTGAACTTGAGAACGGCGCCCTTGCGACTCTTATTGCCAATTACTGCAACTCAGGCAAGTTTGGCACCTGGGGCAACGAGCATCTGCGGGTCTTTGGTACAAAGGGGTTTGTTGAATCGACTAATGGCGGGCGCAACCATCACCTTTATCTGAATGACGAGGATTGCGGCGAGCTGGAATTTAATGGTCCGTCGCGCGATTACTTTGAGGTGGTTCTTGATGATATTACCGGGGTTGGCGGTTTGCCGTTTACCCTGGAAGAAGAACTGCATCCGACCAGAGTTATTATTGAGGCGCGCGCCATGGCTCTGGTTAACGATTAATCTTTGAGCAGCTAATTGTATTGTTGCAATTATTTGGGAGGTTATTTTCATTTATTATTCGCCTGAGTGTTATGGGGTTAATGGCCATTTCGCTGTCAGGTTGATTAAGCAAATATAGGAAAACAATGTCCATTCTGGAAATATATGACGCGCCCTAGGAGTTGCTTCCGCCGCGTATAAAACTTAAAACTGCTACTGGCGCTGGGGAGATGGTGCCGGTGCCGGTTCTCTTTGCCGAAAGCATGGATGAAGCGCCACATGCTCTGGGTGGTTGTGAGGGGTGGGTGAGTCTATCCTGTGATGGATGCGGTGATACGTCCTGAGATGCTAGATAAAATCACTCCAGAGATTGCCAGAAGAACGGTAAGGTTTATTGTTGACAGGCCGCGTTATCTGTTAATTGAAATCAACAGAAAAACAACCGACGGTCGCCGCTGGCCGACGTTTACGCTTTATTTCATGATCGACCATATTGCTGAAAACAAACCGGCTGCCGGTGATAAATCCGTACGGGTTATGGCGGCTGGTGCGCATTCGCCGTCAGGGATATGCAATACATAAACTTTATGGTTGAGGGTGTCCACGACGGAGATTTTAGGTTCTGGATTGGTGAGTCACGTTATCGCACAGATAATGAACGCGGTAATATCCGCGGAATCAGTATTTCTCAATATCAGGTGCAGAATGAATTTACGCATAGTTATTTTTGCGCAAGAGACGAACAGCACTGTATCAACGGGATCACGTTTGCCGGTCTGAAATTTCCCGGTGGACGTATCCGGACAGTTGAGGAGCTTAATCCGGTAATTGAATATGCGAGCGGGCTTGTCATTACAGATGCTTAAGCGTCGGCAGAGTCCTTGCCTGCGGAAAACATCTCATCCCAATAAAAGTCCAGACCTGTATACCCCTTCCACCATGAGCAGAAATTTTCTTTCCATTGCGGATCGTTAAATACGTCAGGCAGTTCTACGCCGCTGTATTCTTTATCGGATAAGGCATATCTGATTTCATTGAGAAAGGTTTCTGCCCTTTTTCTGCCGCTGCGTCTGTCAAATTTCTGCATCTGCATATTTGACCATAAGTGGAACTTGCCGCAACGTGAGGCGTGGTTCTCAACTTTTGGGGCGACAACAAAGTTGCCATTATCAACACACCACGCCGGCCCCCATTTTGTCTCCCAGGCCAAAGCCGCCTGGCGCAGGCTGTCTGCTATTTCCGTAAAATTGTGATCGGTGTTTCCGAGCAGGTTTGTCAGTTCACGCGGGTCTGCCTGCAGATCATACAGTTCTTCGTAGCCGCCGTTGTAATTATAAATATATTTGTAGTTATGGTTTTTAGCCATAATCCATCTGTCGGACGGCTTGTCGCTGGTTGAGCAGATTTGTATTTCGCGTTTTTTAAATTCTTCAGAACACAATGACAGACCAGCCAGCTCCCAGTTGTTCTCAGGGTACATTAAGCCGCAGATATCAAGACAGGTTGGAAATATGTCCAGAGAGTCAATGAATTCCCTGCACTCTTTTTGGTCAGAAAACAGCCTGACCATATTCTGCGGATACTTAATTATAAACGGTACGCGGACGGAACTTTCGTAAGGAAGTTCCTTGGAGTAGTAGCCTTTATCCTGAAGCATTTCCCCATGATCTGAGGTGAAGATAATTAACGTGTTATCAAGCTTATGCGTTTCTTCAAGATAATCAAGAACGCGGCCAATCGCCTGATCGACCATCGTGATTGATGAAAAATATGCTTCGCGGATGCGGCGTTTTTGTGTTGGTGAATCGGTATCACCGAACCATTCTGGCTGATCGGCACAATCAGGCCAGGTGTGGGAAACAGGGATTGCCTCGGGGATATCCCTGTTGCGGTAACAGGCACAGAATTCATCAGGAAGGTCAAACGGCGGATGCGGGTGTATCCAGCTACTGAAAAGGAAAAACGGTTTGTCGCCATTGTTCTTAAGCCACTCGATTGATTGTTAGGCAACCCAGGTTGTTCCATGGTATTTAATGTCCATCTGGCTTTTCTGGGGGATATGGTAAATATGCGGACGAACACCGTGTAAATTTTGAACACCGGCCAGACCATTTTCCTGCAGCCACAGCGCATACTGGTCATCAGCACGACTCTCGGGCAGTTCTTCCATGAGTTGCATTTCTCCATAGCCATGGTGTGTTCTTGCCGGAAAGTGGTGATACTTGCCAATTGCCGCTGTTCGATAACCGGCATTCTGGAAGATCTCGGGCAATTTTGGCATTGTATTGTCTTTGATGGGTTCATCAATATTTCCATAGTAGCCATGGGCCTTACCGGGCAGTCCGGTAATCAGGTCATGGCGGGCCGGCATGCAGACCGGGTTTGAGGAATGCGCGCAGGTGTAGACCGTACTCATTCTGGCCAGGCGGTCAAGGTTCGGTGTCTGGATATAATCAAAGCCCGCTGCAGAAAGAGTGTCATAGCGCTGTTGATCCGTAAAAAGAATTAAAACATTGGGACGTTGCATGATTTCTCCTAAACGGCACTGGGTCTTTTTAATTGTATTGACCATAACACAAGTGTCTGGAAATGTAAGTGATAAATCTGTGACAAGAAAGTTTGTGGTGATTATATGGCAAAATCAATTACATAGTTTCGGGATAACAGCGACGAATTGTTGTGTATCTTTATGTAAGCGTTCTTGCGTTGATGGTATTAATTACGTTTATAAATGAAACAAACGCACAGTACTGACTATGCGTTTGATGATGTAGCTGATGGGGATTTATATTTTACCGGTCTTAACTGTGCATCGCCAGTGGCGGTCAGTACGGTTTGAAATTTTCATTTCAGGCCGCAAAAAGATCAGATAGTGATTTGTTCGATATTCTCAACAAAGAACTTTGCCAGTTTCGGGTCAAATTGCTTTCCCGCTTCCTTGTCGATGATTGCCAGGGCTTTTTCCGGTTTGAGCGCCGGCTTGTACGGACGTTTTGAGGTCATTGCGTCCCAGGCATCACAGATTGAAATAATTCTGGTTAGAATCGGAATCTGCTCGGCCTGCAGGCGTCCGGGATAGCCACGGCCGTCATGTCGTTCATGGTGCCAGCGGACAATATTGCCGATTTCCTTAAAACCGGGGTGGGCGCCAAGAACATTGGCACTGAGCGCCGGATGCCTTAAAAAAGAAGAAAACTCCTGTCTGGAGAGTGGGCCGTCTTTTTTGAGCAGTGAATTGTCTACATACAGCTTACCAAGATCGTGGAGCATACCGGCAACCTGTAGTTGATGAACATCGTGATTTGTAAACCCCAGAAGCTCCCCCATCTGCCCGGCAAGGGTGCCAACCTTGATGGAGTGCAGATATGTCCGCTCATCCTTGAGCTCGATCATCATCAGCATGGAAACAAGGAAATTGACCTGATACGAGTCATTATTGAAATGGTCGCTGGTCTTGAGCTTAGCCTTGTTGAGCTTAGCCAGTAGTGATCGTTCTTTGCTTTTGTCTTCAGTCATTACCATATACCCCTCAGTACATTAATAAATTGACAATATGCAGAATTTGTATGTTACTGATATTTCTGTCAATTACAATACAAAAGTTATGCCAGAATACTATATATCTCCTAACTCATTGCTGATAAGTAATTTGTATTTATGTGTAAAGAATAATTGCTTGTCGCGGTGTTAAATTTTTTCTGTTAATTATAGTTGCGTGATGTGGGGTTGTGTGGCTTAAGTCGTTTTGTGGTATGGTATTATGTTGACTATGTCATTTGGTTGACAATAGCAACTTTAGTTGCGAGAGAGATTTTTCAGGTATTGCCGATTTTTCAGGACTGGATATAACAACGCCCCGGTCTTCTGCCCAGACAGGTGGTTATAATATAGGGAATGGTATTGGCATGGGCTGCGAGTTCCTCGACGGTGATACGATTATCCCCATCTTTTCCGACAAGGGTGACTTTCGTGCCAACTGTGACATCTGTCATTTCAGTGACATCGACCATAGCGTAGTCCATGCTTATCATGCCGACCACCGGGGCGCGTTTGCCATTGATGAGAACTTCGGCTTTATTGCTGAAGGCGATGAGGTAGCCGTCGGCGTAACCTACAGGCAGTACGGCGATGCGGGTCGGGCGTCTGGTGGTAAAGGTGCGGTTGTAGCCAAGAGATAATCCGGCCGGGTAGTCCTTGACCTGGATGACTACGCAGTACCAGCTCATGGCAGGGGCGACCGGGAATTCGCTGTTGACCCAGCCGGGGCTGTGGAAGCCGTAAATGCCGGCGCCGGGACGGATGAGGTTGAAGTGTGCTTCCGGGTAGAGGATCGCGCCGATACTGCTGGCGGCGTGTTTTACCGGTACGTCGATTCCGGCTTCTTCAAGGTTGCTGATTGCCTTATTAAAGCGCTCAAGCTGGCTGTGGCTGTAGCTCTCGTCAGAGGCGTCGGCAAAGTGCATGAAGATTCCCTCAAGGCTCAGGCAGGGGAGTTCAATTATTTTCTGCGCCGCGGCAAGGACATTCTCAGGCAGTACCCCAAGCCGGCCCATACCGGTATCAATCTTCAGATGTACACGGGCGGTCTTATTCTGGTTGAGGGCTTCGGCGCTGATAAGCTCGGCCAGCCCCATGTCGTGCAGGCTCAGCGTCAGGTCGTTACGCAGTGCGGGTTCGATCTCTTCAGGCAGTGACGCGCCGAGGATGTGGATGGGCGCCATAATTCCGGAGACGCGCAGTTCCTCGCCTTCAAGCACTGTCGCGACCGCCAGCCGCCGGCAGCCGTTATCAAGCAGCGTCCGCGAGACGGCAATGGCTCCGTGACCATAAGCGTCAGCCTTGACCTCGGGCATCATGCCGACGTCTGAGCTGATATGCTGGGCAAAGTGTCTGGCGTTTTCGGCAATTGCCGAGAGGTCAACCTCTACCCATGAGCGGTGATAAGACGGATGTCTGAGGTGTTCAAAGGCCATAAATCAACCGCCGCCGACGTAACGTACGAGTTCGATCCGGCTCTCTGGTTTGAGGGTAAAGGCGCCAAGTTTATCCGCAGGTACGATCTCTGCGTCGATCTCGACGATTATTGAGTCGGGGGCGAGTTTGTAGCGCTCAAGGAGTGAGGTTGCTGTCGGCGGGAAATCACCGTCCGCAAATTCTGTAGCCTCGCCGTTAATGATTAATCTGGGCATTACATTAAATCCTGCAGTCTGTTAATTCCGATCGGTTCTTCACTGGCAAAGGGCTCGCCGAACTCGCTGTAGACGAGTCGTCCATTCTCGCGCAGACGCCGTTCAACCAGAGCTTCAATTCCTTCGTTATCCTTATTGAATACAAACTGGCTCTCGTAGGCAAGGATTGATTTTATTTTCTTTTCAAAAAATTCCGGTTCGACGCGCATAACAAAGGATGGCGTATAGACCTGCCGCAGGTGATAGCTGAAATAAAAATAGAGCCGCCCCGGTCGCCATGGTTCATGCGGGAGGTCGATTTTGTGGATCCGGCTTAATAAAATTGCGCCTCTGGTTATCGCAAAGCAGGCAACATGATCGGGGTGGACATCCTGCTCTGAATGGGTGAAGATTATCTCAGGCCGGGTGCGGCGCATCTCGATAGCAAGCTTGGTGCGCGCCTCCGGGGTGTCCTGCAGGATGCGGTTAGGTTCTTCAAGGCAGACGCGGTCAGTGATGCCGAGTATCTCATTGGCTCTGGCGGTTTCTTTCTGGCGCAACTCACGCGTCCCCTGCGGGGTCGGCTCGCCGTCAGTGATATCAACAGCCGTAACCTCATGGCCTTCTGCGATAAGCTTTGCTACAGTCGCGCCCACACCAATCTCGATATCATCAGGGTGCGCACCGATAACCATTATTCGTGCCATATCAGGACTTGCTCTTTCCTTTGCGCTTGTTGCTGAGGTTCAGTACCGGAACATCGCCTGCAAGCTGGATGACTTCAAGGGTATTTGAGTGGTCGATCACACCAAAGGGTGAGCCGGTAATGAGAATTATATTGTCATTACCCTTCGCCAGCGCGCGCTCGCGCAGATGCTCGGTGGCGTAATAGCGCAGATCCTTGGTGCTGTGGATATCGCCGCAGGATACCGGTTCAACGCCCCAGTAAAGGTTCATTTTTCTGGCTACTGCCGGAGAGTTGGTGAAGACCACAATCGGCGCAAAGGGGCGGTTCTTTGACAGGTATAAAGCTGTGCGGCCACTTGCCGTGAAGGCGACAATCGCTTTGGCCTCAAGGTCTTCATAAAGCCAGAACGCCGCGTCACCAACCGCGTCACCCAGCGGATGGGACGGCGAGATGCGCTCCCAGTCCCAGTGCGGGCGGTTAAATTCAAGATAAGCTTCAATCTCAACAGCGATCTCATGCAGCGTCTGGACTGATTTGACCGGGAAACGCCCGACGGCCGATTCGCCTGAGAGCATGACTGCGTCTGTGCCGTCATAAATTGCGTTAGCAACATCAGAGTATTCCGCGCGCGTTGCCACCGGATGCTCGATCATTGACTCAAGCATTTGGGTTGCGGTGATGACAATCTTGTCGGCGGCGTGGGCAAGGCGGATCAGCTCTTTCTGGATAATCGGCACACGCTCAGACGGGGTTTCAACGCCGAGGTCGCCGCGGGCAATCATGATACCGTCAGCAGCTTCGATAATGTCATGGATATTGTCGAGCGCTTCGGGTTTTTCAATCTTGGCGATAATCGCGGGCGGGTTCTCAACCTTCTCAACTGCCTTGCGGACCTTCATGACATCTTCCGCGCAGCGTACAAATGAGAGCGCCACATAGTCTACGCCGATTTCGAGGCCAGCGCCGAGGTCTTTCATGTCTTTGGTGGTTACTGAGGGCGTGGAGAGGTCCATGCCCGGAAGATTGATGCCTTTATGTGAGGCCAGAGGCCCCCCGCAGACAACCCGGCAGCGTACATCATCCCCGGCGGTGGCAAGGACTTCAAGCTCGATAAGCCCGTCATTGAGCAGGATCATATTTCCAGGCTGCGCGTCGGTCGGGAGTTTCTTATATGAGCAGCTGAAACGCGTGGGCGTGCCGATAACAGGGGAGGTGGTGATAGAGGTCTCCTGATCGGTTGTCAGTTCGATACAGCCGTTTTCCATCTCGCCGCAACGGATTTTAGGGCCGCACAAATCCTGCAGGATAGCTACCTCGCGCCCGCACTCGGCGCACGCCTCGCGCACAGCTTCGGCTGCGGCCTTGTGTGATTCGTGGGTGCCGTGTGAGAAGTTGAGCCTGAAAACGTCAACGCCTGTGTAGATCAACTGCCTTAGAATGTCGGGATCGACCGATGCCGGTCCGAGTGTTGCGATAATCTTTGTCCTGCGCATTTTTTCCCCAAGTTTTCTTTCAAGTTTATCAACTGAAACAGAATACCTATTACATAAATTTAGCCGGATAGGGTTATCTGTCAAAGGTTATTTGCGTGAAAAAACAACTTTGATTGAACCACTTGCAGAATCCGTAATCAGAGTCCGCGCGGTCACCTTAAACGGCGGCAGCCAGATAACCCCCTCGCTGTCGGCAAGAACGGGGGTGTTTTGCCGCACACGTACCGGGATTTTCTGGTCGGTGAAGATGTCGGATATTTTCTTGCTTCCCTTCATTCCGGCCGGGGTCATCCGCTCACCTGTGCGGGGCATTCTTAGTAGCAGCGGCGGCTTGATTGCGTCAATATTGAAATACTCGATATTCGGGTTGCTCTGATCTTTAATCGTTCCCAGTGGCAGCCCGGTTTGCTCTGATTGCAGACTGAAAGTCTCAGCGTGATAATCAAAAACAAAATCATTTGAGCTCATTAGAACAGAATCATTTTTATCCACGTCATTTTCAAGACTGCAGATGAAATAACCGTCATACTCGCGGCGGATAAGATGACCGGTTGCCAGCATCGCGGATTTTAGTTCACCAGCCAGAACCTTGCTGATTGATTGGTGATCGTTTCCGCGCAGGCGTAATTCAGGCTCAAGTTTCTGCAGATTGTTCTCAACCGCTCTGACCTTTACGGTGTCTGGATGGTTGTCAAATTCAGTCAGCGCGAAGAAGATGCCGCCGAACTCAAAGCTCGCCCTGATCTTTGCGGCCTCTGAATTAAGCGCCGTGTCTATTATGGTTGCTGTTCTTGAGAAAGTCAGCAGTTGCGAATTGGCTTCGGGAATAATTTTTCTGAGCGCCGGAAGCACCGCGTGGCGCAGGCGGTTACGCTCATATGAGATATCTGCGTTGCTCGCATCCTCACGCCATTTCAGTTTGTTCTCTTTGAGATAAGCAACTAATTCCTGCCTTGGGGTATCAAGCAATGGTCTGAATACCGGCAGTTCAGGCAGGCCATTTAGCGTGATTGAAGAATTTTTACGGATACCGCCGAGTCCGCGCCAGCCTGAAGAGCGCAGCAGACGCATGAGAACAGTCTCAAGCTGGTCGTCACGGTGATGGGCCAGCAGCAGTAGCGGCTTTTGAAATTTTTGGGCAACTTCGCAGAAGAATTTGCGGCGCTCGATTCTTGCGGTCTCTTCAAGGTTTGCTTTGTTGGTATCGGTGATCCTGCCGATATCAAGCTTGCGGGAGATAAAGCTGATTTCACGTTCAGCACAAAACTGTCGGCAGAACTCCTCGTCGCCATCTGAAAATTCCCCGCGCAGAGAGTGATTGAGGTGCAGTGCGATTAATTCACCTTTTCCCCGCAGTTGGTGGGTCAGATCAAGCAGTGCTACAGAGTCCGCCCCTCCCGAGAAGCCAACCAGAATGGTTGTGTCTCCGGTTAATTCCTCAAATGTTTCCTTGAGCGCACTTTGAAGTGACATCGTCAGTTTTCAATGTTAAAGAGCAGATATGTTCCCGCACCGACAAAGAGCAGCCCCGCACCTTGCGCTGCCAGAACCGGCGGGAGGTAGCCGGCCTCGCCCCAGGAGAAAAAGATTGAACGCAAAATAAAGAACAGGCCGCAGGAGCCAAGGCCGATGAGGGCGTTAGTGATATAGCTGGCTGGTCTTCCGCTGGCGGTTCTGTGCATGATCAGCGGCAACGCTACCAGAAGCATCGCAAATGAAACCAGCGGTTCGCTCAGGCGGCGGTGGATCTCCAGGCTGATTTCAAGATCGTCAAAGCGCAGAAGGTCGTTCCAGGTCATCACCATTTCAGTCAGCACCTGACGCTCAAGCATTGCCGGTGTAGTCAGGGTCGGAAGTGCTGCTGTCCAGGGTTGGGTTTTGCGGCCGTTAGCGAACTGTACCGTGACCTGACCGCCGTCTTCAGGCTTCCACTTGAACTGGTGCGGGTCATTGGGGTTGTCCACATTGGTCAGGAATTGCAGTGAAGCTTTCTTGGCGCGGTAAACGGTAAAGCGGTTGTTGCCGGCAAAGAAGTCATCAGCCTTGCGGACTTCAATACGCAGATTGTAGGCAGTACCGGTATTGCCGTCGTAATGCCCCATCTCGGTAAAGTAAAGGTTATCCCCATCATGAATCGGCGTTATCTTGAGCGGGATGATTTCTGCAGGGCGGAGTTTGTTATTCATGACAAAACTCTTGCGCAGCAGGGTCGGCACATAGAGGTCACGTGTTACAGTGTAGATCGTGCCGAAAAGAAGCGCGATCACAATTAGCGGCATGATCGTGCGCTGGATGGAAACACCTGAGGCGCGCATGACGGTGAACTCGCGGTTGAGACTGGCCCTGGTTACGACGATAATCGCCGCAGCCAGGGGCAGGGCTGCGATCATGTGCTGGAAGACCAGCGACGGAGCGTAGGCGGCATAGTGCTTGACGAGTATCCAGAACATGCTGAAGATGCCGATATTGTTTTTGGTTGCATATTTTGAGAACTCGTCAAAGTTCTCAAGATTATCAACCAGAGTCACAAGGCCGAGGATAATGGCAAAGCAGAAGAGGATCATCTTCAGAAAAGAAATCCCGAAGAAGAGGTCAAAGGTGGGCAGAAAGAGCGGGCTGAACCTGCCTTTCAGCGGATAATCGTATTTATCGAGTGCACTCACCGGCAAATCCCTTTTTATTCTTAATTATGCCCGCAGGCTTTTTTATGGTTTCATACATATATAATCGGAAAGAATCATTATATTGATGGGGCAGGACAAATGCAACCGATTGATTATTAAAGCTGTGCTTATATAATACATTATATTATAATTGATTGAAATAATTCCTGTATTGTACAGAAGAAAGAATAGAAGATTTGCGTATTATGAATAAACCAAAGAAGAGGAAATTACGTTATCTCCTGCTGGCGGTTATTGCGGTAATTGTGCTTGTCGCGCCGATTCCGGTTGATAATACCCGTTGGGATCAAACAAGTTATGGGATTGATACTGTCAGGTCGATAAAAGACCTGATCCCGTACCGTGCCAGGGGAAATCTGCAGATTTCTTATGCTGAAGAGGATATTTCAACTGAGGTTGGCCAGCCGCTGATGGGGTATACTGACCGAAAGTCCCTGAAAAGTGAGGGGATTTCAACGCCGTGTTATGTCCGGGCGCTGACGGTTAAAGCTGCAACTGTTGATGTAACAATAGTTTCTGTTGACATGATGATTCTTTTTGACCAACTCACAGATGAAATAGTAAAACGCAGCGGCCTTAAGCGAGAGCAGTTATATTTTAACGCGACACATACCCATTCAGGCCCCGGTGGCTGGGCTGAGGGGAATATACTGGAGTTTTTCTACGGTAAGTACAAAAAAGAATATTTCGAGCGTATCGTCAGTCAGGCGGTAAAAGCCATTATTATTTCCCGGCAGAATATGCGCCCGGCCGAGGTCGGCTTTATCACTGCGGATGCGCCGGAGTGGGTTGAGAACCGTATTTATAATGACCGTCCGGCGTGGCCTCCGGTGAGTGCGCTGGTCTTCCGTACTCCGGGCAGTGACAAAATTCTGGCGGCGCTGACTTCATACTCTGCGCATGGCACGGTTGTGCGGCGTGAGACGATGAAGTGTTCGGCTGATTATGCGGGAGAATTATGCGACGCGTTCAGTGCAGGGAGCGGTGCGAAATTTGTGATGTACCTTTCGGGGGCGATGGGGGACGCGCGGCCCAGAGCTGGTGGTGAGGACGGCGCAAAGAAGATGGGCGAGGCGCTCTCGTCTAAGCTTGAATCAGTGCTAAAGGGCGGTAAGGTCGAGTTTCGCGAGAATATTGAGCTATGCAGCGAGTTTTTAAAGGTTAAGGTTCCACGCTCACGTTTTGCCCTCGGTTCAGACTGGCAGTTATTCCCGCTGTTTATGCGTAATTTCCAGCCGACTGAGACGTATCTTTCTGTATTGCGGATTGGTGATAACGTTCTGGCTGGTTGGCCGGCGGATGCTGCCGGTGAGCTTGCCCGGCCGTTATTCGAGTGGGGGCGTGAATTTGAGCTTGCTGGTAAGGCGCATCCGGTTAATATCCTGCTGACGAGTTTTAACGGAAGCTGGCGGGGCTATTTCACAACTTCGGATACCTTTATGAGCCGCGATAATTATGCAACGCGCATGATGGGCTTTATGGGGCCGTGGGCTGGGGAGTATTTTTCTTCTTTGACCAGAGATCTGATTTCATTATCCTATAGTACCGCTTCAAAATAAATAAATCTTTTAGCGCCCGTTTGGGACAGGCTGGGAAATTATCATGAAAAAATTTATCGCAGGTTTTCTTCTGGCGCTCTGCACTCTGCTGCCGCTCTTGCGGGCTGAGGATATGGCCTTCACCAAAGAAGAGCAGGCCGTGCTTGACCGGGTGCAGGTATTCAGCGAAGCTTTCGAGATAATCGCCGCACGGGTTCGTCCGGCGGTAGTCAATATCCGCGCCGAGCGGCCGGGGGCGCCGGTCAGTCAGGGTTCGGGGGTGATTGTTGACAAACGCGGTTTTATTATTACTAACAGCCACGTGGTCAATTCCGCAAGCACGATTGTTACCCAGCTTACTGACGGACGCGAATTTCCGGCGGAGCTTGTTGGTGAAAGCCCGGAATCCGATATCGCGGTTATCCGCATTCAGGCGCCTGATCTGACGGTCGCGAATATGGGGGACTCTGACCAGTGCAAGGTTGGCGGCTGGGTTCTGGCTATCGGTAATCCCTTTGGCCTTGAGTCAAGCGTGACCAGCGGCATCATCTCCGCCAAAGGCCGCAGCAATGTTGTCCGGCTGGAGATCGCCGATTTTCTCCAGACTGACGCGCCGATCAATCCCGGTAACTCCGGCGGCCCTCTGGTTAATCTTAAAGGCGAGGTCATCGGTATCACCACTGCAACCAATCGTTACAGTGAAGGGCTTAGTTTCGCTATTCCGATCAATCTCGCGCGCATTGTCATGAACGGTATAATCTCACACAAGCGCACCACCAGCAGTTATCTTGGTGTGGTCTTCCGTCCTGTCACTTCCGACATTGCTTCGGCTTTCAACTTGCCGGCAAGGGGGGCGCTGGTGACCAAAGTCATCGCCAATACCCCCGCCGCCAAGGCCGGGTTGCATGTCGGGGACATTATTGTCCGCTACGGCAACCGTGATGTGCGTGATGATAACCAGTTACGTACGTTTGTGGCGACAAGCAGCCCGGGCCACGATATCGCGCTTGAATTTTACCGCAAGGGTGAGAAGATGCAGGTTGATATTCAGGTTGCGGCTCTGCCTGAAGAGGTGGTTGTCGGCCGGCGCAGCCGAAAGCTGCTTGAAGATATCGGACTTCTGCAGACAGTCAGCCTCACCGACAAGCTCCGCGCGCAACTTGGTTATGGCAAGGACGCTACCGGAGTGTTGGTCGTTGCCGTCAAGAAGAATAGTCCCGCGCATACTTTTCTTGCTCCGGGATCGCTTATTCTGACTGTTGACGGTAAACCCGTTGAGACACCCGAGCAGATGCACCAGGTTATCGGTTCGGCGACCGGCTGTATCACAATGACCTGGCGCTTTGGCCAGTTTTACGGAAGCCGCCGGATAGTCTGCAAGTAATAAAAAACGCAGCCCGTAATTTCTGTGGGCTGCGGCTTTTTTTTATAAGAGTTCACAATACTGGTTACGTCGGTGTTTCTTCTTCTGCATCCTGCCTGCGTTTTAATTCCGTAGCCATCGCCAGATAAATTTCCGGGGCGACATTCTGCCCGCGTGCGTCAGGATCAGCCCCGCAGCTCTCAAGAAAATCGACAACTTCTTCTTTGGGTAACAAGCCTTTGAGGGCGTTGCGCAGATTTTTGCGGCGGGAGTTTGAGACACTGATACAGACCTGCCGGAGTTCCTTCCACGGAATAATCAGCCGTTCTTCAACGGAATTAAACTCAATGCGTACAACTGCTGAAGCTACTTTCGGCCTCGGCCAGAAGACCTGCGGCGGAACCTTGCGTTCGATCTTGACCTTGCCGCCCAGCGCGGCCTTGATTGAGAGCGCGCCGTAATGGTTTGAGCCTGGAGTCGCGGCCAGGCGCTGCCCGACCTCAAGCTGAAGCATGTAGACGCCGGTTGTCCATGGCAGCGGGCTTTCAAAGAGGTTGGCCGCAAATGGTGTGCCTGCCGAGTAGGGCAGGTTTGAGATACATTTAAGCTCGCCGGGGCGTGCCTGCAGCATTTCAGTGACCCGGTTAATAACCTCGGGGTTGATGTCATTCTTGCCAGAGAGAATATCCGCTTCAATCAGAAAGAAGTTCGGGAAGTCCTCCATCTCCGAGCTGACGACTTTAGCCATGCCATGGTCAAGCTCGCAGGCAATAACGGTCGCGCCGGTTTCAGCCAGTTCACGCGTCAGAAAGCCGGTCCCCGGACCGACCTCAAGAATGATGTCGCCGGCTTTGGCGTCACCGGTTCTGGCGATAAAGCTGACCTGATTTTTATCAAGCAGGAAATTCTGCCCGAAGGTTGTGCGCGGGCGCAGGCCGTGTTTTTCAAATAGCGCCATCAGTTTTTCTTTGCGGCGCTGGTGTCGGTAGTTTGACATAGGAGGTTACTGGTTCTCTTTTCTTGAATTACTCTAAGCCCGCTGGTTCTGGTTTAGTGCGGGTAAAACTAAAAATATTTGCATCACTTGCGGTTAATAAGATAGTCACAAGCGATGATCGCTTCAAGGTCTCCGCTTGATTTTTTTATTGGCATTGAGCAGGTTATGAGTGTAAGTTCTTGCCCGGAAGTACTTTCCACTTTGTAAGGTTTATTCCATTCGAGGTTTCCGCTCTTGAGTGGCTGTGAATACCAGCTTAGCGTACCGCTGAGAATGGCGACATTTTCTTCAGTGCGGGTTACGTAGGTCTTGCCGTCGCGGAAGATGTAATAGACATTGACCTTCATTTCGCTGTCCGGGGGGCTGGCCCATGCGGCACCGAAGATATCCTCATTTTTGTGCAGGCACTCCTCAAGCAGGTCGAAGATCTCGCTGCGTTTATAGCTTTTGTCCTGCTCAAAGGATGTCGACAACTCGCGCAGAGTCTTCTCGACCTTCTGACGCCGGGTTGATACTGCCGGTGAATTCTCCTGAATATTACAGGCTGTGAGAATAGTGCATACCAGCAGTGCTGCAATCAATACATATCTCATGTGGTTCTCCTTTTATATTCCCGCGGAGCGACTTAAACAGCTAGTCGACTGCCCCTTCCCGCATGGATTAATTTTTTTGTATAACCAAAACTTTTTGTCCGCCCTGATTGTCATTATTATACGGCAAACGGGGGGCTACATACCTGAAGATTTTTTCATATATATCTGGGTTATGTAGCACTCATTATTTTTGAAGTAAACCCCGGTTCCGGCGTAATCGTAATCAGCGTTGTACAGGTTTTCGCTATGCCCCTGCGAGAGCTGCCAGCCGCGGGTAGCTTCTTTGGCCGGTTCCGGCGCGTTTATGGTTTTTGCCAGATTCTCACCTGCCATGGTCCAGCTGGTAATCCCGGCCGCTTCCAGCCTGTTCTCAAGCCTTTTGCCATTAACGTCGCTATGGTCAAAATGATTGGTGCGGGCCATCTGTTTTGAGTAACTGAGGGCTAGGGCTGACAATTCCGGGTCATTCTTCAGCGGCTGGAGCTTGCGGTTGGCTCTGAGCCTGTTGACCTCTTCAAGGATCGCTTCGGGCATATTGGCTGTGCTTGCGGGTTTTACCTGCTCTGTCTTAAAATCAGCACTGCTGCAGCCTGAGAGCCAGAGACCGCCTGCGAGTATCGAAGACAAGAGCACAGATTTCATGCGTTAATATCCTTATTCCATATATCCCATAATTTTATATCGTCAATTATACTCAGTAAGCGTCAATTATTAATCCAAATTATGAGTTTTTTTCTGCCCGGCTGCAAGTTTGTCGCTGAGTTTTTTTCCCGGTGATAAAAAAGGCTTGACCCAAAGTGCAAGATATAGGATATTTATTAATGCTTTTTCCTGTTGAATCAGGTCTGAGGTGGTAGGTCGAATGTCCAGGCCGGTTTGAAACTGAAATGGAGTATTATGTCTGAGGGAAGTCTTGATCTTGAATTGCTGGCTGATGAAAACCTTGCGGAGATGTGCCGCAGGGGGATTGAAATTGCTGAGCGCGAGCTGATCAGCAGGCATATGCAGGCTATCTACTGGCTGCCCCAGCGGGTCTTCGGCGCGCCGGAGGAGGAGTTGTCGGGATTTCTGCTCTACGCGGTGGAGAAGATCCGTGAACGTGATATCCTCGGGAAGTTTGAACCGGGCAAGGGCGCGAAATTCAGTACCTGGCTTGGGGTGGTGATCCGCAATTTATATCTTGATTATATCCGCTCGCAGCCTGAGGAAATGGCGACCTCCGAGTTGTATGAAGACAGCGCGGTCGTCGAGCCTGAACAGAGGCGTGAACGCTCAAGCCTTATCAGCCAGATGCAGAAACGCTGCCGGGTACTCTTCAAGCTTCTTCTCTGTGATACGTATTTCCTTGAGCCTGAGGAGATTGAATGGATTGCCGAGGAGAGCGACAGGAAGCTGCTTGATGTAATCCGCAATATCGCCGCGCTTGAGGAACAGCTGCGGGAGCGTGAGGCCAAACTGCAGCAGCGTTACGATAAACTCGCCCGCGCCCATTACTGGCTTAACTATTACCAGAAACAACTGGCGAAACTGACTAAATCCATAGACAAACCCAATACCGAGTTCATGCCGGAGGTCGAGCGTGTCAGGGACAAACTTGAGCGCCGTAAGAAAGAGTATGACAATCTCGCTGAGGAACTGGCCGGTGGTGGCGGGATTGTCACCGCGCCTTACAAGGATCTGGCGGAGCTGATGAATATCCGCGAGGGAACGCTTGCCAGCAATATCAGCCGTTGCCGGGCTGGCGCGGCGCAACTTCTGCGTAAGCTGCGGGCAAGCTGAATTCTCGCATTTTCCTGTTTGTCGAGGATTTTTTCGTGCGAATGTTTATGCCTTGAAAAGCATATAGTACCCGCCCAGAATAACCAGTACCGCGCAGATTTTTTTGATTACAACCGTTGCTTTTGATTTCTCATTCCAGTTGAGGTAATGCTGCACGCTTTCAGTGAAGGTTCCGGCAAGGATTATCACGCTGCAATGCCCGACGGCGTAAATCAGCAGGATGAGAATACTGAAAATCATATTCTCCGCGCCACTCTTGAAGGCTACCGCCAGTACCGGCGCAAGGTAGGCGAAGGTGCAGGGGCCAAGCGCCAGCCCGAAGACCAATCCGAGGATAAACGCAGCCAGCGCCCCGCGTTTTTGCATCCTGATCTGACCGGGGCCATTGAACGGATTTTTTACGATATCAAGCAGGTAGAGGCCGATGAGGATAAATATGCCCGCTACCATATAACCGCTCCAGCTACCAACGTTGCCAAGCTGCGAACCGGCAATGGCGGTTGCCACTCCGATCAGCGCGATTGTTATCAGGATACCGCCGGAAAAAAGTGTGGAGATAAACGCGGCGCGTCTGGTTGTTATCTCGCCCTGCTGGTCGATAAAGGCGATAATCAGCGGAATGCTGGCGAGGTGGCAGGGGCTGAGGATGATGCTTAAAATCCCCCAGATAAACGCCGCTAGAAGTGGCAGCGCCCAGCCTGAACTCATGGCTTTAGTGAGGTAATCAAAGAGTCCGCCTTCTGTCTCTGTTGTTTCGCCCATGTCTTCAAGGTTAATCCCGTGTTCTTTGAGCATTGCCCTGATTTCCTCAAGCGGGTAATACCCTTCATGCCGGAAAAATTCCTTGCCGTCTGTGCCGAGGAAAATCTGTGTCGGTATCAGCTTGATCTTGAAGTCAACGGGTGACTGCGAATCGAACTCGGTATCAATAAAGTAGACCTCAAGCTGCGCGCTGTGCTTCTCACGCAGGGTATGGATGACCTTCTCCATCTCCTGGCACGGCACGCAGGTTGTCGAACCAATATCAACCATTTTAGGCTTGGCGGATGGGGCGGTGAGTTCTTTGTAGCCCATCTTCTGCGGCTGACGGTTTGCGGAAACGGGTTGGTACTTGTGCCAGATGATAGCGCCTGCCAGCAGCAGCACAGCGGCTGTGATTATTATCTTCATTTATTCAGACCTGTCGTGGGGCTTATTTGCCATTCATAAAATCAAGGAGGCTGCTCTGGATGTAATTTACAAACGCCTCTGCGTCCTTCTTTTTGAGATAGGTCCAGGCCTGGTCAAGCACGCGGTAACGCACCACCTTGCCATCTTTTAGTTCGACCATGACCGGGAATTTGGCTCTGGTTTGAAAGTCATGCAGCAGGTGCTGGTTTTCTGGCGTGTCAACATTGACAGCCATGAATTTCAGATTGCCGTTTTTAACATTGAGTGCGAATTTCTCGCCGCTGGCATTATAGGCCGTTGCCGTATCAAGCTCGACCTTGCCACCCTTGATGGATTTTTCCGTAACCTCTTCAATCTTGTTGCAGGAATAGCAGCGGAAGTTTTTGTAGAGGTAATATACAATATAACTTGAGCCGCTCTCCTGCGCTGCGGGGACGGTGCTGCCAAGTGTTGCCAGAATTACAAATGCTGCCAGGATTATTTTTTTCATGATTATTCCTTCTCCGGAATTTGGGTTATTAACGTTTTATAATTGCGCAGATTTCCTTGAC
The DNA here is from genome assembly GCA_003245715.1 of bacterium. Classification (GTDB taxonomy): domain Bacteria; phylum Planctomycetota; class SZUA-567; order SZUA-567; family SZUA-567; genus SZUA-421. Next base: position 179,327 of record QKCJ01000060.1, read on the forward strand.
GCTGGGTACCCTGCCTGTGACCTTGACCACGTCGTCAATTGCCAGCGCCGGGGTCATCATAACGCCGAACTTCATGATCTCATTGATTTCCTTGATGGCTACAATCTCTGCCTCAACACCGCTTTCCCTGAGCGCTTCTTCTGCATGTTCCTTCAGGGTGTGGCACTTGGGGCAGCCTGTTCCCAAAATCTGAATCTTCATTTAATTCTCCTGTTTTTAATTCCTGCGGTGCAACTCAAAAATATTTCCGGCTGCATTGCCGCGTGGACTGAGATGAATGATTATATCATACCCATTTTTGTAATAATGGTTATTATATTATTAAGCCCTCAATACAGCGAGCCGAAAGCCAGGCCGCTGATAGTTGCCATGACGATAACGAGCATCACAAAGACAACGGTCTTGGCGGTTCCCAGCACGCTGCGGATTACCAGCATATTCGGCAGAGACAGGGCAGGTCCAGCCAGAAGCAGCGCCAGCGCAGGGCCATGACCCATGCCGTTTTCAATCAGCCCCTGCAGAATCGGAACCTCCGTCAGCGTTGCAAAATACATGAATGCCCCCGCAACTGAAGCAAAGAGGTTCGCGCCAAAAGAGTTTCCGCCGACCATCTTCGCCACCCACTCAGACGGAATAACCCCCTCACCACCAGGCTGACCAAGGAGGAATCCAGCAACGACCACCCCGCCAAGAAGCAGCGGCAGGATCTGTTTGGCAAAGCCCCATGAAGCTGAGAACCAGTCGCCTAACTCGTCCTCGACGTACTCGTCTTCTTTGGCTTTAGGCGGGCTGGTTGTGATAATGATTGATAAAAGAACCGCGCCGCAGACAAAGGCAATTACCGGACTGCCGGTTAAGATTGCCGCGAGTGCGACAATAATAATCGAACCGATACTCTTAAACCATGGCACAGAAAACCACATCGAGAGAAATACCGCCAGCATTATGCCAAAGCCCGCGCTGACAAACCATTTTATCGAGTAGATTGTATGCCAGATACCGGTGTCGCCCTCTGAGGGTTTGCCCCAGTTGGTGAAGACGAGAATTCCCACCATTGCCGCAAAATAAAGGGCGTTCTGCCAGAGTGGTCGCTTGACCTCTTCCTGCGGCATGGCTGCCTGCGCCTGTGATTTTTCAAGCTCGCCCTTGCGGAAGATCAGGTGCATCAGAATACCGATAATAACGCTGAAAAGAATCGCGCCGACTGCTCTGGCGATACCGAGTTCAATCCCCAGAATCCGAGCCGTCAGGACAATAGCCAGCACATTGATCGCCGGGCCTGAATACAAAAATGAACACGCCGGCCCAAGTCCTGCACCCATGCGGTAAATCCCGGCAAAGAGTGGCAGAACCGTACACGAACAGACGGCAAGGATTGTTCCCGATACTGACGCTACGCCATAGGCAAGGACTTTGTTCGCTCCTGCGCCAAGGTACTTCATGACCGAGGCCTGCGAGATAAATACCGAGATACCCCCGGCAATGAAGAACGCCGGAACCAGACACAAAAGAACATGCTCACGCGCGTACCACTTGACCAGCGCCAGCGATTCCCATAAGGCGTTGGTGAAGCGCTCGTTATTTTTGAGCCATTCTACCGGCAGGTAATAACAGGCCAGAAATCCGGCGAGCAGCAATAAAAAAATCTTCCAGTCTTTTTTCAGTATGTTCATCTTACTATGCCTTACAGGTTGCGCAGCTTGGCGCTGAATAAAGACTCAAGCTGCTGTTCTTATCGGTGGAGACCTTACGGCAACACTCAATCATCGGGATGATGCAGGGCATCGTCAATGAGCAGATCTGATTTTTGCCGTTTTTGGTGGTTGTGATGATGCCCGCATCCTTTAAAATCCGTAAATGCTTTGATACGGTTGACTTGTCAATATTCAAAAGCTCGACAAATACGCAGACGCAGCAGTCGCCACGGGCAATATGCTCGACCATAAAGACCCGCGAAGGATGCCCCAGAGCCTTGAAGATATCAGCCGCGTTTTCTGTGTCGGTGATTATCTGGTTGTTCATGGTAATTTCTCCCTGCTTTGTTGGCCGATAGACCAACTGTTTCATTGTTGGTAATATAGCCAACTATTTCTTCTTTGTCAATTAATTTATCCGATAATTCTCAGACATTAGCGTAAATACGCTCTAAAGTGTGCTTGCAAAATATGTTAAGAGTCGTATAATCAGACCGATTATCTTTTACATTTTTTGCTCATTATGAGGATTATTGATGGTTCAGAAGAAGAAGTGTGTGCGTCGCTGCGGTGAGAAAACAACAGCCAAGAAGTCTGTAAAGACTCTTTCCTATAAAGACGCGGGGGTTGATATTGACGCGGGAAACGAGATTGCCGCAAATTATCTTAAATTAATGCAGGCTACGTTTACCAAAGGGGTTGTGCGAAATGACGGGGGCTTTGGCGGGATGTTCAGTCTCAAGGAATTTGCCAAATACAAAGAGCCGGTTCTGATTAGCGGTACTGACGGGGTTGGTACAAAATTACAGATTGCCATCAAGATTAACAAGCACGATACTATCGGTATCGACCTGGTTGCCATGAGCGTTAATGATATCCTTGTTCAGGGTGCCAAGCCACTCTTTTTCATGGATTATGTCGTGACTGACCGGGTAAACCAGAAGGTGCTTCTGAGTGTTGTCAAGGGCATCTCTGACGGTTGTGTACAGTCTGACTGTGCGCTGCTTGGTGGCGAGACGGCCGAGCATCCTGACTGTTTCCCGGTTGGCGAGTATGACCTTGCGGGGTTTGCCGTCGGTGTGGCTGACAAGGCTAATCTGATTACCGGTAAAAAAGTCAAGGCTGGTGACGTGATTATTGGTCTGGACTCGACTGGTGTGCATTCAAACGGTTTTACTCTGGCGCGTAAAGCCCTCCTTGAGGTCGGCGGCCTGACCCTTGGGCGCAAGATCAAGGAACTTGGCTGTACCCTTGGTGAAGCCCTGCTTGAACCGACAAAAATCTACGTCAAGCCGGTCTTTAAAGTACTCGATTCATATGCCAAAAAAGGCGCAAGCCCTGTTCATGGTATCGTCCATATCACCGGTGGCGGCATTGTCGAGAACACTCCGCGCATCCTGCCTGCCAAGTGCGACGCTGTTCTTGAGCGCGCAAGCTGGAAGGTTCCGCCGATTTTTGATCTGATTCAGAAGTCAGGAAATGTCGGTGATAGCGAGATGGACCGCGTGTTTAACATGGGTATCGGCATGATGCTTATCTGTGACAAGAATGAAGCGGCAAATATTGTGAAAATCCTCAAAAGCGCCAAGCAGCCCTGCCAGATAATCGGTGAGGTCAAGCGCGGAAGTGGAAAGGTCATTTACAAATAGTCCTTTGTGTTTGCGAAACTTTCCGGTTTCCATTGATGCTCGGTCAGTTATAAGTTGTTGCAATGCCGTAGGTTATTCCTGATAATAAAATAATGTCAAGTTTGTGTAACGTTTTGACGATAAAGTCGCGGGTATTTTATTAATTTTACAGACGCACCGCAGGAATTAAAATCGGAATGGGATTGATGAGGTCATTCATCTTGGTCCACGCGGCGGTGCGGGTTGGTAATGGATTTGAGTTGCACCGCGGGAATTAAAAATAGGAGCTTTTGATGCGCAGCCGTTCACAGTTAATTAATCGGATTGTTATGTGTTGTCTTCTGGCAACTGCGGTCTTTGTTGTCCCGGGCAGATCGCGTGCGGCTGACTCTGATGAGAAGATGCAGAAGCTTGAAGGGCTTCTGGAACTGGCAATCGATCGTTTTCAGCTCAAGGATTATATTGCTGCAAGAGCGGCGCTTGAGAAGCTTATTGCGGAGAACCCCAGTGGCGAGCAGGCGCTGAAGCTCCGTGAATTGTTCGGCGACAAGATTCTTCTTCAGATGCAGAAGTTCGGAGATCGACCGGCGCTTACAGTGCGTGAGCGTAAAGCATATGCTGAGATTAATAACGCTGTAAACGCGCTTGAGAAGAATAATAAGGACGCAGCCCGTGAAGCCATGGAGAAGGTCGCGGCCATCTTCGGGGAAAAGGGTGCGGATGTAAAAGACGGGTTTGATTCAAAACGCGCCATTGCGTTAGCGGCTGACATCAAAGATACTGATGTAAAGGATTATGCGGATCTTTCAAAGATTGCCGATTCGGTCAGGCTCTGGCGGACTCAGCTTCAGTCGGTTGGTAATGGCCCGTTGATGCTTATGCAGCGTGCGGCTGATTTTGAGGCTGTCGCAAAGATGACTCCGGAAAAGGTCAAATTGCTGGTTTCAAATGCGGTTATGGATATGAATAACGCGCAGCGGGCGCTTCCTGAGATAATTGAGGCGGGGGCGGCGGTTGTACCTGAGCTTATCAATAACCTGAGGCAGGAAAATCATGAACGTGTGGCAAACGCACATTATATACTGCACTCGCTTGGACAGGACATTGTTCCGGCGCTCTGTTCGGTTCTGCAGAGTAACGACCAGCTTCTGCTGCAGCAGGTCAGCCTGATTCTTGGTGACATAAAGCCGGTGGATGCACGTTCTCTTCCCTTTCTGAAAGCGGTTTTTGAAAATAAGACCAACAATTCGCTGACCCGTGAAATTGCGGCATCATCCCTGCGCAAGATTACCGGTAAGGATGCGGCGTCACTTGCGCCGGCTTCTGATTATTTTTTGCGTGAAGCTGACCGTTACTACATTGATGGACCACAGGTTGCTTCGGAGTTTAACTCCTTTGGCGGATCATTCTGGGTGTGGGACAATAGCGCGGCGAATGGTAAAGGCGGCCTAGTTGAGGTAAAGGTGCCTGAGTTTCTACTGACTGATTTATTGGCTGAAGAACTTGCTTACCGCGGGATGGAGCTTGCCAAGGATAAAAAGCCGTTTCAGGTTCTGCTTGGCTGTATCCTTCTGCAGGAGAAAGCCAAGATTGATGTACTGACTTCGGTTGCCGCAAGCGGCCAGAGCAGTGATGAAAATCTGAAGATGCTGACGGACAAATCCGAGTTCTGGGGTGGTCGCCTCAAGGATAATCTGCTGGTTGCCTATACCCTCGGGCTTAAGAATCTTGCGGGGGTGCTTGAGAAATCTTTGCAGGACGGCAAGAGTGAGATCAGTATTGCTGCGCTTGAAGGTATTGAGGCTGTGGGCGGCGATAAAGGCTGGCAGCTGCTTGGCAATGAATCATCAGCGCTTATTGAAGCGCTTAATTCCAAGAATGTGGCAGTAGCGATCAGCGCGGCCAATACTCTGGTTGCAATCAGGATGCCGCTGGAGAATCAGTCATGGCAGAAGGTTGTTGATGTGCTGGTTGTCGGAGTGGGACAGCGCTACACTACGGTTGTGGAGGTGATTGCCTCTGATTTGAAATTTGCCAACCGGATCTGTGATTACCTTGAAGAAGAGCAGGTTATGCCGCTTCGTGCGGGTAGTGGTGTTTCCGGGGTAAGGATGGCTGGTGAGTATCCGCTCAAGGACGTTCTGGTAATTGATAACAGCATTGACGAATTTGACATGCTTGAGGATGTGCTTAAGATCCGTCAGGTAAGGCATAATAAGACCCTGCCGCTGGTTATAATTTCAAGCCGCAGCCATCTGCTTAATATTGCCAATCAGTTTGCCCGCAATGAAATCAGTACTCAGGCAAATAGTCGGCACCTTGACCCGGTCGATATAGTTTCGGGCAAGAATGTACAGATCGATAGCGCTCCCTGGCAGCTGATAATCCGCAATGATGTCAAAGCTGATGACGAGAAGCTCTTTAATGAGATAATCGCCCAGAAGAATAATACGACCGAGAATGTGCCGATAATTGTTCTGACAAATCCACTGCGGGCAGAGCGCCTCAAGCTTAAAGAGCAGTTGGTGCTTGCGGCAAGCAACTTTAATAATCCCGGTGAAAGCTCGGAATATATGCGCATTGCCAAGGCTCAGAATGTCATGAATGATATTTTCGGACTGCGTTCTTCTGCGGTGCCGGTATTTGTGGATGAAGAGATCGCCGGCTACAACAGCATGAAGGTGATCCAGCAGCTGCGGCAGAATCCGGTTACTGCCGGTTTGCCGGTTGCGGTTCTTTCCGCTCCCAAATGGCTCGGCGAGGTCAAGACAGACTTTGAGTTGTTTGAGAAGGACGGACTGGTCAGGATAATGTCTTCTGATATCAGTGGCGCGGAGCTTATTGCTGCGGTTAATGAGCTTAAAGAGAAGAATGAACTTTCCAAAGGTAATTTTGCCCGTGCGCTTAATGACACAATCGCTCTTAACAGTGCAAGCGCGCTCTCTCTTGTCGGCGCGGCCGCAGCAGGAAAGTACAAGCTAACCCCTGCGCAGAAAAAGGTTCTCATTGACGGCGCTAAGAATAAGAACAGTCCGTCGCAGCTGCGGGTGGCTGTTGTGAAGGCTCTTGGTGATTTTAAGGTCGTTGAAGCTGTTGCGCCGCTCAAGGCACTCTTTTCCGGGGTTGATAAAAAAGAATCAGAGCTGCGCGCGACTATTGTCAGGGCGGTAGCAGAGATTGATGAGAGTAACAGGGAAATTGATTTTAAGCTCATGGCAATGACCGATGAGGATGTCGCCGTTCGTAAGGCTGCGGCAGAAATTCTCGGCCCGGCCGCGATAAGCAATGAGCAGTTGAGTGTGTATATGCAGCGGCTTCGCCCAAACCGCCTGCTTGAGCTTAAAACTATGGAGCTTAAGGCTGCGGAAAAATAGATGTGGTCTGAAGATTCGCTTTCAAGATATAATCCCGTCTGGTTCAGGCGGGATTTTTAGTTTTTTTTCTTTGCATCAGCGGCATATAGGTTAAAATATCTTCGGAATATTATTTGTGAATATTATTAATAACGGGGAGACAGGTGGAAAAATTCCAGTTAATCAGAAGTGGGCTTGGCAGGTCGCTGATCTTGCGCGTCTGGCTATGTTCGGCGGTTGTTCTTGTTGCCGGGGCCGGCTATATCTTTTGGGATGTGCGCAGTAACGCTTACGAGCGTACCCGGCTCGGGTTGCGTTCGCTGGCGATTTCAGGGGCAAGGCAGGTTGAAGCGGAGCTTGAGGTGGTTGAAGGGCGCTGCAATGACGCGGCAAAGGTAGTCTCGCTTTTCCGCCCGGATATTGCCAAACTTCAGGAGTACATAAAATTACAGGTGAAAGACTCTCCGCATATCAGTGGTATGGGCTGCGGTTTTGCGGCGAACAAAATTTATACGGACAAAGCATTTTTCTGTTATTACGCCTGGAAAGAGAAGGGTGATATCAAGGGGCTGGAGTTTAATGATGGCAGCTTTGATTATACCAGGCGTCAGTGGTACGATATTCCCAAGGCAACCATGAGCGGGTATTGGACCAGCCCTTACCAGAGTGCGGCGGATAAATTATGGGTTGTAAGTTTCGGCACGCCTATTGAAGTTGATAATGGTTTTGCCGGGGCGATGGTGGTTGATCTGAACCTGTATAAACTCAGGAATATTGCAACTGCGGTGCGTTTCGGGGCTGAAAGCCGGGTCTTTCTGGTTGACCGCAAGAGTGGCAAATTTGTTTATTATCCGCAGTGGTCATATGTCGAGGAAGAGAAGACTCTCGACAAGGTGATTAATGACCAGACGGATGCGGGTGAGATTCCGCTGGTCCGGCAGATACTTGAAGGTGGCGCAGGAGAGACGCTGGTTGACAGTTTCGCCAGTATGGGTGAGTGCGTGGTCAGTTTTCAGCCACTCAGTAAGGGTGACTGGTCGATCGGGGTGGTCTTTCCTGAAGATGCGATCTTTGCACAGATTGACGAGCTGCTTGGTCATTCGGCGGCGATAGCCGTTTTTGGTTTCTTGCTTCTGGCTCTGATTATGGCGCAGGTGACGGCGAAAATTGTCGCTCCGCTTAAAGGGCTTGAGCTTGCGGCGGCCGAGATTGCGGGAGGGAATCTGGTTGTAATGATTCCTGATATTGCCGAGGATAATGAAGTTCGCAGCCTTGCCGCGTCGTTGCGCAAGATGGCTCATGGCCTGCGCTCGCTTGTTTCGCAGGTTAAATCCTCAATTGTCAGACAGGTCTCGACCTCCACGCAGATTGCTGCGGCTACTGCCAGTCAGGATGAGAGTATTAGCGGTTTTGAAAAAGAGGTTTCGCAGGCGGCGGCGGCGGTTGCCGAGATTTCTGCTTCTGCGCGTGAGCTTGCTGTGACAATGGATGCGGTTCATAAAGACGCAGAAGCGGCAGGCGATGCTGCGGGCGCGGGGCATCATGATCTGAGTGAGCTTGAGAAGACCATGCGCAGTCTGACTAACGCGACCATGTCAATGGCGGGTAAGCTTGAGCTTGTGCGCCAGAGTGCCGAGGAAGTTGGCGGGGTTGTCAAGACAATTGCCGATGTCGCCGAGCAGACCAACCTGCTCAGCCTTAATGCGTCAGTCGAGGCGGAGAAGGCTGGCGAGTACGGACGTGGTTTCTCGGTTGTCGCGCGGGAGATAAGACGTTTGTCTGACAAGACGGCGGTTGCGACACTTGATATTGCGCAGATGGTTGAGAGTATGCGCTCGGCGGTTGAATCAGGTGTGGCGGAGCTTGAGATTTTCAGCGAGACAGTCAGTAGTTGCGCCTCCACCGCCAATGAGGTCGGTACGGCTTTGGGCGGGGTTATCAGCCGGGTTGAAGGGTTGGGGCCGAAGTTTGAACGGGTCAATGACGGTATGCAGGCGCAGTCACTGGGCGCGACCGAGATCAGCGAGGCGATGGTTCGCCTGCGCGAGAGGGCACGGGCTGCGTCCGAGAGCATGAACCAGCTCAATGACGCTACCGAGCAGCTGCGCGAAGCGGCGAGTCTCTTGCGCAATGAAGTTTCCACCTTTAAAACGGAATAGAAAAATGCTTAATACTGCCAAGGCTGCGGCGCGTGCTGCCGGTGAGATACAGAGACGTAATTTCGGCAAGCTCCTTAATGTTGATGCCAGAATGAAAAATGATATCAAGCTTGAGGTGGATCGGCTCTGCGAGCAGGCGATAATCAATTCTATTCTGCAAGTCCATCCGGATCACGCTTTCCTTTCGGAAGAGGCGGGGATTGTCAACGACCTGGGCAGTGATTATCTCTGGATCATCGATCCGCTTGACGGGACGGTTAATTTCTTCTATGGTCTGCCGTATTTCTGCACGTCTATTGCCTGTTACCGCCGCAGCGGCAGTGGTATTATACCGGGGCTTGGTGAGGAGGTGCTGGGGGTTGTTTATGCACCGGCGACTGATGAGATGTTCTCTGCAGGTAAAGGTGAGGGGGCGTTTCTTAATGATGAAAAAATTAAGGCGGCAGAGGTCGGCAGCCTTGCCGAGTGCATGATTGCCACAGGTTTTGGCAGCACCAGGAGCGGCTTTGACCGGATGCTCAGCGGCTTGCCGGCACTGGCTGAGGATGTCTGCAAGATGCGCTGCCTTGGCGCGGCGGCTTATGATATCTGTAATGCGGCGGCCGGGAGGTTAAGTGCCTTCTTTGAAAAGGGGCTGCATACGTGGGATATTGCCGCTGCCTCTGTTATTGCCAGTGAGGCGGGGGCGGTCATTGACGCGTTTGAATATGAGACCGGCAGATGGGATTATATCGTTTCTGCTGAGGGTGTCTTTGACGTTATAAAGTCACGTTTGCACAAGGCTGAGGCGGAGGGCGGTGATGAGTGACTGGCAGTGGAAAGAGAAGAACGGCTCAAGCGGCGGTCTGTTGTATGAGCCGGGCAACTGGGGTGATATAATCAAGTGCGAATGGTTGCTGCAGATTATAAACTTCATTAATTCCCTGGAGAGCCGCAACTCTGAGTATCTCGACCTTTTTGCCGGGATGCCGGTGTATCCGTTATCCTGTGCGTGTGTAAAGCGTCTTGCGTCATTGCCGGAATATTTTTTATTAAAGAACGCGGTGACTGATTTTACGGTGCGTGAGAAGTGGCCGTCCGCCGCGCGTCTGGTTCTGGAAGCATCGGACATGACGGTTAATATCTACGATCAGGATCATCTGCGCTGCAGTGAGTGGGGGCCGCTGGCCAACAATCTTGACCTGAGTGACGGCTGGGATTTTCTGCCGCTTACGCATAACCATGATTATGGGCTGCTGCTGATTGATCCGTATGACCTGCTTGCCGATTGGCGCGGGGTTTTTGAAAAACTCGTTGAAACGGTAAAGAATTGCCCGACGATTATGTATGTCTACAATCGCAGTGGGCGCAGCCGTGAACGTTTGCGTGATTATCGCCTCTTTATTAATCACCTGCGTGACCGGGAGGTGGAGGCGGTCTTTGGGCGGGTTTCGGCGGATTCCTTTATTCCTGACTGCTGGCATGAGATGTTTTTCTTCCCACAGGAAATTGCGCAGCTTGAGGGGTATGGTGAACTGAAAAATAATCTTGCCCGGGTCAGTTATGAGCTGCAGGATATTGTTGATAAGAGTGCTGTTTTCGGGGAGCTGTAGCTATGAAAAAAATTATTCTTGTTGCGAATCCCGAAAAGGAAATGGCCAGGGAATTGTCGCTGCAGGCCGCTGAATTTCTGAATGGAAAGGCGGAGGTTGTCTGCAGGGATTATTCCTTTGACGAGCCGCTTGAAGATATTGAAGCTGATGTTGCGGTTGTTTTCGGCGGTGACGGTACGGTTTTAAATACAGTCATGCGCCTTGGCCGCAAGCAGATCCCACTGCTGACGGTTAACCTTGGGCGTCTGGGTTTTCTTGCAGAGATCGGGCCGGAGGAATTGCTGCCGGATCTTGAGCGGGTGCTGGCCGCTGATTTTTCCGTGTCAGAGCGGATGCTTCTTGAGGCAACGGTGGTCAGAAGTGGTGAAATAATCTGGCAGGGGCGGTGCCTGAATGAGTTTGCTTTTGTAACGGCTGAGCATGGGCGGATGTGTCATCTGAGCCTTGAGGTTGATTGCGGGCATCTGATAAACACTGCCGGTGACGGGGTGCTGGTGGCGACGGCAACGGGGTCTACAGGTTACTCCCTGTCTGCGGGTGGGCCGATTCTTAATCCGGAATTACGTGCGGCGTTGCTTGTGCCGTTATGCCCGCATCTTCTTTCCAACCGGCCACTGGTACTTGGCGAATATGAAACGCTGGTTGTCTCTGGCGAATCAATCATCAGTTGCGACGGTCAGAAGGTCTGCGTCCTTGATGGTTCTGAGCGGGTAAGTATTACCTGTTCTGAGATCTCGGCAAAGATTATTTTGCGCAGTGACTGCGGGCGTTATGATATCCTCAAACAGAAGCTCGGCTGGGGTGAATAATTTTCCCGATTTGTTTTTTTCAGCAGTGTTAACAACGTCTTGAGCTGTCAATAGCTATTACTGATTATCGTAAAGGCACTCGGCTGCGCCCCATTCAGGTTCGATCAGACTGGAAATTTCAAGGGTATTGGCGTGTCCGTCGGCAAAAAGGGAAGAGCACATATTGGCCGGATGCCTAGCAAAGGCTCGCCGGTACTGATCCCAGATCATCTCCCCAAGCAGGCCGCTGGCGGCGGTGTTACCCCAGTTGTAGCCATAATCAAGTTTCTTGCCCTCAGGTTCTTGCCGGGAACTCGACAGGCTGAAAGCCGTATACGGTTTCCACGCGCCGTAAACCTCACGCCAATTCTCTGGGCTGTTAATTGTTGACTGTACCGATATTTTTGCGGTGTCATTAATCAGGACGGTTGCCGCAGGATTTTTCAGCAGTAAAAAATTACACTGGCGCGTTTCTCCCGGTAGGAGTACAGCACCGGTAAATTCATTTTTCTCGTAAGACCAACCTGCTGCCGCCAGCGGATTCATACCGTAAGACGGCTGGTTCTCAATTGCTGCTGAAGGGCAGACGAAAATTTCGTCGCTCTCAACATATTCCGCAAGCTTCTCTGTCCAGGGGGTCTGCTCATGGTCTTGCACTTTTGGCATGGCAAAGCCGGTAAGATCGGTAGTTCCATTGATGGGGTTTGCGTCGATATACTGCAGATAGGCCATCCCCTGCTGGCTGATATTTTTTTGGCAGGTTACTGTCCGTGCCGATTCAATCGCATTGCTGATTGCATAGACGCTCAGGCCGCCGACGACCGCGATAATAATGACAACTACCATAAATTCAATGATATTGAGTGCCCGATCCATATCGCTCCCTGCTGGTTTGTTAAGATTATATTAGCTAATAGTATACTTAATATTCGCTTTATGCAAGAAAAAGAAAGTATAAAAATTCTGCGCATTCAACCGGTTATTTGGTGTTTTTCCGCGATATCAGGTTTGCAGTCCAAAAATTCTATTAATATTGCTATTAACGTAATAATATGTAATATATAGAGGGCATTTTGCACGTGTTTATGATAAAAAAACGGGAATCGCTGTGAAATATATTATTTCAATTTTGGCTTTTTTTATCTCAGTCGCTTTAAGCGGTCTGCTTGGATATGAGCTGATTAAGCCATTTGTCTGGATTTTTCTCATTTGGGCTGCTTATTGCCTTTCGCTGGCGGTTCTTTTCAAGGCTCGCTGGTTTAGGATTTTCAGTATAAATGCAGGGCTTGTTCTGCTCCTTTTAGCGCTGGGCGAATTTCTGCTGGGTGTTAAAATGTCTCTTGCGCTCAGGGGGCAGGAGGGATCAGTTTCCGAAGGTGCTGCTGCGGCGGTGGATCTTACTGCTTATTTTGATCCTGAATGTTCCTATCGTAAGGACTATTATGAGAATGTCATACAGCCTGTTCTTGGCTACCGGGTCAAGCCGGGAATAATAGCCCATTCCAAAAAAAATCTTTCTGATGGTTCAACGCTGTATGACGTTTTTTATACCATAGGAGATAACGGTCTGCGCAAGACTCCGGAGTTTCTTGGCTCTGAAAAGGAGAGCGGCAGCCTGATGTTCTTTGGCGGTTCTTTTATGTTCGGGGAGGGGCTTGATGACAAGCAGACCATCCCTTCGCAGGTTGGCCGTATTCTGGCGGGTGAAAATAAAAGTTTTCAGGTTCTTAATTTCGGATTGCACGGTTATGGTACGCATCAGATGCTGTCGATATTGCAATCAGACTTTGCCGATAAAGATCTCAGGCATACCCCGGCAAACGCAATTTACCTTTACATTGCAGACCATGTAGCCAGAACTGCCGGTGCTACAACCTGGGATTTTTCCGGCCCCCGTTACAGGCTTTCCTCTGCGGGAGAGTTGCAGCGAGCGGGTAATTTTTACAATGGTAACCCTTTTAATTTTCTTTACTGGTCAGACAGTGAGAGTGCCAGATTTCTGGAGAAAGCCAAACGTTATCTTCTGGTGAAATCGAATATCTATAACGCGATAAAGTCTGTTATTTCGGAGGACAGTAAAAAACTTTTTTGTGCGGTACTCCTTGCCAGCCGCGATACGGTTGAAAAGAAATACCCCGGCTGCCGCTTTGATATAATCCTCTGGGATTCCGAGCCTGAGATTATTGATTTTCTGAAGAAGAATAATTTCAACTGGCACACCCGCGAGCAGGTGATACCTGACTTTAAAGAAAACAGGCCAAAGTATGTTTTTCCCGCTGACAGCCACCCCACGGCATTGGCAGACAAGATTATTGCGGAGTATATCGTCAAAAATATTCTTGAGCCGAAAGATCGTGCGGGCGGTGCCGCACCTGCTACCGGGGAGGGCAGATAATGCCTCTGGTCTCTGTTGTTATGCCCTGTTATAACGCGCAGGATTTTATCGCCGCCAGCATTGCTTCGGTGCAGGCGCAGACATTTACTGACTGGGAGCTGCTGCTTGTTGATAACGGTTCTACTGATAACTCGGCGGCTATTTACCGTAATCTGTCCTGGAATGATGACCGGATAAAGGTTAGTATCTACACCAGTAAGAAAGGTCCGGCCGCGGCACGCAATGAAGCTATCAGAAATGCTGCGGGACGGTATCTCTGTTTTCTTGACAGCGATGATTTGTGGGATGAACATTTTCTGCAGGAGATGCTTGAGTTTGCCGGAAATGGTGAGAAAGCCTTCTGCTGCGCGGCTTACCGGGTTATCAGTGAAGATGGATTGAGGCAGTTGTCGGTTCGCAATGTTCCGCCTAAGGCGACTTATTCTGATATTTTAAAAGGCAATACGATCGGTTGTCTGACGGCCTTTGTCGATATGCAGCAACTGGGGAAAAACTATATGCCTCAGGTTGGACATGAAGATTGCGCGCTCTGGCTTGATCTGTTAAAGCTTACCGACTATGTTTACGGACTAGATATTCCCTTGGCCAGTTACCGCAAGCGGCTGAGTTCAGTATCAGGCAACAAGCTCAGGGCTATTGGTTTTCAGTGGCGTTTATACCGCGAGCATGAGAAATTATCGCTTTTAAAATCATTGTGGTTTTTTATTAATTACGCTATTGGCGGCGTTTTGAAATAGTATTTGCGGGGATGTGACTGTGGTGACTTCGGAAAATGATAATCGCTCTGAGAGTGAGAGAAAAAAGATCTTCTACTGGGGGCCGTATGGCGAGAATATCGGTACTGTTCAGGGGATGATTAACAGCGTGCTGGCCGTTTCAGAAAACGGTGTCCATGAAGCGGCGCTGATAAGCTGCTGTGGCGAATGGCATGAGTTTGACCAAGAGCTTCAGGAGGGCGGTTGTGAAATTTATGATCTTGGGCTTGCCCGGTTCTGGCCGGCGCGTCTGCCGAAAAATGGTAAGTTCTACCGTTTATTCATGTTCTTTGTCCTGCTCTTCTCGCCTCTTGCTCTGGCAAAATTAATCGACCGTCAGAAACCTGATTATATTATAACCTGTCTTCTGGCGATTCCGGTGTTGCTCGCCCGTTTCTTCGCAAGGCATCAGCCGCAGACCGTGGCAATTATCTGGGGCTTGCCCTCATTCATGATGCGCAACGGCGATAAGAAATCATCGTTATGGCGCAGGGCTGAAAGCTGGCTGCGCTACCGTCTCTGGCAAGCGCTCTACTCACGCATCGAGTACATCGCCGCTGTCAGCGACAGTACCAGAGAACGAATTATCGAGACCTTCGGTTACAGTGATAAAAAAGTTATCCGTCTGTGTGCGCCGGTTGCAACAAAGGCGATACTCGCTAAAGCGCAGATTGAGTGCAGGCATCGCTGGCTCAGTGGGAAGACTCTTCCTGTGGTGACCGGCCTTGGCAGGCTGTGCCGGCAGAAAGGTTTTGATGTGCTGATACGTGCGTTTGCCAAAGTTCTTGAAAAGCGTCAGGCGCGGTTGCTTGTCTTGGGCGAGGGTGAGTTACGTGAGCCCCTGCAGGCCTTGATTTACGAACTTGGTATAACTGATAATGTCGAGCTTGCTGGATTTTATCCAAACCCTTTTTCCTTTCTGAAAGCATCTGATGTGTTTGTTCTCAGTTCGCGCTGGGAGGATCCCTGTCATGCGATTATCGAGGCTGGTTATATTGGCGTGCCGATTGTAACAACCGATTGCCCTTCAGGACCGGGGGAGTTTATCGGTTTTGGCGAGGGTGGGAGGTTGTGCAGCGTTGATGATGTTGACGCGATGGCGGAGGCTATTGTCGCGGCGCTTGCTGAGCCGGCGGCCGAGAAGATCGCTTACTGCAAGGATAAATGCGAGAAACTGTATACTCCGCAGGCGCATTATCTGAAGCTTATAGACGTTCTGGGGTTGAAATCATAGAGAAAAAACATGACTGATAAAAATACCGGGATGACGGTTGATCTGGTTATCCTTACTTATAACCGCGCTGATGACATTGTTGAAACGCTTAAAAGCATTCTGCCGATGCTGCCTGATTTTAACAGGGTGTGGGTCGTTAATAATAACTCAACAGATGATACGGCTGTCAAGCTTGAGCAGTTTTGCGGGCATGAGAAAATTGTAATCTGTAACCCCGGTGAAAATCTTGGCTGCACTGGCGGGCGCAATTATGCTATCCGCAGGTCGACTGCCGATATTATCATTAACATTGATGATGACGCGGTTTTCTTCACGCCGGAACCTGTCAGTAAGGTCAAAGCAATTTTTTCGGCCGAGCCGGAGTGTGCGCATATCGCTTTTAAGATCGTCAATTACTTTACAAGAGAAGTGCAGAAGAAAGAATTTCCCGCGCCTATGGAGAAGGTCTCGCCGGATGAGGAATTCAAGTCAAGTTTCTTTATCGGTGCCGGATGGGCTTCGCGGCGCAGCGTACTTAATGACGTTGGTTTGTTTGATGAGGAGTTGTTTATCTATCACGACGAGCTTGATATCTCCTTTCGAATTATAAATCGCGGACACTATATCAAGTTCACCCCGCAGATCGGTGTCTATCACAAGCAGACTCCCTCAGGGCGTGAGCCTGCAGGGGACACGTTAAAACGTTTTCTGAAAAACCGTCTGGCGATCAGCTACAAATATCTGCCGCTGCATATCGGCCTGGTCTCAAACTTTTTATGGTGCGCGAAAATCCTTAAGATGTCGAAGTCACCCAGACTTGTGCTTGCGGCAATCGGCGAGTATTATGCCATGAAGCCAAAGCTTACGGTTGAAAAAATTTCACCCTCAACGATCAGCTACCTCAAAGAAAATTTCGGGCGTCTTTATTATTAACTGCCTGTTGCGCGCCGATTTTTTGCAGTAAAAAATAAAAATCAGTTTGACAGAACCCCCTCCTGCGGTAGCATCCTAAGTGGTGTCCGGGACAATTTCTATTTAATTTTTTAACCAGCATATTCGTGCGTGGTGGATGATGCCGGCATAACTTGTCCGGCAGGGAGATGTCAAATGCCAACTTTTGATATGGTATATTTTGAAGAGGTCGGGAATGGTCTGGTTGCGCATGCCGGGGCGAGGGATTTGAATTATCCGTCCATTGCCGATGTGCGCGCCGGGATTAATTATGGTTATGACAGCGCTTATACCGGAGTGCTGCTGATTACTGACGAGGTGTCGGACCCGGCGGTTGCAGCTTTGAGTGTAGTCGATAATGGCGACGGTCTTGGGGGAACGTTCACTGTTAACGGTTCTGACAACGGCGCAGTCAATTCGGTCTACACGCGTCCTGTGGGTAGCGGCGTTTTTGTCTTGACCAGTCAGATTTCCGGGGATGGTAGTATTGATTTTGCATTGCCTGAGGGGAGTTACTGGGGGTATGTTGAATCGGTTGGCAGTGGGGGTAAGTCGTTATCGGCGCCGCTTGTTTTTTCCATTACAGCTCAGGGCGCGGTTAGTGGACTGCGCCAGATTCGTACCGCGTTGCGCAGCGCTTTACTCTCGGAAAGTTCTCTTGCCGGTCTTCTTGGCAGTGGCGAGGCTGTTTATTATTCCGCCCCTCCCCGCAGCGCGGTCAAACCTTATATTGTAATTACCGACGAGCCTCAGAATAAAACCCGCGGGTTGGTAACCTTCTGCTTCAATCTTGAGATTATTACCCTGAGGAGTGAGGCGCTGGTTGATATCACAGACAAGCTTTTAATTGCGTTAGAGTCACTTGCCTTGTTTGTTGGGGACTACAGTATTTGCGCGGTAAAGGTTGTGGAAGGGGTAAAGGTTGATACAGGAAAATTATCAGCCATTATCAGGCTTGAGGTAAACGCCTATAAGATTTCAAACAATGTGGTTATGGCTTATCAGGATGAAAGCCTGACTCTGCCATCGCCTGAGGCTGAGCAGGATTATACCGTCGCACGCAATCAGGTCGGCGGGGAAAGTTTGTCTGGCGCAGCGTATACCTACGACCGTGGTGCGGCCAGTCCGGTTATGACGCTTGAGTTTAAAGCGCTAACTGAAAGTGAGAAATCCGGCCTGATTTCATTTTTTAATGACAGCGCAAAAGCCAGACTCAATGAATTCAGCTATACTGGCAGCAATGCTACTGCTGTCATTGTGAAGTTCGCGCAAGCTGAGTTGAGCTTTACTCCCTTTGACCGAGAAGTCGGGTTAAGCAGTGTGATAATCCAATTGCTGGTGCAGCAGTAGTTTTACAGCTGTTTTGTGATGTCGTCAAAGCAGCCTGCGAATTTCTTGAGGACCTCCTCGCTGGTAAGCTGGGGGTAGAGCGGTGTAATTGAAATATATCCTTCACTGACGGCTATAGCATCAATGTAGCCGTCGGTGTCTGGCATGGTAATTTCGCCGGCCAGAAAATAATGGTGTGGGGTGCCGCCTTTTGAGGGGTAGAATTTCTCCGCAAATCCGCTTACCCCTTGCCTGGTCAGGCGCGTGCCTTTTATTTCACTGGCTGGAAGGTCGGGGAAATTTGCGTTGAGCAGGAAGGTGTTGTCTTTATTGTTGCGGACAAGATCAATTGCTTTCTCGACAATTTTGCGCCCGTAAATAATCGCCGGTTCCCATAACGGTTCAGACCAGTTTTCTACTGACAGCGCAACTGAGCTGATATCATGAAAGAGCGCCTCAAGTGCCGCGCCGACAGTGCCGGAATAAAAAATATTACGCCCCATATTCGGGCCGTTATTGATGCCGCTGACAATCAACTCTGGCCTGACAATGCCATTACCAAGGGCAAACTTGATCGCGTCCACCGGCGTACCGTCAACAAACCAGCGCTCTCTGATGCCTTTTAAGGGATCGAGTTTTCTGATTTCGACCTCGCGCCAGAGGGTGATGGCGTGACCCGCGCCGCTGTTATTGCGTTTTGGAGAGACGATATACAGTTCATGCCCGAGCGGAAGCATCAGCTCTACAAGCTTTTCCATCCCTTCTGCGTAGATGCCGTCGTCGTTGGTCAGAAGTATTTTCATTATGTTCTCTCCGCTGGATTAATTTTTGTTCAGAAAGTAGACGTTATGCCTGAGGACGTCTGCCTGTCTGATATTATGCACAGAGAGCCTTGAGAGTAAATTATTTTTCTGTCAGTTTGGTAATTAAAACAGGCCCGCTGCAGAGATGCAGAGAGCCTGTTAAGGGGATTATTCGCGGGGATAAGGCTCTGCCCCTGTGAAAATTTATTTGTACTTTGGCAGCATGTTGCCGTGGGCCTTGATGAGATCGTCGCAGAGGTTCTTGATCTGTTCCATGTTAAGTTCTGCTGCAGTGTGTGGGTCCATGAAGGCTGCGTGGTAGATCGCTTCTTTGTTGAGGGTCGCTGCCGCTTCAATAGCCAGAAGGTGGCTGTTGATGTTGGTGCGGTTCATGGCAGCGCAGATCTCTGGGATTTCCCCGACGTAGGTGCCGTGGATGCCCTGACGGTCGGCAATACACTTGACCTCGACACAGGCTTTAGTCGGCAGGTTGCTGATCAGGCCGTTATTGATGATGTTACCGCCAAAGGCGAATGGGTTGTCTGTTTCCATTGCTTCCATGATGAAGCTGCCGTATTCGTGGGTGCGGGTGTGCTTGAGGTTCTTGTTGCCGACGAGATCCTTGGCCTGTTCTTTCCACTTGGCAATCTGCCTCACGCAGCGGCGTGGGTACTCATCAAGCGGAATGTTGTACTTGTCAAGCAGTTCAGGCTGGCCGGATTTGATCCAGAACGGTGCGTATTCTGCGTTGTGTTCTGAAGATTCTGTGCAGTAGTAGCCGAGTTTGCGCATGTATTCAAGACGGATAATGTCGTGGGCGACGCGCCTTTCAAGTTCACTTGAACCCTTGTCGGTATTGACAGCCTTGCAGCCCTTCTTGACGACCTTGTCCATGATCGGGTAAAGCTTTTTGCGCAGTTCCGGGTAGAGGTCCTTTTCGCCGTCCTTGACTTCAAGCAGCCAGCCCATGTGGTTGATACCGGCAACTTTCCAGTTGAGGTTCTTGATCTTTTTAGGGTCGATTCCGGCGTGGTTTAGAAGACCAGGAGCACAGACCTGAACTGAGTGACAGAGGCCGACGTAGTTGATATTGGTGTGGCGGAGCATGTAGCCTGAAAGCATTGACATCGGGTTGGTGTAGTTGAGCATCAGTGCATTGGGGCAGACCTTTTCCATGTCCCTGGCAAAGGAGTCCATTACCGGGATAGTACGCAGAGCGCGGAAAATACCGCCGATACCGAGGGTGTCGGCGATTGTCTGGCGCAGGCCGTATTTCTTCGGGATTTCAAAGTCGATGACAGTGCTCGGTTCGTAGCCGCCGACCTGAATGGCGTTGACGACGTAGTTGGCATCCTTCAGCGCTGCCTTGCGGCTGCTGACACCGTGGTGGGTGGTGATCTTGGCGCGTCCCTTGTTTGAGTTCTTGTTGATGGTGTCTAGCATGATCTTTGACTCTTTAAGACGGGTTGCGTCGATATCGTAAAGAGCGATGTGGGCGTCCTGAAGGGCTGGGGTGCGCATGCAGTCACCGAGGATGTTCTTCGCGAAAATTGTGCTGCCTGCTCCCATGAATGTGATCTTGGCCATTTTTGAAATACCTTTCTGTTATATGAAAAAAGTGTTGCTTTGATTGTGTCAACGGGATTATAATATCCCAAGTTTGTTTATTGGTAAAGAAGGCTTTTTTTGATTAAGGTTATCAATTTGTGATATGAATGACTGGACAGTGCATATCAGAACATTCCGCCCCATATCCGCGCTTCCGCAGGTAAATATTGTTGCCTGCGAGACCCGCCAGTCTCCGGATTATCATTTAGACGGGCGGTATCGCAAGGCTGAAGAAGGCCGGTTTTTCTTTCAGTACACCTTGTCTGGAACCGGTTATTACCGCGACGCCAATGGTGAGTACCACCTGCGCCGGGGGGAAGGTTTTCTGTGCCGCAATTCTGATGAATCGGTAGCTTACGGCTACCCTGAAGGAGCGACTGAGCCGTGGTCATTCATCTGGTTCGGTTTTATCGGTAACGGCGCAGCCGAGCTGGTTGAATCCTTAAACCGCAGTAACGGCTCGATTTACAGCCTTGACCCTGAGGATGCGCTCCTTGAGCCGTTTCTATCCTATAAAAATATGAACGGGCTGACACTTGATCTTAACGCTGCATCATCGGCGCGGATTGTCTATGATTTTCTGTTGGGGCTGGTTGACATGACCATGCCAGACACCACAGAAGACGGGCATACGATTATTGCCCAGAAGGCGATGCGTTATGTGCGCGAGAATATTTCCGGTGATATCAACGCCAATGACATCTCCTGCTATCTTGATCTGAGTCGCGAGCATTTTACGCGCGTATTCAAGGAGCAGACGGGGTTTACCCCTTATCAGTATATACTGCGGCAGAAAATGCTGCGTGCCTGCCGGTATCTCAAGGAGACCGACCTCTCGCAGAAAGAGATCGCGCTCAAGGTCGGTTACAGTGAGGTGGCCAATTTCTCGCGCTCATTCACCCGCTTTGTCAAGCTCAGCCCCGGAAATTACCGAAAACACGGTAACCCGACGATTGAATAATTCCTTCTTCTGCTTATAATGATTATCCGGCCTGCGGGAAACGCCCGTGGCTGGCTGCGTTATTAATGTCGCCGGTGTTGCCTGTTTTTCCTGCGGCTTTTCAGGTTTTATTTTTATGGAATATGCCAATCACAGATTGACGATCCGCTCGGAGAAGTTCCGCTCGCTCTTCTTCGGGCCCTTTATTGCCCTTAACTCTGCGCAGTTTCTGGTATATATCGCGCTTGAATATTTTAACGCCTCAGACTTCAATAAATCCCTGATTGCCGCGGCTGCGGGGATTGGCATGCTGCTTAATCCGGTGATTCTTGAGGTGTTAAAGCGTCTGCGTTTTCCGGTCTCAAAGGCTATTGCCTATACCGTTTTTGCCGCGGTACTGTGTTTTACCCCGGCGGTTATCTTTCATACGTTCAGCGTTTATATGCCTTGCGTTATTGCCGGGGTGATCCTTCTGGCGATTTTGCCGACGATGATTACGGCGATGTGGCGCAATAATGTCGCGCCTGAGTACCGCGGTAAATACTTTTCGCAGGTCTGCCTGATCGGCTCGGTCAGCGCGCTCAGTTACGGCGGAATGGTTGCGCTCTTTATGAGCGAGTCGAGCTATACAAAGTATTATTATCTGGTCTTGCTGACGGTGGCAATCTGTCTTGTCGCTGCCGGTTTCTTTGTCTGGCGGATTCCCGGCCGTCCCCCCCAGCAACCCAAAAAAATCCCCTTCTCAAGCCTGAAACTTTTATTCTCCGATAAGCTCTTTGCCTATATCTGCTTTGCCTGGTTTTTCATTGGCACAGGCAATCTCTCAACTATTCCCATTCGTGTTGAATATATGGCTTCAGACAAATACGGACTCAATTACAGTCCGTGGATGGTTCTCTTGATTATGCAGATTATCCCGCAGGCTTTCCGGCTTGGGTCTAATATGATCTGGGGGCGTATCTTTGACAGGATGAACCTGATGCACGTGCGGTTACTGATAAACGCATTCTTCTTCCTGAGCATCATGCTATTCTTTCTGCCATATCTGGCTTGCCAGGTTATCGGCGCGATCTGCTTTGGTCTGGCTAATGGCGGGGGGGAGATCATCTGGAATCTCTGGGTTACCAAGATTGCCCCGGTTGAGAAGACAGGTGATTATATGTCGGTGCATGTGTTTTTGTGTGGGATACGCGCGGTTTTCGGGCCGATGCTGGCGTATTATATTATGAGTAATTACGAACTTGATTATGTCGTTTACGGCGCGGCCGGATCAATTGCTTTTTCCTGCATCCTGTTTCTGCCGCTGCTGCGCCATCCGCGGATTATCCGTAAAAAGCCCTAATTTTATTGCCATATATTTTTTTACAATAAAGGTTGATCGTTTGGGGGCTAACCATATAATTGTTCAGGGCTTGCCGCGATTTCTCTGTGCCTGCGGCTTTATTATCATTAATACTGTAACTTACTGATTACTATAGGGATATAGATATATGCATATTCTTGGCGTTTCTGCGTTTTACCATGACAGTGCTGCGGCTTTGTTGCGCGACGGGGAAATTATCGCTGCGGCTCAGGAAGAGCGCTTCACCCGTATCAAGCACGACAGTGACTTTCCGTCAAATGCGGCTGAATACTGCCTCAGGGAGGCGGGAATTACCGCCGATCAACTTGACGCGGTGGTCTTTTATGACAAGCCGCTGTTGAAGTTTGAGCGCCTGCTTGAGACCTATCTGGCGGTTGCGCCGCGCGGTCTGCGCCAGTTTATGATGGCGATGCCGATTTGGTTCAAGCAGAAGTTGCACCTGCCGCGTGAGATCGACAAGGGGCTTAAAAATAAATACTCTGGCCCGATTTATTTCACTGAGCATCACGAATCACACGCTGCGAGTGCGTTCTTCCCTTCACCCTTTGAGGAAGCGGCGGTTCTTACTATTGACGGTGTTGGCGAGTGGGCGACGACGACCTGGGGCGTAGGGCGCGGCAACCGTCTTGAGCTTAAAAACGAGATACGCTATCCGCACTCGCTTGGTCTGCTTTACAGCGCGTTTACCTATTACACTGGTTTCCGGGTTAACTCAGGCGAGTATAAGGTTATGGGACTGGCGCCGTATGGCGAGCCGAAATATGTTGACCTGATCTTCAATCACCTCCTTGATCTTAAGGAAGACGGCTCCTTCTGGATGGACATGAGCTACTTTGATTATATGCACGGCCTGACGATGACCTCGTCAAAGTTCCATGATCTTTTCGGTGCTCCGGCGCGTACTCCTGAGACTAAAATCAGTCAGCGCGAGATGGATCTGGCGGCGAGTGTGCAGAAGGCTACTGAAATTATCGTTGACAAGATCTGTCGCCATATTCATCAAGAGACAGGGCTTGAGAATTTATGTCTTGCCGGTGGTTGTGCTTTGAACTGTGTTGCTAATGGCAAGGTCTTGCGTGAGGGGCCGTTCAAGCGGATGTGGATTCAGCCTGCCGCCGGTGATGCTGGCGGGGCGCTTGGCGCGGCGCAGTTTTTGTGGCATCAGATACTGGGGAATAAACGCAGCGCTCCGGTAAATATGATGGACTTTCAGAAGGGTTCATATCTGGGGCCGCAGTTTACTTCTGAGGATGCGAAGAAATATGTCAGCTCAGTCGGCGGCAAGTTTGAGCAGTTTGACTCAAAAGAGCAGATGTATAAACGCGTGGCTGATTTACTCGCTGAAGGCAAGGTTGTGGGGCGTGCGGCGGGACGGATGGAGTTTGGTCCGCGCGCACTTGGCAACCGCAGTATCCTCGGCGATCCGCGCAATACCGAGATGCAGAAGGTGCTTAATCTGAAAATTAAATTCCGCGAGAGCTTCCGCCCGTTTGCGCCAAGCTGCCTTGCTGATGCGTGTTCAGACTTGTTTGACCATGAGGCCGAAAGCCCGTATATGCTGCTGGTTGCGCCGGTCAGGGAAGAGCGCCGTAAGAAGATGACGCCGGAGCAGGAAAAATTATTCGGTATTGAAAAACTTAATATCCTCCGCTCGGATGTGCCGTCAATCACCCACGTTGATTACTCGGCGCGAATCCAGACTGTGCATGAAGAGACCAATCCTGATTATTATGGAATTATCAAGGCCTTCGAGGAGAAGACGGGGTATGGGGTGGTGGTTAATACTTCATTTAATATCCGCGGCGAGCCGATTGTCTGCACGCCAGAGGACGCGTACAAGTGTTTCATGTATACGGATATGGATGCGCTTCTGCTTGAGGATATTATTTGTCTCAAGGATGAACAGCCGCCGATGGAAGGGGCTGAGGAGCATAAGCAAAAGTTCAAGCTCGACTAATGGGGCTGGTTGTGCGGGCGGTTGTCTGCACATTGATATGAAAACAGGAATGAATAATGAGTGAAGATAAAAATACTTGCTGTGGTTGCGGTTGCTCAAGTCATGACGAGGGTTCCTGCTGCGGCGGTGATTCTGCTCCGGCACAACCACAGGGACAGAAACTGGCGGTGAAGCGTCAGGGGATTATCAGCGAGTTCTGGGGCTTTATGAAAGAGAACAAGGCTTACTGGATGGCGCCGATTATTATTGTTTCTCTTTTGCTGGTTGGTCTGCTGGTTCTGGCGACGATTTCTCCGGCTGCTGCGACCTTTATTTATACAACCTTCTAGGCTTTTTTCCGCCCTGAAAAAATGAGGATTATTTTTTATGTCGATGGTTGAAATTAACTGGAGTCCGGACAAGAAGGCGTTGCGTGGTTTTGGCTGGGCGATGCTGATCGGATTTGGAATTATCGGTCTGGCGAAGTTCGCCGGTTGGCCGATAGCCAGAAACCTTAATTATGCTTATGTCTGCTGGGGGATTGCGCTGGTGGCGGGCGTATCGGGATTGCTTGGCTCAAAGGTGGCGTTGCCGTTTTACTATGTCTGGATGGCAATTGGCTGGGTGATGGGGAACATCATGACCCGCGTTATTTTTGCGATCTTTTATTATCTGCTGATTACGCCGATGGGATTTTTCATGCGTCTCTGCGGCCGTGACAAGCTGGTTCTGAAAAAGCCCGAAGGTGAGACTTACTGGCGTGAGCATCGCCCGTATGATGAGAACCGCGATTATCAGCGCCAGTTCTGAGATTTATATTTCATTCAGGCGTTTCAACATTTAATTATAAAACCCGCAGATCATTATTGGTCTGCGGGTTCTTTTTGTCGTATCTGATATTTGGTGATTGTTGCTTTATCAGGGAATGCGCAGCTTCATGCCAACCTGGAGGCTGTTGGGTGATGAAAGGGTGTCTTTATTGGCAACAAAGATGTCATTCCAGCGGCCTGAGTTCTTGTATACTTTTCTGGCGATGCCTGAAAGGGTGTCGCCGGATTGGACGGTATAGGTGCTTTGTGCGCTGGCGTTTTCTTCACCGGTAGTTGCTTGAGCCAGTGGCGGAATAATTAGACGCAGTCCTTCAGCAAAACCGTCTTTCTGTAAAATCGGGTTTGCCTTGCGGATTAGGTTGATGTAGTCGCGCTCAGAGCTGCCGTAATAACGCACCGCCAGAGACGGGAGCGAATCACTCTTGCAGATAGTGTGGATAATAATCTGCTGGCGCTCTCCTTCTGTCGGGATTTTCAGTTTCATGCCGATAGCAAGCTGGTCGGGGCTAACCATCAGGTCGCGGTTATTCTCGAAAATTTCTCGCGCCTTACTGCGGTCGCCGAAAATTTCCTCGGCAATGGCATTGAGTGTGTCTCCGGCCTTGACGGTATAAACCTTGCTGTAGCTGCCGTCCCGGATGGTCTGGCGCATGGCAAGTTCTGGGTCGTTGTCGGGTTCTGAGGTGGTATCGTTCTCGGGGAGTGCGGCGCGAGGGGTTGTTGCCGGGTGTGCTTCTGGTGTCACTGGCCGCGCAGCCTGAGCAGTATCAGCCGATGGGACTGCCGGTTGTGGCAGTGAGGCATAGTCAGGAAGAGGTGTCAGTGCGTCGTCAATAGGCTTGAGCGGTTTGTCCTGATTGCTGCGCCCGCCGATTGTTGCGCCTGCAGTTTCCGGTAGTGCGCCGGGAATATTTACACCTGTTGCCGGTGGCTCAGTTGGCTCAGGCATTGCCGGGGCTGGCTCTGGCTGAAGGTCACGCACGGGGGTGCTGCTGATATGCAGGACAGGACGCCCTGAATCAGGTGCAGCTCCATGCGCTGCTGTAGGCAGGCGGAAGTTACTGGCAGCGCTGTTATCGTCAAAACTCGCACTGCTGCGCAGGGGTGCGGTTGAATCCTGTTCCTGATTATGGTTACTCAGTGCATATGACGGGCTGCTCTCTGGCTGGTCGGAAGAAGACCTGTCCTGATTCATCTTCACCTTCCAGCCCGCATAAATAAATACGCCAATCAGAATACAGGCAACCATAGCAAGGTGTCTGGCGCTGCTGTGCACCTTGACCTTGCCCGCTACATCCTTACGTTCAGCCTTTTCTTTTTCTGTCATCTCAGGAACCTCCCCCCCATTTCTTCTTCTCAAACTTGAGAGCATCCTCATAATACGGATAAGTCTGCTCCATCAGCCTGAAGGTCTTGCCGTGAATGTCACGCTTGCCGTCAGGCCGCTCTCCGATGCCGAGTATCTCATGCAGCATCTCGTGAAAAATAACAAATTCTATCATGTAGCGCGGAATATCACGCCTGTCCAGGCGCTGACTGATCGAGATCATGTTGCGCACCGGGTCATAACAGCCAAGCCTTATCAGGCTGGCGCGTTTCTTTGAAATCTTCCTGCCCCAGGTGATGCTCGCCTTTGAGCGCCCCTGCAGGTAGGTTTTGTTGATATTGTCAAATAGTTCCGCCAGATCATAGCACTTGCCGTCTGTGACCAGGTTAACCTTGCGTTCCAAAGGGTCGACGATTCTGATCTTGTCGTCATTGCTCTCGATAAAATCACGGATATGCTCGTAATCGTTACGCTTGCCCTTGATCCACCAGACCAGTGCGTGGATAACTTTTTCCGGAGAGTTGAGAAACATCCGATGCATCCGTATGACCAGGACACGGCCCTCTTTTTTCTGGGAGAGCATGGTGCGGGTGTTGTCGGTAATCATCAGCAGCAGATTCCTGCCCGACAGTTCCCGCAGACGTTCCTGTAGCCGTATTGGCGTAATCGTTTTTTTCACAGCTGAAATCATATCAGTCACCTGTAATTTGCATCCTTAGCTTATTGACTTTGCTCGCGACAAACCTTCCGGCCTGACTGCTGTAGATGATACTTACGCAAAGAATACTGTTAACCAACAAGCTTAGAAAGGTTATCGGTGTTTTCTGTGCGCTCAGCAGTGGTACATAAAGTAAATATGAAAGCGTATAAAGAATGATATGTTTTGGCTTGCCGTAGTGCATGACCCATAATGCGCAGAGGGTGAAAGACGGCAGGCAATAGACCATTATGTGAAGTTCTGTGTGTGGGTGGATCATCATTATGCCGTTAGTCAGTATCAGTAGAAGCCATAATGTCCGGTCATTGCGTTTGGGTGTGGTGCATTTTTTGCTGTGCAGATCCAGTACAGAGATGGATAAAAAAATAACGGCAACACACGCATAGGTAACGAGCTTGTCTTCGAGCGTTGGAAACAGCCAGAGGACGCTTCGGCTGAGGGTGCTGAAAAATTCTGTAAAGCTGTAGTCGGAGGAACTTCGCGAGAGCAGTGCCTTGAGGTAGTCCGGGTAAAAACCGTCATGCGGGTTAAAAATAAATGAAGTCAGGCAGAGCAGAATAGCTGCCAAGGCAAAAAAGATCAGTAGCTTCCACTCTCTGCGCCAGATCAGCAGCGGCAGAAAAACCAGCGGGAACATCTTCAGGGTCGAGCCGACCGCCAGGGCCGATGCCGCTTTAATTTTCCGGTTTGCCGAGTACCAGTAGGTAAATCCGGTGATGCAGAAAAGTACCAGTGCGTTTGATTGTGCATAAATATAATTGTTCTGGACTGGTTCAAACATCAAGGCAAACATCAATGTATAGAAAGGAATGGTGAGGTTTGCCGGCGGGGCAAGTGAATATAATTTTGCCGTCTTGTGCAGAAAGATAAATGAACCGAGAAAACAGAGTGTCAGCAGTGAATACCAGAGTAAATTTATAGCCCAGTCGGGTAATTCAGAAATCGGGGCAAGAAAGGTCGCCAGAAGCGGCGGGTAACAATAGAGTGATCCCGGATGCTCGGTATTTATGGGGTCAATGTAGGGGGTATGGTGATGAAAAACCGAGTAAGCCGCAGCAATAAAAATAACACTGTCACCATTTAAGTGGTCGTTAATTATACCGCCACTGTTCCAGAGACGGTTGTGGGTGAATTGCAGTAAAAAAACGGCAATTACTATTATTGAGATGGCTGTCAGTGTTTTCTTGAGCATCGTTTCCCTGTATTTTCGGCGCAGATTTATGGCGGATTAGAGGCTACCCCATGCTATTTCTGTAAATATAGCTGTAAGTAGTGGGCATGTCAACTTTTATCGGAAGAAATAGCTAAAAAAAAGACCAGCCTGAGCTGGTCTTTTGGATGTTTCTGTAATTCTGCAAATAATCGGTGTCTGCAAAAAAAAAGCGGAACGGTTTGGTTTAACGCTTTGAGAACTGGAAGCTCTTACGTGCGCCTGGCTTACCAGGTTTCTTACGTTCAACCATACGTGAGTCACGTGAAAGGAAGCCGGTGTCACGCAGGAGTGCTGCCTTATCCGGTACAAGCTTAATCAGTGCACGTCCCAGACCCATCATCAGAGCGCCTGACTGGCCGGTGAGTCCGCCGCCTGAGATGTTAGCGAAGATGTCATAAGTTGACTCTGCTTCGATCTTTTTGAGCGGGCCGACTACTGCAGCCTGCTGGCGGGTTGTCGGGAAGTATTCCTTGTAATCACGGCCGTTGATGATGATCTTGCCTTCGCCCTTACAGACGCGTACCCGGGCAACTGAACATTTACGACGACCTGTACCCCATTCGTAGCCATTCTTGTCTGCCACGGTTATCTCCTCTTCGCTGTTTTAACGGTTAATTCTTTTGGGTCCTGAGCTGAGTGCGGATGCTCGCTTCCTTCATAGATCTTGAGTTTTGTCAGCATCTGACGGCCAAGCTTGGTCTTGGGGAGCATGCGCTGTACAGCCTTGCGCAGGATGCGGTCAGGATGGCTGTCAAGAATTTCCTGAGCAGTGCTTTCCTTGAGGCCGCCGATCCAGCCGGTGTGATAGCGGTAAATCTTGTCGCGCCATTTGGTTCCGGTGAATTTCACCTTCTCGCAGTTGGTTACGACAACGTAGTCGCCACAATCAACGTGAGAGGTGTAGATTGGCTTGTTCTTTCCCATGAGGATAGTCGCCAGCTCTGTAGCCAGACGGCCAACAACCAGGTCGCTGCCATCTACGTGCCACCAGTCAGCCTTGACTTCCTCTTTTTTTGCAAAGGTAGTTTGTCTCATCATTTTAGGATACTCTTCCAAATAAAAACTATATCGAGATTTAAAAATTAATCTTCATAAAATTACGGCGCTAACCATAAAACAGCGCAGCCTTACCGTACATCGCAGTACGGCTGGCGGATGGCTAAATCTACACGTGGGGCATACTCTTGTCAACAGTCAATTAACAATTTTTTCCAAATTTTACCCATATTTGCTAAATTCCGGTTAAAGTTGACGATTTTCCCCCACTTTATTAAAGAAGCCACTTCCATATTGGCGCAAAATCCTTACCCTAACATTTCACAAACGTTACACTAATAATCGTAATTTTGCAATGTTTAAAATAAATACGAAAGGTTTTTTATGGGTTCGTCTGATGTCAAGTTTGGTTACGGGGCTGGCCGGGGTTGGTGGTCTGTGTGTATTCTGGCTGCGCTGGTTCTTTTTGTCGGCGGTTGTGACGAGAAGGAGGATGCCCGTCCTGACAAGATTGTTCTGCGTGGTGAGTCATGCCGTTATGCGGCGCTGGATGTTCCACAGAAGATCCAGCTGAATGTCTTTGCCGAGACTGTCAAGACTGCTCTTGGCGGCTCCAAGGAAATTCTGGCTGCCGGGGTTAATGTCAGCTATAGCATTGTCGAGGCACCTGCGGGCAGTACCGCCTCACTTACCCAGGATGAGCCGAAGACCGATGCCGGCGGGTACAACTTTGCCTGGTTGGCTAATGTCAACAAGCCCGGCGTATACCGCGTGCGGATTGCCCTTAAGGATTATCCGGGTGTAAAGCCGGCTATAGTTACATATTATGGCGGCATCTCAATTGAGGGCAGCGGACAGGATGGTCTGGTCAAGTCTTCTCTGGACAAGCCGATTATCGTTCACGCCGAGTCTGCGCCGGGGGTTCCGCTCAAAGGCGTCGAGCTTTCATTTGACCTGCGCCATGCTCCTTCCGGTACCCGTATCCTTCAGAGCAAGGGGGTTACCGGTGAGGACGGTACGGCCAAGCTTGAGGTGAAACTCGGCAAGAAGCAGGGCGGGGGCGTGATCGGTTTGCGGGTTATGAGCGAGCCGTGGAGCAGTGTGAAGAACCTGCCTGACCTGCGGGCAGACTTTTTTGTGATTGACGGCTGGGGACTGGCGCTTGGAATCTTCGGCGGTCTGGCGATCTTTATTTTTGGTATGAGGCAGATGAGTGAGGGGTTGTCGCTGATTGCCGGTGACAAGCTGCGTTCTCTTCTGCATTTTCTGACCCGTAACCGTTTTGCTGCGGTTGGTATGGGGGCGGTGATTACCGGTTTCATCCAGAGTTCATCAGCCTGCAGTGTGATGGTTATCGGTTTTGTCAACGCCGGGCTGATGCGCCTTGAGCAGGCTATCGGCGTGATTATGGGTGCAAATATCGGTACTACCGTTACCGCGCAGATGCTCTCGTTCAAACTGAGCCAGCTCGCATTGCCGGCGATTGCCATTGGTGTTATCATACTGCTTCTGGCTAAGCGCAGTGGGCTGCGTTTCTTTGCGCAGATTCTTATTGGTTTTGGCCTGCTCTTCCTTGGTATGCAGATGATGTCTGCCCCGTTGAAGGAACTTAAGGGTTCGGCTACGATTCACGGCTTCTTTGAAGGACTTTCCTGTGCGCCGCAGCCGGGTAACTGGGTTGTGTCGCTGCTGCCGTTTGTCAAGGCGATTGCGGCGGGTACTCTGGTTACGGTTATTGTGCAGAGTTCAAGCGCGGCTATCGGCCTGCTGCTGACTCTGGCCGGAGCAGGTTTACTGGATGTTTACACTGCATTTGCGATTCTGCTTGGTGATAATATTGGTACGACGATCACTGCAGTCCTGGCCTCCATCGGTTCATCAAAGACAGCTAAGCGTACCGCCTGCGCGCACGTCACCTTTAATGTTGTCGGTACGATTGTGATGATAATCCTGATGTATGTGCCGTGGAACGGTCATCCGGTATTTATGGAGCTTATTAATAAAATGACACCGGGTGATGCCTTCAATAATATAAATCTTCCGAGATTTCTGGCTAACGCCCATACGGCCTTTAATATTTCCTGTACGGCGGTCTTTATCTGGTTTGTCGGGCCGCTTGCCTGGTTTACCAGGAAGGTTGTGCCGGGTGAGGACGAGCTGACTGAAGAAGGTACCATGCGCGGGGTGCTTGATTCGCATCTGTTGGCTACACCGGCGCTGGCTATTGTTCAGGCCTGGCGCGAGGTTGGGGTTATGCTCAAGCTTGGCCGTGACTCGATCACTGTCGGTGGCAGGGCGATCTTTGACACTTCGGTGGATTTTCAGAGCGTTACCGATCAGGTCAAGGAGCTGGAGCAGAATGTTGACAAGATGCAGTCGGCGATTACTGACTACGTGACCAACATCTCGCAGGAAGTGCTTACCAAAGAGCAGAGTGTGGTTCTGCCGAGGCTGCTGCATTCTGTCAATGACGCGGAACGGGTGGGTGACCATTCAATGCACCTGCTGCGTCTGGCCAAGCGTGTGCGCAAACGTGATTTGTCGTTTACTGAAGAAGCGAAGACCGAGATCAACACCCTGCATACCTCATTGCAGATACTCTTTGACTGCTGCGACAGGATTCTCGGTTCAGACCAGAAGCTGCCTGACGCGGAGTTGGAGGTTTTGGTTCGCAAGGCGATGGGGGAAGCGAAAAATCTCAAGCGTCTTGCCGGTGATTTCCGCAAGAATCATGTGGATCGTCACGAGAGCGAGGGTTGTGAAATTCGTTCGGGGGTTATCTTCCTTGAGTCTATTCAGAATATCACCCGTGTTGGCGGACACCTGATGAATATTATTCAGGCTGCTGTTGATGAGAAATTTTTCCGCAAATAAGAAATAAAAGAGGTAAGTTAAAACCGGCTGGGGGTTTTTCCCTGACCGGAAAAGTTATATCCAAAAAATATCCGTAATTTCCCTTCCGGGTATTTCCGCCCCAAGTCTTCGGACGCGGGGTGGTTTTTTTTGTCATGGAACTTTGTAATCGGTTGACCTGAAGGGGTGGGGTGAATAAAATAACCTTCCTTGCTGTTTTCATGCAAGTGTTTGCTTTTTTCGGCTTTAGGCTCTTGTTGCCTGAGGAGATTATTTGTCCCAGCTCTATCCGCAGTCTGTACAGACTCTTATTGATGAGTTTAACCGCCTTCCCGGTATCGGCGCGCGCAGTGCCGAGCGGCTGGCCTTTCACGTGCTGGCATCTTCCAAGGACGAGGCGATGCGTCTGGCTCTGGCTATCCGTGACGTCAAGAAAGTAATCAAGGCCTGCAGCCGTTGTTTTAATGCGGCAGAGGGCGAGCTTTGCCATATTTGCTCTGACCATAAGCGTGAGCGCGGGATAATGTGTATCGTTGAGTTGCCGCGTGATATTATTGCGATAGAAAAATGCGGCGGCTTTAGTGGGGTGTATCATGTTTTGCAGGGGGTGCTTGATCCGGTTGCGGGGGTTGGGCCGGGGCAGCTTCGGGTGGCGGAGCTTTTTTCCAGGCTTGAAAGTGATGAGCCGATCACGGAAATAATTCTCGCCCTTAATCCTACGACTGAGGGGGATGCTACGGCGAGTTATCTGATTGATGAAATACGAAAGAGTTTTACTGATATTAATGTAACCAAGCTTGCGCGTGGTCTGGCTTCGGGGACTGATCTAGAATCGACTGCGCCGAGTTCCTTGCAGTACGCGATACAGGGGCGTCAGGGCGTTTGATTTGTTATTGATTTGTATATAATGTATTTTACTGTTTTTAGAATAAAGAGGAAAAAAGATGAAGGTACTTGTTGTTGGTAATGGTGGGCGTGAGCACGCACTGGCCTGGAAAATTTCACAGTCAAAACGCTGTGAGAAGGTTTATATTGCTCCGGGTAATGCTGGTTGTGCCGAGGTTGGGGAGTGCGTTGATCTTAACCTTAATAATATCCCTTCAATCCTGCGCTGGGCGAAGGAAAACAAGATTGATTTTGTCATCCCCGGCCCTGAGGCGGTTCTGGTTGAGGGTATTGTTGATGCTTTCTATGAAGCTGGTATCAAGGTCTTTGGCCCGAACAAACTTGCTGCCGAACTTGAGAAGAGCAAGATTTTTTCAAAGAACCTGATGCGCCACCACGGTATCCCGACTGCTGATTACGCGGTCTTTGAGCAGTATGAAAAAGCGATTGATTATCTTGAGAGCCGCGAAGACGGCCCGATTGTCATCAAGGCTGACGGTCTGGCTGCCGGTAAGGGCGCGATTGTCTGCGCTGACCATGCTGAGGCTAAAGATGCGATTGAGCGCTGTATGGTAAAGCGTGAATTTGGTGAAGCGGGCGGTCGGATTGTTATTGAAGAATGTCTGGTTGGTGAGGAGTTGTCAGTCCTTGCGCTGACAGATGGCAAGTCAATTGCTCCGCTTGCTTCAAGTCAGGATCACAAGGCCGCCTACGATGGCGACACCGGCCCCAACACCGGCGGCATGGGTGCATACTCACCGGCTCCGCTGATGACTGACAAGCTTCTTGATGAGGTTATCGAGACGGTTCTTGTTCCAACCGTTCACGCAATGAATAGCGAAGGTCGTCGTTTCCGTGGTGTGCTCTATGCCGGTCTGATGATTACCCGTAGCGGTCCGAAGGTGCTTGAGTATAATGTTCGTTTCGGCGACCCTGAAACCCAGCCGATTCTGATGCGCCTTGATACTGATTTGCTTGACCTGCTTGAAGCGGTAAGCGACGGCAAGCTTGACAAGATTGATATTGAATGGAAAGACGAAGCGGCGGTATGTGTGGTTATGGCTTCCGGCGGCTATCCGGGAAGTTATCAGAAGGGTAAGGAAATTACCGGACTTGATAAGTTCAAAGGCCGTAAGGACGCTGTAGTTTTTCACGCCGGTACAACCAAGAAGGGTGATAAGGTTGTCAGTGATGGCGGACGAGTACTTGGGGTTACTGCTCTTGGCAAGGATATCCCGGAAGCGATCGAGAACGCATATAAGGTTGTCAACGGCGTCAAGTTTGAAGGCGCACACTTCCGCACCGATATCGGCCAGAAGGCGCTTGATAAGATTTGATCTTAAAGTATGAAGAGTAAGATTAACAATGAAACTACTACCTGCTGATGCGAAGTCGGCACAGATTGCGGCTGAGCTACTCTTAAATGGTGAGGTGATTGCCTTTCCTACCGAGACGGTCTATGGTATCGGCTGTCTCGCTGGCTCGATTAATGGCATGGAGCAGATGCGCGCGATTAAAGGGCGTGATGCGGCCAAGCCTTTTCAGGTGCTGATCCCGTCGGTGGCTTCGGCGTCGGCTTATGCTGTTGTTTCAGAGCAGGCGCATAAAATCATGGCGAAGTTTTTTCCGGGGCCGCTTACGCTGGTACTGCCCGATGGTCAGGGCGGGACTACCGGCGTGCGGATGCCTAAATCTGACTGGCTGCTCTCGGTTATGAAAATAACCAGAAAGGCCATTGTTGCCACCAGCGCCAACCTTTCAGGCGAGCCGCCGGCGGTTTGTGCTGACGATGTGAAAAAAGCGCTCGGTAAAAATCAAAAAGTCCGGCTGATTGTCGACGGGGGGAAATGCGAGGTCGCAGTGTCTTCGACTGTCGCGGCTGTCGAGAAAAACGGCGAAATAAAAATACTGCGTCAAGGCGTTATCTCAAAGGAGGAGCTGGAGTCTGTCTAGCTCCTCCTTTTTTATTTATATCTCTTATATTAAAATATACAGCTGGTTGGTAATTTATTTGATAGCCTTAGAGGGATTGTGCGTCGATTGGCTACAGTAGTATTGAGTAGTACGCCAGAGCAGAAAAACAAAGCCCCAAATGAAGGGGGCTTGTTGGCGGTAGCCTGAGACTATCCGCTTTAGGTTGAGGATTGGTACGCAATTGTCCCGTGCAATTATTTATACGTTATGGCCGGGAGGATTATTGCATTTTTTTTATTTTATTTGCGGAAAAACTGTAAATTACTGGAGAAATCCCCTTTTGCCGGAAAAACAGCTCAAGTTGGGCATTTTCTCATTAAATTTATATGTGAGGGCTTGACGGCAATGGAGTTTTCGCATACCCTAGTATTTACGGTATTTTATTAGTAATGCCGGAGAATATTCGTATAGGTGGTTTTATAAGTATATGCTGTTTATTCTCTTATATGAAATACGGATAATTTGAAGCCTGATTATTGTGCATTAGTTACATTTATGTATAATTGTTTGGATTGTCAGATAGCGTTCAGAGAGAAAATTTTATAGTTTGTGGTTTGTAACTTTTTATATTACAGTACGTTAAGGAGAAAACATGGCGCGTCAAATGATTCCGATGGACGGCTGCGAAGCTGTTGCACGTGTGTCACACGCTGTCAGCGAAGTAGCGGCTATTTACCCAATCACCCCATCATCACCGATGGGCGAATGGAACGACGCTTACACTGCTGCCGGCAAGAAAAACATCTGGGGTACAATTCCGCTGGTCAGCGAACTTCAGAGTGAAGGTGGTGCTTCAGGTTCTGTTCATGGTGCTCTGCAGGCTGGTGCACTTACTACTACATTTACCGCAAGTCAGGGTCTTCTTCTGATGATCCCTAACATGCACAAGATCGCGGGTGAGCTGACAAGTACCGTTTTCCACGTTACTGCACGTTCAATCGCCTGCCAGGCTCTCTCAATCTTCGGCGACCACAGCGACGTTATGGACTGCCGTGCGACCGGTTTTGTGATGCTTGCTTCAAACTCAGTTCAGGAAGCGCATGACCTGGCTATGGTTGCCCACTCAGCAACACTCAAGACCCGTCTTCCTTTCCTTCACTTCTTTGACGGTTTCCGCACTTCACACGAAGTTCAGAAGATCGAAGTAATGAACGAAGAAGATATGCGCGCAATGATCGACGACAAGCTCGTTCTTGAGCACCGCAAACGCGGTCTCTGTCCGGATCGTCCGCAGCTTCGCGGTACAGCCCAGAACCCTGACGTTTACTTCCAGGGCCGTGAGACTGTTAACAAGTTCTACGATGCCTGTCCTGAGATTGTTCAGTCAACAATGGACGACTTTGCCAAGCTCGTTGGCCGTCAGTACAAGCTCTTTGATTACTTCGGTGCTGCTGATGCTGAAAATGTTATCATCCTTATGGGTTCAGGTGCTGAGACTGCTAAGGAAGCTGTTATCCACTGGGCTGACAAGGGTGAAAAATGGGGTCTTCTGCAGATCCGTCTCTTCCGTCCATGGAGTACAAAACACTTTATCGGCGCTCTGCCTGCTTCAGTTCGTCGTATTGCTGTTCTTGACCGTACAAAAGAACCTGGCGCACTTGGCGAACCGATTTACGAAGACGTACGTACATCTATTGGTGAAGCTATGCAGGACGACAGCAGCCTCTTCGGTGGCAACTGGCCTGTAATCATCGGTGGCCGTTACGGTCTGTCAAGCAAGGAATTCACTCCTTCAATGGTCAAGGCTGTCTTTGACAACCTTTCACAGGCTAAGCCGAAGAACCACTTCACAGTCGGTATTGAAGACGACGTTACACATACCAGCATCAGCTACGACCACAAGCTCGACATTGAGCCTGATGCTGTTACCCGCTGCATGTTCTACGGTCTTGGCTCTGATGGTACTGTTGGTGCCAACAAGAACTCAATCAAGATCATCGCTGACAACACTGATAACTATGCTCAGGGTTACTTCGTTTACGACTCAAAGAAGGCCGGTTCACTGACTGTATCACACCTGCGCTTTGGTCCTACCCCGATCATGAGTACTTACCTCATCCGTTCAGCCAACTTCATCGCCTGCCACCAGTGGTCATTCCTTGAGAAGTACGATATGCTCAAGAACGCTGCTGAAGGTGCTACCTTCCTCCTCAACAGCCCATACAGCGCTGACGAAGTTTGGGTACATCTTCCGAAGGAAGTTCAGGAAGACATCATCAGCAAGAAGCTCAAGTTTTATGTTGTTGACGCTGGCAGCGTTGCTGAAAAGACCGGCATGGGCGCACGTATTAACACTGTTATGCAGACCTGTTTCTTCGCCATCTCAGGCGTTATCGCCAAGGACAAGGCTATCGAGCTTATCAAGTACGCAGCCAAGAAGACCTACGGCAAGAAGGGTGACGAGGTTGTTCAGAAGAACTATGACGCTATCGACGGCTCAGTTGCCAACCTCTTTGAAGTTAACTACGCAGGCAAGAGCGTTACCGGCGCGCCACGTCCGGCAATTCTCAGCGGTATGCCTGATGATGACTTCATCCGTGACGTTACTTCAGAGATCATGGCTCAGAACGGTGATAACATCCCAGTCAGCAAGATGCCAATTGACGGTACCTTCCCGACCGGTACAACCAAGTACGAAAAGCGTAACATCGCCCGTGATATCCCAGTATGGGACGACGAGCTTTGTATTCAGTGTGGCAAATGTTCACTCGTATGTCCGCACGCTGCTATCCGCATGAAGATCTACGATGCCGACAAGGCTGCCGGCGCTCCTGAAGGCTTCAAGGTTGCAGACGCCAAGACCAAGACTTACGAAGGCATGAAGGCTACTGTTCAATGCTTCGCTGAAGACTGCACAGGTTGTGGCCAGTGTGTTAACTTCTGCCCAGCTAAGAGCAAGACCGAAGAAGGCAAGAAGGCTATAAACATGACCTTCAAGACTGAAGAAATGCGTCAGGAAGCCAAGAAGGGCGTTGACTTCTTCCTTGAAATTCCTGAACTTGACCTTGAAAAGCTCAACATGGCAACAGTCAAGGGCAGCCAGCTGCGCCGTCCGCTCTTCGAGTTCAGCGGTGCATGTGCCGGCTGTGGCGAAACACCATACTACAAGCTCGTTTCACAGCTCTTTGGTGACCGCATGATCGTTGCTAACGCAACAGGCTGTTCATCAATCTACGGTGGTAACCTCCCAACCACACCATTCACAACAGACGCTAACGGCCGCGGCCCTGCCTGGTCAAACAGCCTCTTTGAAGACAACGCTGAATTCGGTTTCGGTTTTGCCCTTACCCGCGACAAGTTCGCTGAGTATGCCCGTGAACTGCTCCAGAGCGGTATCGGCTGCATCTCAGGCAAGGATGAACTGATCAAGTCTATCCTTGATGCTGAGCAGGTAACCCAGGCTGACATCGACGCACAGCGTGTACGTGTTGAAGAACTCAAGAAGGCTCTGACTGCCTGCACCTGCACAAGCAATCAGGAAAAATGCGAACAGCTTCTCTCAATTGCCGACTACCTCGTCAAGAAGAGTGTCTGGATCGTTGGTGGTGACGGCTGGGCATATGACATCGGTTACGGTGGTCTTGACCACGTTCTCGCTAGCGGCAAGAATGTCAACGTTCTGGTTATGGATACTGGTGTTTACTCAAATACTGGTGGTCAGATGTCTAAGGCTACTCCTACCGGTGCGGTTGCTAAGTTCGCTGCCGGCGGTAAGGAACTTCCTAAGAAGGACCTCGGTATGATCGCCATGACCTACGGCAACATCTATGTTGCTCAGTGTGCAATGGGTAAGAACGACGCGCAGGTTGTCAAGGCTCTGCTTGAAGCTGAAAGCTACGATGGCCCGTCACTGATTATCTGCTACAGCCACTGTATCGCTCAGGGTATTCCAATGAACCCACCACACTGTAACGGTATGGCTGAGCATGA
Organism: bacterium; assembly: GCA_003245715.1. Classification (GTDB taxonomy): domain Bacteria; phylum Planctomycetota; class SZUA-567; order SZUA-567; family SZUA-567; genus SZUA-421. The sequence goes on from QKCJ01000060.1 coordinate 218,560, forward strand.
GAAGGCGGTTGATTCCGGCTTCTGGCCTCTCTTCCGTTTCGACCCACGTCTGATCAAGGAAGGCAAGAACCCGCTGCAGCTTGACAGCAAGGCTCCGACAATCAGCTACAAGGACTTCGCACTTGGTGAAAACCGCTTCAAGTCTCTCACCAAGATGGACCCTGCCCGTGCTGAGGAACTGCTGGCATTCGGTCAGGAACAGACTGCTCTTCGCGCCAAGCTTTACGAGCAGCTTGCAGGTCTCGGATTTAGCAAGTAATATTAATCCGGCTCTAAAATGTAATACTCAGGCAGTCCTCCGGGGCTGCCTGTTTTTTTTAGATTTATCTTTGATTTTGATATTGCCGGGCGAAATTGGCGAAGGTAAGGTTGAGTCAGGCGATAAAGAATAATGTTGCTTGAAGGGCTGTTCAGACATTTTACTTGACTGTAGCCCCGGGCAACTTATCATTAATATAATGTAGATGTTTTTATTCTTTTTTGATTAACGGAAATAGCAGAGTTATGTCAGACGAAGGTAACGGTCCGAGGTTTAACGCGGATTATATGTATGTTCCGGGTGGGAAGAAAAAATTCCCGCTCGCTTCTTTTGTTGTGCTGGTGCTGGTGGTTGTTGGTTTTTGTGTTGGCGGGTATTTTGTCCATAAAGGTTTCGGGCAGAAAACCGCGAATGCGGATTCAGAAAATTCTCTCAGCGGTGCTGCTGCCGTAGAAAATTCTGAAAGCGCAGTGAAGACGGATAACTCCTCTGTCACTGCGCCTGAAGTTTCTTTTTCTGATTCTGCTGCTGCACCAACTTCCGGTTCAAACGGGCAAAGCGTGGCTGATGCGGCTGGTACTGGTTTAAGTGAGGCTGAAAAAAATCAGCTTGTTGCAGCTCAGAACAAGATTAACCGTGAAGTGATAAGCGCTGCTGCTGCGTCTGTTGATGCAACGGCGACGAATAACAATGATGATGGCTCAAGTGCCGTTGCCGGCAATGCGCTGGCTCCGGTTGCTGCTGATAAAGAAATTTCTCAAACCGGTAGTCAGGTTACGGCTGTTGCGGGTAATCCGGCGGCAGGGAAAATTTCTGAAATGAGCGCATCTGCCCAGGACGCGACAGTGCTGGTCAGGCAGGCTGATGCCGAGTACGCCAAGGGTGATTTTAAGAATGCCAAAGAACTTCTTGCCCAGGCTTACGGGCAGGTTGAAATTGCACCGGCTGCCGGTGATCTTAAGTACGCGATACTTTACCGCCTTGGTCTGGTTAATCGCCAGCTTAAAGAGGAAAAGGCGGCGCAGGCAGCGTGGGTTGAAGCTTATAACGCTGCGCCAAGTACAGTGTATGGACGTCTGAGCGCGCTGGCTCTGGCTGACACATGGTATTACTGGTATGTGCAGAGTGATGTTCGTTATGACCAATGGGAGAAAATCCGCGACGCCTACTCTACTGTAATTGGCATGGACGGCGCGCGTTTTCTTGACCGGGCAACCGATAAGCGTGTCGGGGATCGTCTGGTGCAGCTCAATGAAAAACTGGTCTTTGATCCGAAGATGAAAACTCGCGGCGCGGTTTTTCATACAGTCAGGTCCGGTGAGTTTGTCAGCAGCATTGCCAGAAAATATAATCTCGGTAACTGGACTTCAATTCCGCAGCTCAATAAAATTGACCCGAGAAAGCTACGCGCGGGGATGACTCTCAAATTGATGCCGGGGCGTCTGTTCATTCTTGTTGACAAGAAAAACTTTATGCTCTCATGGTATCTTGACGGGACATTCATCAAGCGCTATCCCTGTGCAATTGGCGCTACAGAGACCGAGACACCGGTAGGGCATTATCAGATCTTCAAGATGGATATCAATCCGACCTGGACTGATCCGAAAACCGGGCGGCTGATAAAGTACGGCGAGCCAGGACACCTGATCGGCTCACGCTGGATGGCGATGCGTGGGGGCAGCAAGACCGGGCTTGGCATTCATGGCACGGTTGATCCTTCAAGTATGGGTAAGAAGGCGTCGAATGGTTGTGTGCGGCTGCTTAAAGATGATGTCGAGGAGCTTTACGGCTTTGCGTCGGTAGAGCCGGGCAATGAGAGCGAAGTTCTGGTTATTGAATGATCTGGTGCCTGATTTACGGGAAGTATATTTTTCGGTAAAGGGGAAGAAGATGGATGATAAGCTCAAGGATATTCCGCAGGGTGCGTTTGCATTGGCGGAGGATCGCAAAATCCGCAAGGTCATGCAGAAACTGAAGGTTTTTGACTGGGCGGCCAAAGAAATTTCGCGGCTTCGTTATGAGAAGTATTCTCGTCTTGCTTACACGGCCGGGGCGATCAAGTGCGGGGCGGGGGTGTATGATGCGCTCTTTAATCTGCTCTCTGAAATTTGCGCGGCGTTTGATCTGCAATGCCCGGAGCTTTATGTCTGCGCTGATGAGAAGCCCTACGCTAAGCTAATTGGTGAGGAGAACCCGCTTGTTGTTGTCAGTAGTGGCATGCTTAAGCTGGTCACAAAAGAAGAGATGAAGTGCGTGCTGGCCCAGCAGGTTTCGCATATCCATTGCGGGCATGAGAAATTTCTGATGGCGCGTGAACTGCTTAATTCTGCGGCGGATAATCTTGGAATTTTAAAGGGTGTGGTTGCACCGGTGCGGATGTTGCTTGAGGAGTGGTATGTGCTTGCGCAGATGTCGGTTGACCGGGGGGCGCTGCTGGTTAGTGGCGATGAGAAGGTGCTGCTTGCTTTGCTTGCAAAGCTGGCCGGTGGTGCGGTGCTTGAGTGGGGCGGGGTTGGTTCGGACGCGCTGCTTGAGCAGTATAAAAATTACAGCGCGGTAAAAGATGAGACTCCGGCCTGTCCGGTCTTTAAAACATGGTCGAGCCTCTATCTTGGTGTTCCTCCATATGTCTTGCGTGCCGGGCGTATCAATGAATGGGCGCAGGGTGGGGGGTATGCGGACTTTATGAGCGGTAATTTCCCTGATGACGTCAAGGTCAGCGAACAGGAGGCGGAAGCTTTCTGGGGCAAGTTTGCCGGGGCTGGTAATGTATGGGAGGCTGTTGATACCGGAGCCGGGCCGGTTATTGATGAGCAGGTCTTCTTTGGTATTGGTAACCTCAATGATGAAATGAAGAAGATGGCGACGGGTGCTGAGAAAATCATCCGGGTTGGCGCGGAAGCGGCCGGTAAGGCTGCGGAGAGTTTTGCCGATGCTATATTCAAAGCAACGGGAATGAAATAACTTGTATTGTGGTATTTATCGGTTGTTTTATTTGTATTAATTTGATTATTGCAAATGTTGCGATCAAACATGCTATGTTTGCCGGGGTGTGGGGCGGGAATTAATATAAGTTTGTTTGTTATCGCTCTGATTATATTTGCGCTTGTGGAATTTTTCCGCAGGCGCTTTTTATTTCAAAAGATCGGGGCGGATTTTTTTTGTCTTCTCCAACGATCTTTCAAGACGCCATTCGTTGATTAGTTTATGGTTGCCGCCGCGAAGAATCTCCGGAACTTCCAGCCCCTCATAATTTGCAGGCTGGGTGTAGTGGGGGTAATCAAGTAGCGCTCCGCCATGCTCGGTGTTTAGTGAGAAGGATTCTTCCACTGCGCTCTGGTCGTGGCCAAGGACTCCGGGTATCAGTCGCGCTGCCGCATCTGCCATAACCGCCGCGGCAAGCTCGCCGCCAGTTAAAACATAATCGCCGATGCTGAAAATTTCCGGCTGCAGAATTTCAAAGATCCGCTGGTCAAACCCTTCATAACGCCCGCAGACAAAGATTATACGCTCCTCTTCGGAGAACTCCTGTGCGTATGACTGATTGAAGGTGTTGCCGTCGGGCCCGGTGAAGATCAGTCGCCCCTCAACGTCTGACATCGCCCGCACCGCAGTGATCGCATCAATCACTGGCTGACAGCATAGGACCATGCCGGGGCCGCCGCCGAAGGGCCGGTCGTCGACACGTTTGTGCTTGTTGGTGGTGTAGTCGCGGATGTCATGGAGATGCACCTCAAGCGCATCCTTCTCGGCTGCAATCTTGAGCATGCTTGTCGTGAAGACGTTCTCGAGTATCTCGGGAAAAATTGTCAGTATATCAATTCGCAGCATTTTTTCTCTCACGGTTTTCTGGTGTTATTGCTGATTGTTTGGTTAGATTATATGGAATGCGGGGGCTGATTTCCACCGGCAAGGAAAATAAACAAGCCCCGCTTCAATAAAGAGGCAGGGCTTGGAAGGTGTCTTACTATAAACCGTAAAGGGTTTATACTTATTTGCAGAGAACCTTGGTGATGAGGTCAACAACCTTGTTTGAGTAACCGATTTCGTTGTCGTACCATGAAACAACCTTAACGAAGTTGTCGTTGAGTGAGATACCAGCGTCAGCATCGAAGATTGATGTGCATTTTTCGCCAACGAAGTCGTTTGAAACAACCAGGTCTTCGGTGTAAGCGAGAACGCCAGCGAGTTCGCCTTCTGAAGCTTCCTTCATGGCTGCGCAGATAGCTTCGTAGCTAGCACCCTTTTCAAGGCGGCAGGTGAGGTCAACAACAGAAACGTCTGGTGTAGGAACACGGAAAGCCATACCTGTGAGTTTACCGTTGAGCTCAGGAATAACCTTACCAACAGCCTTGGCAGCACCTGTTGATGAAGGGATGATGTTCTGGCCGGCACCACGACCACCGCGCCAGTCCTTCATTGAAGGGCCGTCAACTGTCTTCTGTGTAGCTGTTGTTGCGTGAACAGTTGTCATCAGACCTTCAACGATGCCGAACTTATCGTTGAGAACCTTGGCAATAGGAGCGAGACAGTTGGTTGTGCATGATGCGTTTGAAACGATGGTCTGACCAGCGTATGTCTTGTCGTTAACACCCATAACAAACATTGGTGTGTCATCCTTTGAAGGAGCTGACATAACAACCTTCTTGGCACCGGCAGTGATGTGCTTGCCAGCCAGTTCTTTTGTCAGGAACAGACCTGTTGATTCTACAACAACTTCAGCGCCTACAGCGTCCCACTTGAGTTCAGCCGGGTCACGTTCTGCTGTGATGCGGATGGTCTTGCCGTTAACGATGAGTGAACCGTCCTTTACTTCAACGGTGCCTTTGAAACGGCCGTGAGTTGAGTCGTACTTGAGCATGTAAGCCATGTAGTCAACGTCGAGAAGGTCGTTGATACCAACAACTTCAACGTTGTCACGCTCGCAAGCAGCGCGGAATACGAAACGGCCGATACGACCAAAACCGTTAATACCAATCTTGATTGCCATGTGAAAATCTCCTGTAAATCCCAAAATGGTCAATTCGGTCAGGATTACGCCGGCTACAAGCCCGCGTGAGCCTACCGTAGAAAAAATCGAAGTGCAAACTGTTTGAATTTGCCGCCATTATAAGTGTATTATGAACTCTGTCAAGGTGTTTTCTGAGTAAAAAATTATCGGTTTTCCCCTTGATTTTATACGTTTTTGTATAAAATTCAGAATATTGTTAAAATTAATCTGCCGTATTCATACCTTCAGGAAGTTATTTTTTGTGGTGTTTTTGTGGCGGAGTTGGTGATCTCCGGTGTCTTGGCGGATTTTGCCGGTGCAGGGCGACGATTCTTGGGTTTTAGCCCTTGCGCTGTAGGTCATTGAAACTAAAATATATATAGGCAATAATATGTATTTTGTTTGCATAAATTTATTAAAGATTTTTTGTTTTTACGCTATATTTCATAGATTATATTTCAACAGAGGAGCATAAAATGTCAAAAAGACCGGTATGTCTTATCATCCGTGACGGATGGGGTTATAACGAAAGAACTGAAGGCAATGCGATTGCTGCGGCTAACACGGTGGCTACTGACGAACTGAAGAGCAAATATCCCTGGACTTTGCTTGAAGCTTGTGGCGAGGCGGTTGGCTTGCCGGAAGGTTATCAGGGCAGCTCTGAGGTTGGTCACATGAATATCGGTGCCGGGCGAATTGTTATTCAGGAACTCAAGCGTATTGATGATGGCCTTTCAAGCGGCGAACTCTTCAAGGCTCCGCGCTGGGCGGAGATGATGGACGCCTGGAAGAAGAACGGCTCACAACTGCACCTGCTGGGACTGCTGCAGGATGAAGGTGTGCACGCCCACCAGGAACACTTGTTCAAGATCATGCACCGCGCCCGTGAGGAGAACCCGGAAGGCAGGATTGTTATTCATCCATTCCTTGACGGTCGTGACACTCCGCCGCGCAGTACTATGGAATATGTTGCCAAGCTGCAGAAGGTTATCGCAGAAGTTGGCAACTGTGTTATCGGCACAGCCATGGGGCGTTACTATGCAATGGACCGCTCACGCGACTGGAAGCTTACATCAATAGCCTATAACACAATCGTCAGTGCTGAAGGAACAAAAGCAGCGACCATTGATGATGCGGTAAAGGTGTCATACGACAATGACAAGACCCCGGACGGCGAACCGATGACCGACGAATACATCAAGCCGTTTGTTATCGCCGATTACGCAGGTGTCAAGGACGGCGATTGTGTCTTCCATACAAACTACCGTCAGGACCGCGCCATCCAGCTTACTTCAGCCTTTATCGACGACGATTACGCCGGTGAGCGCAAGGCGAGACCTGTTGTTACCTACATGGGCTTCACCCGTTATTATGATGAGTTCACCCAGTATCTGATGGGGCCTCTGGGTGAGGGTGATGATGGGGAGGGTTGTGATATGAGCCTCCTGCTTGGTGAGGTTATCAGCAAGGCCGGCATGACGCAGCTCCGCATCGCCGAGACCCAGAAGTTCCGCCACGTTACCAGCTTCTTCAACGGCAAGTCAACAACTCCATATAAGGGCGAAGAGCAGGTTGAGGTTCCAAGCCGCTATGACCCTTCAAGCTTTGCCGTTCACCCTGAGATGGAAGCGTATACCCTCACAGACAAGATCATGCAGTATCTCAATGAAGATCCGCACCAGTTTGACTTCATTGCTGTCAACTACGCCAATACCGATATGGTCGGCCATACCGGTAATTTCGAGTCAGCCAAGCGTTCTGCGAATATCGTTGACAAGTGCGTTACTTCGCTTGTGCATGTTCTTCTTGACCATGATTTCCAGATTCTTATCACCGCCGACCACGGTAACTCAGACCAGATGATTGATTATGAGACAGGCAAGGTCAAGACCAGCCACACCATGAATCTGGTTGAGCTTATTTACGTCGCCAAGGATGCACCGGGAACCAAGCTTATCAAGAAGGGCAAACTCTCAGATATCGCCGTTACCGTACTTGATCTTCTGGGACTTGAAAAGCCGGCACAGATGACTGCCGATAACATTATCGTCCGTTAATTGAAATAACCTTAATCAGCTGCGGGAGGTCGTAACCGGTCTCCCGCCTGATTTTATCAAATGGTCTGCATTAGCATTAATATAAGAATCGGAGCAGGATGTTCGGGGTAGAGTGCAAGGGTAATCTGCTTAAGTATGAGCGGATTATTGAGGAGATGAAAGAGGCGGTCAGGCAGAAGAAGTTTTTGCTTGGCGATGTTGTGCCGTCGATTACTGCGGTTGCCAATGAACTGGGTTGTTCGCGCGAGACCGTTGTAAAGGCATACGCCGTTCTAAAGAAAGAGGGTGTACTGGACTCCAAGCCCGGCAAGGGTTTTTACGTTGCGACTGAAACGATCATCAACTGCCCCAAGATTTTTCTCCTGCTTAACAACCTCACCCCTTATATGGAGGTTCTGTATAACTCTTTTGTTGAGGCGCTTGATGGGCGGGCGACGGTGGATGTTTTCTTTCACCATAACCGCATTGATATGTTCGAGCAGCTTATCAAGAATAACTGCCGCAAGTATTACAGTTACATCGTCAAGCCTTTTGCGCATGAACGCGTGAGCAGTATCCTCGAAGCGATCGACTCGGAAGAGCTGCTGATTCTCGACCGGCGCGAGGGAATAAACGAGCACCGTTCATATATCTCGCAGGATTTCTCTGATGATTTTTACTGCAGCCTCTATAAGGGCAGCGCGCAGATAAAAAAGTATAACAAGCTTGTGCTGACCTTCTCGCCGAGATGGATTCATCCGGCGGTCTGTGTGGAGGCGTTCAAGCGTTATGTTGCAGAGAATGCGATCAACGCTGAAGTTGTCGAGCATATCGGGAAGGTCGAGCTTGGTTCAGCGTATATTGTCCTTACTGATGACGATCTTGTAGAGGTTCTCAGACAGTGCCGGGACAACGGCTGGGAGGTGGGTCATGATGTGGGGGTTATTTCATATAATGACACGCCGCTGAAAGAATTTGTCGCTGGCGGGGTAACGGTCATTTCTGCGGATTTTGCGGGTATGGGCAGGGCGGCTGCGATGTATGCTCTTAGCCGTAATAGGGTTACACATTCAGAGCAGGCACGGTTGATTCTGCGCGATTCTCTATAAACTTTGGCTGAGTGGCAGGAATTTCTGATAAAACTTCCACAAAGCCTGGTAACAGGCTTTTTTTGTTTTCCTTAAGGGAATATGACGGTTATAATTCAGATAGAGGAGTTTTATCACAGGATGTAATGTCTTGTGAGTTTAAGGTGACAATAATTGATGTCGTCGGTAAACTTCTAATTTTTACTGACGAAAATAATAATAAAGACTTTTAAGACAACAACTGATAATCAGGAATTGATAAATGGAAAATAATCCTGAGTGTGGCGGCATCAAGGCCATCGCCCGCGACCCGCACACCATATTCGTTTACTGGGACGCCGACATGATCGGCTCGGACAAGCTCAGCGGCAGGCCTGGCGCAAACGTGCGCGCGGTTATTGCCTGGTCGCTGAAATTATACTGCTGTGATACCAAGGACGTGCTTATGCAGGAGGTTGATCCGGCAAGCGGCAAGCATTACTTCCACGGTCTGCACTCGGGCTATACTTATCAGATTCGCCTTTGTCAGGTCGATACGATGGGGGACGCGCATTGTTTTCTGCAGTGTGACGAGGTTGTTCTGCCCAGATCGGGTTTTTCCTCAACGCATGATCCTGAGTGGGCGGTTTCAAAGCAGGACCTTGTCGAAATTATGGGCAAAGAGTTTTTTGGTGCGGGAAGCTCAGACCGTTTTATGTCTGCCTGTGAAGAGTAGAAGAGTAAGAGCGTACGTGAATTTTTGACTGTCCAGGGCAGTTTAGAATAAGAGGTGTTAACCATGTCTTCAGCAGATGATAATCGGCAGAGCAGGGCCGGAAAACTGATGCTTATTCTGCACGCACACCTTCCGTTCGTGCGACACCCCGAGTACCATGCTTTTCTTGAGGAGAACTGGCTCTTCGAAGCGATTACCGAGTGCTATCTGCCGCTGATCCGGGCGCTGCGCCGGATTGAGAAAGCAGGCACGCCGGGGCGTATCACCTTTACTGTTACCCCGACTCTGGCCTCGATGCTTACAGACGCGGTTTTATCCGAGCGCTATCTGCACCGGCTCAATAAACTCTGTGAGTTGTCTGATTTTGAAATAAAGCGCACCAAAGAATCCGCGCAGGCCATGCAGCAGGCGGCAGGGCATTATTACCGCCGTTTCAACCATTTGCGCAGCTTTTATCTCGATGAGCTTAAAGGGGATATTATCGGAGCGCTGCGGGCGTTGCAGAACTCTGGCCGTATTGAGATTTTCGCCTGCTCGGCAACCCATGCGCTCTTGCCGCTGCTTGAATCAGAAAGCTCACTCCGCGCGCAGATCAAGGTCGGCATTGATTCACATAAAAGCATGTTCGGTGTTGCGCCAAGAGGTTTCTGGATGCCGGAATGTGCATACTCGCCGGATGTCGAGAAGATACTTAAGCAAAACGGTATCGAGTATTTTATCACTGACTCGCACGCGGTTCTGCATGGGACGCCACTGCCGAAATTTGGTGTTTATGCGCCGGTTGAGAGCAATCTCGGCTGCAAGGTCTTTGCGCGAGACCCGAAAAGTTCAAAGCAGGTCTGGAGCGCGGACACCGGTTATCCGGGTGATCCGCTCTACCGTGAGTTTTACCGCGACCTTGGCTGGGATGCGGAGATTGATTACGTGGGACAGTATCTAGTCTCGCACGAACTGCGCCATGACCTTGGTTTCAAGTACCACCGCATAACCGGTGACGTACCCCTCTCTGACAAGGATATTTACCAGCCTGAATCAGCTGCCCAGCAGGCGCGCCGCCACGCCCATCATTTCGTCGATACCCGTATTGAGCATGCCGCCCTTCTCTCTCAGAAGCTCCAGCGCGCGCCGCTCTTTGTAGCGCCGTATGATGCGGAGTTGTTTGGACACTGGTGGTATGAGGGGCCGGTATTCATTGAGGAGATGGTTAATTATGCTGCCGGTACCGGGCTTGAACTGGTAACTGCCTCCGAGTATCTTAAGGACAGTCCACAACTGCAGCCGCAGTCACCGAGTGTTTCAAGCTGGGGTTATAACGGCTATTTTGAAAACTGGCTCAACGGCTCTAATGACTGGATCTATCCGCCGCTGCATTCAGCCGGTAATTCAATGAGTGAACTTGCCGGAAAATATGCTGATGCTTCGGGGCTGTTGCTGCGTGCGCTCAATCAGGCCGCGCGTGAGTTATTACTTGCCCAGTCCAGCGACTGGTCGTTTATTCTATCAACAGGTACTATGGTTGATTATGCCCGGCGCCGTGTTACCGGTCACCTTGAGCATTTTGAAGCGCTCAAGACCATGATTGAGGAAGACAATATTGAAGAGGAATTCCTTGCCCGTCTGGAGAACCGCAACAATATCTTCCCTGACATTGATTACCGCGTGTTTGCCGATAATCAGGTCAGAGCCGGGGAGTAATTTTAATTTCTTTCTGATACTGATTTCGCCCGCGTAATTATAACAGGCGGCTCGCATATTTTGCAAGGCCGCCTGTATGATTTTGTAGCAAAATTTCTTTGTCGCCGCTAACCGGCCGGTTCAGGTAATTACATTCCGGTGATGTTGTAGCCGCTGTCAACGTAGATGACTTCACCGGTAACGCCGCTGGCCAGATCACTGGCAAGATAAAGGGCATTAAGGCCGACATCTTCCTGGGTTACATTACGGCGCAGTGGTGCGCGGTCGGCAACGTAGCCAAGCATCTTCTTGAAACCGGCAATACCGCTTGACGCGAGTGTCTTGATCGGGCCGGCAGAGATCGCATTGACGCGGATACCTTCAACGCCGAGGTCAGCCGCCAGATATCGGACTGAACTTTCAAGCGCAGACTTGGCAACGCCCATAACGTTGTAGTTGGGGATAACCTTCTCAGCGCCGTAGTAGCTCATGGCGATAATGCTGCCGTTCTCATTCATCAGCGGTGCTGCGCGTTTAGCCATTGCAACCAGTGAGTAAGCACTGATTTCAAGAGCAATCCTCCAGCCTTCGCGCGAGGTGTCAACAAAACGGCCCTCAAGGTCTTCACGGTTGGCAAAGGCAACAGCGTGAACGAGAATATCAAACTTGCCCCACTTATCTTCAACAGCCTTGAATGATTTATCCAGATCCTCGTCGCTGGTCACGTCGCATGGCTCGATGATTTCGGCGTTGAGTTGTTCCGCCAACGGACGTACACGGCTCTCAAGCGCCGGAACGTAAGTAAAGCCCATCGTTGCGCCCGCTTCACTTAGAGCCTTGCTGATTGACCAGGCAATGCTGCGCTCATTAGCCACACCGAAAATCAAGGCTTTTTTGCCCTCAAGAAACTTCCCCATTTTGCTCAGATCCATTATTTCTCCTATTTTTATTTCCCGCGGTGCAACCCAAAACAAAAGCCGTCCTGCACCGCCGCGTGGACTGAGATGAATGACCTCGTCATATCACCTCCCAAGTTTATTTCCCGCGGTGCACCTCAAAACAAAAGCTGTCCTGCACCGCCGCGTGGACTGAGATGATTGACCTCGTCATATCACCTCCCAAGTTTATTTCCCGCGGTGCACCTCAAAACAAATACTATACTGCGCCGCCACATGGATAAAGATGAATGACGTAATCCTGCTATCCACTTCAGAACATTTAAGACCAATTCCTCTATCCAATAAAATCGTAAAAAGGGATTCTTCTCCTTTTTTTCAGAATAAGTTAAAGTATAATTAGAATGAGGTCGAATTTCAAGGATAGGCAGAATATTATATGAATATGTCATATGTTCATTAGTCTGGTCATATTAAAACAATTGACCTAGGCTATTTTTTATTTATAATATATCTTTAGGCATATAAGTATTATATACTAAAATTTATGGTTGCATTTTTATCTTGTTACTATACAGAAGGTTATAAAATTGTTTGATATAAAAATCGCCTGCTATACTGCTCCCTGGGGGCCTGCTGGTCTGGTTGATGCGCTTTCTACGATCTCAGAATTTTCTTTTGATGGTATTGAGTGTCCCTCAAGTGTGGTTACTTCCTACGAGGATCGTCTCCATGTTTTTCAGGAGATTTTAGAGACGCAGGGGCTTAATATTGCGAATTTGCTCCAGCAGATTGACCTGCTTGATACTGAGAATGCCGATATTCAGGTTGAGCGTGCGGCTAATGCGGCGCGTTTTGCGGCGGCGGCCGGTTCAAACACCCTTACTGTCTGCCATGAGAAATTGCGTGATGGCGAGTTAACTGATGAGGAATTTGCGACTGCGGGGGCGATTCTTGAAGAGATCGGCGAACGTTGTCATGAGCATAATATTGAACTTTGTTATCTGCCGCGGGCAGGTCGTCTGATCGGTAACGAGAAAGACATTATCCGCCTGATGTCGTCGACAAGTCCTGACCTTGTCAAGCTTGCGCTTGACACTGCCGAGGCGGTTTTGTCCAAGACGACGCCCCAGAAAATGATAAAATCAACTCTTGAGCGAATCAAGGTTATACGTTTCCGCGATGTATCCGGTAGTAAGCGCCGTAGTAAGTCAACCAGTGAAGACCCCGGCTCAACACCACAGTTTGGCCGTGGCGCGGTTAACTTTGATGCGGTCTGCAAACTGCTGATTACCAGCGGCTATAAAGGCTGGATTACCCTTGATGTGACCGGTGAGGCGCATGAACCGGGTGAAGCTGTTTACCATGGTTACCGCTATCTGATGCGTCATTCTGGATTGTTCGATGTCTGATTTTGATCTTTACCGTCCCTGCTTGTCCGGGTATGGTGAATTGTCTGAATAGTATGTGACTCCTGTTTTTTATGTGGCATTATTCATCCGGTTAACCGGCCCGGTTCGGGTAGCTGTTGCTTTGGGTAGGCGGATGTTGGGTAATTATTTCGCATGAGAGAAATATTATGCCGGTACTGGATTTTGACGAAAAATATCTGGTAACACAAAAAAATACCAGGGTCAAGTATGTGCGTATTTCCGGTATCGTCTCATCTGCGACAATTGAGCGCTTCGAAAAATTCATTTCCAATTTACGTAATCACAGTGAGCCCGTGGTAATCGGGTTCAGTGAGGTCGAGTATCTCAATTCCAGTGCTTTGAGTTTGCTTGCCGATTTTATTATGGGGATGCGCGAGAAGGGCAACAAAGTTGTCTTTTTTGGGTTTCATAATGACGCACTGCGGTTGGTTCAGATGATCGGGCTTGATAAGATTTTCAACCTGATTGCGACCTGCGAGCAGGCTCTTGAGTATATTGATGGCGAAAAAGTAGATCTTGCCTCTTATGAGGAAAAAGAAGTGGCGTGTGTTGAGAACTTGTTTCATGGTGTAGTTCTTTTGGCTATCAGGGATCAGGAGAAAACCGGGCGTTTTATTGCCAGGCTTTTTGAGTCGGAAAACAGCCGGGTAATCTTTGCCGATTCTCTGGTCTGCGTCCGTGAGGCCCTGAGTTTTAACCGGGTGAATATTGTTATTCTTGATGGTGACCTTCCTGATTACCATGAAATCTGCAAAGAGATCAAATTAAATCCGCAGAGCAGTGTGACCAGCCTGATCTGTCTTGGCGATTTTATTGAGAAGAGCGATGACGGTTATATTGTCCTGCCTGATGAGCAGGTTTCTGAGCCGTTTGAATTGCATGAGCTTTCGGCGGTAGTCCGTTCCGAGTTAAAGCGTTCCGGGCTTGGTAAAAAAGTCTATGACCGTGAGATAAAAATTGAGCTGCGCTGCGATGAATATGCCTGCGAGAATGGCGGGCGCATCAGCGAACGGCTGGCCAAGCTCTGCAACTTTCCGCATCATCTTCGCGACAGTTTTTTCTTTGCTGTGCGTGAGGCGATTGATAATGCCTGTGTGCATGGCAACCATCTGCAGCCAGATACAGTGGTTGAGGTTCTGATTGTCTCCTACGTTAACGGTATCGAGATTACAATTGTTGACGAGGGTGAAGGGTTTAACTGCGAGAAATGGCTTCAGCTGGCGCAGCAGCATGATCCGGTCAGCCACGCCAAGATCCGGTCTGAAGAGGGCTTGCGCGGCGGTTTGGGCATCTCCCTGATGTCGCGCTTCTGTGACAAGCTTGAATACTTCAAGCCGGGAAATATTGTAAAATTGACCAAATTCTTTGACGCCGAAGAGTAGTTTCGCGGTGTGCTTTTTTCGCTTGGCCGCTGCGGACTTACCGGTGGCTATGCTGTAGTTATGCTGCTTGCCTTAACGGTTTTCCACTACTTCACTTTGCACCTTTATGAGATTTTCCGCCATTTCCGTTATCTGGCCTCTGGGAATTTCCTGGTCGATAATCTGGGCAGAGCAATTATCACAGCAGCCTTTTTCTATCAGCGACTGCGGGGCAATTTTGATGATTACCTTGTGACACTGCGGGCAGAAAAGCTCAAGCTTTTTAGGCAGGCTGATAGCGACGGTATAGGTGTAAATTGCAATATTTGCCGCCACAAACAAAAGCAGTGCGCAGTAATAGACAATCCCTTTCCAGAGCGGCGGAGTGAACGGATTAATCCAGAAACCGACTGCTACAATTACCGCAATTCCCGGCAGCAGAACGCAGAGCGCAATAACCAGTCCGCGCCTGTAAATCTCCTGTTTGTAAATATTCATCTTTGTAATCAGTTCGTTAATAGTCATTTTATTCTAGTTTTCCCGAATGATATTCGATAACCGCCTTAAGCAGCTGGTCTGTACTTGTAAAAAAAGAAAAATCATACTGCGGGCGTCCGATCAGATAGATTTCAACCTTGTATATTTCTGCCGCCCGGAATTTCTCCGCCGTAGCCCCGGCTCTGCCGCCGTCTTTAGTAATTATTGCGCTGGCGCCGGATTTTTCAAGTAGTTTACAGTTATCCTCGCAAGAAAATGGTCCGCGCGCAAAAATAACATTTTCTGCCGGCAGGTTATTTCTTACAACCGCTTCCCGGCTCAGCTGACAGTCAAGGAGCCGGACAAATAACTCAGACCGGTATTTGCGTGCGGCTTGTGCGTAGATATCAAGGTTACGGCTGCCGACAGTGAGAAGGACTTTTTTATGATTTTTGCAGGCGTTCTCCGCTGCCTGGCTGTGGTCGGCAAATTCATGAATAACCGCGCCTGACGGCGGGCGTTCGCTCTCCGGGCGCAGGTAGGTGAAAATTTTAATGCCGGAATCCTTCGCACAGATTCTGGCATTTGCAATAGCCTGCTGCGCGTAAGGATGTACAGCGCAGATTATGGTTTTTATCTTCTCGTGTGTCGTCAGCGCCTTTAACTCATCGGCGTTTTTCATCCCGCAGATGCGGCGCAGTTTGCCGCTTGCCGGCAGATTCAGCTCCGTATCTGTAGCCGTACTCAGCAGAATCTGAAAACCATTGTCCAGTAAACCCCTGACAAGCTCCGGTGTTTCTGCCGTACCACCAAGTAACAGGATCATTTTGAAAGACCGAGAATGTTAATCAGGACATCCGGTTCGATGCGGTATTTCTCACCTCTGCCGCCGAAGAAACCGTATTCGCGGATCATGTGGATAGTTAGATCATTCCAGACAACGGCCTTGCCGGTTTTGTAGTCTTTCAGGAGGGTATCGCCCTTGCGCTGGGGCGAGCCGCCAAACGGATCAGGCGCAGGGCCGCGGTCGTCACGAACCTTGATACTGTAGCGGTTCTCGACGGAGACCTCGCGCTCCATCAGGTCGGAGCCCTTGGCGGTAAGCTCAGTCATCCGGTCAGAAATTTCATCCACAGACATTCCAAGTTTTTTGATCGTGGCGAGATCTTCCTCAATTATATCCTTGACCAGTCGCTTGTCAGCGCCGAGAAAGCCGTCTTTGCACAGTACTCCAGGTTGCATCATTTCGTCGATATTTGCCGGAAGTTTATTAATCATCATCTGTTCCTTGTTGTCAGTAAAATCGTCAATGCAAATAAGCAATCAGGAGAATTTGTCATAAAAAATCAGGCTCTCATCAAGACCTTTGGCGGTCAGCACTTTGAGGCACGCGCCAATCATGCCGGGGCTGCCGCAGAGGTAGGCCTCGTGATTGGTAAATTCAGGATAATAACGGTCAACCACGTCGGTAATCAGTCCCTCTTCACAGTTTTCGCCGACATCTGTCTCGTTTGAAAGAGCGGGGATATAATGCAGCCAGCTGTGTTCTTTCTCAAGCGCGCGGAATTTTTCTACGTAATAAAGGTCTTCCTTGGTGCAGGCGCCGAAGAAAAAATTAACCTTGCGGTTGTTGATCTTCTTGTCGATCATGTCAAGGACAATACTTTGCACCGGTGAGAGTCCTGAGCCGCCGGCAATAAAGATGATCTCCCGGTTACTCTCGCGCAGGTAAAAATCGCCGTACGGACCCGTAAGCGTAGCCTTGTCGCCGACATTAAGGTGTTCGTGGACATAAGTTGTGACCATGCCGTCAGGAACTTTCCGGATACAGAAATCCAGATGGTCTTTCTCTGAAGGTGAGGAGGCGATTGAGTAGGCGCGGTAGACGCTCTTCTTGTTCTTGCCGTAAGCAGGGGCGGTAATCTGCATGTACTGCCCGGCCTTGAACTCGATACTTTTCCCTTCAGGCATCCTGAAGCGCACGCCCTTGATGTCATAGGTCAGGTCTTCAATATCCTCGACTGTGCATTCATACTGCGCAGAGCCGATAAGCTGTCCTGGCAGTTCAATAGAGATGTCATCTGTAATCATGGTCTGGCAGCCAAGGCGCCACTTGTTCTCAAGCTGCTCGGTCGTGAGTTTCTTCTCTTCAAGCTCAGTTACCGCGCTGCCGCCTGAGAAGACCCTGATGCGGCACATCCCGCAACGTCCCCGCCCGCCACAGGCTGAGGGAAGCACCACGTCATTGCGCGCCAGCGCTGCAAGAACGGATTCATCCCCTTCTGAGGTATATTCCTGTTCGCCGTTATTAACAATAATTTTGTACATATTCAAGCTCTTTCCTGTAATAAATGTTCTGCGGCCATAGCGGCTGTTGCTCCCTCGCCAACTGCTGTTGCAACCTGTCGGTACGAATGCTCGCGCACATCACCAACAGCGAATAATCCTTCAATTTCAGTCATCATGTCAAGGTCGGTATCAATGTTGCCGCCACAGTTTGCCGGTACCAGCTGGCAGACAAGGCGGGTATTGGGTTTGGTGCCGATGAAGATGAATACCCCGTCAACCTCAAACTCGGATTCGACATTATTCTTGTTGTCGTAGAGCGCGACCTTCTGAACTTTCTTCTCTCCGGTTATTTTCTTCAGCTCGGTGTTGTAGAGAATTTTTATCTTTTCATTTGAGAGTATCTGCTTCTGGTAAATCATCTCAGCCTTGAAAGAATCACGCCGGTGGATGAGGGTCAGCTCCGAGACGAATTTGGATAGGTGCAGGGCTTCCTTGAGAGCCGTGTCACCGCCGCCGACAACAAGCACCCGCTTGTCACGGAAAAACGGCGCGTCACAGGTTCCGCAGTAGCTGACTCCCCGCCCGCGCAACTCGTTCTCTCCCTCAACGCCAAGCTCCAGAGGCTGGCTGCCGGTTGCAATGATTACCGCCTTGGCCCTGACCTGCAGCTTTGAGGTTTCAACCGTGAAGGTATCTCCATCCTTATTTATCGTCTTCGCTTCGGCCGTGCAGAACTCAACCCCGTAACGCTCGGCCTGCGCGCGCATCTTCTGGGCAAGCTCAGTCCCGTTGATGCCTTCAGGAAATCCGGGATAGTTGGCGATGTCCATGGTCATGGCAACCTGTCCTCCGACCAGACCTTTCTCAAGCAGCATTACCTTGCGGGCAGAACGTCCCGCGTAAACTGCCGCCGACAAGCCTGCCGGGCCACCACCGATAATAACAATTTCAGCTTCAATCACTTCAGGTTTAGTTTCTTCAGGCATTATTCCCTGTCTTTCTTGCTTTTTTTCTTCTTTTTATCTTTATCTTGTTTCTCTTTGCCGTCGTCGGCATCCTTTTCGGTATTTATTTTTTTAGGCTTGCACAGCCCTTTACTGCTGTCAGAGCGCGCTCCGCATTTATCACAACGGTGCGTAGCCTTGCTCTTCTTGCATTTGTCTTTACCTTTGAGGCATCCCATGGTATCTCCCTTCGTTCTGAAGGTCAGTATTATAGTTGCAGTCTCGGTATAAACGATCTGTAGATAATATTATTATCAGATCAGGCCATTTTTTGCAAGTTCTGTTTTGATACTATCGGGAGTTACCGGCTTGACCAGATATCCCTCACAGCCTTTATGGAAAGACGAGAACACATCCTTGCCCGAATCCTTTACCGTCACCATCAGTATTTTGGCCTCTGTGGAGTTGTCAAAGCAGTCGTTATCATTCTCCCACTTGCGGATACTCTCAACTACTTCCCTCCCGTCTTCCTCACCAAGTTCAATGTCCATTGTCACCAGAGAATACGGCATGCCTTCTTTATGTGCTTCGCAGAACATGGCTATGGCAGTATCTCCGCTTCCCGCTCCGTCACAGTCGCCATACTGTCCGAGCAGGGTCTTAAGCTGCACGCGGTTAACGTAATTATCATCAACAACCAATATTCTCATGGTTAATCCTCCCTAATATATCTTGCCCGTGTATTTCCCGTTTCCTGAAGACTTAATTATGCCAAAAAAAATCAGAGGTTGGTTATGAAAATTGTCAGCTCACGGAATTTTTCTTCCAGGCTTACAAACAGTCTCTGACTAAGTTCAAAATTCTCGGCTTTGGCGCTGGTCTCAAGTTGACCGGCAATGTTCATCATATCGGCTGCGGCAATGCTGGCTGCCCCTCCTTTGATCTTATGAGCGATTCTTCCCGCGGCTATAAGGTCGTTTTCTTTGAGTACGGCTTTAAGCTGTGGCAGAAGTTGCGAGGTTACAGAGTCGCGGAAGGAGTTAATCGACATATCCACAATCATCTTGTTACCGCCAAAAAGCATGATCGCCTCATCCATATCAATCGGATGGTGCGTGATAACGCTCTGGTGTTCATCGTTTTTTTGCGGTTCATATTTTTCTTCATCAGCCGGCTGCTGCGAGCCAGTAATTCTGCTGTCTGTGTCATTAACGCTTTCTTCCCTGGCATAGTCTTTGTTGCGGAGGATACTGATTGTAGGACACCACTTGCTTATCGTTGTTGCTAGCTCATCAATGTGGGTGGGTTTGGTCAGCACATCCGTAATACCAACGGCGCGGCAGGTATTCCGCACATCCTTGTCGGCGTTTGCCGTCAGGGCAATTATCGGAGTATCGGCGTATTCAGGCATTTCCATCCGGATAATTCTGGTTGCTTCCACGCCACTCATCTCCGGCATCTGCAGATCCATCAGGATGAGGTCATATTTCATGTTCCGGCATTCATCAATCGCCACTTTGCCGTTAGCGGCAATAACTACCGATAGCCCAAGATATTCAAGCTGGCTGCGTACTAGTACCTGATTGATGTTATAATCCTCCGCCACAAGGATATCGCCATGGAATGTTCCGGCAATATCCTTCTGCAAGGCAATGTCTTCATTTTTCAGGGCTTCAAGGTCATCGTCATTGAGTTTGACGTCCAGGACCAGATCGAAATAAAAGGTTGACCCCTGACCGACGATACTCCGAACGCCCATGCCGCCACCAAGCAGGGTGACGAGTTTTTTCGCAATTGTAGTGCCAAGCCCGGTGCCGCCATATTTTCTTGTGGTGCTGCCGTCTGCCTGGGTGAACTGTTCAAAGATCTTGCCCAGTTTTTCCTTTGGTATGCCGATACCGGTATCAATAACCATAAACCTTGTGGTCGCGTAATTGCTGTCAAAGGTCTGGGTCTCAACGCGCATGGTTACCTTGCCGCTGTTGGTGAATTTGATGGCGTTACTCAGAAGATTGGAGAGTATCTGGCGCAGTCGCAGCGGATCTAGTATCGCGTAACGCGGCACATTCTTGCCGATATCAAGTTCAAACGCCAGATTCTTGTTTTTCGCCTGAACCTTGAAGGGCGCGCAGATAGTCTCAAGGTGCTTGTGCAGGTCAAAGGGGATGTACTCAAGGTCAAGTTTCCCCGCTTCAATCTTTGCATTATCCAGCAGATCATTAATCAGCAGCAGCAGGTGCTCTGCTTCGTTATTAATGGTCTTGAGATCGCTGATCAGCTCCGGGGTTTGGGCCGCGCGGATCGCTTTTTCAGTAAAGCCGATTACCGCATTGAGCGGGGTGCGTATCTCATGCGAGACATTGGCGACAAATTCGTCCTTGGCCTTGCTTGCATCCTCGGCAGCAGCTTTTGCCCGCAACAGATTCTGCTCAAACTTGTTGCGCATGATGATTTCTTTTTTAAAATTATTGCGGGCGTTACGGACTCGCAGAAGTTCATTCTGTAGCCGGTTGTAAGATTTCTGCAGCCGGAATATTTCCTTGAAATGTGAGTCTGCTTTAATACTGTTGATCTCTCCTTTGCCGGCGGCATCGGTTATTTTGTGCAGATAATCAAGGGAACTGGTTATCTGTACGCTCAGTTGATAAGCTACCGCTATCAGCACCGCACTTAAAATCAGTGACAAAATAAATATCGAACGCCACAAACTGTCGATATTGTTAAACGCTTCATCGTAATTTTGTGCAGCGATAATATCCCAGGCGGTATCGGTTATCGTCCCGGCTTCAAGCCTGCTGCTGAGTGCGATCATCTTTTCCTGCGAGACCGGGGTGCTGTAGGTGAAGAGGTCAAGCCCGTTGCCTTCTGACTTCGTCTTGTCATGAAAGTATTTTTTGTTAATCATCGTCAGGCTGGGGTGGACTGTAATATTGCTGGTGGTGTCTGTGAAAAATACCAGACCTGACTGGTCAAAGACTATCTGTTTTATGGCGTTACTGAAAAAAGACTGCTGCAGGGTGCCGATGATTATGCGGTTTGAATGGTTTCTGGTTATCAGGGCGTAGTGCGTGCTGCTGCCGGTAATTTCTCGGCAGACCACATCACCCGGTATCAGGTAAGCGGTTGTGTCGGTTTCATGGTCGGATATGTTGCCGATATAGCCGGTATGGTAGAGCAGTTTGCCGTCTGCCTGCATAAAGGCAAAACCGGTAAAACCTGTATATAGCCTTAATATCTGTGAGACAAAGCTCTCACCGCTTGCCTGGATGGTGGTGATTTTGTCAAGCGGCAGGGTATTGAGTATCTGCAACGGTTTTTTGTACTGCTCAACCATCGACTGCAGCGAATTTACCGCCAGATTGCTGGCATTTCTGAGTTTGTGCGTCTCCACCTTCTGCAGGGTGGTTTTTTGGGTGTAATAAGTATATATGCCCAGAGTTTCCATTGGAATCACTGCACATAATAAAATTATCGCAATCAGGCTTTTCCTGAGAGAAAGGCTGCGCATCAGTGCTCCTGTTTACTTGCAGTCAGACACTGAAGTTCAAAGAGCAGGCAGCCTATTCTCCGGATCGGATGTATAAGCTATTTTGCCTGCAGCGCTGATTTAAGCTTCTTCTCAGCATCCTTGACTGCATCTATAATACCGACGGTAGAGTATGTTGCGCCAGTAATTATATCAATAGACTCCTTAGCCTTCATCTCTTCGGGAGTCTTGCCCTCAAACTGTTTCTGGAAAGCAGTGCGCCGGTCGGGGCTGTTGTCATCTTTCTGGCCTGTTACCTTGCCAAGCCAGGTGAATGACGGCTGGGTATTCTTGGCATTCTCGCCAAGCCCCGGAGTCTCTGCACTTTTGATAACCTTCCAGCCCGCGCAGACATAACCGTCCTTGCTGAACGTCTGCCCGTCAGGCATCTTCACACCCTTAAGCTGGGGATTGGCAAAACCAACCAGCAGCTCAATTGGAGAAGACTTGTTGTAGCCGATACCTGCGCCGGTAATTGCATAGTAGGCAGGCTTGTCGCCGCTGTCTTTGGTGAAGACTTCGTAATACTTGATGGTCGTCCCCCCAGCCTGCGCTTCTTTTGGATCAATCTTCTCAAAACCGCTGAAGAATACCGACTTCAACGCTTCCTGTTCTTCCTTGGCTTCAGCCTTTTTGATTTCCGGCTTGGTCACGCCATAGGTCAGTGCCAGCGCAGCCGAAGCAAGTCCCGCAACAAATGCAAGAATCAAGGTCAATCGTACAAAGAGTTTCATTGTCTTTCCTTTACTATCAATATCATAAATATTTGAATTTTCGTCAAGTTATTTTTCGTCCAGCAGCTTGCCGGCAAGCGACCTGCCAAGATCTTCTGCATTTTCCGGAAATCCGCTGATAAATGCCAGCTTTTTCTCTGTGCCGCAATCAGAGAAGATCGCTCCCTCAAGATGCAGCATATCACCGGTAATTGCCGTACGGATACCCGCCGCCAGATGACAGCCCCCGCCTAAGGCTTTGAGAAAACTCCTCTCCGCCTCGGCCCGGCAGCGTGACTCTTTATCCTCAATCAGTGCGAGTAGTTCTCGTATCTTACCTGCACTTTTCAGGCAGCGGACTCCCAGCGCTCCCTGTCCGGCAGCCGGAAAGAGATCAAGCGGGATATATTCGTATCTTTCATTCAGGTTGAGCCGGTTGAAGGCCGCTTCCGCCATCACCAGACCAAACCAGTTATTCTCAACCATTTTCTTCAGCCGCGTCTGGATATTTCCGCGCACCGGCTCAAGCTTATTGGTAAACGTTATCAGCTGCGCCCGTCTTCTTGGCGAGCCACAACCGATAGTTAACTCCGGGGAAATGACCTGCGCCAGATCATCAGGTATCTGCGGTTTTTTCTCGCGGCCATGCGCAGTACCCCAGTTATCATCTTCCGTTTCTTTCATCGGCTGATTGAGGACAATAATATCCCGGTCACTCTCTCGCTCGGGAACAGCCGCCAGAATCAGCCCGTCTTCATCCCCTACCGGCATATCCTTTAGACTGTGTACCGAAATATCCGCCCGTCCATCAAGCACCGCCGCGTCAATTTCCTTGGTGAAAATCCCTTTGCCACCGATCTCGGTAAGCGGTTTATCCAGTATTTTATCACCTTCGGTAGTTATACCAACAAGTTCAGTCTCGCAGCCGTGGTGCAGCAGCATTGAGCCGACGCATCTGGCCTGCGCAAGAGCAAGCTCCGATTCACGAGTTGCAATTCTTATAAGTATTTTTCCTGACGGCATAAGCCTCTCTCTTTTCTGCGGGAGTAATCCGCTTTAACAGAGTCGCAGAATAAAAAATCGCCTGAACACTTCGGGTCTGCTTCAACCGGTTCGGTTTCTAATGCGTTGCTTTATAAACAACCTCTTCCTCAAAAGCGTTCACCCCCATACCAGCATCAACGACGATATTCTGCGCGTTGATACCGCTTGAGTCGGGGCTTAGTAAAAACGCTGCAGTCTTTGCCACTTCCTCAGTACTGAGGTTTTCCTTGCGCAGCGTCAGTTTCTCGGCAAAGAGGTAACTGTCGATATAGCCCGGAATCCCCGCCGAAGCTGAGGTCTTGAGTAAACCGGCGTTGACCGAGTTAAAGCGCACCCTGGAAAACACCGAAAAACTCTTCGCGAGAAAGACCACGCTTGAATCCAGCGCAGCCTTGATAGGCGCCATATAGCCATAATTCTGCGCCGCTGTCCGCGTTGATGAAATCGAGACCGTTATCACAGATGCGTCTTCAGTAAACAGATCCTTGCAGGCGTTTGACAGAGCGATCAGTGAGAAACATGAAATATTAACCGCCTGCAGAAAATCCTTCTGCAAAGTCTCATGGAAAGGCTTGAGCCCTTCGGAATAATTGGCAAAGGCAATTGAGTGCGCCATGCCGTGCAGGGCAGGGCAGGTGTTTTTGATTTTGCCCGTAAGCGCGTCGATATCCTCCTGCTTCTCTACATCACAGATATGGAGCGCCGAATCAGGAAAAAGCTTGGCTACCGCCTCCCGCATCTTATCGTCCTTGACCGATAGAATCAGGTTCGCACCCTTATCAGCCAACTCACGCGCAATGTGATAAGCCACGCTTTTGCGGTTGGCGACCCCGACAATCAGATAATTTCTGTCCTTAAGACTGAGACTGTTCATATATAAAATCCTGTTACTGTTTATCTTTTTCTTATTGCCCGGCAACTCACTCGGCTATAATGGTGAATTGTCCAGTTTGGCGGCAAAAAATCAAATAATAAAAATATCCGGCCGCTCTTCTATGTGCGGGCGCGGCATTATTTCAAAAGCAGCGGCAGAAGCCTGTAACCGGCAATCACCTCGCGACCGGCAACGGCTTTCTCCGAGAAACACTCAGCCGAGTTCTCATCGCCTATCCCCACTCCCCACATCACATACGGAACAGGCTCGCTGCTGTGGGTCTTAAGCTCAAGCGGAGTCGGATGGTCAGGAAGACATAAAATCCGCAGATCACCACGCTTCTTCGCTTCCTCTATTATAGGCCCGAGAATCTTCCGGTCAATATTCTCTATCGCTAAAATTTTCTCGCTTTCATCGCCGTTGTGCCCCGCTTCATCCGGCGCTTCAACGTGGATTATAACCAGGTCATGGTTATCGAGCGCCTTGATCGCGTACTCGCCTTTTCCGCTGTAATTGGTGTCATAATAACCGGTTGCGCCCGGAACTTCAATTACCTCAAGCCCGGCTAGCTTGCCGATTCCCTGCAGGAGGTCAACAGCGCTGATAATCGCGCCAGAAATATCGAATAGTTCTTTATAGGTTGCAATTTCTGGCATTACTCCGCCGCCCCAGAGCCAGAGCCGGGTGATTGGCTTTTTGCCATTCTGCAAGCGTAATTTATTACCTTCCCACTCTTTTAAAAGCTCTTCGCTGCGCTGCATTATCCGGTTGAGGATATCGCTTTTAGGATGGTAATTATTTGAGTTCTGCCCGGTAATATCATGCGGCGGGGTGGTCTCGGGGATATTGCCCGCAAGCCCCGCAACCACGCACAGGTGTCTGTAACTGACACCGTGATAGAGCTTTACTCCGTCGATATTCAGGCGTGAGTCGAGATACTCGATAAGGTTGGTTGTTTCAGCACTTGAAGGATGCCCGCCGGCAAAGTCAACCATCTCTCCATCTTCTGAGAGACAGACTGTATTGGCGCGGAAGACCACTTCTCCCGGCTTTAATTTAATGTCACGGTTAGCTGCCTCAAGCGGGGCGCGACCTGTATAGTTTTCAGCCGGATTATAACCAAAAATCGAAAGATTGGCCACGTCTGACCCCGGAGACATCCCCGCCGGTACGTTCTGTGTCAGTCCGGCAAGGCCGCTCTGGCAGAGCATATCCATATTCGGGCATTTGGCTACCTCAAGCGGAGTCTTGCCGCCAAGGCTTTCGCGTGGGCGGTCAGCCGCTCCATCTGGTATTAAAATAACGTATTTCATTTTCAGGCTCCGGAAAATCGTGTGTACACTCTGCTATGCTTAAGAATTATGTCAACTGATTATTATAAGCATTATCGGATAAAGTAAAGGATAAATTTTTGCCGCTGAAATTTTGGATTTTATCAATATTTGTGTCAGAACGTTTTTCACAAAAGTATCAAAGAGGACAATATTTTACAACGTAAAATAAGAAATTGTTAAGTTTTTGTTGTTTATAGATTAAAAAAGTAAAAGTTTTCTTGTAATTTTTGTTGTTATGCAATAAAATTTTGACTTACATAAAACGTAATACAACCATTTGTTCACAGTTTTACTATTGCTGATGATTATTATGTTTGTACCATTTCTTTTGGGTGACACTGTTGTGGGGCAGTGCGGGTAAAAATAACGAAAGAAACGGGGCTGAGGAGGTAATTCAACAATGACAATGTTGTTGGTAGAAAAGCTGCCAGAGATGGCCAGCTTGAGCCTGTCTTTATATGATCCGGATTCCGCAGAGCTTCTTCTCTCCAAGGGTGAGAGGCTTAGCCGTGACATTATTGACGAGCTGTCTAACACCGGTTACAAGCGTGTCTTTGCCTCTGTCGATCAGACTGAGGTTGATAAGCTCCGTCGTGAAAACAGCTTTGACAGTATGTCACTCATTTCGATCAAAGCCGATACAATTATGGGCAGTGACCTCTATGACGAGAACGGCACCTTTCTTGTTGCCGGCGGCACCCGCCTGAGCGCGACAATCCTTTCTAGTCTGGCTCGGCGTAAAGTCAATATGGTTATGGTACGCAGGAAACCTGATGAAGAGGTCGTCAAAAGAGTAAAGTCCATCCGGGATTTCATTAAGAGTAAAAACGAAGCCGTTGCGTTGATTGCTGTGGAGCGGGAAGAGTTTTCTGCTGATGAAACCTATAATGATCCTTCGATGATTAATGCCCGTTCAATGCAGAAAATTTCCAAGCAGATGGAAACTTCCGGGATGATGGAGGTCAAGATTGATCCGGCCAAGTCTCTGAGCAAGGCGGTAAAAAATAACGACCCCCTCACGCCGCGCGGGGAAGAGGTAAAGGTCAAGTTCGTTGATATTTACCAGAGTCTTCTGCGCCGTACCGAGCAGCTTTTTGAACGCCTCGGTGATTGCGCGACGGTTGAGAGCAGGATTATTCTTGAAATGTGTGACGAGCTGGTCAGCGCGCTGGTTTCTGACCGTGAACTGCTTCTTTGTTCAATGTTCATTGAGCATGATTCAAAAGACTACCTCGCCAAGCACAGCCTCAACACTTCAATTATTGCCATCAATATTGCAACCGCACACGGCTTCTCGCCGAAGATGGTTGTCGAGGTTGGGTACGGTTCTCTTCTGATGGATATCGGCATGCTGCAGATTCCGGCAAATATCCGTTTTAAGAAGGAAAAACTGACCCTGCTTGAGATCAATGAGCTAAAGCGCCACACGATTTATGGCATGGATAAGCTGCAGTACATCCATCATCTGCCCAAAACAACACCGCTGGTTGCCTATCAGTCGCACGAACGCCTTGACGGGTCTGGCTATCCGCACGGCAAGCGTACGCACGCGATTCATGATTATTCGAAAATTGTCGCAGTTTCAGATATTTATCATGCAATTATTGCCAGTCGGCCGTATAAGGACAATCCTCAGTTGCCATATAAGGCGATGGAGGAACTCCTGAAAATGGGGTCCCAGGGCAAGATTGACCGGCGATTTGTCCGGAGTCTGCTTGCTGCGGTAAGTCTTTTTCCGGTAGCGAGTTGGGTTCGTTTAGATACCGGAGAGGTCGCTAGGGTTTTGCGTTCCAATGAAAAAGACTTTACAAAACCTTTTATTGTGATATTGTTTAACAACGAAGGCCGTATGCAGCCGCCGCAAAGAATCAACCTCGCTCAGGATGGCAGCCGTAAAATTGTTGCTGCTGTGAAGATGGAGCAGGAACATCCGATGGTTGGATTCTAAAGACTGCAGTTACCGGGGATAACTTGCAGCCATTTTTTTCTACGCGCAGAGATCTTGTTTATGAAGGTTTTTGATTTAAACGGTGTAACTCCTGATTTTGTAACCAGGGATGCACTTTATGATCCGTTGACGGGGGAACAGATCCTTAAGTCCGGCGGCGTGCTCACTGCGCGCGTAATTGATGCTTGCATGACCCTTGGCTTTAAGCGGGCGCTTATTGCCGAGAATGATGAAGACCTGCGCAAGATGCGCCGCTCAATCCGCTTTACCAAAGTCCCCCTGCTTTCGATAAAACCTGACACTTCAATGGGTAGCGACCTTTATGATGAGGAAGGGCGCTTTCTGGTTGCCAAAGGCACCAAGCTCACTTCGTCAATCCTGAGCAGTCTTGCCAGGCGTCATGTGCAGTCGGTATTTCTGCAGCGCAGCATTGAACCTGAAAAAATGGATAATGTCGCCAAGCTTCAGGCGATGCTTCGCAGTATCTTTAATGAGTCTGCCCTGCCGGAGTTGCCGAAGGTAAGTTTTTCCTCTGATGAGGTGCTGACTGATTCCAAAGCCCTGAACCCGCGCTCACTTGACCTGATGTCCCGCCAGATGGAGTTGTCCGGCAAGATGAAGGTTGACTTTGACCCTTCTGATGGGTTACGCAAGCAGATGCGCTCGGTTGATGCGATGGTTCCGCGTGATAATCATCACAAGCAGAAGTTTGTTGATGTTTATACCAAACTGCTGCGTTCAACGGAGAACCTTTTCGGTATGCTTGGCCGGAGGCTTAATGTCAGCAGTTCGATGATTTCGGATATGTGTTCGGAGCTGGTGGCGGCGCTGGTGGCTGACCGTGAGCTTCTACTCTGTTCGATGTTTATTCCGCACGAATCTGAAGATTATCTGGCAAAGCACAGCCTTAATACCGCGATTATTTCTGTCAATATCGCCACGGCACACGGCTATAACCACAAAATGGTCGTCGAGGTTGGCTATGGTGCGCTGCTGGCTGATCTTGGAATGCTTGATGTTGACATGTCTATCCGCTGTAAGAAAGAGCCGCTGACTGCGCTTGAAATAAATGAGCTTAAACGCCACACCATTTACGGGATGGACCGCCTGCAGCTGATTAATGACCTGCCAAAGACTACGGCTCTGGTTGCCTACCAGTCGCATGAGCGCCTCGACGGGACAGGTTACCCGCACCGCAAGCGTACGCACGCGATACATGATTATGCCAAGATTACCGCGGTTGCCGATGTCTATCATGCGATGATTGACCTGCGGCCTTACCGCGCCGAGACGCTTATCCCGTATAAGGCGATGGAGGAGTTGTTGGCGATGGGGTCGAAGAACAAACTTGACCGTCGCTTTATCCGCAGTCTGCTTGCGGCGGTAAGTCTTTTTCCGGTGGCGAGCTGGGTTAAGCTTAATACCGGTGAGATCGCCCGGGTCCTGCAAGCCAAGGAGCAGCAGTTTACCAAGCCTACGGTTATTATCCTTTATGATCCCATCGGCACGCCATGCGATCCTATCCGGGTTGATCTTGAGAGAACCTTTGACCGTGAGGTGGTTGCCGCGCTCAAGTTTGAAGGTGACGATCTGATGGTCGGATTTTAGACAGGCTTTTACCACCCTTATAATGGCAGATTTCTGCTTGACAGCCGCGTGTGTCCGGGTTGGACGTTCTTGAAATAAAATACCGCCGAAATTCTAGAGCGTGTCGCCAAGCAGAAAGAAGTATTTTCCTGTCTCCTGTCCGACCTGTCTTTTAATCTCAAGTATCATCAGAGTAGCCGCCACCTCGCCGACGCTGAGGTTGAGCTTGCTTGAGATCTCGTCAATATGCTGCGGTTCTTTGGTGAGGATATTGAGGATGATTTCTTCCTTATTACGGTTGTCATTTTTTACAGACGGTTTGTTGGTTTTTTCTGCCGGGGCGCTGACAGCCCTGACCGGCGTTTGGGGAGTATGGTGTTTTATTTCCGGCTTTGGAAGCTCATCAATGATGTCCGATGGCTGGCAGACGAGGGTTGCTCCTTCGCGGATAAGTTTGTGGCTGCCTGAATTGTTCTCCTGATCGACCCTGCCGGGTAACGCAAAAACTTCCCGCCCCATCTCCATGGCCTGACGCGAGGTTATCAGTGCGCCGCTACGTTCCGGTGCTTCGATGACCAGTACGCCAAGGGATAGTCCGGCGATAATGCGGTTGCGCCTTGGGAAGGTGTCTTTGCCGGGGCTGGTGTCCATGGTGAACTCGCTGATTATTGCGCCGCTCAGAGGGATTTCGGTATACAGGTCGCGGTTTTCCGGCGGATAAACATGATTAAGCCCGCAGCCGATAACGCCGATTGTACGCCCTCTGGCTGAGAGTGCGCCGCGGTGGGCGAAGGTGTCGATGCCGCGGGCGAGGCCACTGACAACGGTGTAGCCGGAGACCGAAAGTCCTGCGCCGAAGCGCTCAGCCTGCTCGCAGCCATAACGGCTGGCGGCGCGTGTTCCGACGATGCCGACTGCTGCCGCGTCCTCGGGTTGCAGCTCTCCCTTGACATAAAGAATGTAGGGCGGATCATTGCACTCAAGCAGTTGCTGCGGGAAAGAAGGATCATCGTAGGCGATAATTTTAACGCCTGCCTCTTCTGCCATTTCAAGCTCAAGTCTGGGGTTCGTCTCGGCGGCTTCAAGGACAGCGGCAATCTGCGGCTTTCGCAGCCCTTTTACTTCCAGCAGTTCCTTCTCGCCGGCAGAGAGTATTGCCGAGGAATTTCCAAAGTGGCGCAGCAGGCGGTTTACGGTAATACTTCCGACGCCGCTGGTCAGGGCAAAGCGTACGAGGTTTTCTACTTGTTCTATACTCTTCATTATCCGGCTCTGATGGTTTAAAATGCTGACACAATATCTGGCATTAATAATTATAATAAACTGTCCTGAGGATAAAAGATAATTATTAATTTGCTGCATGATTTTCTTGAGAATTTCGGTCAGAGTTTTCAGTCATTGCCACCTTTTAGCTGTTTGTTGATTGCCTGGCGGGTGACATTGAGCAGGCGCGCGGCCAGTGTCTGATTGCCACCGGAGCGGCGCAGCGCTTCCTCGACCATAAGGCTGCGAACATCTTTGAGTGGCGGCAGGGTGGGCAGTGATTGAAGAATCTGGCTTGAGAAAACCGTTCTTGCCTCTTCTGAATTACTGATAGCCAGCCTCTTCTGAATATCGTGGATTGAGAGGATATTGCCCCGGTTGTGGCTGAGGGCCTCGTTCATTAGTGCCTGCAGTTCGCGGATATTGCCGGGAAAGTGGTAATTGCCAAAGACGGCAGTGAAATTTGACGGAAGTTCCGGTTTGTCGACCTGGAGGTCTTTTGCGGCTATCGTCAGGAAATGGTCAGCCAAGAGCAGCAGATCCTCCTGCCTTTCACGCAGGGGCGGGAGGTGGACATGGTACTGGCGCAGACGGTAATACAGGTCACGCCGGAATTCCCCACTCTCAACCATCTTCTCAAGGTCGCGCAAGGTGGCAAGGATAAAACGCGCGTTGGTGTGGCGGGGGTCATCTGAGCCAAGGGGCATATATTCTTTTTCCTGCAGAAGGCGCAGCAGTTTTATCTGCGCCCCGGCAGAGAGGTCACCGATCTCGTCCAGAAATAAAGTCCCGTTTCCGGCTTTTTCAATCAGTCCGGGGCGGGAGGTGTCGGCACCGGTGAACGCGCCCCTGAGATGGCCAAAAAGAGTATCTGAGAAGGTGTTCTCGTCAAGACCGGCAACATTGACGGCTATAAACTCGCCGCTGCCGTGTAATTCGTGCAGTGCGCGGGCTGCCAGTTCCTTGCCGGTTCCGGTGTCGCCTGTGATAAGTACGGGTTGGGTTGAAGGGGCGATGACTTCCATGTACTCAAAGAGCGAATGCATCTTGGGGCTGTTGGTGAGAATTTCCCTGAATGCTTCGGGGTGGCGCAGGGAGTGGTCGCTGAGCCTTTTTTTAAGCTCATCATTCTCGCGTTTTAACTCGCAGACCTGCATGACAAATTCAATCGCGCTTAAGAGTTCCTGCTCCTTGACCGGCTTTACCAGATAATCCTTCGCGCCGCACTTCATACACTCTACCGCGGTATCAACTTCATTGACGGCGGTTGCAATTATTACCGGCGTCTCTGGTTGATTTTCTGTAAGCTTCTGGAGTAATTCCATACCCGAGATAAAAGGCATGCCAAGGTCGCAGATAACCATGGCGGCCTTGTTACGGGAGAGTTCTGCAAGCGCTTCACGGCTGTCATTAAACTCGACGACATCGGTATAGCCGTTGGAGTAGAGGATCATGCTCAGAGATCTCGTCAGCGCCGGTTCATCATCAACAAGAACAATTGAATCCTTGTACATTGCTTTTATCCTTCTCTGTTTCTCTGTTTCTGGTGGTAGGGCAGATAGATCATCACGCGCGTGCCGACAGCCGGGGTTGAGCTGATATTAAGCTCGCCCTTATGGTTATGGACGATGCGCTCGCAGATGGAGAGTCCGAGGCCGGTGCCGCCGCTGCTCTGGCGGGTGGTGAAAAACGGATCTGTCAGGTGGCGCAGGTGGCGTTCTTCAATGCCATGCCCCTCGTCCTCGACGATGATGTTAATGCCGTCTTTCTCCGGCGTTTCTTCAATGGTTAGCGTCACTCGTTTTTCCCTGCCTTCAAGCGCAAGGCAGGAGTTTTGCACAAGGTTGATTATTACCTGCTCTATCCTTGTTGCGTTTGCTTCGATGAGGATCTGCTTCTGTGGCACATTGACGATAAAGTGGTCGGTGTGCTGTTTGATGAAATGTCCAAGAAGTGTCTGGGCGGAATCGACAATCTTGGCCATATCAACCATCTCATATTTTTCACTTGTTCCCTGACGTGCGTAATCCTTAAGCTCGCGGACAATATGGTTGATGCGTTCTGCGCCTTCAAGAATGTCGTTGGACATTACCGGCATGCGTTCGCGGGCAAGGGCATAGGGAACGCCGCGCAGGCGGAACTCGGGATGATTCTGGAAATAATCATCAAGTACCGGCAGTGCGCTCTCCCAGACACCCTTGATAAAAGGCATATTGAGCATGATAAACTGTGTCGGGTTATTTATCTCATGGCCAACACCTGAGACGAGTGTACCGAGTGAGGCGAGTTTTTCGGTGTCCATCAGTTTCTTTTGCTGGCGGAGATTTTCCTCTTCGGCTTTTTCGCGCGCCTCCATCTCCTGCATCAGTTCCTGATTGATGCGGGAGAGCTCTTCCGTGCGTTCCATAACCATGTCCTCAAGCATCCTGCGCTGTCTTTCCTGTGAAAGCTCGACCAGCTTGCGGATGGTGATGTCCTGGCAGAATCCGCTGAATTCCATGGCCTTGCCTTCGGAGTCAAATTTCAGCGCCTTGCCCACCATCAGCAGCCAGACATTTCCCTTTGTCGGGTGTTTGATCTTGGCTTCATAACTGAAGACCTCCTGATCGTTGATGGTATATGACGCAAGCTGCTGGCGGATATTGTTGTAGGTGTCGGGAGCGGTTATGTCCTGAAGGTACTGCAATGCCCCGCCGGGAAAATCCTCCGGACAACCGGTAAGCTGGCGCCACATCGGAGAAACTATCAGGTCGCGGTGGGCAAGATCAAGCTCCCAGATACCGAGTTCGGCGTTATTGATTGCCAGTGACATTCTCTCCTCGCTTGCCCGTAACGCATTCTCCGCTTCAATGCGCCGGCGGGAGTTTGCCAGAATATTCTCCGCCACATCAAGACGGATCGAGAGCAGGTCGAGGGTGAAGGGCTTGGCAATAAAGTCATCACCTCCGCTTTCAAATATTTTATGGTGTACCGAGTGTTCGCGGTCGCTGGTGATGACAATTACATAAACGGGCTGGTCGGTGTTATTGGCCTTGGCAAGCTGGCACAGCTCAAAACCGTTGGTGCCGGGGAGGTTGATATCGAAGATGTATAACGGATATTCCTCGCCGCACTTGATAAGAAGCGCCGCGTCAGCACCATTCTCAAGCGCCATTACATTATAGCCGCGGCTTTCAAGCACACTTGTAATTATCTCGCGCATGACTTCGTCATCTTCAACCAGCAATACTGACATCCCTTCGCCGCTTTGCTTGGGTGGCGGGGCTTTTTCTACTTCGCTGGTTATTGAGATAGAGGCGAGATTCAAGGTGGATAATTTTTCTTTGGCTTTTGAGGCATCAGGCTTACTTGCCAGCGCTTTCTCAATAGCGTTTGAAAGTTGTCCCATGGTGAAGGGTTTGCGCAAAAATGCTTTCACACCCTTTTTTTCAAGTTCATCAAAAGAACTGTTTCTGGTATAGCCTGAGGCGACAATTGCCCTCACATCCGGGTTGAGTGCCTTGATAGAGGTAAACGCATCCGCGCCGTCCATTTTGGGCATGACCAGATCAAGTATCACCAGATCTATCTCGTTGCTGTTCTCGAGGTAAATTTTTACCGCTTCCTCGCCGTTTGTCGCTGTCATTATCGTGTGGCCCATGGTTTTGAGCATTTCACCAAGGGCGGCGCGCATGAGTTCTTCGTCGTCGGCAAGGAGAATGCGTTTGCTGCCTGATGATGAAAATTGGCCGATAGGCATTCCCGGTTCTGTGTTGGCATGGCCGGTTTTTTCCGAGATTTCTTCGGTCACCGGCAGATAGAGGCAGATCGTAGTCCCTTCGCCAAGTTCGCTCTCGATTGTCAGTGTGCCATTATAATCGCGTACAGTCTCGGCTACAGCACTCAGACCGAGACCGGTACCCTCATCATTTATTTTGGTTGTAAAATAAGGGATGAAAATCTTCTTGAGCATTGAGGGGGTTATACCGTTACCGGTATCGGTGAAGGATATTTTTATGAAATTCCCCGGCTGGATCGGAAACTCAGGGTTGGGGTTTTTCTGAATATCCAGCCAGGCATCAGCGGTGGTTACTGTGAAGCTCCCGCCGTTAGGCATGGCGTCACGGGCGTTGATGCCAATATTGAGGATTGCACTTTTGATGTCTGCAGGACAGCCGCAGATAAAGTGTGCGCGTGAATAAAAATTGATGTCAATGTCTATGCGCCGGTCGATACTGCGGCGCAGCAGATCGAGGGTGTCTTCAATGGCGGCGTGCGCGTCGAAGGATTCGTTGTGTTTTTCGTCCTTGCGTGAGAATGACAGAAGTTTGCTGTTAAGATCTGAAGCGCTGACGCTTGATTCATAGATAGTGTTTATCAGTTGCTGGTTGCGTTCATTATTGCTTACCTGTGAGGAGAGCAACTCCGCACAGCCCATGATCCCGCCAAGCATATTGTTGATGTCATGAGCCACCCCGCCGGTAAGCTGGCCGATAATATTGAGCCTTCTGAAATGCTTCTGCTGGTCAAGGCTGGTTTCATCATGTCCGCATTTGGTGAAATTGCTGAAGACAATTGTTGTCTCCCCGTTCTGCCCTGATACATTGTAACTCAGGTTAGCGGAGATTTCCTGTCCCTGATTGGTGATTATCCGCGCGTCGATTTTACCGTTGCCGTCCTGCGGGAGAAAGAATGGTTCGCGGTTAGGCATGCTGATGATATTGAATAACTGGGAGAAGGGTTTGTCGATGATCTCCTCCCGCGCCATGCCAGTGGTCTCGCAGACGATATTGTTTACTTCTTTTATAACGCCACAGTCAAGCTCTATCAGAGCTGTGCTGACATTATTTAATAGTTCTGCCAGATATGGTGGTAATGACTGCATCAGATCTTCCCTTAAAAGCCATGAAAGCTTTGTTTGCTGGAATCGGGCGACCGTACTCCAGTTAAAGAAAAATTATAATTGATAGGATTATTTTTTACCACTGTAAAAAAGTGTTCGTGCAGTTTTTTAATTATGGCTCATAATTTCAGAAGGTAGATTTTGTGGCAGAATGGTTTGCGGTAATTAAAAAAGCAGGCCGCTGCTGACGGCCTGCTTTTGGGTTGCTGGATTTTGTGTTTATTTCTCTGCGTCGGCGCCTTTTTTATTGAAGATGATCTGGCCTTTTTTGCCCATGATATATTCAAGGTCGTACATGAAGCAGATATTGTCGAGAATGCGCTTGAGTTCCCAGTTCTTAATGCTCATTTCAATCTTGATGTTCTCAAGTTCGGCCGGGACGATAATCACTGCTCCGGTGGTTTCGGTCAGATCGGCGGCGGCCTTTTTGAGCGGATTGCCGAAAGACTCGAAGTCGATGACCATCTTCAGAGGATCGCCGTCAGGGGCTTTCTTGACGGCTGGGGTCTCTTTCTTCTGGAATACGGTTACGGTTTTGTCTGCCGGGCTGAGTTTCCAGTCCGCGCCGATCTGCTTGCAAATCTCATCAAGCACAACGGACAGCTTCTGCTCGCCAAGGGTCATTGCGAGGATTTTTTTAAGTTGTTCCGGGCCGCTGAGTTCAGGTGCGAGAATAACCTTCACCTCGCCGCTGCGGCCGATCGCCAGCAGGACATCGTTGAGGGATATCTGGCGGTTCTGGATGGTTACAAGCTGTGTGTTGAGGTCAGCCTGTGTTGACGGTGCGGGTTTGGTCTCGGTTTTTTCTTCTGCATAGGACGTGGTAAAGACGCAGCAGACAAGGCCGAGGGCGATAAACGGTTTTAATATTTTCATATAGTGTTCCTCCTGTTTTAAATTTTCGCGGTCTGATTCAAAAATATTCCCGGCTTGTACCATCTCATGGTTATGGAAAAATAACCGGTCTTTGAGCCTGCTTAGGTACGGTTGTTTGTGAAAAACGAACCTGTAGCCCCAAATTATGGAATATATTGCTATACCGAACTTAATAATAGCTGATGCAGCTTCCAGTAATTATTTGTATGATAATTTGTTTGTAAATCAAGAGGATGCGAGCCATTTTGCCTGATTTGCCCGTTTCAAAAATTTTCCTTACTTGATTTAAATTTCGAACCTGTTATGATTTATGGTAAATTAGTGTCTGGCGAATAGTGGAATTCAGGCTGTGAGGGGATCTGCCTAGTGCTGCGCACCTGCCTTAGAATAATCTTGATGACTCTTGCAGTCGCTCCCTGCAGCGGATGCCTGACCGGGCTTTCGCCGCGTCCGCTTACATTTATCCGAACAACATTTAAAATAACTCTGGGGCAGCCTGACGGGGTTGAAACCGCAAAATTTGCCGACAGCCTTAACCGCCTGACCCACTCTGAGGTTATCGACGGAAATTACGCCAGATTGCTGCAGAATGGCGACGGGGTTTATCCGCAGATGCTCAAGCAGATAAAAGCCGCTAAAGAACGTATTTGCCTTACTGTGTATGACTTTAAATCTGATGATATTGGCGGGGAATTCACCGAGGCGCTCTGCGCTGCTGTTGACCGCGGGGTTAAGGTTAGGCTCCTTTATGACTATTACGGCAGCGCGGAGGTTGATACCGATGCGCTCAATGAAATTGTCCGCTGTGGCGGTGAGGTGCGGGCTTTTAATCGGCCCAAGGTCTGGCTGACGCTGCAGTATAATAACCGCACCCATCGCAAGATTCTGGTGGTTGATGGTGTAACTTCTTTTATGGGCGGTCTTAATATCGGTGACTGTTACTGTGGGGATGGCAGTGACGGCTGGCGTGATATGGCGCTGATGGTGCAGGGGCCGGCCTCACAACGGGCGGAGGAGGTCTTTGCCCAGATATGGAATAAGTCTGATACGTTGTGGTTTGGCCAGAATCTGCCTCTGGTCGGCACAGACTGGCTCAAACGTATTATCGACAAGCCTTTTGTCGCGCTGCGGGGCAAGGAATTTATTGTGCCAAAGTATTGCGGCGGGGTGCGGGGGGAGGTCGGCTTGCGGGTTGTCGAACAGTCGCCTGAATGGATGGACAGCTATATGCTTAATCTATACTTGCTTGCCATAAATTCCGCACAGAAGAGTGTTTATATAATGACGGGCTATTTTGTGCCACCGCTTTCGGTAAAGCGGGCATTGATTAATGCCGCCAGAAGGGGAGTTGATGTTAGGGTGCTGACGCAGGACAAATCCGACCAGAAAAACGCGCGAAAACTTTCTGTTTATTCCATGCCTGAGCTGATTGGTAACGGGGTAAAAGTTTATGGCTGGGAAGAAGACATTCTGCATGCCAAAGCCCTGGTCGCTGATGGTAAATTTTCCTATATCGGCAGCGCAAATCTTGATGGCCGGGCGCTCTTTGTTAATTACGAATCAGGTTTTGCCACCAACAATGAACGGATTTCCCAGGAACTTTTTCAACAGTTTTTGAAAGATATCAAACATTCACGGCAATATACATTAGATGATTGTCGCAAAATGATTGATCCCGCAACAAAGTGGCTCTTGCCCATCAGAGGTCAATTTTAGCAAATTCGTCATGAAAAATGTTACAAAACCCGCAGTTTGGCAACTTATACTGTAAATATTGGTTAAAAACGGTAACATTTTAGGATTTTTGTCGATTTGCTTTCGGATATTCATATTATATAGATAGCAAACAGTGTAATTTCTACTTGTAAAAGGAGCTGTTTGCTGGCAAAATAATATTGTGTCCGGTTTTATTTTGCGATTTGAAAAGTT
>QKCJ01000019.1 GCA_003245715.1 bacterium
TGCGTTCCAGTCCAACATGCTGACAACCAATGCCAACAGCCTCAATGTTGCAATTGAGAACATCACCAAGACCGAGAGTTACATCCGTGACGCTGATATGGCTCAGGAGTCAACCGACTTCTCCAAGAACCAGATCATGGTTCAGGCCGGTACTTCAATGCTTGCTCAGGCAAACGCCCAGCAGCAGAACGTCCTCTCACTTCTGGGATAATAACCGGGAAAGGGAACCGGACACAAATGGAAGAAGCGGGTTTACCCCCGCTTCTTCTTTTTTTTATTAAAAAATAAATTAGCAAAATACCATAACCACAATAAAAAAGCCCTGTCTCTGAATAAGAACAGGGCTTATCTGATTTTTTACACACAAAGTCTACACGTCAGCCGAAACAACCACCTTCGCCGGACGCAGAACAAAATCACCAATCATATAACCAGACTGGAAGACCTCAATTACTGTATTAGGCTCTTTACCAGGCATAGGGATCATGGTCATTGCTTCATGATAACGCGGATCGAAGACTTTATCAGCAGCATCAATTTCAACCACACCAGACCTCTCAAGAGTCTTCCACAGATTATCACGGACAAGCTTCGCACCGTCATGGATCACTTCGTAAGAATGCCCCTTCTCGCCTTCGTTGATAGCCCGGTCAAGGTCATCAAAAGCAGGCAGGAATTCCTTGAGGAAATCACCAAGCGCGTCACGCTTCCAGATTTCCTTCTCACGTGCAACCCGCTTACGATAATTATCAAACTCCGCTGCTGTTTTGTGCGCGATCAGTTTATAATCAGGCTCAGCCGGTTTTTCAGCCGCCTCAGATTTCTCTTCCTCAGCCATCTCCTGCTTGAC
Source organism: bacterium (assembly GCA_003245715.1). GTDB lineage: Bacteria > Planctomycetota > SZUA-567 > SZUA-567 > SZUA-567 > SZUA-421. The sequence goes on from QKCJ01000019.1 coordinate 851, forward strand.
CTCATCAAGCACTTCCTCAAGCACGCCTTCAATATCTTCAGGTTTTTTCTGCGCCTCAGCATAAGCTTTAGCCGCAGCCTTGGCAGTCTTACTGTGGCCGTGTTTTTTCTTGCCGCAGCAATTCTCCTTTGAAGCACAGTCCTTAGCCTCAGACTTGTTCTCTTCATCCTTGCAGCCGCATTCTTTATTCTCATCACCACCGCAGCATTTATTATTCTCTTCTGTTTTGTTACTCACGTCATCTTCCTTTCAGCAGCAGGCACAACAATAAAACAAACAACCTTCTGCCGCGTCACTACTCTTCAGTAAAATAATTTTTAATCGTATCCATGAAACTTTTGCGCTTGGGACTAACATGGCTCTCGTCAATCGACGCAAGCTCGCGGAACAATTCCTCCTGCCGCTTGGTAAGTTTCTTGGGGATATCAACCACAACCTGAACAATCTGATCGCCCTCGCCATAGCCGCGCATATTCGGGAAACCCTGTCCACGCAGACGGTAGATCTGACCACTCTGGGTTCCGGGATTGATCTTGACCTTGGCCTTGCCCCGCAGAGTCGGAACATCAATCTGCGCACCAAGCACCGCCTGCGAAATAGTCAGCGGCACTTCACAGATCACATCATTACCGCGGCGGTGGAAGAACTCATCCTCCGCGACAAAAATATAACAGAACAGATCGCCGCGCGGCCCGCCACCGGTACTCGGCTCACCCTCGTCAGGAATCCGCAGACGCGTGCCATCCTCAACACCGGCAGGGATACTGACCTTGATGCGTACAGACTTTGCCGTCACCCCGCTGCCGCTGCAACTTCCGCATGGCTTGTCGATAACCGTACCCGCGCCATGACATTTGGGGCAGGTTGTCTGGACAGCAAAGAAGCCCTGGCTGCGGTGAACCTGTCCGGTTCCGCCACAGGTAGGACAGCGCTTGGGACTTGAACCGGCAGCAGCGCCTGATCCTTTACATTTTTCACAAAGCTCATTGCGGTTAAGCTCGATTGTCTTGGAACAGCCGAATGCCGCTTCTTTGAAACTTATATTAACGCGGCACTTGAGAGAGTTACCCGCGCGCACCCTGCGACCTGTCGCACCGCCGCCGCCCATGCCGCCGAAGATACCGTCAAAGATCGAACCACCGCCGCCACCGCCGCCGCCACCGCCGAAGATGTCGGAGAACTGCGAGAAGATGTCTTCAAAATTGGAGAAGTGCGCACCGCCGCCGCCACCCGCGCCAGACAGACCTTCATGGCCAAAACGGTCATAACGCGCGCGTTTGTCGGCATCGTGGAGAACCTCGTATGCCTCAGCCGCTTCCTTGAATTTTTCCTCAGCTTCCTTGTCGCCGGGATTGCGGTCAGGGTGGTATTTCATCGCCAGCTTGCGGTAAGCCTTTTTGATGTCCGCCTCTGCAGCATCCTTGGCAACGCCAAGAACTTCGTAATAATCTCTCTTTGCCATTTTATAATTCCATTATTTTTTATATCTGATCCAAGAGGGTCTGTTGTCGTCTCAGCCTCGTCAATAACTTCTTCAAGACTGATATTTTACAGCAATCACTCCGGTGAACAAGATGTTTTTAGGACTTAACCGCTCCGCAACCGTCTACCCAATACCGCCACGTTTCTCAGTCAGTAATGTCAAATTCCGCAATCGCCAGACCGTCAACCTCAAGCACCTTTAATTCACCCGCGCGAAACCAGCCGATACTTCCTTTTTTATCAGAGCAGCAGATCATGTCATGGTATCTGATCTCAATATGCTCAGGCGGCTTGGCGTCGAAAAATCCGCGCTTGTCACGATCAACCCCGAAACCACACCCAAGTAGCAGATAACGTTTACCTGATTCTTTATGCTCAACGATTGTCGCCATTATCAGCCCTGTTTCTTTTCAAGGAATCGCAAATACATCCCCGCGCGTGCAAAAGGTGAAAACCCAGCCATTCTTTTTTACTAAGCGGGCCAAAATACGGATGAATACCTATAGGCTCGCAACACGCCTCAAATACTTTTACCGCCTCAATTAATTTTTCAATCCAGACTACAAAACATACCGAAACACTAACTATAAACTTCGCACATAAACAGAACGGGGGACGACCACGCCATCCCCCATTCTTGATTAATCTGCAAAGAACGGTCAGCGCGTTTTATCAGCTAACAGCTCCGATTACCGGCTCGTCATCTTCGCCGTCGGGACAATCTGTTACCATTGTCTCAACAGTCAGGAGAAGTGTTGCTATACTTGCAGCGTTCTGCAGCGCGCAACGCTCAACCTTGGCAGGGTCAACAACACCAGCCTTGACCAGGTCGCAGAACTCGCCAGTCAGTGCGTTATAACCCTCAGTTGCACCCTTCATCTCTTCAACCTCGGCAGCGATGACTGAACCATCTATGCCGCTGTTGCTGCCGATAGTCTTGACCGGTGCACGCACTGCTGAAAGGATAATATCAACGCCGAGCTTCTCGTCGCCCTTGGCCTTTGAGCGGACAGCTTCAATAGCGGCTGAACTCTTAAGAAGTGCCGTACCACCACCAGGAACAATACCTTCCTCAGCAGCGGCGCGCGCAGCGTGCAGAGCATCCTCAACGCGAGCCTTCTTCTCTTTCATGGCTTCTTCAGTTGCAGCGCCGACATTGATGATGGCAACGCCGCCGGTAAGCTTGGCCAGACGTTCCTGCATCTTCTCGCGGTCGTAATCTGAAGTGGTTGTTTCAATACGTGTGCGAAGCTGGGCGATACGTGTCTTGATGTCAGCCTTCTTGCCGGCACCTTCAACGATAGTGGTGTTTTCCTTCTCAACAACAATAGTCTTGGCGCGGCCAAGCTGCTCAAGCTCAACTGTCTCAAGCTTGATGCCAAGCTCTTCAGTGATTGCAATACCGCCGGTGACAATGGCGATATCCTCTAGCATGGCCTTGCGGCGTTCGCCAAAGCCAGGAGCCTTGACTGCACAGACATTAAGTGTTCCGCGCAGACGGTTGACAACCAGCGCAGCCAGAACTTCACTCTCGACCTCTTCTGCGATAATCAAGAGAGGCTTGCCCGAAGTTGCAATCTTTTCAAGCAGCGGAAGGAACTCACGCAGATTGCCGATCTTCTTCTCGTGAACGAGAACATAAGCATCCTCAAGAACAGCCGTCATTTTGGCCGGATTTGTAACAAAGTACGGGCTCTGGTAACCCTTGTCAAACTGCATGCCTTCAACGAGATCCATTGTGGTTTCGATGCTTTTGGCTTCTTCAACCTGAATAACACCGTCAGCACCAACCTTCTCCATGGCATCAGCGATAATGCTGCCGATCTCTGGGTCGTTATTAGCTGAGATTGAAGCGACAGAAGCGATGTCTGCCTTCTTCTTGCAGGGTGTGCTGATCTTGGCGATGTTATTAACTGCTGCTTCAACAGCCATGTCAACACCACGGCGGATTGCCATCGGGTCAGCCCCGGCGGTAATCATCTTCAGACCTGAAGCAAAAATTGCCTCAGCGAGAACTGTCGCGGTTGTTGTACCGTCACCGGCGATATCTGAAGTCTTTGAAGCGACTTCCTTAATCATCTGTGCGCCCATATTTTCAAACGGATCTTCAAGCTGCACTTCTTTGGCTACGGTCACACCGTCTTTAGTGATTCCGGGTCCGCCAAAACCCTTCTGGTAAACAACATTGTGACCGGTAGGACCCATTGTTGATTTAACTGCTTTAGCGAGTTTGCTGACACCCGCAAGGATCTTCTGCCTTGCGTCATCATTGAACATCAACTGCTTGCCTGGCATTTTATATACTCCCAAATTTTATATTTTAATTAAATAGCCATATCCAACTGAAGTAGGTGGCCGATACTAGATCTTGGCGAGAATGTCGCTCTCACGCATAATCAGATAGGTCTCACCCTCAACCTTAACCTCAGTGCCGCCGTACTTACCAAAGAGTACACGGTCGCCAACTACAACGTCCGGAGTCGCACGCTTGCCACTGTCAAGAAGCTTACCGGCACCAACAGCAACAACCTCGCCTTCCTGTGGCTTTTCTTTAGCTGCGTCAGGGAGGATAATTCCGCCTGCAGTCTTTTCCTCAGCTTCAACACGCTTAACAACAATACGGTCATCCATCGGACGAAGCTTTACAGCAGTTTTCTTTTTAGCCATTTTAAATCTCTCCTAAAAATTTTATCTTTAATTTATCTTAAACTAAAATCAGTAAAAAGGTGTCACGTAACGCGCAGGGGCGATTACATCATGCCAGGCATGCCCATACCGCCCATGCCTCCCATACCGCCCATTCCGCCCATTCCGCCCATGCCACCCATATCAGGCATTGCAGGAGCACCACCATCCTTGCTTGGAGCATCGGCAACGAGACATTCAGTGGTAAGCAGCAGGCTGGCAACAGACGCAGCATTACGCAGAGCTGTAGTCTCAACCTTGGCAGGGTCGATAACACCACCCTTGACCATATCCACATATTCATCAGTCAGAGCGTTGTAACCTTCATTACCCTTGCTCTTCTTGACCTTGCGCACAACAACAGCACCATCAACACCGGCGTTATCAGCAATCTGACGCAGCGGCGCTTCAACAGCGCGACGGACAATATCAACACCCGTAGCCATGTCACCAGTAACCTTGATACCGCCAAGAACCTTGTCGGCAGCGCGGATAATCGCCACACCACCACCAGGAACAATACCACCCTCAAGTGCACAACGGGTAGCGTGAAGAGCGTCTTCAAAGCGCATCTTCTTTTCTTTCATGTCGCTCTCAGTCGCAGCGCCGACATTGATCTGTCCGATACCGCCGCAGAGCTTGGCCAGACGCTCCTGGAGCTTCTCCTTATCATAATCTGAGGTTGAACGCTCGATCTCAGAACGGATAAAGTCGCAGCGTGCCTTGATGTCAGCAGGCTTGCCCCGACCTTTGATGATTGTTGTGTTGTCAGCATCAACGCTGATCTTTGCGGCCTGTCCGAGATCCTTCATTGTAACCTCTTCAAGCTTGACGCCGAGATCCTTCATGATAGCCTTGCCGCCGGTCATGATGGCGATGTCTTCAAGCATGGCCTTGCGGCGGTCGCCAAAGCCAGGAGCCTTGACCGCGCAGATATTGACAATACCGCGCATCTTGTTGACAACCAGAGTAGCCAGAGCTTCGCCTTCAACGTCGTCAGCAATAATCAGAAGCGGAGCATTGCTCTTGCTGATTTCCTCAAGCAGAGGAACCAGATCCTTGGCATTTGAAATCTTGTCTTCATAAACCAGGACATTACACTTCTCAAAGACTGCCTGCATTGCATCCATATTGGTGCAGAAGTGGGGGCTGAGGTAGCCGCGGTCAAACTGCATACCTTCAACAACGTCAACCACAGTCTCCATTGACTTGCCTTCTTCGATGGTGATAACGCCGTCTTCACCGACCTTCTCCATCGCATCAGCCAGAACCTTGCCGATAGTCGCGTCGTTGTTGGCTGAAATCGAAGCAACTGCCGCGATGTCAGACTTGCCCTTGACCTTGACACTCATCTTGTCAACAGCTTCGCAGATCGCATCAACAGCCGCGTCAATACCGGCCTTGAGATCCATCGGGTTGGCGCCTGAGACAACGTTCTTGAGACCTTCAAGGAAAATAGCTTCAGCCAGAACGGTTGCGGTAGTTGTACCGTCACCAGCCATGTCATTGGTCTTACTTGCCGCTTCCTTGACCAGCTGCGCGCCGATATTCTCGTACTTGTCGTTAAATTCGATGTCTTCTGCAACGGTTACACCGTCTTTAGTAACCAGCGGGCTGCCCCATGACTTGTCCAGAACAGCGTTACGACCACGCGGGCCCAGAGTAGCCTTTACCGCCTTGGCGAGTTTAACTACACCTTCCTTAATGCTGTTACGGGCATCAGTTGAAAACTGCAACTGCTTTGCTGCCATTTACTTTCCTCCAAAAATCAAACCAATAAAATATAACACCAATTATAATTAATCTTAATTAACAAAATTATTGAGCAATATCCTGTGCAAAAATTATGCCAGAATCAAAAAACCGCCATATCCGCTCATAAAACGCCATGCCCGGCATATTCCTCCAAGAAGTAACATATTATCAGATAGTTACTTGCAAAGCAACAGACTAGCGCCCGGCAAAATAATATTTCGTCAAAAGTTGACCCCCGCCCACTAATTCCGGTTGTCAATTGGCTAAACTTTTTCTGACCTTTTGTCATAATGACGCAAAGGGAGGAAGCGCCCGGGTGACATATTAATGTACACTGCCCGCCACCTGCCAGTTGGGCGGTGTTATTTATTTTTTAGCCGACGCGGAATATCTGCTGCGGACTGAATAAACTTATTGCCATTGGCGGTGCAAAATATACAATGATATAATGAAAAGCAGTTATAGGCGATTGCTCTAATTAAGCGGGCTTATTATACGCCGGTTTCAGAGAAATATCGCCTGTATTTAACACTGCCTTTTACGCGTGCAAATATGATTTCAGACATTTTCCGGTTCCGGAGGAAGGAATTAATTGATGGATAAGGGTGAGAAGCCGTATCCGGTGATCCATGCTATTGAATGCAAGTCCTGCGGGCGCTGCATTCTCGCATGCCCGAAGAAAGTCCTGAAAATGGGCCAGAAGCTCAACGAGCGTGGCTACACTTATGCGGTATACGATGGGGAAGGCTGTATCGGCTGCGGCAATTGTTATTACACCTGCCCGGAGCCTGGCGCAATTGAAGTTCACAAAAAATAAAAAAACAACACTGATTTCCGGGGAGAAATATTACTAATGGTTACCAAACTGGCCAAGGGCAACTCCGCTATTATCATTGGCGCGATGTATGCCGGCTGTGGCTCATTTTTCGGTTATCCGATCACACCTGCAAGTGAAATTCTGCATGACGCGGCAAAATACTTTCCGATGGCGGGGCGAAAATTTGTTCAGGCAGAATCTGAAGAAGCGGCAATCAACATGGTTTACGGCGCAGCCAGCACAGGCGAGCGCGTGATGACCGCCTCAAGCGGCCCCGGCATATCCCTTAAACAAGAGGGCATCTCCTACATCGCCGGCGCTGAGCTGCCGATGGTGATTGCCGATATCATGCGCGCAGGCCCGGGCCTTGGCAACATCGGCCCCGAACAGGCAGACTATAATCAGGTTGTAAAGGGGGGTGGTCACGGCAATTACCAGAATATCGTCCTTGCCCCTAACTCCATTCAGGAGATGTGCGACCTGACCATCAAAGCTTTTGATCTTGCCTACAAGTACCGTAACCCTGCGGTGATCCTTGCTGACGCGGTTCTTGGTCAGATGATTGAGCCGCTTAAATATCCTGAGACTGCGCTTGATCCTGTCAGTGACAAGAGCTGGTCAGTCGAGGGAACACGCGAGACACGCGAGAATCTTATCACCAGCATTTATCTGGATTTTGACGAGCTAGAGCAGCACAACTATAACCTCGAAAAGAAGTTCAAGAAGATTGAGGAAGAAGCGGTTGATTATGAAGGGTATATGCTTGATGACGCGGAGACGGTTCTGGTCTCTTACGGTATCTGCAGCCGCTTGTGTCATAATGCTGTAGACGCAGCGCGGGCGATGGGTAAGAAGGTCGGCCTGTTCCGCCCGATTACGCTCTTTCCGTTCCCGAAGAATGAACTCAAGGATGTCAGCGCAAAGGCCAAGAGATTTATCAGCGTCGAGATGAGTAACGGTCAGATGCAGGCAGATATCAAACTGGCAATAGAGTGCAGCCGCCCGGTTGATCTGGTCTACCGCCTCGGTGGAAACATGCTGACCATGCAGCAGATCATGGATGCGCTCTAGGATATAAACAATAAATCAGCCTTGGGGAGACTGATGGAAGATAACGATATTAACAAGGAGATTCTGGCGGAGCTGAAATATATCTCTCGCGCCCAGAAAACGCAGAGAAAATCGGCTATTATTTCTGTTATTTTTTTAATTATCATTATTCCGATGCTTGTTTTATTGGCAGACGAAAACGAAGAAACAGCTGAAAACGAACCTGCCGTGACAGAATCATGGGATGAAGTTGATAGCCTTGACAACTCCAACAACACCCAGCAAGCTCTTGATATGGCCTTACGTTTACGTGATAAATTACCGCATGATTTTTTTGGCTATACCAAGTCAGCTGAACTTTTAAACCGACTGGGGCGTGATGTTGAAGCGGAAATTAATTATCAAAAGGCCTATGACTTATGGCCAAGCAAGGACAACTATGATAATCTTTCAGTCATTCAGCTGAAACTCCAGCGAATGAATGAAAATAAATTTAAGGCTGAGAACTAACGATACGTTCCGATGCCTACCCAGGATGACATAAAACTGAAATCAGAAAATTAAATATAAGGAAACAAAGATGAGCGTCTTATCCAGACCTGATTCATTATATAAGGAATTCACCAGAAAGGGCGGACTTGCCCCGACTGCCACCCACTACTGCGCAGGTTGCGGACACGGCATCATCCACAAACTTATCGCCGAAGCAATGGACGACCTCGGCATTCAGGATCGCTGCGTAATGATTAGTCCGGTTGGCTGCGCGGTATTCGCTTACTACTACTTTGACTGCGGCAACATTCAGGTTGCCCACGGTCGCGCTCCGGCTGTCGGCACCGGCGTCTCACGCGCGCGCGACAATTCAATCGTTATCAGCTATCAGGGCGACGGCGACCTGGCATCAATCGGTCTCAACGAGACCCTGCAGGCAGCTAACCGCGGCGAGAAAATGGCGGTTTTCTTTGTCAACAATACCGTTTACGGCATGACCGGCGGACAGATGGCTCCGACTACTCTTGTCGGCGAAAAGACCATCACCTCACTCAATGGCCGCGACCCGCAACACTGCGGCTATCCACTGCATATGTGCGAACTTATCGACCAGCTTAATTCACCGGTTTATATCTCCCGCGTCTCTCTTGCCGATTCTCCACGAATCCGCATCGCCAGAAAAGCTATCCGCAAAGCTCTTGAGATACAACGCGACGGTAAAGGCTACTCCTTTGTCGAGATCCTCTCACCCTGCCCGACCAACCTCAAACTTGACGCGGCAGGCACTGCGGATTTTGTCATCAACAAAATGGAGAATGAGTTCCCCGTCAAGGAATTCCGCGATAAGTCTGAAAATACTCACTACATTGAACGCCCCAAAAGTGATTTCAGTAAAGAGACACTGGACAAGATTTTCGGCATTGCTGGCGAGCAGGTAACAACAGACAATGGCAAGATTGATGATTACAAACAGCTTGAAATCAAGATTGCCGGCTTCGGCGGTCAAGGCGTTTTGAGTATGGGTATCATTCTTTCACGCGCAGCCTGCCAGTGCGGACATGAAGTTTCATGGCTGCCTTCATACGGACCAGAGCAGCGCGGCGGAACGTCAAACTGTTCTGTAATTATTTCCGGCAGCAAGATCGGCTCACCAACCGTTTACGAACCTGACATCCTGATCGCCATGAACCAGCCATCACTCGAACGTTTTGCTGGTGACGTAAAAGAAAACGGCATAATTATTTACGACAGCACCGTCCGCAACCTTCCAGAGTTCCCTGCCGGAGTCACGGCATACTGCATTCCGTCAATTGATATTTCAAAGGAAGCCAGCGGCAACGCAAAGTCAGCAAACACGGCGATGCTCGGCGCGTTTATGGCACTTTCTGGTGCAAAGCTACCTGAAGAAGCATTCAATCAGGCTATCAGCGAAAATTTTGCAGGCAAGATCAAGATTGTCGAGATCAACCAAAAGGTCTTCACCGCCGCCTTTAACTGGGCAACAGAAAATTGTAACTAAGCGTTTATTCTAACTTTGGAATTTATTCCGAAAGGTGTCTGACTATTAATTTCCCGGACATCTTGTAGCTGCCGTGTAAAACAAACGCGAAAATTATTCAGTTTGTTTTGCCGGCGGCCTGATCGAGTATCCTCTGCGCTTCCTCATCAGCCGACTGGACAATATTTGAAAATCCGCGCAGTGACATCTGTGCGCATTTGGCCCTGAGAAATTCACGGTCACTCTTGGTCTGCATGCCAGTTATAAAACGTTTGTATTCACTCTCGCGCATTTTATAAAACCTGACCGTCCCGTCATAAAAGAGCAAATTTCCCCCTGACTGAAAGTTTCCGGAGTTGTCCCAGGCGATAACAGTATTACCCGGAAGAAACATTTTATACCATTTCAGAAGTGTATAATCACTGGTGAATTTATCGCTGGTATATTTTTTTGCCGGTGCGTGAAAAACATTCATATCCTGAACTACAGCGTAACTCTTCTCGATTTTTGAGAATTCATTTAGCAACTTGCCGGCGCGGATTTTCTGAATGTAAAAGGTCATCCGGTAATTGAAGAGGTCTTCAAGTTTTTCCGGTTCCCGCCCGAAATAATTTTCAGACTGAAAACTTTTTATCCCCCTGCCAATTATCTGCAAATTAGTCGCACTCAAAGTAATGTCACGGGCCGAATCACCACGCATGAAATACCAATATGCCAGGCCTCCGGCAGCAACAATCACCAACGCCCCCAGCATTGCATAAATCTGCCTAGGCGTGAAACTTACTTTTGCCAGAGCCCTCTTCATTTAAAATATTTCTCACATTCCTTCAGTGCCCCGACAAGTTCCTTCTTTGTCAGGTCATTTACAATAACCGGCTTGCCGTATTTCTCAATCAGCACAAAAACAATCTTATTGTCGCGAACCTTTTTATCATGCGCCATAATCGCCATGGCCTCATCAACCGGGACAAGCCCTGGCATCTCAGGACAGATATTGATAATAGTCTTAATTATGTCACGGCACTCATCAGCGCTGATAAATTTTCGCCGTTTTGAAAGAACAGTCGCCACAACCATGCCAAGCGCAACCGCCTGACCATGGCTGACCTTGTAATCATGATAACCTTCAACTGCATGGCCGTAAGTATGACCGAAATTCAGAATTGCCCTTCTGCCGCCTTCACGGAAATCCCCGGTAACCACCCCCGCCTTGAACTTGGCAGACTCCGCCGCCACAGCTTTCAACAGCGGCAGGTCACCCTTGAGCATCGACTCATACTCCTGCTCAATAAGACGTCCCAAACTTGTCGCACCGATAAGGCCGGTCTTATAGGCCTCAACCAACCCCTCAGAGATCTGCTCGCGCGCCAGAGTTGTAAATGAATTGACATCAAGAACAACGAGCTCTGGGATTGTAAACGTGCCGATAATATTTTTAGCCTTGCCGAAATTAACCGCCGCCTTACCACCCACAGCCGCGTCCACACTGCCAAGAAGCGTTGTGCTGGCCAGAATAAAAGGCATTCCGCGTTTATAGGTAGAAGCGATATATGCGCCAAGGTCAGTAACCGTTCCGCCCCCAACCGCAATCAGCAGGTCGTCGCGGTTATAATGATTATCCAAAAGCTTGGTGTAAACCTTCTCTGCAGTACGAAGAGACTTGATCTTCTCGCCACCAGAAAGCTTGATAACCATCGCATCATCCATCCGTCCAAGATACCGCGGTAGATGATACTTGGCAACCTTACGGTCTGTGATAATTGCACGCTTTCTGCCGACAACCGCCGAACAAATCGCCTCCAGCGCCACAAATGAACAAACCACCGGACATTCGATCCCATCCATGGTCACAGTAAAATTATCATCAGGATAAAGCCTGTGCAGCAAATTACCGGCAACCTCTTCTGCACTCTTCTTTCCGGTGTCCGCAATAATCTGCGCCTGCTTATAAAGTGGCACGCGCTTGATAAATAAGGACTCAGTCTTGCCACGGTCCTGCCAGAGGGGGCGGCTTTTAGCCCCGCCTTTTTTCAGACGTTTTGCGCAATCATCAAGCGTTGTCTGCAGATATACCGTAGTGCCTGATTTTTTCATAACCTTGCGGTTATTAACCGACTCAATAATTCCACCACCGGTAGAGACAATTTTAAGCTTGTCAGCAGCAATCTCTTCAAGCAATTCGCTCTCTTTTACCCGGAATTCCTTCTCACCATACTCAGCAAAATACTTGACGATCTTCATGCCGATTCTTTTTTCAAGAATCGCGTCCATGTCAATAAATTCGCGCCTGAGTTTTTTAGCAAGAATCTTGCCGACAGTGGTCTTACCCGACCCCATAAAACCTGTCAAATATATATTTCCGAGCATTTTTTTCCCTGTAATCTGCGTTGCATCTGTAACCTGAATTTTAACTGCTTAAAAAAATTGCCGCTTTACTCAGCCAATAATATTCCATCCCGGCTTTTGTGTCAACAAGAGATGATTCATATCTTATCTACATTTATAATTATCAGCAAAATTTCGGCAGCTTAAACAAAAACCGGCAGAGCCTATACAGACTCTGCCGGTTTGGATGTTTGTGTTTGAAGTTTTCACTTCCAACCGCAGGGCTTGTAAACAAGCTTATTTGCAGTCAGTTGCGCCTTCCTTCATTTCAACAGTCTTAGGTTCCATCATCTTGATGTTCAGGCCGTCCTTCTTAACCAGACGCCAAACCATCTGTTCACCTGAAGCAACAACCTTGTTCATCTTGGTTTCGTACTTAGCTGGAACCTTAACCTTAACGGTTGATTCTGGCTTAACCATAACGAGGCGCTTTACGCTCTTGTAAACTGCTGGGATACACTTGAATTCAACCTTAGCTGCTTCAACGATTTCAGCTGCGTCGATTTCTTCGTACTTTGGTGGAATTACGCATTCCTTAACTTCAGCAGGCTTAACGAGAGTCTTAACCTTGTAGGTCTGCTTGCGGCCAGCGCATGGGTTGTCTACGAGGTTGCCTTCTTTAACGAGAACTTCTTTGGTGATAGTTTCGTAAGCAGCTGGTGTGCATTCAGCTGTAACGCAGAGAGCAGGATCGCCCTTTTCGTTAGCCTTGACTGAATCGCAGTCGCCTTCGCCACACTTGCGCATTGGAGGCTTAACCATGATCTTTTCTTCTTCAGTCTTGTAAACTGCAGGAATCCAAACCTTGCTTGTGCTAGGAGCCTGAACTTCGATCTCCTTCTCAACCCACTTGTATTCTGCAGGAATGATGCTGTAGCAGGTCTGAGCTTCTTCAACCATGACCTTAACCTTCTTGCAGCGAACCTTAGCAGGCAGGCAGTAAGCAACCTTCTTGGCTGGACATACCATTACCTTAACTTCCTGAACACAGTATTCAGCCGGTACACACTTGGTGTAGAATGTTTCAGGACGAACCTGACATTCAACCGGAACTGACTTGTAAGTAGCAGGCTTTGTTACCAGGCACCATGCGTATCCAGCGATCGGACGTGGAGCGCCCTTGCCTTCAACGAAAGGAACTTCCATGCCTTCTTTAACGTCAGCAGCAGTCTTAACAACTTCTGAGTTAGCAGCGTAGAAGCCTTCCTGATTTGCAGCAACATCGTTGCTAGCCATAACCATGCCCTGTTCAGCAGGCATATCAACATCGTTGCTAGCGTATGCATTTGCACCAATCAGAAGTGCACCAGCTACCAGCATCCCCTTAATACTCATCCTCAACATAATCCTTTCTCCTTTGTTCCCCCAATCAGAACAAAACAACAAACTAAAAAAATGAAAAACAAAAAATTTTTCTCAAAACCCCAAATCAATAAACTTCGTATACGCTCAGGCAGCGAGGGTATTCATGCCTGTCGTATCCATCACAATTTATACGTACGCCACCCTCTTGTAAAGTAAAAAAATGAGCCCTGATCTTCTGCCACTGTTAATTTTTTTGGCCTTCTTCAGTTATTTTTTTTTTCCAATCCCTCCGCATCTGACATTTTTATTTATCAGACGCTGTGTTTATACTCAAAAAAAACGCCTCGCGACAATAACGGCAACCGCTTTAAAACCAATGTGTTACATCTTCATTTTTTATTTCCTGAGCTGGTTTATCGGACCAATTTTTATCGTTTTCAGTGTCCGGTTTTTTTTATCCACTTTGCTCAAAAAATCTGCATTCAGACTAAAAAAAATTCCTTTCAAATTTTCTTTTTTTTTTCAAAAAGAGTGGATTTTTCATCTTGGAATGCCGACAACAGGCCGAGCGCGAACCCCTTTCCGCCATTACCATGAGGGGCTTTTTCTACAGCTATTTTTAATCTTACTCGGTAAAAGACAGTATTTTATTGCTAAGGACGGGTCTGGAGTTATAATAAAATGATCGAAACAAATTAGTTCGGAATTTTATTTAACACGTTAACTTGCTTATTTTACAGGTGTTATAGAGAAGATGCGCGATATTGTTATTCCAAATATCATATATCAGGGCTATTCACTCCGCCGCAGACGGGTGTGTATCGCCATTGCTATTGCCGCTTCCGTTATAATGTATACACTACTGACCTTCTTTTTTTACTATCAGGGAAATTATCCTTTTCTGATTTTGGTAAAACCCGCCAAAGACAGTTATAAAGACGCTCAGTCAATGCAGTTTGTGCTTATTGATGATAAGCAAATCGATGAAGCTGCGCCGGATTTTGCCAAGTTACGCGGCCGCCAGAACCGTATCTCGCGCGACAGCAAAATCGACGATACACTCCCCAAACGCGGCCCTACTGCAGTAAAAACCGATCCTTTTCAATCATTTACCGAAGGCTCGCCAAAAGCTTCAGCCCCTTCACAGCCGGCTGTTTCGCAAGTCTCCAGACCAACACCACCAAAACCTGAAATCAAACCTGCGCCGCCAGTTCCAGCGGTAAAACCCCTCACACCATCTGCGCAAAAACAAGCAGAGAAAACGCAACACGAGCCAGAAGCGGTTGCGCAAAAAGCTCCGGTAATCGCCAAAATCGAGCAGAATGCACCGGATCTTTCGGAACCGGAAGTCCCCGGAACATTTTTCACCCTCGAAAGCAACCGCCCGCGGGAGAATGACTTCACCAAACGTCCTGAAACAAAGACAGCTGATAAAGTTCAGAAAAATATTGCCGAGAAATCGCCTAAACCAGCAGAACAGCAAAAGGCCGAAAAAATCAGCAAAGTAATGCCCGATCCAGAAAAAAGTCCGCCGAAAATGCCGGAAAAAGCAATAAAACCTGTACAACCACAGCAACCCCGCCAGCCAAGCAACAGACAGGTTGAGCAGCCGATTAATATCCCTGTACGCCGTATCGGCGCAAAAAGCCAGAAGCAGGGCGGTCAGATCGGCTTTACCCAGAAGACCTCGGCAATGGGCGTAGGGCAGCGCTCCATGGCGGTTCTGCGTGACCGTTATGGAGCCTATATGGAGCTGCTTCTGCGCCGTATTCAAGAAGCGATCACCCTCCAGCAGCAGCTCTCGCCGATCTTCTTCACTCAAGGCGTTGTCATAATGAATTTCACCATCAACGAACGCGGACAACTGGTAAATATCCACCACGTTCAAGCCTCGCCGCAGAACATGCCCAATGAAAGCGCTGCTGCACGCAGAGTACTTGAAGATGTCGCAACAGGCCGACCACTACCGCCACCAACGCCGCAAATGCTCAATGATCCCGAATTTCAGAAAATCACAATCAACTTCCTCTTCCAGCAGTTTTAATTACTTCAGGCAGCAACGCAGATCAGTTATTCAAATGAGCAGTACTCTCTATGCCTCACTTTCAGCACGATACTTCCGACGGTATTGCAGCGGTGTCGTACCGCTAGAACGCTTAAACACCGAGGAAAAATGATTCTGGCTGGAGAAACCACTCTCCGCCGCCACCGCTCCCATGCCGATACCGGTATTCTCAAGCAGGCTTTTAGCGCGCTCAACCCTTAGCCGCAAGCGCCGTTCACTAAAAGCCTCACCCATCTCCTGCGCAAACAAATGAATAAAACGCGAGGTACTCAGATGACAATTCTCAGCCACCTCTGCGGCGGTAAAACTCTCGGAAATATGCTGCTGCATCCACTTCACAGCCTCCTCAATCCGCCGGTCAATCCCGCCGCCGGTGCGGTTTCGTATAATACACTGATAATGCTTTAAAATTTCACCAGCTATCAGATCCGCCAGCATCAGCAGCTCATTCTGCTGCTCCAATCCAAGCACCGGCAAAGAGTTAAACTGCCCCAGAATCCGTGAATATGTACACTTGCCACCCTCAAGCCGGAAAGGCCCAATAAAAAGCAACCCTTCAAGCCGCGTCTCGACAAATAAAGGTATAACCAGCTCGCTTATACCGGCATGACAGGTCTTGAGATACGCTTCACGCCGCTCCAAAACCGCATTTACCGCGGCAATATTATCATCACCCCGGCAACGCCCTTCCATCGCCCGGGAATTTTTAACCGCCAGACAAAAATCATTGCAGTGCAGAGCCTGATCGCGCCTCAACCCCTTCTCCGCCAGTCCATCAAGCCTCTTCCAGACAGCATGAAAGCCGCAAAGCCCGGTAAAAGCCTTCATCCGCCGTGAAATATCCTCTATTATACCACAGTTTTTTTTCATTTAAACCCTATTTTACAACTAAAATAGCATATTTATATAAAAATATCAGCATGATTATATGTAGACCGCCAATTTTTGGCAAGGTAAAATAACCTCGGCCAATCAATAAATTTTGTATTAATTTTAAAAAGGAAGATAAAATGAAACAGATAACTGAGCCAGCACAGACGGTAAATCTGGCGCATGAATGTGATATCTGTGTTATCGGCGGAAGCTGTACCGGGGTTTTCGCAGCAATCAGAGCCGCCCGGGAAGGAGCATCGGTCGCGCTGATCGAGCAGCAGGGGGTGCTTGGGGGAGTGGCTACGGCCTCGCTCGTTCCGATGTGGCACAACCTTTATGATATTGATAACAAGGAACAGATTATCGGTGGCCTTAGCCATGAAGTCATCAAGGAGCTCGATAAACTTGGCGCTACCTCATGGCAGGAAAACCGCCCCCTCATGACCAAGATAACCTTCAACCCCTTTGAACTGATGATTATCCTTGACCGGCTTCTGCTTGAGGCGGGGATTCGGGTATTTCTGCACGCGAAATTCTGCCGGCCTCTCATGGATGATGACAGGCAAGCCGAACCAAAGAGCAAACTCAAGGCGGTTATTATTGAAGATAAATCAGGACGCAGGGCAATAAGTGCAAAATACTTTATTGACGCTACAGGTGACGCGGACGTCATCGACCGGCTGGGGCTCTCTACCTACAAGGAAAACAACCTCCAACCGCCAAGCACACCGGTCATGCTGCGCGGCATGAAAAAATGGTACGAAGCCAACCCCGGCGTAAGCCTCAATGATGTTTTCTTCAATAGCAAATACAGGCATTCAATTTCAAAAGGTTTTGTCTGGTCTACGCCGATACCGGGCATGAGTGATATGGCAATGATTTGCGGAACACGCGTTCACGGCGCAGACTGTTCAGACGCCGATGATTTGACTGACGCCGAGTTGGAAGGACGCCGCCAGGTAAGAAGCATCGTAACACTGCTGCAGGAAAATTTCAAAGGCGCCGAGGATATCGCTATTGCCGGACTGCCCGGACATATCGGTATCCGCCAGACCCGCCAGATCAACGCCCTGCATAAACTGACAGAAGAAGAATTGCTTACTGGCGTACGTTTTGATGACACAATCGCGCGCGGCACATACCCGGTTGATATCCACAACGGCAAGGGCGGGGGCATCACCTTCCGACTTATTAGCGGCGAAGAGCGCATACTTGATGAAAATCTCAAATGGACTGACGGGCGCTGGCTTGAAGAAGGCAAGGCACACGCACCATATTACTGCATCCCCTACCGCTCGCTTGTCCCTAAAGGCGCCCATAATATTCTTGCCGCAGGACGCTCAATTGACGCCGACAAAGGAGCTTTCGGAGCGATAAGGGTAATGATTAACTGCAACCAGACCGGTGAAGCGGCAGGCATCGCTTCAGTAATGGCGATGCGCGGGAACTATTCAGTCGCAGAGATCAACACCGAAACCCTACGCAAAAAACTGGGGCTAGCCTAAACATTTAAATTAATTTACTCGCCGCCCCAAACGATTAATACAACCCGCGTTCGTAGTTAAAGAGGTTAGCATTTTTCGGCTGCTTGCGCAGGTTATTCCATTCTTTAAGCGCCTTTTTTGCACCGATAAAATCCGCACAAAGATAACGCGCCTTGATATTTTCATTCTTGATATGTGCAATTGAGAACGGTTCGGTTGCCCTGAGATAACACAGGCCATTTTCATTACTTAATTCCAGCCTGATGCCGCGGGAGTCTTCAAGTGACAAACGCTCTTCATTGGTGACTACCGCACGCGTACAGGCAAGAAGGGGGCGGCTGTGGACATATAAAATACCCGGCAAGGGAAAAGATTGCGATAAATCCTCAAACTGCTTCTGCCCGGCTTCCAGACTGTAAGTAGCTGCAGTAAAACCATTCCCGGAAAGCGCCGCACCCGCAAGCGGATTGAGAACCGCCACGCCAGGGCCGCCGATTATTTCAGCGCCGCTTTCTTTTGCCAGCTCAAAGCCGTCCCAGCCATTGACCTCAATCATAAAACCAGCCTCAACAGCTTTGGCGCAAAATTCCCGGAGACTTGCAAGCTCATGCTCAAAGAAGACAGACGGCAGCGCAACAGCCAGTTTGCTGTTTTTGCCGATTTCTTTATAATGGGCAAAATCCTCGGCTGTAATCTTCTCGACCACTACCAGCTCCGGCGAGACCTCAGCCAGAAACTCTTCAGCCTGCTCCCATTCAAGACGCACCATATTAGGCTTGTGCCCAAGCTGTGAAGGATTGAATTCTGTATCACGGTTAAAACGCACCAGATCACGCACCACTTCAGATACTTCCACTTCAACGCTTTTTTTCGATTTTGATTTTTTGAGCCGGTGCAACGCCGCCGAAATTTTATCCGCAAGGGTATTAACCGCTTTCCGCGGCAATAGAAATTCCTTGTCATCACAGGCAAAGTCATCCAGCTCCGCGCCCTGAATCTTGAAATTCCTGAGCCACGCCGCCGCTTCTTCAAGGCTTACCGCGCGCTTGGCATGACGTACCAGCGTCTTGACCTGCTCCCACCTCTCAACTCCGCTTTCACAAGAAAGAGTAACAACCAGCTTCTCTCCCTCGCTGATAATTTCCAGATTATATTCAAGGACATTGTTATTTAATTTCACTTCAGGCGATATCACCTGCTCGTCATCTTCAGCCGATTCCTCAGCGGCAGGGCGGCCATACTCACCAGTCATCTCTTGCGGTTTTTCCTCAAGATAACCAGCCGTCATCTCACGCCCGGCATATGCACCAAGCTCACTCTCAAGCTCAACGCCAACACCCTCACCATTAAACGCGCGGCGGTAGAGATCAACCGCCTTATGCACCCACCCCGCACTCTTCAGCCGCCCCTCAATCTTGACGCAGCTTACCCCCATCCTTGCAAGCTCGGCAAGATAATCAACCGCGCACAGATCGCGCATCGCCAGAAGCGTTCCAAGGTCATTGTCCTTGCTGATATTACCGTCAAGTTTCTTGCGGCGCTGATTCCAGCGGACCCGGCATGGACTTGTACACGCACCCCGGTTACCACTGCGCCCGCCACCCCAGCTACTGATAAGACAACGCCCGGAAACACACATGCACAGCGCTCCCTGAACAAACACTTCAACCTCAACCCCGCAATCACGCCCAACCTCCGCCGCCGCATTAATCTCAGCAAGCGACATCTCGCGCGCCAGAACAACCCGCTTAATGCCAAGCCGTGCCGCCGCCCGCACCCCGGCGCTGCTAGTAACCGAGGCCTGTGTGCTGAAATGAAATTCAAGCGCAGGGAAATACTCTTTAAGTTTCAGAAGCGCAGCGTCGGCAAAGAGAACAGCGTCTACGCCCGAATCAACTGCCAGCTGCAGACAGCGGGCCGTCTCACCGATCTCGCGCGTTGCAAGGTCGATATTGAGTGTCAGGAAAATACGTGCGTTTCTTTCATGCGCCTTGGCAACCGCTTCAACCAGCTCCGCCTGCGAGAAATTCTGCGCACCGCGCCGCGCGTTAAGATTGTTCAGGCCAAGGTATACCGCGTCCGCCCCAGCTTCAAGCGCCGCGTCAAGTGCCACCATTGATCCCGCCGGTGCCAGCAATTCCATCTTCATAATTTTCACCATCCTGCATCAGTGCGGCAGTAAAACCGCTTATAACTTATAATTAAAAACCGCCGCCGGTTCTGGCAGCGGTTATTTTTTTAATTTATCACCGCCGCTCAGGAGACCGTCCAGGTCGTCTCGCCACCTTTGTCATTAAGCTGAACGCCAATAGCTGCAAGCTTGTCACGGATTTCATCAGACAAGGCAAAATCTTTCTTCACGCGCGCTTCTGTGCGGATATCAACAAGCAGCCTGATATAATCATCACCGCCAACACCAGCCGCAGCCGGACGCTCCGGTGGCAGTCCAAGCACACCAAGAACTGAGATCAGCATCTGACTCGCCGCATACGCATCCTGTCCGCCCATAGCAGCAAGGGCGCTGTTAGCAGCATTGACAAAATCAAAGATCGCCGCAAGAGCTTTTGGCGTATTGAAATCATCATTCATTGCCGAGATGAATTCAGTGCCAAGCTTGATAACCTCTGCGCCAAATCCTGCCGCGACAAAGTCCGCACCCATACGCTCTGCGGGAGCAGTCTCACCCCATTTAATCAAGTATGCCGGAGCCTTTTCCTCACCTTCGGCAATCGCCGCAATTTTCTCACCAAGCGCTTCCACACAAGTGTATATACGTTTTATTGAACTCTCCGCAGACTTTAGTAGTGATGGCTTATAGAGCAGCGGCATCCGGTAATGCGTTCCCAGAATCCAGAAGCGCAGCGCCATCGGTGAGGAGACCTTGAAGGCCTCGCGCAGCCAGAAAGCGTTGCCCTTACTCTTACCCATCTTGATCTCTTCGCCATCATCTTTAGCGACGGTGATAAAGCCGTTGTGCATCCAGTAATTGGCAAAAATCTTACCCGTAGCCGCCTCAGACTGGGCAAGCTCATTCTCATGATGCGGGAAGCACAGATCAGCCCCGCCGCCGTGAATATCCAGCTCCATACCGCAATACTTGCCGCTCATCGCCGAACACTCAATATGCCAGCCAGGACGCCCCGCGCCCCATGGTGATTCCCACTCAGGCTCACCAGGCTTGCTGAATTTCCATAACGCAAAATCCTGCTGGTTACGCTTCTCCGGATCAGTCTCAACACGATGTTCGGTTGAATCGTCATCAGTCACCTTGCCAGACAAACGGCCATAATCAGCGAACTTGCTGACATCAAACCAGACTCCGCGGCTGGTGCAGTATGCGATGCCTTTACTCTCGAGGTCTTTAATCAGGTCGATCATGTCCTGAATATGCTCGGTAGCTTTGGGGCGGATGGTCGGACTGCGCACACCAAGAGCGGCCATGTCAGCTTCATACTCGTCCTGATAGCGGCTGGCCAGCGCGGCGCAGGAGATACCAAGCTCGCCGGCGCGGCGGATAATCTTGTCGTCGATGTCTGTGATGTTACTCATAAAGGTCACAGCATATCCGGCGTATTCGAGATAGCGGCGGATCGTGTCAAAGACCACAGCCGGGCGGGCGTGGCCGATGTGACAGCTGTCATACACCGTCGGGCCACAGACATACATCATCACCTCTTTACCGTTACGGGGCTTGAAGGTCAACTTGTCACGTTTCTCGCTGGTGTAAATATTGAGCATTTTTTCACAATCCTGTCTGCAGTAATATTTTATCAAAATAAGAATATCAAAATCATAATCATTAAGCATCAATAATCAAGATAAGATACGCTAAAAATACGGAATGAAAGAAAGAGTTTTTTTACTTTGCTATATCCAACTCCTTTTATTATACTACCCTCAGTGTGCGAAAAGGCAAAAGGGGACACCTCTCCAGTCCCTTTACAACAAACTAATGTTTTGACTCCAACCCTGTCCAGCAATGGTCAGCCGGTGTGTTTTACACAGTTTTCGCGGGGATGTCCCTGCACTGAGAATAATTATCTAATTGTTTTATTGTCGGGCATAATACAGGAGAATTATAACGATGGCAAAATCTCAAAAAATGGTTTACTTTTTCGGCGGCGGCAAGGCTGAAGGCAAGACTTCAATGAAGCTGCTGCTTGGCGGCAAGGGTGCTAATCTTGCTGATATGTCTTCACAGGGGCTGCCTGTTCCTCCAGGCTTTACAATCACCACCGAGGTCTGCGCAAAATACTATGAGCTTGGCAAGAAATACCCTACCGGCCTCGATAAGCAGATCGATGAAAATATCCAGAAAATCGAAAAGGTCACCGGCAAGACTTTCGGCAAGGGCGACAACCCGCTTCTGGTCTCTGTGCGCTCAGGTGCAGCCGTCTCAATGCCTGGCATGATGGACACCGTTCTCAACCTCGGCCTTAACGATCAGACTCTGGCTGCTCTTATCAAGATCACCGGCGACGAGCGTTTTGCCTATGATGCGTACAGGCGCTTCCTGCAGATGTTCGGTGATGTGGTTCTCGGCATTGAGCATCACGACTTTGAAACAGCGCTTGAAAAGGTCAAGAAAATCTTCGGCAGCAAGAAGAAGATCGCCAACATCAACAAGCTTGAACAGGAAGCCCTCAACAAGGCCGTGCCTGATACCGCCCTTGATGTAGACCATCTCAAGATGCTCATCACCGAATACAAGGCTGTTTACAAAAAGAATAATAAAGCCTTCCCGCAAGACCCGCGCAAGCAGTTGCAGGAAGCGATCAACGCTGTCTTCGGTTCATGGAATAACCCCCGCGCCATTAAGTACCGCCAGATCAATGATATCCGCGGCCTGATGGGAACCGCCGTCAACGTCCAGACCATGGTCTTCGGTAACTCCGGCTCAGACAGCGCTACCGGTGTTGCCTTTACCCGCGATCCGTCAACCGGTGAGAACCGTTATTTCTACGGCGAATACCTCATCAACGCGCAGGGCGAGGACGTGGTTGCCGGTATCCGCACCCCGCAGCAGATCACTACCGCCGGTTCAAAAGAATGGGCCAAGTCAAACGGTATCAGCGAGACCGACCGCAAGAGCAAATTCCCCTCACTTGAGGAAGCCATGCCAAAATGCTTCAAGGAACTTGACACTATCCGCGTGAAACTTGAAACACATTACAAGGACATGCAGGACCTTGAGTTCACAATTGAGCATGGCAAATTGTATATGTTGCAGACCCGTAACGGCAAACGGACCGGTGCGGCCGCTGTCAAGATCGCTGTTGATATGGTAAAGGAAAAACTTATTACCGACAAGATAGCGCTGACCCGTGTGGAACCGCAGCAACTTGACCAGCTTCTTCATCCGGTCTTTGAAGTCAAGGCTGAGAAAGCGGCTAAAGTTCTGGCTAAAGGACTTCCCGCCTCACCTGGTGCTGCTACAGGACAGATTGTCTTCACCGCTGATGACGCTGAGAAGTGGGCAAAGACCGGCAAAAAAGTTATCCTCTGCCGCGTCGAGACAAGCCCGGAAGATGTCACCGGCATGCACGTGGCTGCAGGCATCCTAACCGCCCGCGGCGGCATGACCAGTCATGCGGCGGTTGTTGCCCGCGGCTGGGGCAAGTGCTGTGTGAGTGGTTGCGGCGACGCCCATATTGATTCAAAGAAAAAAGTCATGAAGGTTGCCGGTAAGACCCTCAAGGAAGGCGACTGGCTCAGTCTCAACGGCTCTACCGGCTGTATCTACGCCGGACAGATCAAGACCGTTGACCCTGTCCTATCCGGCCCGTTTGGCGAGTTGATGAAATGGTCGGACAAGTACCGCAAGCTGACAGTGCGCACCAACGCCGATACTCCGGCTGACACCGCAGTCGCGGTCAAGTTCGGCGCAGAAGGAATCGGTCTCTGCCGCACCGAGCACATGTTCTTTGAAGGCAAGCGCATCGTCAGCTTCCGCCGCTTTATCCTTGTTGCCGAAGAAGTAAAACGTCTCAAGGACGAACTCTGCTGCGCGACTATTGATGATCTAAAGATGGTCTGCAATCCCAAAATAAAGGGCTGCGAGAAAGCTTCAAAAGCAATTGCCCAATACGAGCAGGCGCTCAAGGAACTTCTCACCCTCCAGCAGAAAGACTTCGAGGGAATGTTCAAGGCGCTCAAGGGACGCCCCTGCACGGTACGCCTCCTTGATCCTCCACTGCATGAGTTCCTCCCGCAGGACAAAGATGGTCAGGCTGAAATGGCCAAGACCATGAAGATCAAGCCTGCCGAGGTCAAAGCGCTCGTTGACGGATTACACGAATTCAACCCGATGCTTGGTCACCGCGGTTGCCGCCTTGGCATCTCTTATCCCGAGATCACCGCTATGCAGACGCGGGCGATCATTCAGGCCGCACTCAAAGTCAAGGGCAGCAAACCTGAGATCATGGTTCCGCTTATCGGCAACGTCAGGGAATTTGCCAACCAGAAAAAAATTATTGACGGTGTTATCGCCGACATCCTCAAGCAGAAGAAACTCAATAAGCTCCCCGTTGAGCTTAATATAGGCACAATGATCGAAGTACCTCGCGCGGCGATGACTGCGGATGAAGTCGCGGAACAGGCCGAGTTCTTCAGCTTCGGCACCAATGACCTCACCCAGATGACCTGCGGCTTCTCACGTGACGACGCCGGATCATTCCTCGGCGATTACGTCAATAAAGGAATGTATGAGTACGACCCCTTCCAGTCACTCGACCAGAACGGCGTCGGACGGGTAATTGAAACCGCTGTCAGCCTCGGCAAAAAGGCCCGCAAGGATATCAAGCTCGGTATCTGCGGCGAACATGGCGGTGACCCCAAGTCAATAGAGTTCTGCCACAAGACCGGACTCAACTACGTCAGCTGCTCACCGTACCGCGTGCCGATTGCCCGCCTTGCCGCAGCTCAGGCTGCGTTGAAATAATCGTTTCGCACTATCACCACAAGCATAAAGGGAGAGCTTTTTTTGCTCTCCCTTTTTTGTTGATATTTTTTAATATTGATAATAAGCGCCGAAGAAACAGATTCAGCAGCGCCTGAATAATTCATAATTACTTCGATAAAATAAGCTCGTCGATCTCACGGTCAAGCAGAATCTCGTCATCGGTCTGCGCGAGAATAAAGCCGACTGTGCGCAGTTTTCTAAACGAACGGCTGATCGTTTCGGGAACCGTCCCGATTCGTGCCGCCAACTCTGCCTTGCTGCAATCAAGAACCACTTTCCCCGCATCATCAGAGCGGTTACGCAGGTAATTCATCAGGCGCGTTGTCACGTCTTTTAATGAAAGGCTCTCAACCAGATTGACAAACTTTTTCAGACGCCGGCTCAAAACCGCCAGCATCTCAAGAAGTATCTGCGGATTCTCATAAGCAATATCAAGAAAATCCGAACCCGGTATATACAAAGTTATCAGCTCTCCCCGCGCCCGCGCCGAGGCAGGATAAACCCCGCCTTCAAAAAGCGGAACCTCGCCACACAACTCGCCATCAGAAAAAGTATGCAGAATCTGCTCGCGACCGTTCTCGCCGCTGCAGAAAACCTCAACCTCACCGTCAGTAATCAGATAAAACCCGTCCGCCTTTTTGCCGCGCCAAAAAAGCACCTCGCCCGGCTGAAACATCCGCAATTTGACTATATCCTGAAGATCTGCCAGCGATTCATCATTTAAATCCGCGAATAATTCACAATCTTTAAGCGCGTTTTTCAGTTCAATTTTCATATTTTTAAAAAAAATTCCCTCTTCTTGACTTATATCAAGGACAATAAACCGACTAAATGATATTATACCTGTATCAAAAGCATAAGCAATGCAAAACAAGGAAAATAAAGCGACACAAAATATTCGGATAGAGTTGATATTAGAACAGTTTTTTGACTTTTGTGAAACAAAAAATTTGATAAGTTTTTAACATATAAGGAGAATCATCATGGCTACTAAGAAAGTTATTCAAATTGATGAGGACAAATGCGTTGGTTGTGGCAAATGCGCAAATTCCTGCCCCGGCGGTGCGCTGCAGATGGTTAATGGCAAGGCCAAGCTGGTTCGTGAGGATTTCTGTGACGGACTTGGTGTCTGCATCGGCGAATGCCCGGTGGATGCGATAACCTTTATTGACAAGGAAGTAACCGCTCCGGCAACTAACCAGACTGCTCATGCAGCTCCGGCAGCTCAAGCCGCCCCTACCGGCGCACCGGCACCGGCAGCACACGCCGCCGCTGGCTGCCCCGGCAAGGCCAACAAGGTTTTCGCCCCTGCTGACAAGCCGGCAAGCGGAGCATCAGCGCTCAACGCCTGGCCGATCCAGCTTCATCTTATCCGCCCCGAGGCTCAGCAATTTCAAGGCGCAGACATTCTGATTGCCGCAAGCTGCACGGCTTTTTCCTGCGGCAATTTCCATGCGAACCTGCTTGCGGGTAAATCACTGGTTATCGCTTGTCCGAAGCTTGACAATCTTGACGGTTACGCCCAGAAACTGCATGAAATATTCACCATCGCCAAACCTAAAAGCATTACCGTTGCCAGGATGGAAGTACCATGCTGTAGTGGTCTGACTAAGATGGTCGCCAGCGCCAAAGCATCCGCGGAGTCAAATATTCCGGTGCAGGAAATCACTATCAGCCTGCAGGGAGAGATCCTCAGCGCCAACCTGATCTGAACCGCCATCCCGGCAGCACTGCAACCGCTGCCGGGATAATCACTAAAACCTGTTTTTTTATATTTCACAATTTACCGATGTATGCTACGATGAATTCGGGCAGACACATCACAAATTTTTGACAGATTCATTTGAATACTGTCGGGTACACTGACCCCCAGAATTTGGGAAGAGGAGGAAGACTATGTCTATGTTTTGTTATCAATGCGAACAGACTGCCGGTTGCAAGGGCTGCAGCGGAAATGCCGGCGTATGCGGCAAGCAGCCAGATACGGCCACTGTTCAGGACTTGCTAAATGAAGTTGCCAAGGGAGTTGCCTGGCTGGCGGTGAAGTCCGGCTCTACGGATAAAAAAGTTTTTTATTTTCTCGTGGACGCGCTTTTTACAACGGTAACCAATGTCAATTTCGACGCACAAAAAGTTCTTGAGCTGGCACAGGCAGGAGTTGCAATTCGCCAAAGCCTTGGAGCTGTTCCGGCTGATGCTCCGGCCTGTTGCAGCGCAACCACACCGGCAACTGTCACAGACGCGGCAATCGAAGGTGAAAAGTTCTCAATTGCCAAGCGCAAGGAAAAATACGGCGATACTGTTGCGGGTCTGCAGGAACTTATTTTCTACGGCCTCAAGGGTGCTGCCGCCTACATTCATCATGCCCGCGTACTCGGCTATACCGATGAAACCGCCAACAAAAAGTTTGCAGATATCCTGGCATTTCTGGCAGAGCAACCGACAGACGTAAACGAACTTTTAGGCAAAGCACTGGCAACCGGTGAAGTCAATTTCTCGGCAATGGAAGTGCTGGACAAAGCTAACACCACTACCTACGGCCATCCCGAACCGACTGAAGTTCTCGTAACTCCGGTCAAGGGCAAGTGTATCCTTGTCTCCGGCCATGACCTCAAGGATCTTGAAGCGCTGCTCAAACAGACCGAGGGCAAAGGCGTCAATATCTACACCCACGGCGAAATGCTGCCGTGCCTTGCCTACCCCGAACTGAAAAAGTATCCGCATCTTGTCGGTAACTACGGCGGCGCCTGGCAGGATCAGGTCAAAGAGTTCAACGCCTTTCCCGGCGCGATCCTGATGACAACTAACTGCATCCAGAAACCGTCCGATTCCTACAAGGCGCGCATCTT
Organism: bacterium; assembly: GCA_003245715.1. Classification (GTDB taxonomy): domain Bacteria; phylum Planctomycetota; class SZUA-567; order SZUA-567; family SZUA-567; genus SZUA-421. The sequence continues at coordinate 28,552 of QKCJ01000019.1, forward strand.
CACCACCGGGCTTGTCCAGTGGCCGGGCGTGACCCATATTGATGACAACAAAGATTTCACACCGGTAATTGACGCGGCTCTTGCAGCAGAAGGATTCACTGAAACCGCACCAGAAAAGAAAATTACCATCGGCTTTGCGCGCAACACCGTCATGTCTGTTGCCGGTACCGTTATCGACGCGGTAAAGGCCGGAGCAATCAAACACTTCTTCCTGATCGGCGGTTGTGATGGCGCCAAGCCCGGGCGTAACTATTACACCGACTTCGCCCAGCAGGTTCCGCAGGACTGCGTAATCCTCACCCTCGCCTGTGGCAAGTACCGTTTCAACAAGCTTGATTTCGGCAATATCGGCGGCGTACCGCGCCTGCTTGATATCGGCCAGTGCAACGACGCCTACTCGGCCGTCAAGATCGCACTCGCTCTGGCTGAAGCCTTTAACTGCGGCGTGAATGACCTTCCGCTCTCACTGGTACTGAGCTGGTACGAACAAAAAGCCGTCGCGATACTTCTGTCACTACTCTACCTCGGCGTCAAGAACATCAAACTCGGTCCAACCCTGCCAGCCTTTGTAACCCCAGAGGCACTTGATGTATTGGTTAAAGAATTCAATATCGCGCCTGTAACCACACCGGAGCAGGATCTGGCGGAAATTCTCGGTAAGTAAATAAAAACCCAAGTCCAATAAAAAAAGCGGCAGGGATAATCCCCGCCGCTTTTTTGTTTAAATTCATCAGTTAAAATAATTCCTATTCCTGATTAACTTTTCTTACGGCAATATTATTTTTACGCATCCACGCATCAATCCTGCCATAGAAATCATCCTCGGGAGAAAAGCAATCGCGCCCGTCATTTACCAATTTGTGCGCCATGGAGTATTCTTTATTGATGTAAGACTGCACACCTTTGTTAAAGAGGATATTCCCTGTCTTATGCAGCGCGCCCAAGGCGTTTTTGACATCAACACCATAATTCTTGGCTTTCTCAAGTAACGCTCTAGACAAGCGGTAATTCTCCCGGTTCATCGCCTTGACCGAAGCCTCCATCATCATCTGCCCCATCACTTCCGGCGGATACTGCTTGAGTTTGGTGACGGCATACTCGCGGTAACGATTGTCAGGATCTTTCTCGGTAAGAAGCATCACATTCCAGTGCTTCAGGGCACTCTCGATATCGCCATCGTTCTCAATCTTATCGGCGATACCTTTTTCCTTTTCCATCTCAGCCCAGCGGCGCAGGATATCTTTGACTACTGCGTTATCCTTGTAATGCGCATTATTCTGCAGCAGCTTATCCCTGCCAACCGTGTCGCCGTTACGATACAACGTCCCCATCTGCACGACAAAATGCCGAGCATTCAGATCGCTCAGGATTCCCGGAATTTCCGCCAGCACATCCGGATCATCAGGAAACCTCTGACTCAGGCTTTTAGCTATCAGCCGCGCAGAATCAATCTCGGCAGCACTCACTGACTCATGCGAAAGTTTGCGCACCTTGCGCAGTTCAACCTGAATATACTGCTTGTCACGCCAACTATTAAGCTTCTCAGCCAGCACCATATCCTTGCCGTTATGACCGAAAAACTCTTCCGCCCGTTTTATTGCCAGCGAATAATTACCGGATTTTGCCGCCGATTCCGCCTCCAGCTTTATCGCCACCAGACGGTCTTCATTGACCTTGCTTATCATCCGGTTTACCGAAGGATAATACAGACTGTCAGGCGAGACCTTATTGTAAGCGGCAATCGCCTCTTCCCACTTATGGTCAAGCATGAGATTATTGGCCTCGGAAAAATAACCTTTGGCCTTGATCTCTTTACGCAGACCCTTCTCAAGATCAATTGCAAAATCACGCAACTCAATTGTCAGGATATTGGAATCAACAAGCTGGAGCAGTTTAAGCCTCAGGTCATTCCAGTCAGTTGAGGGATCAATCGCCGAACCGATTTTAGAATCATAATAAGGCTGGGCGACCTGAACAAAAAGCTTGCCTACACGCATCCGGTTGCCACTGGCTTTTTCATAACTCTCCTCGCCCTTCTTCCAGATGGCGATTGATGCCTTATAATTACCAAGGCGAAAATCTTCAGAACCATTTACCATCTCTTTCCAGTATTTATCTTCAGGAGAAATACGGTTTCGCACCCGCGCCGCATCCGCGCTCTTCCCCATATCCTTCAGATAAACCCAGGCAACCAGACCAAAGATCACCGCCAGCATCCCGATAAGTATCGGCAGACGTTTTTTCTCTACCGGTGCAGGCGGCTGAACAACGCCACCGCCCACCGGACTGACCGGCGCCCGGAAAACTTCAACTGAATTAGCCGGTTCGGATTCATATTCGGCAAGGGCATATTCCCCGCCTTCTGAAGCCGGTGCCGGAGCAGGGGCGAGATCAAACTCATCGCCTGAAGCTTGCGGAGGCGGGGGCATATCAAAGCTGCTCAAGGCCGGCGAACTGTCCTCGATTGAAACGTACATGTTGCCAAGGCGCAACGTGTCACCATTTCCCAGATGCCCCTGGGTAACTTTCTTTCCATTAAGCACAGTCCCGTTACGGCTGAGAAGGTCACGGAAACTTATCTCCTCAGCAGTAACGTCAATACGGATATGCTGCCCGGATATTGACGGGTCACGGATTACAATATCACAGTTTTTCGATCTGCCGATTATGTAGTTGCCTTCCGTCAGATCCTTTGTAATGTTCTCACCATTGAGGTTATAACGCAACTTAATCATGATTGCCTCTGTTTCTTCTGACACTCTTTATTCGTTTTAAATTTATAATCCAGTTCTCAATCACCTGACGGTCAACACTCTCCTCATCCGGGATAATTGTCTTCGCTTCCTCAAGCAGCACAACCGCACTATCAAGATCTGATGACCTGAAATTATTATCCGGCGGGAAGGCCGCAGCCATTGCTTCATCAAAGAGAGCGCAAAGCCTGTCCTTTAATTTCGCTTTCAAATTAAATGCCTCGACCGCTGCGTTACCACCACGCTCGGCATCCGCTGCCGGACCGTTATAAAGATCAGCCGCGCGCTGATACTGAACCCACGCGTCATATTCCTGCTTATCCTTGGCAAACCGTTGCGCCTGCGCCAGAGCGCTTTCCGCAAGCCGCCTGGCCTCCTCACGGGTTATGTCATCGGGTATACGGTAAGGGTTTACACCTCTGCAGATAATCCTGAATGAACGCAGGAAATTACCTGCTTTATCCTGCAAGATCACCTTGGCTTCACCTTCCCTCGCGCCGGTTATCTCAAGCATCCTGACCTTGGCGGTATTGGGATTTTTCTTGAGCCGCTCAAGGCTGGGCAGCAATAAGCCGCGGTAATCTTTTGCACGGATAATCTCCTGCTGCGACCCGGTGCTGCTGAGAATTTTGTAACGGTCAAAATCAACTGCGAAATTAACCACCTTCGGCTGATACGCCTTGACCATGGCAAACACCGTATTAGGGCGCGGGGAATTTGAAACATAATCAAAGAGATATATAACCCCGAAAATAAAAAGTACAAAGGCCAGGAGCTGGAAGAGAACACTCTTGCCCCCGTCAATACCGCTGCCAAGATCACCTGAAACCTGCACCGTCTGACCCGGCGCTGCCGGAACGCCAAGAGGCATATCCGGGCGCACCTGGCCAAGCTCTCCCGGAGGTGGCGTGTCAAAACCCGGCGCCGCGGCAAAAACCGTTGAACCAGTTGTCGCCAAAGCCCCGCCAATGGCCGCACGCACAATAAAAATCGCCTCACCTACCTGGAAGGTAACCCCCGGCTCACCGATTGCCTCCTTGACCTTTTTGCCATTAACCTGCACCCCGTTCTGGCTGTCAAGGTCTACCATCCGCAAACCCTGCGCGTCGTTGAAAACCCGGCAGTGATTGCGCGAGACGCCCCGGACATTCTCAAGGCGTATCCCGCACTCAGCCGCGCGGCCAATAAGTGCCGACTCGCCCTGAATGTTATAACAGGTACCGGCATCCGGCCCCGTGGTCAACTCCAGATAAAATTCATTCATCATTTGTTCCTGTATTTTTATTTCCCGTGCAGCAACCAAAAGAACTTGTCTTACTGCACCGCCGCAAGCTGTGATAAATCACCCGGACACATCATCTCAGGTTATTATTTTCCACACACCCGGCGGCTCTGAGTTCTGCACCAACCGTCAGCCCCGTCCTTGCCACACGCCCCGCCCTCAACTCCAGAACAGAATACGCCGCAAAGCATCCCGCCAGCCGCCAGGGCTTTAAATTCTCATATATTTTCAGAACTCTCAGCTCTCTTGAAAGAAACACCGCATCAATTGCAAAACGCATAAAAAACATATGGATACTGTTACACGGAACTATCAGTAATCCGCCATCCTCATCCAGACCGTCACGGCCAAGCAGCCCCCGCATCCGGCTCAACGGATTATCCGCCACCTCAAGGTGTGAAAGCACAACCTCCGCACCACACATTAAACCCGCGCCCCTGAGCTTTGCCGGGTCAATCCGGAAAGCCGACATTCTAGCCCTTCCACATCAGAAAGATCGGCGCACCAATAATCACCACAATCGCCCCAAGGATAAAGATCATAGGAAACAGCATCTTCACCGGCGCTTTCATCGCCTTCTCCTCGGCAATCTGACTGCGCTTCTCCCGCTGCTGTGCCGCCTGAATGCGCAGAACCACACCAAGTGATGAACCAAGCTCTTCCGCCTGAATCAGACTCGCCACAACCGTGCGCACCTCCTGCACGTCACAGCGCTCGGCAAAATCACGCAGCGCGTTTGATCTGGTTTTGCCAAGCTGGATCTCATGCAACATCAATGACAACTCCTGCCCCAGCGGACTCTTGCCGATCTTGCCGACAATCCGCGACAGCGCCGAGGTAAAATCCAGCCCTGCCTCCATTGCCAGCGTCAGCAGGTCGAGCGCGAACGGCAGTTGCCTTACGATACTTGTCTGGCGCAGACGAAGCTTATTGGTCAGCCAGCTCTTCCAGAGAAGCGTGCCGAAGATGAAAATAATAAACGCAAAATAAAGACCGGCAAATGATGTAACCGTCTCGGGTGACAGCATAAAGACACCGGTCATCACCAGAGTCGTAAAGAGCATCCCGTAAAGTATGCCAAAACCGATAAACTCATCCGCGATCAGCCCCTCCGGACGGCCAGCAGCGACCAGCGTCCGCTCAATGCCGTCAGAAAAGCGGAAATAAAAAGTCGAGTTATTATCCCCGTGAAAAATCCCGCGTAGTGATCTGCCAATAACCCGCGCCATCGGCAGAAAGGATTTCATCAAACCCTCAGAGGTTTCAGTAACAATTATCTCATCATCCGCGCCCTGCTTCTGCGCTTTATAAATCCTGTGCAGAAAATGCACCAGCAGCCAGCTTGCAAAAAAGGCAAACCCGGCAGATGCCAGAATAATAAAAAACGGACTGGAAATAAATATCGCCTGCATCTGAACTTTCTATAAACCCGGCAGCACACGGCCGCGTTTTTAAATATCGATATTGATGATCTTGCGGATGAAAAACGCCGCCAGACCAATCAGACCACCGGCAAGAAAGAGCGCAATCCACCCCTTCCATGTATGGAAGAGTGACTCAAACATAGCCGGCGCCACAAAATACAAACCGATACAAATCGCCACCGGCAACAAGCCCATGACAATCCCCTGAAGTTTTCCCTGCGCGGTCAGCGCCCTGATCTTGCCTTCAATACGCTGCCTCTCACGGATAAGCTGCGCGATATTATCGAAGACTTCCGTCAGGTTACCACCGACATCACGGATAATTGAAATCGCCGTCACCACCAAATCCATATCATCAGACGGCATCCGCTTGTATAAATTAAAGAGCGCCTCCTCAACCGGCACACCAAGTCGCATCTCCTGACAGACCAGCCGCATCTCCTGATTCATTGGCTTGGGCATCTCACGGCTGATAAGCTCCAAAGCCTGCGGCAGTGAAAAACCCGCGCGCAGACTGTTACTCATATTCATCAGCGCATCCACAAGCTGCACCAGAAATAACTGGTCGCGCTTCTTCTTTAAAAAATTAAGCACAATCCGCGGCAGAAGATTGCCGAAAATGAAAAACGGAATCCCCACCAGCAGGTTACCGCTGATATAGGCAAAAAGCGCAAAAAGTACCAGTCCGCACATAAATCCAAGATACAGAATATTCTGCGCCGGCATATTAATGTACATCGAATCAAGCGTAGTCGCAGCGCCAGAGAGATAATTCTGCTGGTACTGCTGCCAGAAACGGCGCACCATGAAGATTCCGGCAAAGACCAGAATCGACCCGGCAACACCAGCACAGAGCAGCGCTATGGTTTCATGCGACAGACCAAACATCAGCCTTCTCTTTCTTTAAACATACTAAGGTCAACTTCAAGCCCGCGCTTGCGCATCTCCTGGACAAACTCAGGAATCTCGCCGGTCGCAGTATGATAACCCATCACCTTGCCCTCTTCATCATAACCTTTCTGGCGGAATTCGAAGATATTCTGCAGGGTAATCACATCCCCCTGCATCCCCGTCACCGCCGAGACATGCGTGATCTTACGGCTGCCATCAGCAAGACGCGCTGCCTGCACGATAAAATCAACCGCACTTGAAATCTGCTCGCGGATAGCCTGCGACGGCAACTCCATACCGGCCATCAGAACCAGCGTCTCCATACGCGAAAGCGCGTCTCTTGGATTATTGGCGTGCAGCGTGGTCAGTGATCCGTCATGACCGGTGTTCATCGCCTGCAGCATGTCAAGCGCCTCACCGCCACGACATTCACCAACCACAATCCGGTCAGGCCGCATACGCAGACAGTTCTTGACCAGATCACGGATATTAACGGCGTTACGCCCTTCAAGGTTGGCCGGACGGCTTTCAAGGCGCACCACGTGCGGCTGCTGCAGCTGCAGTTCGGCCGAGTCCTCAACCGTGACAATACGTTCATCATGCGGGATGTAATTACTCGTAACATTAAGCAGCGTCGTCTTACCGGAACCGGTACCGCCGGAGATAACAATATTTGCGCGGTTCTTCACCGCCAGCGCCAGAAAATCGGCCATCGGCCTTGTCATACTGCCGAAATTAATCAGGTCATCAATGCGAAACGGAGTAGTCGCAAATTTTCGGATAGTCAGCGTCGGCCCCGACAGTGCCAGCGGTGGAATAATCGCGTTGACACGACTGCCGTCAGGCAGACGCCCGTCAGCCATCGGCGTCGTCTCATCAATACGCCTACCGATCGGCGAAAGAATCCGGCGGATAATGGAAACGACCTGCATGTCATCGGTAAACTGTTTTGACGATAGCGCGATCTTACCGTGTTTTTCAACATAAACCTTGTCCCACGCACAGACCATGATTTCATCAACCTCAGGATCAGCCAAAAGCTCCTCAAGACAGCCAAGGCCAACCGCCTCGTCAACGATCTCCTTAACCAGCGCCTCCTGCGTCAGCCAGCCGGGAAGGGCGTGCGCGTACTCCTGAATAATTTTGCTGCAGACCTCAGTCGTCCGCAGGCGTAACTCCTCAAGCGAGCGCTGTGACATATCCTGCCGCTTGAGATCCATCCGTTCAATCAATATCGCGTGGATCTGCCGCTTGAGATCAACCGGCGTAACCAGACGCGGCTTATTCTCAACCGGCGGTTTTGGCTTGGGTTTTGCCGCAGGCTGGGGCGGGATACTGTTACCGCCACGTCCCGCATCACTGGCGCCAAGACGGATAATATAATTACCAAGCTGCAAAGAACAGCGCGGATCAAACAGCGTCGGACGGTCTATGCGGTGCCCGTTTATCAGCGTACCATTGCGGCTGCCAAGATCATGCACCGCGATCTTGTCACCATGGCGGCGGATCTCACAGTGATTGCGGCTGACAGCTTCATCATCAAGAACTATCAGGTTGGCACTGTCCTTGCCGATACTGACCACTTCACCCGAAAAATCCACTGTCCTGGCCTGACCGCTCCTGCGGTCGGTAACCGTTATTACATCAGACAAAAGCCAAACCCCTTATTTCATGTTACCTAAAAAAAACATCCATTACTCAGCCGGGCGCAGACCCTTGAAATCCTCAGACAGGTCCCAATAAACATTAGGCTTCTGATACTCTTTCTCGCTGGGATCAAGCCCTTCAACCATCTTGGTCTCCGAAGGATTACGCAGAATCATCTGCAGCTGGATACCCGTGCGGCTGCCCTGCGCGTTGACCAGACGAAGCGCATCCGCCGGACGCAGCTCAAGGGTGACAGTCCTGTACATCCGCTTGTCAAAACGCGATTCATCCGCCTGCAGAATCTGGTTGTCAATAGCCAGAACCTTCGCCGCCTGCAGCAAATAATAACTCTTGGTGTAATCCCTGATTATCTTGTCATCCTTCTTGACCGTACCGCCGGTGAGGACAACGTCGACATAATCACCGGGACGAATAAGTCCGGCCACACCCGCTACATTATCAACCCGGATAGTCACCGCCCGCATTCCCGGCTGTACAGCCAGACGCGCCAGGCTCGCTTCTTTTTTGACATTAGTCATGAACTCTTCAAAGACCGGTCGTTTCGGGTCAAGATCACGCGAAGCAGTCTTGCCGAAAAAACGGTAACGCTCAACATAAGGGATCATACCCTGAACAACATAATCCTTGGGAATCATAACCGGCATACAGTCGCGGCTCTTAAGCGGCTCTCCACGATTGACTTTATTACGCACAGAGAGTATCTGCACCGGATCGGTCTTTTGCATGTGTTCGATCTTCTGCTCATTCATCCAGCTATATACGCCAATTGCCGCAATCGCTCCAAGAGTCACCGACAATACCAATGCTAGTTTTGTGTTCATATAAATTCCCTGAAAAATTATTACTCTTTAACCAACGGTACCGTAACAATACTTACCCGGAAATGGCTTCCTTTATCTGCCGGGAAAACCTGTAACGCCAGACTGAGATTGCCCAGCCTGTACATATCACTCAAAGCCCCCGATCCCTGCGGCAACTTATTATTATATTTTTTCCACCCTGCTTTAGCAAGCTCAGTCTCATAGAATGCGCTAATTCTTTGCATTGGCAGTGGACTTGTGCATAAAAGCTGCAATCTTCTGGCGCCATTATCCTTGCCCCGCTCAAGCCGGCTGACCACACTTGTCTGCGGCGGCAGAAGAATCTCCTGCCAGTTAAAGTCCCTGGCCGCATCCTTTACAGCCTCCGCAACCACACCCTGAGAACCGCCGCCTGAATACATGCGCAAACCCAGACCGGAAGCCATATACTCCCTGCCCAATAAAACAATACAGACAGCCCCCGCAAAAAAAGCAATGGCTGTCAGTGTTTTTACTGTTTTTTTACCAATCGGCATAACTTAGCGCCTCATGCAAATCACCAATTCGGCGAATTAACCGAACTACCATGCAACACACCCACATCAACATAAGAACCGTCTATTTCACTGCTGGTCAGGGATGACGGAGCAACCGCACCGGCGGAAGTCTTATAAATGGTTGCCAGAGCAGATGAAAGCGAACTGACATCATCACCCCAGTCGCGCATATAGGGATTGTTTATTACCGCCCAGAAAGAACTCACATCACGCGGAAAAACCTTTATCCCCTCCTCCGAGCGCCAGGTCTGGGAGGTTGAAACCTTGCTCTCAAACGGCAAACGCCCACGCCCCAGAGGAAGCGCGTAGGAATAATTCGCCGTCGAGCTTTTATAATCTATCCAGTCGCCAAGAGACACCGATATCTGCGGCAGCACATCATCCTCATCAGTTATGTCAACGGAAATATCATCGCCCTCATTATACACTGTCGAGGTATCAAGATTCCCCATCAACCCCAACTGTGCTATCCGGCTTCCCGCCTGCGTACGCCTGACCTTATAGCCGCCTGAGCTGCTGTCAAAATACACCTGCGTTCCCGAAAGTTCAAACGCCCTCTGCATATCATCACCATTGCTGTCATAAGGCAAAACCGGTTCATCATCCTCAGTAATACCCGCAACACTGTTGAAGTCTTCTTCATTGTCATAGGTAACCTGATCGCCGACGTAAGCCATACCCTTCATCTTCCCGAAGAAATATTCCGATTTCAGGCTCGTATCATTGAGTGTACTGCTGGTTGTAAAATACTTCACCGCCTCCTGCTTACCGGCAACCAGATGCCAGAAGAAGATCGCCCCCATGATAATCAGAATATAGGGCAGCATGCAGATAACCAGTTCAATTAGAGCTGTCCCCTGATTGTTCTTCATTTGTCCTGTCCTTATATTCAAACCACTACCTCTGACCATAATCAATGACGCACCAGAGAATCATAAATACGGTTTTGCCAATTGAGACTCTTCCCGTTGTTTGTTCCCTGCTGCGGCGGCGCGGTGATATTATTCCACGAATTATTTGCCTGCTGGCTCTCATAAGACCAGGCATTATCCTTGGTATAGGCATTCTTCATCCAGCCGTCACGCTGCGAGTGATAATGATATCTCGCCGCCTCGGTATATTTATTGATAAGATAATCAGCAGGCGAGTTGATATCTTCGACCGTTTCTTCATACGGTTCAACATCACGCACAAAGAGCGAGGTGTTAATCGGCACCATCTGCGCCGCCCAAACCGTCTCAAAAAGATTATAGCTGCTAGCCAGCCACTTCTGGCGGTAACCACGCATTTCATAATTGGTAATCTGGTCAATTCCGTCAGGGTAGCCAATTGCCGCATTAGCCAGATCGCACGCGCCAGCCTTCAGATCCGACGGAAAGAGATTGTCATCATAGTAGGCAAAATTAGTCAGATAGCCACCATCATCAGGCGCACGCATAAAGACCCGCGACGCAGCAAAGGCAAAATGCCCCGAGTTCCATTTATACTTGTTGCCATCCTCAGTCAGATAAAGCGGATTACCCTGGCCGATATCTTTTCTTTTCTGCGATATATCATCCCGGTTTCTGCCAAGCAGCGGCGCCAGCCAACCCATACGTTCGGACTTGAAGACGCAGACAGCCAGAGGCTTGCGGAATACCTGCGTTGTAAGCTCAAGCGGTTTTGCATAGATGGAACCGAATTTCAAAGTTGAAATTGTCGTTCCCATACCGACATGATCATTTAAAAATCCGGCCGTGCTGGCAGTACTCGCAAGCCAATTGGCCCCGCCGTGATAGGCATACCTGCGCACCACTGCCGGAGCAACTTTGATTAGCGCTTTCATCTGCTCCCAGGTCGGGCCGGTTCCGGCAGCGTCAGCAGCATAAAAGTCTGCAGAGGCCAGATCCGGATTGACTGAAATAAACGGATATTTCGGCTGATGCTTGAACATTGCAACCGCACCATACGGATCATAGATACACAAATAAACCACACCGCTATCAACATATGCGAAGAACGGCCTGGTTATGGTCACGCCTTCATCGATAGTTATTAAATCCAGCTTATCAACATTCATCAGCGCATAGATCTTTCTGCGCAAATCAGCAAGCTGCTCGTCAGCAAGATTTGTATACTTGGCAATAACATAAAAACCGCAAGAATCCTTATTGCCGCTGCTGATGGCAATCCCGGCATTGATATCCGAGTCATCATCATGCTCAGGCGTAGCAGTCGTTGTCAGACTGCGGTAAAGATTCCAGAGCGGATTATCAGAAAGATGATAAGCAATATCTGAGAGTGTGCCATAGCGGTTATTGTAAAGATCAACCAGAGTGTCGCCGGTGCAGATGCGGCGTTTGAGATACACCGTACCATCAACATTAACCCCCGGGTCATAACTTGACTTCGCTGTCACCGAATAGGTATACGCACTCGTCCCCCCGTCAGCCTTGCCGTCACCATTGATATCGCTGTTAGCCAGCTGACCCGTACTCAGGTCAAAGAAGCCTCCAAACCCGCCACTGGCTGTAGCTTCATAATTGCTGCGCGGTGTTCTTGGCGGACAGGCCCAGAGAGCGCCGTTATTAAGTAAAAGATCCCAGACACTCTTCCCAAACTCCTGCCAGAGGGTATTATCGCTCTTCCAGTTGTCAAGCAGTGTCGAATTATCATCGCGCGGATTATACTGCCTCGGCACAGACGACACCGGCACATACCCCTCAAGAAGCGAGTCACTGAGAATTTTTTCATGCACCAGCCCGCGCAGTCCAAGCTTGAGAAAACTCATATCCTGCATCCAGCTGCCACTGTCTGAAATTTCATACTTCCAGCGCCCGTCATTGGTCAGCGTCGCATCAGGATATTCAAAAATCCTGTGCTCGCGCCGCCCCTGGTTGCCAGTAAGCGAACGCCAATTACGGCTCGGACTGGAAGTCGTCAAACCCCTGACCCATGCCTCAACATCATCCGCCCTGATCCAGCCGATTGCGCTGTTAAAATGATAATGCACTACCAGCGAATTGTTGAAAGTGGCATAAACTTTACCGCTCAGATACATCTCAAAAGGCCAGCTCAAGCGCATGCCGCTGATATAACCCGGAAAAGACGCCGGCACAGTAAGCCCGTTAATTGTCACCGAACCTTCATAGCTTGTGTCATTGACACTGAAATTACCATCATCATCAAGCTCATATTTATCACCGTCAATAATACTGCCGGTATCAGTCTTCTCAACCACATCCCGCGCATCCGTACCACTGCCGCCACCAGGAACATAACTCCCCGGCTCAACCACCACCATCACCACCGTACCGCCATCACTCTCGGCGTAGGTGGTTATCTTATAATCTTTTGAATTGATTGAAAACTCATACTCACCCGAGCAATAAACCGTACCCTTGTATTTTGTCGCCCCCGAAACGCCGCTTGCTTTCTTAAAGGGCGAATAGTCTGTGGACTTTATCGTCGCATCAAGCGTATTACTGCTGGAACTACCGTCACTGTCCACACTGTCAGGCTCATCAAGAAGAATATGCCACTCATTGTAAGTCCCGTTATCAGCTACAGACTTGTCAACCACTACGTGCAGCATCTCCATGGAGTATCCCGGATCTGTTTCACTCGTTACCTTCCAGCCCTTGCTGCTTGATAATGTCGAAGGGTTAAGCTCCAGAACCGCGTCATGAAATGAGCCGCCCTCAGGATAAAATTCCCAGGCGGAATTTCCACTGTCGCCGGGGTTGGGAAATATCGCAATACGCAAAGGCTTGTTGACACTGCCGCTCTCGGGTTTCTGAAAATAATTTGCATGCGCAGACTGATAGACCTGATTCTTAATCAGCATCGGCGCGGCAATGGCAATCAGGCGCTGCGCCTTAATCAGGTGCATATACCACTCTTCACCATTACTGGCCCAGGAATAATTCCCCGCGCAAGAAGGATCATTAATGCTGGCAGCCTTTAAACCGAGGGTTACTCCGGACGAGTCGATGGCTGTTGACGGGTCCCACCAGGCCTGCGAGACGCTCTTCTTGGTACGCTCCTGAATATTAGAGACTGAAGCCACTACCGCCTTGCCATACAAAACTGCCATGCCTTCATTAAGCCACGCCATCTGCGCCAGACAGTCAGCCTCAACCGCCGCGCCGGAATACGCCGCAGAGTCCGCCGCATTCTGCAGACGCATCTGGTCAGTTGTGATGTCGCCGATACCGACAATCATCCCCACCATTATAACCAGAATGAAAAAGGTGAATGCAGTAAAGAGCATCGACTGTCCAGACTCATCGCGCCTGAATGCCAGGATCTTGCCGTAAAATTCCGCTCTCTTACCGTTCATGGGATTTCCCTGAAAATTTGCCCCGACTTTTTATCCAACCAACCCCGTCACAAAAAATGGGCTATTTAAAAAAACACCCTCTAGTCTTTATAATTATAAACATCCGACCCCGGCGCCGTATCAATATCAGCCTCACGCTTCATGATATGCTGCCTGGTTATCAGATAATGCACCAGATCATGACCTTTTTTCGATTTTAAGACTTCAATCCCGCCATTACTCTCAGACGCACCCGCAAAGTTGCGCCCCTGCGTCGTGTCAACCTTGGACTGCGGCAGAACCATCTGCATAACCCTGTCAACCACCGGGATCAGCAGTTCCTGTTTAAAGGTCAGTCTGGTGATTATCAGCTCCTGCGTACCGATTTCATCCGAATCAAATGTCAGACTGATCTTCGCCGCCGCCACACCACTGCCCCGCAGGTAGCCCCAGCCCGGGATATAAATATTTTCACTACTTTCACCGGCGATACCGTGAAAGGCCAGCGGAGAGAGGGTGATCTGCGCAACCGGTTTGATATATTCCTCAAGCGAGTATGACGTTGAACCGACCGTTACCTTCTGTGAAGAATTGTAATTGACCAGCGCCGCGCGCGCGCAGCGGTAGGTGGCAAAATTGACAACCAGCGAGGAGGCCATCAAAAGCATTATTTGGATCAGCCCGAAGGTGATAAATAACTGAAATGGGAAAACGACGGCAAACTCAGCCAAAGCCTGTCCGTCGCTTTCCGTCTCTGTGAAAAAATTCCTCAGCTTACCAGCTATCATCTGTAAACTCCCAAATAATAAAATTCCCCTCAGCCTCGGAATTATTTTTTACTGCCCCACGCCCTGACAAATACCCGCAGGACACAAGGCAGTAAATCCGGATAGACAACCCGGCCCGTTCCCGCCAGCCCTAACCCACCGGCATAAACGGCAGCGCATAACCATTGCTATAAAAGAGCCAGACCGTCATAAGCACTCCCGCACCGATTGCCACCGCGTACGGAATCGTCACCGGCGCCCCCAGCTCCTCATCGTCTTTCTCGCGTTTTTTAATCAGCACCATCGCCCGCAGAGACCTGCGCAGACCACGCCGCATCTGCTTACTGTAAAGCAGGCAGATCAGCGCCAGCACCGCCCCCGCAACCGCACTGTTAAAGAGTACCCACAAGGAAAAACGCAAACCGGTAAGCGCGCCGATAGCCGCCGCCAGCTTCGCGTCACCCGCACCCATCCCGCCCGTCATGTAGGCAATGAAAAACGGAATGAATAACGCCAGCAGCCCCATAACCGAATCCGCAAGCGTAATCCCCTGGTCATACTCGGAGCTTAAGACGTCAGCCGTGAAAACCCCTACCCCGCCGCGGACATACGCCAGAACCAGCCCGCCAACGAGCGCAATAAGAACCGGAAGGTTAAATATCTTCCGGCGCAGCAGATCCGTCGCCGCCGCTTGAAAAATCAGGCCAAAAAGCAGCACAACCTGCAAGAGCGCCGGAATATCATGCAAATCCACCGAAGCCACAATCATTCAGTGCTGTCATAATTTTCATTGGCTTCCTGAAGCTCATTACCAATGTTCTGGAAAGTCTCTTTACTCTGCTCACCGATAAACTTGATAGCGCCGATAGCGATAAGGGCGATCATGGCAACGATAATTGCGTATTCAGTCATGGTCTGACCGCGCTGATTCTTACGCTTCTTGGATTCTTCGAGCTTCTGCTTGTTAACCTTCATTTTACTTCCTCCACAAAAATACCGTTCCCGGTAACCCGCCGCTCTGCGGCAAAAATAATCTACCCCAAAACAAAATCTTTAATCTGCAACTATGGAAATGGCAAAACAATAATCTTGACCAGATTCATATAAAAATCGCCAAGACCACCCATAAACACCCCGACCGCACCGATCAGCCCCAGCATAATCATCGCAATCAGAAGGGCATACTCAACTATGGCCTGACCCGAATTGTTGCAGCCCCGCCGAACCTTGTCGGATTTTCTGCAACCTGTAATGTCGGATTTTTCAACAACTGTGGTTTTTTCCAACATTATATTCACCGGCCTTTTTTCCAAAAACACCTGTTTTTCAGGCTTTTTCACTCTTTACAATTAATTATAAATCAATCAGCATGCCAGAATAAAAAACAATCGCCGCAATTATTTAAAAATCCCTGTTAAATCCACGAAGCCTCAGGATTTATAGCCGTTTTCACCGATCAGCGGCACAAAAACCACATAAATACCGTCTTTAACCGTAATTTCGCCGCTGGCTGATTTACTGACAGTCTGTAAAATCTGTTCATCACCCCTAGCAACCGGCGCGACCATTATCCCGCCATTGGCAAGCTGCCCGATCAGCCCTTCTTTTAATTCCGGCGCGCAGCAGGTCATGATTATCCGCTCATAGGGCGCATTCTCAGCCCAACCCAGACTCCCGTCAGCAACCTTCAGATTAACCGAATAACCGCATTTCTCAAGGTTTTTCGCCGCCAACTGCGAGAGCGACCGGTGCCGCTCAACCGAATACACCTCACACCCCAACTCAGCCAGCACCGCCGATTGATAACCGCAGCCAGTACCGATTTCCAGAACCTTATTTCCCGGACTTAGCTCCAGCATCTGTGTCATAAGCGCGACGATATACGGCTGCGAGATCGTCTGGGAGCAGGCAATTGCCAGAGGATGATCCTCATAAGCCTCATCCCAGTCAACAGGTTGGACAAACTCATGGCGCGGAACCGTCCCCATTGCCGCCAGCACGTTACTGTCAGTTATGCCACGCGCCTTGAGCTGATGCTCAACCATTTCAGCGCGCATCTCTTCAAAATCAAATTCCGGTTCACCCAGCATCATTGCAAAAGACCTTATTTAACCATTAAAAATGCCGCCTGCCTTGCCAAGCAGCACTTTATTATTTATCTATTTAAGCTATTACCATTTATTGCGGCAAGTAAAAACTGATTTTTTCGCAAGATTCAGCGCCACAATCAAGCATTTCAAGGCAACTTGCGCTATTTTGCGAAACATTTTCAGGAAAAATAGCCCCGCGGATTGACCAGCCAACCGTCAATAATTCGGCAATCGGCATTTCCTACAATCACCGTGCTCTTCATGCCTATTTCTGCCTGCGCCAGGCTTGCCACCGCACAAATCTGCACATTCTCATCAGCCAGACCGATTGAACTGACAATCCCCACCGGTGTCTCTGGCGGGAGGTATTTTTCAAATAGCTCACAGGCTCTGGCAAACGGCTCAGTCCGGCTGCGGCTTTTGGGGTTATATAAAACAATTACAAACCCGCCAACCAGAGCCGCTTCCAGACGTTTGAGGATTTTCTCAAGCGGTACAAGCAGATCACTGAGGCTGATATTCGCATAATCAAGCATCAGCGGCGCTCCGAGTTTTGCCGCCGCAGAACACGCCGCAGTCACGCCGGGGATTATTTCAAATTTGATATCCGCCGCCGCAAACTCCCGCTCTTTCATCTCAAGAGCCAGCCCAGCCATGCCATACACCCCTGCATCGCCAGAGCTTATCAGCGCTACACCCGCCCCGCCAGCCGCCAGCTCAAGCGCGCGAAAAACCCTTTCAGATTCTTTCTTCATGCCTGAAGAGTAAAGCTCTTTGCCCTCAAGCAGATCATTAATCCGCTCAAGATACGGCCCGTAACCGACAATAACCTTACTCGCACTAATCGCCTGAGTCGCGCGCTCCGTCCGGTCCTCAACCGATCCCGGCCCTATTCCGACAAGCCGCAACACTCCAGCGCCAACGCCACCGTCACCCCGTCCCGCACCATCTTTTTCTGTATCAGTCTGCATCTTGCCCCACCCAGCAGCGCACATGGCTCAGCCACCGCCGGCAATCCTGTTTTATTTTCGACAAATTCCGAACGTTCAAATTCATAACCACAATCAATTATAGCAGAATGCGCGATGATCCGTAAGGGCAGAGACATATTTTGTGCCGCTTTTATCAGACCGTCCTCATCCGCCTTTATCTGCGCGGTGGCAATCAGCCGCAGATCACTTATCTTATACCCGGCTTCAGCCACCGCCGCTTCCAGAGCCGAGCGCACCTGCAGCTCACTAACCCCACGCCGGCAGCCAACCCCGGCAATCAACGTTTTCTCCGCTTCAGTTGTTGTCGTCACAACCGGCTCCGCACCAATCACGTTTGCAAGATTATAAGCAAGCTTATTCGCACCGCCCTCATGCCCGCTGAGCAGGCTGATGACATTCCGCCCCACTACATCAATAACCACTACCGCCGGATCAGAATACTTGCTCGCTATTTCCCCGGCTATCGCCCTGACGACTACTCCGGTCGGCATAATATAAACCAGCGCCGGATAATTTTTGAATATCTCCCCCGTCAGTTCGATTACACTTGAGAATTCCCGCGTCAAATCAGTCCCACGGCCACCAACTGCCGACTCATGCAAGTACAGATCTCCGGGATATTTATCCATAAGAATCCGGGCAATACCCGCGCCTTTTGCCGAGAGTGAAATATAAGCAATTTTGTTTACCATATGCTTATTCCATTTTTTCCCTTTAGATATTCATAAAATTTTATATATTTAAATTAATTACCGAAACAATCGATATACCCGATACTCTAATTATACATAAAGCGGGCTTTAAGATTTCATAAAGTTTATTTTACTATTCATACAGGGAGAATAACATGAAAAAATCAAAATTAGAAGACGCACAGATGGAAGGGATTGCAGGGGGAGCCGGCAATGCCCGCTATAATACGATGGTTACTGAAATGAATTTTTCAGCTCTTGAAGACGGCAAGACTTATGCCATCTACGACCCTTCCAAAGAGACCACACTCTTCAGAGTCAACAAAAACCCGAATAATCCTATAGCTACCCTGAGCAAGGAAGAACTGGTCAAATACGTAAACGAAAATGCCGATCAGTTAAGGCAGATGGCTGTGGTTGCTGTGGAATAACCTTTATCCCCGTTTTTACTTTTACACCAGTCAGCATTGCCAAGAACCATTAAATATTGTTTACCGGCCACATAAAAACAGCCCGCCTTTCTCAGGCAGACTGTTTTTATTTTTGCATGATTTCTAATGCCGCGAATTTATCTGCAGCGCCTAGAAGCTGTCAAGCCCGGCAAGAATTTCGCCCTTGATTTCGTTAATCTGCTTTGTACCGTCAACAGTAACAAAACCCGGAGCGTCCGGATCATTGTCAGCAGCAAGCTGGCGGTAGAAACCGGCAACCGCTTCTGTCTGTGCATGATAAGCTTCGAGGCGTTGACGGATAGTATCTTCCTTGTCATCCTCACGCTGCACCAGAGCCTCACCGGTCACATCATCCTTACCCTCAACTTCAGGCTTATGGAATTCAATATGGTATGAACGTCCTGAGGCAAGATGCACGCGGCGTCCACTGAGACGTGAAACAATAACGTCATCCGGAACTTCGATCTCGACAATTGCGGCAATCTTCACACCTGCGGCCTTGGTTGCTTCAGCCTGGGCCACCGTGCGCGGGAATCCGTCAAGAAGAAACCCGTTTTTGCAGTCATCAGCCTTGATACGTTCTTTAACCAAACCGATAATCAGGTCATCACTGACCAGCTGTCCGGCTTCGATAACATCTTTAGCCTGCTTACCAAGCTCAGTACCGGCGGTAATCGCCGCACGCAGCATATCACCAGTTGAAATCTGCGGAATTGAAAACTTTTCGCAGATATACTTGGCCTGTGTACCTTTACCCGCTCCGGGAGGTCCGAGAAGAATTACGTTCATAGTTTTTCCTTTACAAAAAATAGTCCATCGAAATTAAGGTTTTGTTAAAATGATATTGCCAGCCATATTCAATGTAAAGGCTTTAGGTAATAAAAAAGCACAGACCCGGCGATCTGTGCTATACAAACTTCAATTCTTTAACAAATTAACAATTACTAATAACGATCTTCATCTTCTTCGTCATCATATTCGTCATCATATTCATCTTCTTCGTAGTCACCATCATCGTATTCAGAATCAGAAGAATCCTCTTCCTCTTCGATACGCTCACCGGGATTAGGGTCGGTGCTGCGCGCTTCAGCGATCAGCTTCTCCATCTCATCAGCCTCGGCAACATAACGCTCACGCCGGAAAATAATCTCAGGCGTAACCTTCATCTGCATTACCTTGCCAAGCTCACGGCGGATAAAACCTGTGGCCTGATCGAGCTTTGAGAGAGTGGCAAGCTGTTTTTCCTCATCACCGTAAACACTGATGAAAATTTTGGCATTACGCATATCAGGCGAAACCTCGCTGCGGGTAACGGTGACAAAACCCAGACTCTCGTCCTTGAGGTTTCTGATAATGGTGCTTACTTCCTGTATTAACCGGGCATTGACCCGCTGCTGCCTTCTGCTTGGCATTTATTTCCTTTCAAGATTGCACTTCAAGATTTTTTCAGTTTCTTCGTTTAGTAAATACTGCTGTTTGCTGACATTATTTTCCCACGCCAGCATCCTTCTTCAGCGGCGGCGTCTTATCGGTAAAGATCAGATCGCCATACAATCCGCTGCGGGAGTTAGAACCAAATGTATCCGCCCACTGGACAATTTCAAGACCTGAACCTTTTTTATCTTCAACCTTACCCTTGTTTTCCTCTTGCGCTTCTGCCTTCTTGACCTCTTCCGATCCGAGGTCTTCCTTGGCAAGCTCAGCAATATTAAAGCGGCTGACACTGCCACCCTTGCTGACCTCCGGAGCTGCCGCCCCCGACGAAGCAACAAACGGATTCTCATGCACCGCGCTCAGCTGATAGTCATTTCGTGAAACATTAAACGCCCAGCGCTCTCCCGGTTTTGGCCCACGCGGCATGCCGAGCGCCTGATAAGGTATGAACGCCTCGACGGTATAATAATCGCGGCGGGTTGTAATTTTTGACTGCCAGGCCGGATTCCAGCTCAGCCCCAGCCTGCTTGAGCGGTCTAAGGTAACACCCTTGACATTAACGGCAAACTGATAATACTCCCGGCCGCGGTTATAAGGGTCAATAAAAATTTCAACACTTTCATCACGATGTACCGGATCATCATGATTGAGCGCCGAGGTAACGATAGTCTCCGGGTCTTTGGCCGCGCAGCGCGCTATTACATAGATACCCTTGTCATCATAAGTGACCTTCGCTTCAATCGGCAGCTTCGGCTTTGCTCCTGTGCCGATAACGCCAAAGCCAGCAAGCTCTGCAGCATCCTTCCAGGTATCCTCTGACATCATACCGTCAATCACAATCTTGCCGGAAGCCCTGTAAAGCTCTGCATATTTGCGCTTACTAATAATCATCTGCTGCGAGGCAGATCCGACCCCGTGCATGTTGACTGTCAACACCGGCATCGGCGCTTCGGGGTCTTTGGCAAAACGCTTGACAGTGAAATTGGCGATCCCCTCAAAACCGCTCTTTAAGTTAAAACGCACCGCCTGCGGCTCAACAGTAAAGGCAGAATCCGGCGCAACCTTCCAGATCAGCTCACCACTAATATCACGCGGCGAAGGGTTGGCAATCATAAATGAAAGCATTCCCGGATTATTCGGATTATCAACCGCCCGCGCAGCTTCACGCGCAACCGTCAGAACCTCACGCTGCAAGGTCAGCGCCGCCAGAGCGTCGGTAAGAATATCCATCTTCTCAAGCGACGGCTCGCCCTGCAGGCTACGCCCATCGGTAAATACCGTCAGAGTATCCAGCTGGCGCATCCCGTCAGCGGAGAAGACATTCCAGTCCAGCCGTAGCGGAGTAGCCGTAAGCACCGCAAAATGCGCCTCGACACTCGCCGCCGCCTTGTACTCACGCCCAAGGGGAACCTTGCCGCTACTGGCCAGGCCACCACTGACAATATAACGCACCGCACTCGAATCACCTGACTTGACCGGAAGTGAACGCTGATAATATTTCGCTCCGCCACTTACCACCAGATCAACCCCGCCCGTTTCAAGAAGCGTTCCCAGTGTCTCGATAGCCCGCGCATAAATTCTGGTCGCGCCGAATAACGGTTGTGAAAGACTGAGCACCGCCCACGGCTGGGTATTGGCCGCGAGGTCCTGCTCAAGCCAGCTTAATACTTTCTGCCGGCTCGAAGGCTGCTTAAGCTCATCAATATCAAGGAAAATCATATGAACACAACCAATATCCCTGCTCCAGTACGCAGAAGTATTAACCCCGCCACCGGCATTCGCCGGCATCATTCTCTGATTCTCCGGCAGCAACATAAGCGGAGATTTTTCAGACAAGGGCTGCAAAGGCAGAAATACCAGATCATCCCAGCTCTTTAAGGACGCGTCTTGCGGCAGATTGCCCCCAAGCACCACCGATGAATTAAGGTTGTGCATACCCAGATGCGCCGCCGCCGCCGAGACATTCAGGGCATCAAGCCCGATTCCCGAGATAAAACCAATCGATGCCATCCCCTCAGGCGAGGCGTTATTGACAACCACCTGCGCACTCTTATAGTCACCTAGCAAAACCTCCAGAGTCTGGCTGCCATTCTCAGGCAGGAGCGGAAGAATGTTGATAATATGTTCGGTAGTACTGCTGCCGTAACGTCGGGTCATTTTCTTCTCGCCACCAACTCGAATACCGGCAACCCGGGGCAATTTGGTGCGAAAACGAATATCTTCAGTCGAGGAAACAGGGCCAAGCAGGATATAAGGGCCAGCGACAATCTCCGGATTATGCGGCCTGGTATCATCAAGAACCTCCGGCATCTCCGCACAAGCGCCTAACATTAAAGCAGTTAAGAGAATCGCCACCATCCCCAAACCGGAAATTAACATTTTTTTATATCGCATCATAAACACCCCGTTATGGCCATAAACAAGATTTAAATTCATAACTGCTTATCAGTAAAAGAGTAAAAAGCAGATTTTTTTCTGAAAAAGATTAAAGATTAAAAAATAATTACAGCATTCCATAAATTTATCGGCGCAATCCACCCTGCCAGAGCATAAATAAACCTCCGTTAATGGCAACTTACACCGGAATCTTCAGGGTCATTTGCACCCGCCAAATCATTAGCAGCATATTTCTACTTGTATGGAGTATAACGAGATAAATCAAGGCAATTCACCATATATGCTGTAAAAAACAGTCCGATAACTGCTATTTTACCATTTTTTGTATTGACGCAAAGCACGCAAAATAGATAATCTTCTTGTCATTGCAAAAGGCAGGCGGCAAGCACTGCAGTATTTATATGTTACTACGCCGCTTCATTCCTTTTTGTGACAGGGGATTGGGAGAAGTATTTTAGGTTTTTGTTTGTAATGTATTATATTACGGCTTTGGGTATCTGTTTTACTCAAAAGTCCCGATAATATAAGCAATACGGGGGATTTTCGTGGGCGATAATCACGAAGAAACAACATCTGAGCTTGAAAGCAAATTTCTGGCTGCAGGTAAGACAGGAAAACTGGGCAAATTAAACGACCAGGTCTTCTACGCCTTACGCCATAACACCAGCGAAAATATTAAGTTCCCGTTCAGCAAGCAGAAGTTTGGAGCGCTTCTCAACATCGCTGCTGCAACTGATGAACAGATCCTTGAGAAGATTGCCAGGCAGCTTCTTGAGCATGGTCTGGCTTTCGCACTCTGCACCGGTGAGCAGTCTGACCTAATGAGCGAGATCATCGACCGTCTGATTGATGAAAACAACTTCACACACGACGGCTTTACTCCATACTCAAGTATTGAAGAAGGTCTCAGCGATGCCATGCAGTACTTTGCACTGCCAACCGGCATCACCCAGACCAGCCTGATTATCACAATCGGCAACGATGACGATCAAGGTTCTGCGATGAATCTTTTCGACAACCTCTTCGGCGGTGAGATTGAGATCGAAAACCTCACTGAAGACGAATGGCTCTGGACTGTCCTGCAGGAGACCTTTAATGTCACCGAAATGGAAACTGTCGCTCTCTAAGTTTTATAACTAAAGTTTAAATTATTAACCTCCGCTCTCCCGCGGGGGTTTTTTCTTGCCATCATTTATTTTCATACTTAAACCGGTACACCCTATTTGCCTGAGCGCAAAAATATGCTAGCATATTTCATAATTACGCGCACCGGAATCATTCACGATTAATCAAGGGATCAATTTGAATATCAGCGAACTTGTCAGCGAATGCGATTTCAACAGATGCGGCATCAGCCCTGAGCGTCTTTACCTGAGACGGGGTGGTGAGATCAGCAGGAAAGGCAAGTTTGTCCTGTACTGGATGCAGGCCTCGCAGCGCTCCGAGTTTAACCCCGCCCTTGAAGGTGCTGCGCTGCTGGCAAACCGGCTCAACCTTCCGCTAATAACGGGTGTTGTCCTGATTAATAATTATCCGGCGGCCAGCGCCCGGCATTACCGCTTCATGCTTGAGGGCTGGCGTGAGCTATCGGAAAAATTCAGCAAACGCGGTATTGATTTTCGCCTTGAACAGAATGCTGCGATTAAAGGCGTCATTAATCTCGCCAAAGAATCAGCGCTGGTTGTCTGCGACTGCGGCTATACAAAATTTCAGGAATGGTGGCGGCTTGAAGTGAGCAGGAATATCAATATCCCGCTTCTGCAGATTGAAGGCGACGTAGTTGTGCCTGTACGGACGGCAAGCAACAAAGAGGAGTATTCCGCACGCACCATCCGCCCGAAAATCCATCGCCTGCTGCCAAGCCAGCTTGTGCCGCTGCAGAAGGTACGTCTGAAGAATAAAAATAATTCCCCAGCAGCGAAGAACGACTCCAACCAGAAGACGCTTTCTTTTTTACTTTCAAACCTCAAGCTGGAAGAAAGTGACCAAGAGATAACCTTCACCGGCGGCGAGAATGAAGCGCTAAAAAGGCTTAAAATTTTCATCCGAAAAAGCGCCGCACATTATAACGACAAAGCAAACGACCCCACAGCCGACGCCACCTCGGAACTCAGCCCGTATATCCATTTCGGACAGATCTCCCCTTCACATATCGCGCTTGATATCCTCAGCGAATGGGGCGGGAAAGAGTCGGAAGGATTTTTGGAGCAGCTTATTGTCAGACGCGAACTGGCGATGAATTTTGTCTTCTATAATGACGATTACGACAATCCCCGCTGCACTCCTGACTGGGCGGTGCGTACCCTTGAGCAGCACGCAAAGGACAAGCGCGAATATCTTTATTCTTATGAGGATTTTGCTGAAGGCAAAACCCATGACCCAGCCTGGAATGCCGCGCAGCTTCAGATGGTCAGAACCGGCCATATGGCAAATTATATGCGGATGTACTGGGGCAAAAAAGTTCTGGAATGGACACCAGACTGGCAGACAGCTTACAAATATCTTGTCAGGCTTAATGACACCTACGAGCTTGACGGGCGCGACCCTAACGGTTATACCGGGATTGCCTGGATCTTCGGCAAGCATGACCGTGCCTGGCAGGAGCGTGAAATTTTCGGCAAGACCCGTTACATGAACGCCGCCGGGCTGAAGCGCAAATTTGATATTGCTTCTTATATCCAGAAATATCTTGCATGAGTGGCGCTCAAAAAAACGGCCATTACAGCCACGTAAATATTATGCCTCAAACTCAAATTTCAAACCATCATACGCCGGCGCAATCCTCGCAGGCAGGGTCTGAACCAGCTCGGCATAAAGCGAATCGTGGCTGATATGGGTGAGCCAGGTCTGGCTGGCATTGATACGTTTAGCCGCTGTCACCGCCTGGTCGATACTGAAATGCGTGGCGTGTTCTTTCGGACGCAGTCCGTCAATGACCAGATAATTTATCCCTTCAAGCAGATCGAAAGTCGTCTCCGGGATAAATGAAACATCACAGATATAGGCAAGATCACCAATGCGAAAACCGTAAATATCCATCACTCCGTGCTTGACCGGAAGGGGGATAATGCAAACACCCTCATAATTAAATTCCGAGTCAACAGGATTAAGCTTGATACGGGGCAGACCGCCGCCGATCTGCGTGGCCTCCCAGATATAATTGAAATGCCCGCGCACCCAGTCAAGCGTCTCTTTACTGCCATAAACCGGAATCGGCTCAGGCTGTTTAAAGCAAAACGGCCGCACATCATCAAGCCCCATCACATGGTCAGCGTGATTATGCGTAAGCAGCACTGCGTCTATCCGCTGCAGACCCGAGCGCAACGACTGTATGCGCAAATCTGTTGTAGTGTCAATTATGATTTCAAGGCCATTAATCGTCAGGCGTGCGCTTGAACGAAAACGCTTGTCGCGCTCATCCCCAGACATGCACCCACGGCAGCTACAGCCAGGCATCGGCACTCCGACACTCGTTCCACTGCCCAGGATCTCGCATACGCCCTTCATATTTTCCGCTTTTTGTATATATTATGGCTTGGTAATTATGATGCTCTAAATTATAACCAGATTATCACGGTGAATCAGTGTCTCGCAGCATTCCGCGCCTAATAATTCAGCCAGCTCAGAAGTGTTTTTACCCATAATTTTTACCGCTTCAGAAGATGAGAAATTAACCAGACCCCGCGCGATCTCCTGACCGGACAGGCTGTAAACCGCCACCGTATCACCCTCGCAGAAATCACCGCGCACTTCCTTGAGGCCAATGGGGAGCAGGCTCTTCTTACCTTCGGTTATCGCTTTCTTCGCGCCATCATCAACAACGATATCACCCGCCGGAGTACGGCCAAAAGCAATCCACTGCATACGCGCCTTGGCTCTCTTCTGGCGCGGGGCAAAGAACGTTCCGATCTCCTCGCCGTTAAGCACTTCAGCGATCACCCCTTCGTGCTTGCCGTCGGCAACCACCAGCGGCGTAGCGCCGATAACCGCACCCAGAGCCGCCCCAAGCTTGGTACTCATCCCGCCCGTACCAACCCCGCTGACAGAACCTGTCGCTCCGGCAAAATGTTCCTGCTCAAGATTATGGACATAATTAATCAGCTCCGCGCCCTCTTCACTTGGCGGACGGTCATAAAGACCGGGAACGTCAGACAGGATAATTATCGCGTCAGCGTCAATAAGCTGCGCAACGGCAACAGAAAGCGCGTCATTATCACCCATTTTCAGCTTCAACTCTTCGACCGCGACCGTATCATTTTCATTGACGACCGGTAACGTTCCAAAACGCAACAACTCACGCATTGTGTTACGGGCATGCAGAAAGCGCGCGCGGTTATTGAGATCATCACTGGTAAGCAGAACCTGACCGGCGTGGATATTATATTTGAGGAAGTTCTCACGGTAAATGCGCATCAGTGCGCACTGGCCGACTGCGGCAGCCGCCTGCAGCTGTGGCAGAAGGGTAGGACGTTTGGACAAGCCAAGCTCCGCACATCCGGCAGCTACGGCGCCCGATGAAACGAGAACCATCTCCCGCCCCTGCGCGATCTGCGCCGCCAACGCAGCGCTCAGCCGCTCAAGAAACGGGGTGTCAATTCCCCCGCTTAAACTGGCCAGCAGACTTGAGCCGACCTTGACGACTACGCGCCTGGTATCTTTAAGAATAGCTCTTGATATTTGACTCACCTGAATTCCTTCTGTACACGGTATTTTTCTTGACTGCAATCATAGTAATAATCCAGCCGACTACAATACCCCAGACCACACAGGTGAAGGTATTTACCGCTAAAAGTTCCTCGGGTTGGATCTTTCTCTCAGGCATGAGATTGCTGCCCCAAAAATAAAGACTGAACGCCATCTTCATAAGCGAAGGCTCTTCAACCGGTATCGGAAAATACTCGCCAAGAAACATCGCCGGCCCCGCGTATCCGACTATCAATGCCATCAGCACACAAACCGTGAATATATAAACTTTTGCCGTTTTTGCGTTCATTAATCCTACCTTGATTTACTGAAAAATCCGTCTGTTACCATTATTAACCCAGAATCCCCAAAAACTCTTTATCGGTCAATATTGGCGTCAACTTCAGTCGGTTTCTTGGGTTTTTCAGCCCCGCCACCGGCGTTTTTCTTTTCTTCAACCGCAGCAGGTTTTCCACCCTCGGGGTATTTCTGCATAAACGGCAGCGTCGGCAGCAGAATCCCGCCAAGCCAGACAGCAATCGCAATAAAAACCACCGCCAGACCGAGCTTGGTAAGCCATACTTTCTTGCGCATGGTGTTACCGATCTGCTCACTGGTCATCCCGAAGAAGACCGCGATAAAGACCGCCATCAGCGGAATGATAAACATGATATTATAAAGAACCAGCAGCATATAGCCCTTGCTGGCACTTCCCTCATCGCTTACAATAACGGTGATAATCGGCAGATAGGTCTGACCCGTACAGGCGGCCTCTAAAAACGAAATGATAACACCGCTGACAAAGGCGCCGATAATCAGCGATCCGCTGTGGGCTGTTGCACGCAGACGTTTGCGGATGCGGTCCTTGAATTTATCAGGCAGAACCAGCAGCATCTTGTCCTTGCCATCACTGCGCCACGCCCGCCAAGCATCGACCAGCGACAAAATACCCGCCACCGCCACAATCGCCAGCGAAAGCCACTTTATCGCCAAACCGACAAAAGCAAAACTCTCCGATGCGTCAAAGATCTTCATGACCTCGAAAAACGCCACACCGATCACGAAATACGCAATATACACCGCAACGATAAACGAAACACCGACCGCCAGAATCGTCTTGCGCCCGCGCCCGACAGAACTGAGCATCGAAACAAACAAAATAACCGTCGCAAAAGCACAAGGGTTGAAACCATCAAAGAAACCCATACTCAGAACCGCCCAGAGCGTGGTGCGCTTGGCGGCAATATCATTCACCTCGGACTTGCTGAATTTCCCGAACTGCGCAAAGTCCGGCGTCTTTTTGCCCTCAGCAATCATCTTAGCAACTGTCTCGTCAAGCTTTTCGTTAATTACATCACCCCCGCCCAGACAGACATCACCGACAAAAATCACGAGATTGGGCGTATCTTTGCGCTTGTAATGCTCCAGCGCCATGACAAAGCCCTGATAGGTTTTTTCACCGGCAGCCAGATCATGCCGATTGATCTGCAGGAGCGGACCGTACTTCTTCTCGACGCCAGCAACCACCTGCTTGGTCGGTTCACAGAGCGGACAACCCGGCGTAAAGAAAAAATGCGCCTGCAAAACCTCATCAGCCGCCCTTGCCGCCGGAACATTGGCAACAACCGAGAGCAAACCTGCCAGCAGCAAAAATGCGATAAACCTGATTCTGGTATTTCCCCGTAACATTTTCCCCTCCAAAAAATCCTTCCCGGTCAGGCAAAAGCGGCCACCTGAAAAAAACAGCACACTTTACCTCAGCACAAGAAACAGATGAATGGTTTAATCTCTGTAAGCTCAAACTTTGGCCAATAACAGGACCAGCGCACACCGGCACAGCCAGACGCAGTTTTTTGTCATTAAATCCGGATTTTCCTGCAAATAAACCGGAAATAATACTCCCACCCCAAACAGGACCCCATCCAGTCACCAGACAAAAAACCGGAGCAGATTATCTCCGCTCCGGCAATTATGCTTGTATGCAGCATTAATGCAATTAATTATTTGCACCAATTACTATTTTGTTGCGCATGGGTCGCAAGGTGTCGGGCATGGAGCTGGTACTTCAACCTTCTTGGTTACACACTTTACAACTTCTTTGTACTGGGTTTCGCAGACCTTTTCTTCTACCTTCTTGGTAACAATCACAGGTTCGCAGACCTTTACAGTGCGCATTTCTTCAAATTCCTTGCAGACAGCAACCTTCATCTTGTTAACCATCGGCTCCCACTTGCAGACCTTGCGGGTCTTCTTTACAGGAACTGTCTCTTCAACACACTTCTTGACAGTGTAAGGAACTTCTTCCTTTACTGTGTCGTAAGTTGTGCACTGAATCTTTTCCTTAACCTGAACAGTAACCTTCTTTGGCTTGCCGCATGGGTCGCAAGGATTTTCAACTTCCTTCTCAACACACTTTACGACTTCCTTCTCGACAGTCTTTGGAACCTGCTTGCAGACAGTCTTGGTCTTCTTTTCTTCAACGATCTTCTTGTGGATTTCGTTTACTGTGTACTCTTCGTCGACCATAACCTTCTTCTGGCCCTTGAATTCCTTCTCTTCCCAGACAGTCTTGTATACCTTCACAGGAACCTGCTTCTCAACAGTCTTGTATTCCTTGACCTGCACTTCCTTTTCAACTGTCTTCCATACCTTTACCGGAACCATTTCCTTGACCTGGACTGTAACTTCTTCATACTTCTTGCCACAACCGGCGTATACGCCACTTGCTGAAAGCGCAACCATCAGTGCTGATGCTATTAACTTTTTCATCATCCATCCTCCATGTTCAAATAAACTTGATACAATAGTTTTCCAACTATTACCCCCTTTAGGTTAAATACAGTTTAACACTTTTCAAAATTTTTTAACACCAAAAAAAATCTTTTCAACCCAACTTTATCCAGAAAGAACAAATACTCTGAAAGGACTCCAGCCCTAACCCGTAAATTACTTCTGGCGGGATTTTTTTTATTTCATAACCGCACTTTAGGGTTATAATAATGTTATCGTTGCAATGTTATCGTTGCAGTTAACAACATTAACCGGGAATTCCGTCTGATTACTGCCGCAGCAATCTTACTTTTCACTGACGGCAGGGGACTTTTTAACGATGTTCAGATGCACTGAAAAATCACAATCAGGGTTATGCCCCGCACTGCTCAGAGTTCTCTGGACTCTGAGGTTTTTCACTGCCATATCTTTTCTGCTGCTCTTTAACCATGCCGCACTCGCCGAGGACACCTCTGATACCGGCAACCCTGACCTGATCCATAAAAACTGGGAAGATACCGATTCAGCCAAACTCCTCTCCTGGTCGCAGGTAAATGTTCCAAAAGACAAAAAAACTCTCCGCCTCCAGCTTGGACCGGAATTTCAGGTTGTCCGCCGCGGAGAATTCCTGATCGCCTCAGACCTCGACAGCAAGCGCTTTGATTATCTGATTAACGGCGTCTTTGCCTGCTGCCGCGAAATTATGGGGCGTGAATTTTTTAAACGCAAACCAACCAAAGTCGTCACGGTTTACATCTTTAAAGACCGCAACAGCTACACCAATGGACTCAAGAAAAATTTCGGCATGGACCCTATCAGTCCCTACGGGCATTATGGCCATAAAAAACGTTATATCGTCGTCAATTACTCAACCGGCCCAGGAACACTGGTGCATGAGATGACCCACGCGCTGATGGCGGAGGACTTCCCGGTAGCACCAATCTGGATCTCGGAAGGGATGGCGAGCCTTTATGAGCAATGCCGGGTTGAGAATGACTCTATCCGCGGCGAGCAGAACTGGCGCCTGCCGGAACTTAAAAAAACAATTGCACAAAACGGCCATACCCCGCTGCCTGAACTGTTTGCCAGCAATACCAAGGTTTTCCGCATGATGCGCGAGAGCCTTAATTATGCCCAGAGCCGTTATTTCTGCCTCTATCTTGAGGAACAAGGGTTGTTACGCAAACTCTACGCGAGATTCCGCGACACCGCCAAGACTGACCCTACCGGCGTCAAGGCAATCGAATACGTCTGCGGAAAAGACATCACAACCGTCGAGCGTGAATGGCGTGAGTGGGTTCTGAAGCAAAAATGGGTCAAACCAAAATGAATATTTCCCGCCGTCTTGACGAAATCATCAGTGAAATACAAACAGTCTTCAAAGGTGTCAGCGACGAGCAATTCTCTGCCGCCTGCAGCGCAATTATTGATGCCAAACGGATTTTTATCACCGGACTCGGCCGTAGCGGCCTGATTGCCAGAATGTTTGGTATGCGCCTGATGCAAGCCGGGCTTTCAGTCCACATTGTCGGCGATTGCACTACACCCTCCATACAGGAAAATGACCTGCTTATCGCTCTCTCGGGAAGTGGCAATACAAGCGGTATAACAAATATTACACAAATTGCTCAAAAAAAACGTGCCAAAATATTTGGAATTTCATATAATCGTGAAAGTGAATTATTTTGTCTGGCAGACACGGCTTTGCTTTTACCGGCTCCTATAGACCAGAACCGTCCCGGAAAGGTCGGCGGTTCGCAGGTGCTTGGTACATTATTCGACCAATCCCTTCAACTATGCACGACGCTGATAGTTGAGGAAATAATGCAGCGATTGGGCGTTGATGACACAACCATGCAAGCCAACCATGCCAATCTCGAATAGCAGTGACAATAATGGAGCGGGCAAAGTTGTACAGCAATATAATTAAATACCTCATTACAAGCTTGATATTGCTTACGACTTCTTCTTTTTCAGCCGAAAGTTCGTGGTCGTCACCCGCCGGGGAAGATCAAAAAATCCTGCTTGAAAGTCAGGCAGAAATATCAAATGATGATTTTTACGACTTTGCCGGTAACAGCATTGAGTTTAATACCGGCCTGCTGTATTTCGCCCTTACCCTCGCATTAATCCTGCTGGTACTTTATATTTACAACTGGAAGAATGCAAAAAAAGAAAAACCGACAATCCTTCAGAGCATGTCTAACCTTAAAAGCATTATGGATAATGTTGGTGAAGGCGTGATTATCACCGACCACCAGGGGATAATTGAAACCAGCAATACCTCCGCCCAGATAATCCTCGGCTATAAAATTGATGAGTATGAAAACAGGCTGAATATCCGTGACCTGGTACGCATTTTCTGTAATGATGGCCGCATCCCGGTTGAGCCGCCGCTGACTCAGGCCTTCAAGCAAAAACATATAATCTGCAATGAAGAGCCGCACCAGCTGATGGTAACGCCCGCCGGAATTGAATATTTCATCAGCTATAAAGCTATTCCTCTAATGGATAATAACGGCAAAATCACCCACGGTATCTTCATCTTCAAAGACCTCAATGATAAAATCGCCATCCACGACCAGCTCAAGCATTCACAGAAACTTGAATCCGTCGGACGTCTTGCAGGCGGGATCGCGCATGACTTCAACAATATGATCGGCGCGATTTCCGGAACCAGCGAAGTGATGATGCTACAGCTCTCTGAAGACGACAAGATGATGCGTTATCTGCGCCGTATTTTCGCAACCGCGCAGAAAGCCTCGGAACTGACCAACCGCCTTCTGGACTTTACCCGCAAAAGCTCAAGCAGCAGCAATACCAGCTTCAACCTCAGCCAGATAGTCGAGGAAGCTCTTGATATTATCGAGCGCAGCATGGACCCCAAGGTCGAGGTGATCGCAGACTTCAATGACAAGAACTGCCCCATGGTCGGCAACGCTTCAGCGATTGAAAATATGGTAATCAACCTCTGCCTCAACGCCAACGACGCGATGCCTGATGGCGGCAAGCTTTATATCTCAATCAATAACCGTGATCTGGATGACGCGTGGTGTACGAAAAATGGCCCCGAGCTCATCCCCGGCAAATACGCGATACTGATTGTTCAGGACACCGGTATCGGTATCCCTTCAACGCGCATTAAAAATATCTTCGAGCCTTTTTATACTACCAAGGACATCGGCAAAGGCTCGGGCCTCGGACTGGCGGCAGTTTACAGCACCGTCTCTGAGCATTCCGGAATCATTCAGGTCAGCAGCGAACCGGGCGAGGGCAGCGAATTCAGAATTTACTTCCCGCTCTCATGCTCGGTAAAAATCCAGGAAAGCGGCAAAAACAACCAGCAGAGCCAGAGCGCGGAATTGATGCAAAGTGATCTCGATCAGGCTTCAGGGATTATCCTGCTTGCCGATGACGAGGAGTTTATGCGTGATGCGGGGCGGATGATGCTTGAGAGCCTCGGCTACGAAATCATGCTTGCGGAAAACGGTCAGAAGGCTGTTGAGATGTATGAACGCAACTCTGACAAAATTGACATTGTAATCCTTGATATGGTCATGCCCAGAATGAATGGCCGGGAGGCGTTCAAGAAAATTATCAGCATTAATCCTGAAGCCAAAATAATCATCGCTTCAGGCTTCTCCCGCGAGGGCAAGATCAACAGCCTCTTCAATGAAGGTCTGCGCGCGTTTGTCAAAAAGCCTTACCGCCAGGCAGAGATCGCGCAAATCCTGCAGAATGTGCTGAGTGACATACCTATTGAGCAAGTCTGATCTTATCAGATCTCGCGCATAAGCTCCAGAAGCTCTTCAGCCGATATCCGTCCACCGAGATCACTGCCCTCAAGCAGACCCTCAGCAAGATTACGTTTATGCTTGTGCAGGTCGAGGATTTTCTCTTCAATCGTACCGCGCGTTATCATCCGGTAAATCGTCACCGGCCGCGTCTGTCCAATGCGGTGCGCCCGGTCTGAAGCCTGATCCTCAACCGCCGGGTTCCACCATGGGTCCATATGAATAACATAATCAGCCGCTGTAAGGTTAAGCCCCTGCCCACCGGCCTTGAGACTGATAAGAAACAACTCACCCTCGCCAGCCTGAAAATCCTCAACCAGCTTGCGTCGTTTGCCCGCCGGAGTTGAGCCGTCAAGGTATTGGTAACTGACACCCTTCTCATCAAGGTACTCACTGAGTATCTGCAGATGGTCGACAAACTGACTGAAGACCAGCGCCTTGTGGTTATTCTCAATCAGCTCCTCAATAATTTCCGCAAAGCCGGATAACTTTGAACTTTCAATATCTGTTGTATTATCAATCAGTTTAGGATTACAGCAGACGCGGCGCAGGCGCATGATCTGTGCCAAAATCTGCATCCGCCGCTGCCCCGCCGGAACCCCTTTATCTTCTTCAATACCGGTAACCGCCTCACGGCGCATCGCCTCATAAAACGCCAGTTCCCTGCCAGACATTTCAATGTATTTGACAATTTCAGTACGCGGCGGCAATTCTTCAAGCACCTCTGATTTCACGCGGCGCAGGATAAACGGCGCCAGCAGTTTCTTAAGGCGTTCCCGCGCACCCGCATCATTTTCTTTTTCAATCGGCACCGCAAAGCGCTGATTAAACCGGCGCAGACTGCCAAGCAGACCCGGATTAAGAAAACGGAAAATATTCCACAGTTCGCCAAGATGATTTTCAAGCGGTGTACCGGTTGTGACCATGCGAAAATCCGCCTGTAACTCCATGGCAACTTTCGAGCGTTTGGTCGAGGCGTTTTTAATTGCCTGCGCTTCATCAAGGATAACCGTACTCCACTTCTTGGCGCTAATCATCTCGCCTTCCTGCTGCAGCATCGCATAGCTGCAGACAACCACACTCAGCTTGCCCGCCCCGTCAATCATCTCCTGACGCTCACCTACACCAAACAGTTGTCCGTCAAGCGATGGCGCAAACTTAACCATCTCGCTCTGCCAGTTAAAACAGACCGAGGTCGGCGCGACAACCAGTGCCGGCCCGAGTGAGGCTCGCGATAATAACAGCGCCAAGGTCTGCACCGTTTTACCAAGGCCCATGTCATCAGCCAGACACGCCCCCATCTGCCATTGCGCCATGCGGCTGAGCCAGCGGTACCCGTCAAGCTGATAATCCCGAAGCTCCGCCTGCAATGTAGAAGGAACCTGAAATTCCTCAACCGTCTGCAAACGGCCAAGCATTTTTTTCCATTCAATATCCGCCTCAAACTCACCCGCTTCAGTCGCCAACCCCTCAAGCGCCAGAGACGCCAGCGGATGCAGCCGCGCACCTTCCTCAGTAACCTCACTAAAGTCCCTGATCTCTTCAAGGCGGGCGCGGAAAGATTCTGTCAGCGCCAGATATTTGTCTTTACCAAGCTGGATAAAACGCCCGCGGGAATTTTTCGACATCTCAAGCAGGCGGTGCATGTCAATGACCAGATCCTCATCAACCGTCAGCTTGCCCTCAAGGGTGAACCAGTCCTGCGAACGCTTGATGCTTATACCAAGCGAGCTTAGTGACGCCTGCCCGCGTACCCGCATATTACCGCCCTGCGGCCACTCAACAACCACCTTCGACTCGATCTCCTCAAGCTCCAAAAGAAACTCAAGACAGTCAATAATATCATCAAGCTCCCAGATACCATCCTTCTCGCTGCTCTTCTTCAGCGTCGGACAGGAATGCACAACCAGATCCGCCCCGTCAAGCTCATGGGTAAGACTTCTGGTGACGCGCAGCTTCTTGCCTTCATGCTCAGTGACGATAGTCTTCGCGCCGGAACCGGGATGATAGTACCCCCCGATATCACCAAACGGGCGCACCAGCAGCTCCATCTTAAGTCCACCGCCAGCCGGCATCAGCTGCACACGGATACGCTCATCAGCAACCAGATCCTCGGCAATTGAATCACTGATACCGATATCCGACTGCACCGTCAGATACTGGCTTAATTTTTCAATCACGCCTTTAGTCTTTGCAAAAGCGTCTTTAGGAACGATCACACCCTTGCTACCAATAATTGAGGCAATCTTGCGGTGCGCGGGCGCAGTCTTGATAACGCGGATACGATTAGGACCTTCACGCTTAAGGCAGACAGCAGTATCCTCCGCAAGCGAAGGCTCAAGGGTCAGATGTAACTGGTTTCCAGATTTTCTGGCGATCAGTTCAGGCTCGCCCGAGCTTACTTCAATACGCACACTCGGTGCATCAGCGCGAAATACCCGCGGATGTCCAACCAGTCCGACCAGCGCCTTGTCGTAATCAAGTTCGTGATTAATCGTCGAACCCCGGCCACTACCGGAGTAAGAAATAAATATCGCCGCGCAAACCCCCGCATCATACTCGTCAAGAAACGGCAGGTTGTTCTTCTCTTCAAAGAGCCGCTGCAACGAGACCTTGCGTCCCTTGCCCCACTGACCGTTTGAATTGTGCCGCTGCTCAACAGGCTGCAGCTCAAAAATTTCCGCGTTGTCATTAAAGGCCAGCAGCCACGCCAGACGCGTATCAAAATTAATCTCCTTCTCAGACTCCACCAGATCAGGAACCTGCAGGAGCGCTTCAAGCTTTCTCTCCCAGCCATTCTGCGCGTTAAAAATTTCTACCAGAGCCGCGCTGTTACAACGCCGCCGAAGAGTCGCCAGACGTCCCG
Organism: bacterium; assembly: GCA_003245715.1. Lineage (GTDB taxonomy): Bacteria > Planctomycetota > SZUA-567 > SZUA-567 > SZUA-567 > SZUA-421. The sequence continues at coordinate 65,163 of QKCJ01000019.1, forward strand.
CCCATTTGCTCTCGCCACCCTCCTCGCAACGCGCCAGAATCTCCGCCGCTTCCGCCGCAAACCAGTCGTAACCACCCTCAAGCGTCTGGTCATATAATTTCTCAAGCCCCTCAATCTCGGCCTGAAGCTGCAGGTTTTCTTCCCAGTACAGCGCCAGATAATACAGTAGCCGGCAAAGCGCCAGCGAGTCCTCACCGATCGGCGGAATCTTCTCCATAAACATGTTATCACGCCGACTGATAATCCACTCAATAATATAAAAAGCATCGGTATAAGGATTTTTTTTCTTCTTTAACTCCTGCCGGATAATGTATGAAGCGTCGTCTTCAAGTTCCGCCTGCACCAGCAATAGCGCATAAAAAATATTGATAATCGAGGGAAGATTGATGATGTCCTCGCGCTTCTGGATTATATCAAACTCCTCCAGCGCTGCTTCGTACTTGCCGGACAAAATATCAAGCCAGGCGACAAACGCATCTGTATCCGTTCCGGTAATCGGTTTTAAAGTCTTACGCGCGCGCGCCAGCTTACCACGGTAAATCCAGTGCGGAGCCAGATAAATTGCCGCTGTCGATTCTTTATTCTTCTCGCAATATGACTTGAACAGCTCAAAAGCGTCTCTGGCCGGTTCAAGCATTTTCAGTGAATGATTTAAAACACAGATTAGTGCTTCTAGCATCAGTCGCGGCGGCAGGGTCTGAATCCATTTTACATCAAAAGGTTCATTACAGATAATCACATAAGGATGCGTCTGTTCATACTCGTCAGGAAATAGCCGCGCACAGTGGGCAAGCATCTCAAGGCAATCTTTCTGATTGGCCTGATAGAGCGCCGTGCGGATACGGGAGATCGCCTGTTCATAAGAGCGCACCTCACGCTCACCCCAGTTGCTGCCCCGCCAGACCACCTCGCGCACCGCCCCCGCCATCGCATGAAAACCGCCCTCTTTGGCCGTCATCCGCGTCAACGGCTCACGCAGTAAAGTATGGCACATTATCAGCTCTTCACTGATTTCAATAACACCCGCTTTATTAAGACGCCCCAGAATCAGGTCAAGCTCGACCGCACTGCGACCGCAACGTCCCATACACCGGGCAATATCATCGCGGCTGACAGGAATATAAATCACCGACAGGAGGCGCAATACCCAGTCTGCCTGCGAAGATAATTTTTTGCAGGACATTAAGAGCTTTTTACGATTTTTTTCGTCGTCTGACTGAGCCATCACTAACCTTTATTATTTATAAACAGCGCGATAACCCGCGCCGGATAAAGCATCTATACCTAAAAAACCCCCGCAAAACAGGGGCATTTGCCCACCGCCAACCTGCAGAAAAAATTCTCCCGCAACCCAGCAGTGCAGCATCAAACAAATTAACTTGAACCTTCCATAGTACATTATTGCAGTGTGCGTTTCATTAAAAAAAGCTCCCGACAAAAAAATTGTCGGGAACTTTCCGTTAATAGTTGAGCAGCTTCAGATTTACTGCGCTTTGTCTTTTACTCTCGCCACAATATATTGTATCGACAACCGTGAAGGGATTTGGCCTTATAAATTTTCACGGGCAAGATCCGCCAACACATCAACCTCAGCCTCCGCACCGGCTTCAAGCGGCGGCAGATCATCCGACCAGATTTCATCCAGCATCCGCTCCAGGCCAAAATCATTTTTAAGCCCCAGTTCCATCGCTACCGATCTGATAAGCTCGGGCCGAATTTTATTCAGCTTCTCCGTATACGCCGTCACCAGCGCCAATTCACAAAGACGGTTGATATTCCCGGCCACCCCGCCTGTCGCGTCATAAATCATCTGCGCAGCCTGCCGGGTGAATATCCCGCGGCTGCAACCGGAATTTTTAATCCGCGACAAAACATACGCATTCGCTTCATCGACATTAAACGGCACAACCCTGACTTTCATCGCCACCCGGCAGTCAAAGCGGCTCGCCTCAGACAGGCGCTGCAAGACTCCGTCCTGTCCCGCGATAATAACATTCATAACCGGCACACCGCCACGTTCAATGTTAAGCAGCATCCGCAGGTCATCAAGCAGGCTCACGTCACTGACTGACTGCGCGTCGTCAATAGCCAGCAGCACCTTACCCCCTTCCGCGCCGATCTCTTCAAGACGCAGCTCAAGCGCTTCCAGTGGTGTCTGATTGCCCTTAATCTCACCGGCAACGCGGTGGAGGATATTGATAAAAATTTCATTACGCGTGCCTGACGGATTAGCCAGATACGCCGTCGCCCAGCCGGAATTACCAAAGTCAAGCAGCGCCATGCGCAGCAGCTCAGTCTTACCCACCCCCGGCATACCATACAGGCAAACACAGCCAAGCCCCATCGAGACCGCGTAACGGATCTTGGTCAGCGCCAGCATACTGCTCTCAACCGGCACAAAAATTTCCGGCGCGTGTGAGTTGTCAAATGCCCTTGTCTGCATACCCCAGTGTTGCAGATACATATTCTCTCCCGATGCAACCAAAATACCCAATAAACTTTTTATAACAGCAAACTCACTGCGCGTTCATCAGAACACCCATAAAGCGCGCGTCATTACCGACCAGCTCATCATTAAAACGCCTGACCAGATCAGTATCAGGCTTGTGCGAACTTATCAGCACCACCCCGTCACTCAACGGCGCCAACTTTGATGCCAGTGAATTATGCCAATACGGCCCGCAGTCAATAATCACCGTCTCAAAACTGGCCTTAATGCGGCTGAAAACTTCACCGGTAAACCCCGCACCGCCTGCCGAGTGCAGCGAGAGCAGGTACAGGTCCGCAACGTCAGAGTAGCGCAGACAACCCTCAAGCTTCTGTGAATCCGCCGCCAACGCCCTCGCTTCAACCTGCGGCAAATAATAATCAAGCCCACTCATACCGTTATATAATTCCAGCAGCAGTGTCTTCTTGAGCGGATCATCACTCCAGAGCCTTGCAATATGATGCGCGGTATAAGTAACGCCCTGTCCCGGTTCAAGCGCGGTAATCATCGTCACCTGCGGTTCAAAACGTTTTAACTCTTCAACCAGCGGGTGATAGACATTAAACTTCTCCGTGCTGATTTCGCCGGCTTCTTTCTCTACCGGCACGACCAAATCAAAGTCGCACTCAAAACGCGCAAGCGGTTCAGGCTTTGGCAGTAATTCTTCAAAACGTTTCATCGGGCGGCCAAGTGAAAGTATACTTGCACTCTGCTCAATCATCGTGGCAAAGGCCTTGTCCAGACAATTTTCGTTTACAACACTCTCACTCATCAAGCACTCTCTTTATTGCTATTACCCGCCCCACCTACAAAACGCGGGATGCTGCCAAGCACCGGAAACTCCGGCTTCTCTTCTTCCTCAGTCACGGTAAAGTCTGTACGTTTTCTCGTCAGCAATATGAAAAACGCCGCTACTATTCCAATGCCGGTTCCATACAACATCGTCGGAATAATCTCAGGCTCACTGATAACCGCCGGCTCTTTATCGATATAATAAAGCTCAAAAGGCATAACCCCCGCCGCCTTTTCATTGCTTTCTGTCTCTTTGCGTGAAGCTTCAAGTTTATTTTTCTCATGCAGATGATCGCGCTTTAACTGGTTCTCAAGAGCCTTCTGAAGCTGCCCGGCAATAGCGGAAATATTTTTATGCACCAGCATAAGCTTGGCCTTGCTTGCACTAAGGGCAGAGCGGATATCGGCAAGTTCCTTATTCCATTTAACCAGTTCTGGATTGGTTATGACCCTGACATCCTCAACCACCTTCGGCAGTCTGGTAAGCGCGTTGATCTGTGCCTGCAATTCATTGATCTCTTCGGACATCTTGCGTACCAGAGGATGCTTTGAAGTCGCACGCTGCAACAGCCGCATCCTTGCCGCCTCAACCTCGGCCTTGCGGTCTTTAATCTTAATCAGTTCAGGCGAGTCCTCATAATGCACCACCCGCTTGACCTTTGTCGTTATGGTCTGATTGGCAGGGCTGCTTGTCCACGCCAGCAGCGAATCATAAAGCGCGCGATCACGGGTAATCTGGCGCAACAGTTCTGTACGAACCTTGAGATTATCCTCAAGCGTGGCAAGAATCAGCCTGACCTCTTTAGCCTCACTAAAACCCGCCATCCAGTCAGCCGCCATTTCACCCTTACCGGTTGCCACTGTCTTGAGATTACCGATAATTTTTTTCAATTCAGACGAGAGAACATACTTCCCCGGCAGCATCTTTATTTCAGCATCAATCTGGCTGACCCTTGCCTTGCGCTCGTTCTCTGCTTCCATGCGCTCTTTTTCAGCCTGCGCCTGACACTGCTCTTTCATATTATCAATGATCTTCTCAAGCAACAGCCCGCAGTCAGTCCTCTCACCCGGCATCAAGGTATCAAAACAGGAAATCTTAAGCAGTTCTCCCGACTCAAGCTCAGTCGCAATCCGGTGACTGACCATCTTCTCAGGCAACTTGCTGATAGCCGTCGCCAACATCCCCTGCGTTTTCTCGCGGTCACGCAAAATCAGTTTCATACTCACTTCATACAACCTGGGCGCATAATGCAGATATACCAGCGACAAGAGCGCACAAAACAGCACCACCCCGCCGGCAATTATCCGCCGCCTGGGTGTAGCCCCCGAACTTTCCCTGAATTCAACATTACGCATTTATCAAAGCCCCATCATGTCTTTTAATGCCGTCGCCGGACCATGCTCCTGCTTCTCAATTTTGCCGCGCTCTTCTACTTTCTCACGGTAAACCGGCGCCTCAGGCTCGGCCTTCTGCTGAGTCTGCTTATTCTGAACCGTTACAACCGGTACAGGCTTTGAGAAAGGAACCGGCGTCAGTAATTTCTGCCCCGGTTTCAAGCCGGCAGTTATATTTCTGATATAAGATTCAAGCTCAATGTTTGACCGGTCACGAACAATAATAATCTGCCCCGGCTTGAGGTACGGATCATCATCAAGCTTACCGCCAAATAATGACCGCGCTACGTTATATTCCTTGACCTCAGGGAAGTTCTGGTGTGGCGTAACCAGCACCACCTCGCCAAGCCAGCCGCCGCGTTTATGCTCAAAGCCCTGACGCAACTGATCATTAGCCATTGCGTTAGCAGTCTTGGCCTGCGCCAGCAATTCAGAATCAGCCCTGAAAACCGCTTCGCTGAGCCTGATAGCCTTGCGGCCCATCGGGAAACGACCCTGATTTCTAATACCGCCAAAGATTGAATAATACCCGCCCTGCGCCACCTCGGCCTGCACCCGCACCACCGCCTGCTTTCTGACATACGGACGAATTGTTCTTGCAATTGCCAGCTGAATCTGCTGATCGTCACGGCCGCGCGCAATAACATAATCCTCCGTTCCCGGAATCTTGATCTTGCCGTCAGCCTCTATCTCACTCACCCCGTTAAACTCCGGATGATTATTGACTGAGACCCGTACCGAGTCGCCCTCGATATAAACATAAGGTTTGTCCGCCGCTTCACCCTTATAACGACCGCCATAAACCTGCTGCTCAATCGGCATGGGCGCTCTGGGATCAAGCCCCTCCACCGGCATCGGACGTTTTACAACCAGATCAGGATTCACCCCACTCAAAATCGGCTGACGCAGACGAATTGCATTCTCGGGATATACCTTGTCAACCGGCGGCAAAACCGGCATTGTAGCAACCGGCACATTAGCCATCGCAATACCCGGATATCCCATCGAGCGCGGGGCGCGCGGCGCAATTTTATAGACAGACGGCGCAGACAAACCATTGGCACCATACGCCTCAGGGCCTTCATTGGAAATTTCACGGTCAAAACAACCGCTAAAAAGCAGTCCGCTAACAATCACCCCAAGCCATAAGCATTTCTGCATCATCTTTCCTTATAACATCCTGATATTTCATTAGTTATAGCACATATTCTCCGCAATTACGCACTCCTTTATCACCCCGCAATCTGGAGAATCTCTAACTTTATCGGCTTTCGGTAGTGGTTGAATGCAGTTTTTTCCGGATTTTTTTACGATTGTCTAATGCAGAAAAAATATTACCCTTTATAATTTCACAGTAAATTAATTACCTCCAAACCGGAAGAGATAATGTCAGAGATACTCTTAAACGCTATCATCCATTTATATGCAATCCTTGCAGCAAGCCTTGATGGTGAGAAGCGCCTGCAAGCCACCGAGACGCTCAAGCGTTATCTGCGCGACTATCTGCATCTTTATAACATCGACGACTATACCGGTCTGTACGAGGATTTCATTACGCTTTACGAGGGGCCGGATTCCTTATTGGCCACCCGCAGCGCCGAGCTGGTTGCCGGAAGGATGGGGGCGGAGCTGCCGCTGCGTGAGCGTTATATTGTCGTGCTGCGTTTTATCGAGATGCTAAGTTCATTTGACACCCATAACGAACAGAAGGCCGACGAGCTTATTGATATCATAATCAAAGAGTTCTCCCTCGACCGTGCGACCGTCAGCCTGATGCGGGGCTTCTGCCATATCAACCAGAAATATAAACGTTACCTACCTGATGACAAATCAGACATCTACACCCCCAAGCATGCTTTTGATAATCTGCTCTCGTTTATTTATATCCGCGAGGCTGATACCATCTTTGTCCGCAATGATGACAGTTTGCAAAAAATCCAGCTTAATGACGCGATACTGCCCCTGCACTCAGTCAGCGAGTTTATCCCCGGCTCGATTGTTACCAGCGATGCCGGAGAGCGGGTGACTTACAGCGAGGTCGCGGCGCATTACTTCCGCACCGGTCTGCCGGAGGTTAATTTCAGCGCACGCAATCTTGAGTTTCATTTTTCGGACAGCGATAACGGTCTGCACAATTTTTCCTTCGAGACCAATTCAGGCGAACTCGTCGGTATCATGGGCGGCAGCGGCGCGGGTAAATCAACCCTGCTTAATATCTTAAACGGCACCTGCAAGCCCGGCAGCGGCAATTTATACTTGAACGGCAACGATATCTACGAAAACCCAGAGGCCAGCAGCGGCAGCATCGGTTACGTCCCGCAGGACGACCTGCTCTTCAATGACCTGACGGTCTTTGACAACCTCTATTACCGCGCCAGGTTATGCCTTGATGATCTTGACGACGCACAAATCCGCGCGCGCGTCTACTCCGTTCTGCGTGAACTCGGACAGGAAGAGACCGCACACCTCAAAGTTGGCTCGCCCCTTGAGAAGACTATCAGCGGCGGCCAGAGAAAACGGCTTAACATAGCCCTCGAACTTATCCGCAGCCCGGCGGTGCTCTTTGTTGATGAACCGACTTCCGGCCTGTCCTCAGCTGATTCTGAGAATGTCATCACCATGTTGCGCAAGCTTGCCAACACTGGACGTCTTGTGTTTGTCGTCATCCACCAGCCGTCCTCGACGATCTTCCGCAGCTTCGACCGGCTCTGGCTCATGGATCAGGGCGGCTACCCGGTTTACGACGGCTCCCCCATTGACGCCATCCGCTATTTCCGCTCAGAGAGCTGGCAGGCCGGAAGCGACGAAGGTATCTGCCACACCTGCGGCAATATTAACCCGGAACAGATCTTCAAGATTATCCAGCGGCGCAAAATCGGCCAGAACGGCTCTTTCACCAGCAAGCGCAAGGTCAGCCCGCAGAAATGGCATGAGAAATATCTAAGCTTTATAAATGACAAGTTTAAAGACAAACCGGTGAAAACCGATGAACCGGTCGAGAATCTCTCAACCCTGCAGACGCCCTCACTCCTGCAGCAGTTTATAATTTTTTTCAAGCGCAACCTCAAGTCGCGCCTGAGTAACCGGCAATACCTGCTAATAAATCTTCTTGAGCCACCACTGCTTGGTCTCTTTGCAGCGCTGCTATGCCGTGGTTATAATGAAAGCGAGGTCTACACCTTCGGTGCCAACGCCAATATCGGAGTCTTCTTTTTTATCAGTATCATTATCGCACTCTTTATGGGGCTTAGTATCAGCGCTGAAGAAATTATCCGTGACCGCAAAATACTGCGGCAGGAGAAATTCCTCAAACTCAGCTGGTTTTCCTATCTTAATTCAAAGACGGCTTACCTCTTTGCCTTGAGTGCGCTGCAGATGCTTATCTATACGCTGGTCACTCTGCCGATTTTGCAGATTCCGGACATGACACTGACGATGTGGCTGATGATGTTTTCCTGCGCGGCAACTTCGGCGCTGCTGGGGCTGAACATCTCTGCAAGTATGCGCTCCGCTGTCAGTGTTTACATCCTAATTCCGCTGATACTCATACCGCAGATGTTATTAAGCGGCGCGGTCATCTCCTACGGCAACCTCATCGACCCAAAAGCCGACAACCGTTATCCGCCGGTCTTTGCCGAGATCATGCCCTCACGCTGGGGCTATGAGGCGCTGGTTGTACGCCAGTACAAGAACAATGATTACATGCGAAAAATATTTAATGAAGAAATAACCGTGCGCGGACTGGATTTTGAACTGCAGTACCGCCTGCCGGAATTGCGCTCACTCGCCGACTACAAATTCATCGCCACCGACAAGCCTGAATACCACACAACACTCAAGCGTAACCTCAATATTCTGAAAAATGAAGTCGCCTACCTTGAGCAACTCTCAGGCATCAAAGCTGACCTTGCCTTTGATAACGGCAACTTCAACAAAGCAGAGCTTACCCGTTTCCGGGACTATCTCAGCAAGGTCCGCAAGACTCTTTACGCCAGTCGCCAAGCCGCCAATGAGAATAAGAAGAATATTCTCAATCAGCTCAAGGAAGAACTCGGCAGCGAAGGTCTGCGCAAATTCCGTGAATATAACCACAACACCAATATCGAGTCTCTGGCCTTAAGCCGCGATAACCTCAAACCATTCATCCTTACTGACAACCGCCTGCTGCAGATTGCCGCACCTATTACCATCAAACCGGACAATCCGTTCGGACGAACCCAGTTCCTCTCGCCGCAGAAACTTGTCGCCGGCCATAAAATTTCAACCTATAAATTCAACCTGCTGGTCCTCTGGCTGATTATAACGCTTTTTTATCTCGCACTGCTTCTTCAATTGCTGCCAAGAATAATGAAAAACTCACTCAACAATTAACTGCTGCCACAATAGAAGATATGTTTAACTAGGCAAGATGTGACTTGCGCAAAAAAAAGACCGGGTGTAACATTGGTGAATTGCTTTTTTTGTGTAAGCACCACTTTGACCATTTACTATCGCAGAGAGAAGGCAGCTAGTCGTGGCAATATTAAAAAAACTCATACCGCTCAAAACGCTTCTCAGTTTTCTCGGGCCGGGGTTTCTGATTACGGTCGGTTTCATTGATCCCGGAAACTGGGCAACGAACATCGAAGGCGGCTCAAAGTTCGGCTATGACTTGCTCTGGGTGATTACGCTCAGCACTGTCATGCTGATTGTTATTCAGAATATGGCAGCAAAGCTTGGGATAGCCACAGGCAAGTCGCTGGCAGTTAACATACGGGAGAACTTTTCCCGGCCAGTTTCGGCAATGCTGGGAATCACCATTGTTCTTGCCTGTGTAGCCACCGATGTTGCCGAATTACTTGGCGGCGCGATCGGATTTAATCTGCTTCTGGGATTCCCTCTGTGGCTGGGGGCATTACTGACGGTTTTGCTGGAGATATTTCTTCTGGTCAGCCAGCGCTACCACCGCATTGAAACCATCATTATGGGATTTCTTGGTATCATCGCTCTCTGCTACCTCATTGAGATCATCATTGTACAGCCGGAATGGACTACTCTGGCTCCCGCGATAGTTGTTCCCAAAATAAATCACAGCAGCATTTACGTTGCCATGGCCATTCTCGGCGCGGTTGTCATGCCGCATAATATTTTCCTGCATTCAAACGTTATCCATAGCCGCAAGTGGGGAATTTCGGAAGAGGAAAAGCTCCGTGTCCTGCGATATGAAAAGGTGGATACGACCATTGCGATGATTCTTGGCTGGGCGGTAAATTCAGCCATGATTATCGTCGCTGCCGCAGTATTCTCCGGTAACGGCGTTATGGTAGATAGTATCGAGCAGGCGTCGGCAACGTTAAAACCACTCGCCGGCCCGCTTGCCGGATTACTCTTTGCGATAGCTCTGGTTTTCGCCGGAATCGGCTCATCCGTTACCTCGTCCATGGCGGAGGTTAACGTGATAACCGGTTTTCTCGGTAAGCCTGAAGACCCCAAAACATTCCTTTACCGGATCTCTGTTTTTATTACGGCTATTCCTTCTCTCCTGATTATCCTTTTTGCGATGGATACCTTTAAAATTCTGATCTTCAGTCAGGTTGTACTCAGTATTCAACTGCCCTTTACGTTGATTCCGCTTTTGCTGCTTTGCAAGAATATAAAAGTTATGGGCAAATTCCGCAGTGGTAAAACAGAATTTACCGCAGCAACAATCATATCCATCATCGTAATTGCACTTAATATTTATCTACTCTACTCAACAGTAATGGGAGAATGAGACTATGCAGGTTTATAAAAAAATTCTGGTCACGATGGATTGCTCACCTGTGGATGACGCCATAATCAATCACGTTTGCGCTCTGGCAAAGCAGAACGCTGCGCAGGTAATCCTGCTGCATGTGGTGCATTCACATACACTGGATCAGGATCGCAGTCTGCACAAATGCGCCGAAGACTCATTAATCAAACGTTGTGATGAGCTAAAAGCGCAGGGAATAGATTCGTCCATTCTACTCAAAAGCGGTGAGCCGGAAGATGAAATTATTAAGGAGGTGAAAACCGGCGATTATGATCTGGTTGCCATGGCGACGCACGGACACGGATTTTTCGGCGACACCCTCTTCGGCAGTGTTTCCCGTGCCTTGAAACATCATATCTCTGTACCTCTTCTGATAATCGGCCCCGGGCACTGAATTTAAAGCACCATCTGCTGTACGTCTGGCTTAAATTCCTAGACAATCACTTTGCTTTTCCTGTATTGCTTTGGAGACAGTTGATAATACTTTTTGAACTCTGTAGAAAAATTCAGCTGGTTCTGATACCCGACATGACAAGCAACCTCTTTTACTGAGAGCAATTTATTAACCAGTAAATGAGCGGCTTCTCGCATGCGCATCCGTGAAAGCATTTTATAAGGCGATAAATTAAAGTTATCCTTAAACAACCGGATAAGGTGCGGGACTGAACACCCGCATTTTTCAGCCATAATATCCAACGTCAGTTTTTGCTCAATATTACTTTTCATGAATTCAAGCAACTCCAACAGCCTGTCAGGTATATTCTGGCATTTATCGTTTCTGGCTATGATCTGAATAATTTCGTAAGCATAACATGATAACTGAAGTGCGGCCGCATCACCAAGATCATGGGAGAGTTTTTCCAGTATATCCAAAATTGTCTCGAAATGCCCTGTGTCTACAGATTCCAGCATATCCACTTTTGCCAGTCCTGAACTTTCAAGCATGCTTCTTAGAGACGGCCCAACTATGACTACCGAAGACTTAGCGCAGTGCCCGTTGACACCTGTCATGATCTCGTTTACGCAACCAGGATGCATCAGACAGACATCACCTTTTTCAGCCAGATAAGCCTGACCGTTTTGCCTGAAAAACACCGAGCCTTCCTTGATGTATTCTATAGCCAGAAAATTCGCATCTTCACGCATATGATGAAAGTTTTCACCCAACACCTGATGATAAATAGTATCTGACCATAGCATACTCCACTCAGGTCTTGGCGGCATTATAACGACTGAATATTTTTTTATCTCACCAGATGAATAATATTTTGCCGCACCATCAACTTTATGAATTTCCGGTTTTAAACCTGCAAAGACATCACTGTTAATTAGTTTCCTCATATTGCTGTTACCTGTAATCAAGTTTAATAAATGACAATATTGCAAATAAAAATGATAACTTTCTATATAACTTTGTCGAAAAAGCGCAGTTGCTTACACGAGTATATGCCATATAATTATTTTATCGTTTTTGTCTGCTTATGCGAATTAAAATAATTGTTTTTCAAATATAAGCTACTGATGTTTTAAAATTTTTGATTCTTATAACTCTATTGAATGAGAAAGAGTAGCAGCTCATTGCCGACCATTCCAGCCGACCTATCTGAGGTAATACTTACTCTCGGTCTTCTGGGAATTGCAGGAAATTTAAGTTTCTCTTCATTAAAATGAAGAGGCGCGCTGATATCATGGTTATACCTGATCCTATGTGAAAAACTTTTTATAAAGTAATAATTACACCTTCACCCACAACTTGCTTACCGGCATTCCGGGCAGGTTCTTAGTGCGATATTAATGGAGAAATAATGTCATCACCTGAATTAATTGCCAAAATGAATCTGGACGAAAAATTATCTCTTATTCGCGGCTGCGGTATGGGAATGAATGCAGTTAATCGCCTGGGCATTCCGTCTGTTGAAATGGCAGATGGGCCAAGTGGCATTCGTGGAGGTAAGTCGACGGCTCTTGTTGCGCCAATTGCTCTGGCGGCAACATGGAATCGCAAGCTCGCGGAAATTTCCGGGGATATTATCGGTAAAGAATGCCGGGCACGCAATATCGGATTTATTCTGGGGCCGGGTGTAAATATTTACAGACTTCCGCAAAATGGCAGAAACTTTGAGTACCTTGGTGAAGATCCGTACCTCTGCTCTGAACTGGTTGTGCCTTTTATCAAGGCGATTCAAAATCATGGCGTAATAGCAACCGTCAAACATTTTGCGGTTAATAACCAGGACTACGACCGGCACCGCGGCAATTCAATTGTAAGTGAAAGAGCCTTGAGAGAAATCTATTTGCCGGCATTTGAGGCAGCGGTAAAAGAGGCAAAGGTCGGCTCTGTCATGACCGGTTATAACTGGATTAATGGTGAGCATGCCAGCGCCCACAAGCATCTTATCGGTGACATATTACGTGGTGAGTGGAAATTTGACGGTATTGTAATGACGGATTGGGGCGGTTCATACAATGCGGACCTAATATGTCGTCACGGCGCTGATCTGGAAATGCCGGGCGGCAAGGTTCTCAATAAAGACAAATTAATGCCATTGATTGAGTTGAATATTGTCACAGAAAATGATATTGACCAAAAGCTGCAGCGAATCATTAATACCTGTGAAAGATTCGGAGTTTATGATTATAGTCAGGGCAAGAATCTGGATAAAGGCCAGAAGCAGGATGAGTCGGTGGCGATATTAGTCAATAATGGAGAGGACTCCAGTATTGGTGCGGATATTGATTATGAAGATCATCACAAGAAAGCACTGGAGGTCGCCCGTGAAGGTGTTATCCTGCTTAAAAACGAAAACCATATACTGCCGTTGTCCAAAAATCAGAACTATAAAATTTGCATGGTTGGTGAAAACTCTAGCCGCATGTTAAACAGTGGCGGCGGTGCTGCAAATGTCAAGCCATACCGTTATACGACCAATCACGAAGCATTTGTAAATGCCCTGCCAAATTCAGAGATTAAATTTGTAGATTTATCCCCAGCCAATAAAATGGTTGCCCTTGATAATATTCCCGATCTTGACTGGCAATACGAACGGTTTTCAAACTGTGAACTTGCCGGCGCAGCCACCAGTACAGCAAACGTAAATAAAATATATACACATTCACCAACGTTTGATATTGATGACCCAAAGAATAAAGAGAGAAAGCATTCTGCCAGATGGACAACAACATATTGTCCTCAGCAAGATCAGCAACTGTATCTGGTTCTTCAAACGGCTTTGCATGGCCGGGTAACAATAAACGGCGAAGTAATAATCAATGCCTGGAACAGGTTATACCTGCCTGCTGTGTATGATGACTTCATTGAGAACTTCGCAACAAATTATAATTTCTCCAAAGGGAAACAATACACCATTTGCGTCGAAATGAAATATGATAAATATTACGGCAGTAGCGAAACTTTCAAATTCAACTTTGGCAATAAACCGGATATGAGCCATGAGTATTCTTCAATTAAAGAATGTGATTTGGTTCTCTCATGCGTCGGATACAATTCATTCCGTGAAGGCGAAGCACATGACCGCTCTTTCGAATTACTTGATGCTGACGTTGAAATCATGAATAGCGTTTGTGCGCTCAATAACAATGTTGTTGTCATCGTAAATGCCGGAGGGGCTGTTAATATAAATCCCTGGATAGACAAAATAAAGGGCTTATGCTATGCGTGGTACAACGGACAAATTGGCGGCGAAGCGGTTGCTGATATTATTACAGGCAGTTATAACCCGTCTGGCAAGCTTCCCATGTCTTATGCAAAACGCTGGGAAGATGAAGCAACTTTTTCTAATTATAATGCTGAACACAACACCAAAGTTTCTTATAACCGTTGCATTGCTACCGACTTTGAACCAGCAGCAGAATACTATACCGAAGATATTCTTATTGGCTACCGTCATTTTGACACCAACAACATCAATCCGTTATTCGAATTCGGCTTTGGTTTGTCTTACACTGAATTTGAATACTCCAATCTTTGTCTTTCAACTGAAAAATTATTCGGAGCGGATAAACTGGTTGTTAGTCTAGATATAAAAAATATTGGCGATTGTGCAGGACACGAAGTTATACAATTATATATCAAAGATCAGGAATGTTCATACATTCGCCCTGAAAAGGAACTCAAAGGTTTTGACAAAATATACCTTGAGCCGGATCAGACGCAGAAGATCTCATTTGTGATTACCTCTGAAAGTTTAAAATATTTTAATCCCGAAAGCAATAAATGGGAAACCGGAGATGGTCTGTTTAAAATCCTGCTTGGCGCAAGCTCCAGAGATATCAGATTAGCTGCCGACTTTGAATATTTCAATAGTTGAGATTATTCTTGTTTTCAGAATATCTTCTGGCACAGACGCCAAATAGTCGGCAATAGTTTTTCACATCATTAATGTATACTGCAATACTTCAATTAAAGCCCATGCCTCATTTGTAAATCATTGCATTGAGGCATTGCCATTTCCGCAATATTTATCTATAATTAATATCTGGCATTTGAAAAATCCAAAAGCCTTATCGTATTTTGTTATTATGGATTATACGCTATCAAATCAAATTATAAAGGATAATGACAATGGTCGAATTTCAGATCAAGACCGGTTCTCGCAACCAGATGATTAATATTGACGCTCAAGTCCGGCAGGCACTGCAGGAATTAGATGCTACTGATTGCGTGGCCACTATTTTTTGCCCGCATACTACTGCCGCAATTACGATAAATGAAAACGCCGATCCCGATGTCTGCCATGACTGGCTTGAAAACATGAACCGGCTAGTGCCTGCCGATCAGCCTTATTATCAACACGCGGAAGGGAATTCAGATGGCCATGTCAAATCCAGCTTGGTTGGAGTTTCCGAGCAAGTCATAATAAGAAATGGGAAAATGCTGCTGGGAACATGGCAGTCACTATACTTCTGTGAATTTGACGGACCACGCACCCGGAAAGTCCTCGTTACAATAACCTGAGACTAAAAATTGGCGGTTGTGTTTCTACGATCCTATATTGCCGCTCAATCTCACTCCGTTTTTTTTAATAATCTTCCCCCTGCTTGCCGGCAGGAATGCGGATAGTGAATTTCGTTCCCTGGTCAACTACACTCTCAACACTTATCTCGCCATGATGGTTTTCGATAATGCTCTTTGATGAGCTGAGCCCAAGACCTGTCCCCCTGATTGCCGCCAGTGACGAGCCAACCTTGGCATGCTCACCCTTGGTGGTATAAAAAGGCATGAAGACATCTTTAAGCTTGTCTGCCTTGATGCCGCAACCGGTATCGGCAATTGAGAAGTAGGAATTCTCACCCTCCTGCCAGCAGTTGATGGTAATAATTTTTTTCGGCGAGTCAATCATCGCATGACGGGCATTAGCCAGAAGATTAAAGATCACATGACAGACCTCCCCAGCGCTACACCAGACCGTGGCGTCTTTTAGATAAACCCGGAATTCGATCGAGCTTTGTTCAAACTCACTGGTTATCAACGAGACCGTATCCTCAATCAGCGGCGCAAGCTGGTGCAGCTCCTTGCGTCCTTTGCGTTTTCCCGAGAAGGCAAGCAGGCTGTCAGTAAGTGTAATCGAGCGCTTGACGGTGCTGATAATCAGATCCAGTTTTTTCAGCCCGCGCGGGGTCAGCGTTTCCTTGCGTCGCAACATCTCAAGATGCCCGATAATCCCCGTATTAAGATTATTGAAATTATGGGCGATGCCGGAAGCCAGCGTGCCGACTGCCGCCATCCGCTCAGACTGCAGAAGTTCATTCTCGGCATTCTTGCGGTCAGTGATATCCTGGGCCAGTCCAGTGACAAACGCCGCCTGATTACCCTCATAACGCGAAGTCCCCATAAAATTAAACCAGGAGAAGGCACCGTTTTTACGTTTAAACCTGACTGTAACTTCAATAGCATCAGACTCGCCTGAAAGGACATTCTCAATTTCATCACGGATAAGTTTCTGATCGTCAGGATGCACCAGGAATAATGTATCGCTGATTGTTGCCGTGCTCCAGTCGCTCTCATAACCAAGCGAAGTGAAAAACGCGTTATCCATTTCAACCTTGCCGGTAACAAGATCAAACTCAAAGGGCAGGGCATTTGCCGCCTTCAGGGCAATACTCAGACGGCTCTGACTTTTGCGCAGCGCGTCAAAAGTCTTATAAAGTGACTCTTCAGTCTGCTGGCGCTGCAGCAGTACCGAGATCTGCGCCGCGGCAATCTCAAGCACCGCCCTCTCCGCGGGTGACCAGCTGCGTGTTTTATTGAAATTGCTTACGCACAGCAAACCCCAGAAATCACCCTCATAACTGATAGCCGCCACAATCAGCGAAGACGCATTCATGGTTTTAAGAAACTCCAGAACAACCTCCGGACTCTTAACGGTCTTTTTAAAACTGGCAATTCTGTCATCTTCGATTTTTCTGCGGATATCAACCAGCTCCTGCCGTAAAAATATCCGCTGCATCTGATCGGCATAATTACTGTTACGCCACCAACTGTGCTGCAGCTTAAATTGGCTGTCGTTATAACGGTTGACCTCTACCTCTTCATAGATCATCACGCTGTCGGCATTACACTCGCGCCCGATCATCCCCAGCGCTTCCTGCAGAGACTTGTCAAATGAACTTTCCGATTCCAGCACATGCTGCGTAGCCCTCGTCAGCACACCAAGCAACCTCTCACGCTGATGCAACGCCAGTTTTATCCGGTGCTGTTCGGATATGTCACGGCCAATACCAACCACACCCCTGATCGTCCCTTTGGCATCATAAAGCGGACTCTTGAGAATCTCACGCAGATATGACTTCCCGTCCTTGGTCGGAATCCAGTTTTCATACCGTAGCGTGTGACCGCTGTTAATGACCTCGTTATCCTGGCCGCGGATATAATCATAAAGCTCGGAACTATACAACTCCTTGTCCGTTATCTCGTTGATTTTTTCCGGGTCAATATTATAGACTTTACAGAAAGCGTTGTTTCCGCCAAGAAACCGGCCTTTGAGATCTTTATAGAAAATGATATCACTCGCGGAGTTCATGATACTGTCAAGCAACTGATACTCATCATTGGTATTGCGCAGGCTTTTGAGCAACAATAAATAGGTAACCACAAAACTTATGAGCAGGGAGATAGACACCACTATCAGAAGAGTCTCATGTTTCATGTGCGGCAATTGATCGAAACCGACATGAAACAACACAAGAAGAAGCGAGCTCAAGCTCACGCCTGTAATCAGTGAAAACACCAGCAGATAAAAAAAACGGCTCTTCTTCAACATTATGCTGTCCAGCTAACCCGAAAGCGGCAAAAAAACAACCCGGCTAATATTATCATGTTTATCTATTTTTGCCAAAAATATTCTTTCAACCGTAAACATATATTTTCTTTACCTATAATTTGTTACAATTTCGGACGCTTCATTTTTGTCTGTTCTGACTCCGCTAAATATTTTATTTTTATTCAACTTTCTCCCCATATTGTCCGATAAAGTCACCGGAAAGTTTTTTTTTCGCGCTCTTTATGGAGATATTCGATATGAAATATATTACCGTGGCTGCCGTTGCTCTGGCTCTGGCCGGTTTTTCTGTCTCAGCCAATGAAAAAGACAAACCCTTTCAGGTAGACGGCGATGTCTCTCATACTTTCGAGAATTCAATTGCCGCACGCATCCAGCTTGCCATGCGCACCCTGCCTGACGCTAAAAGCAGATTTATCGACGGCCTGCCAAAAGGCCAGTCTCTTTACCTTACTATCCGCATCGCTGGTAACAAAGGCAAGATCGAGCAAGTCTTTATCAAGGTGACCAACTGGGGAAATACCACAATAACCGGAACCCTCGCCAACAAACTCTGCCACGCAACCGGCTATGAAGTCGGCCAGGAGATAAAATTCGGCGAAGGTGATATCCTTGACTGGACCATAAGCAAACCAGATGGCAGTTTTGAAGGAAACTACATCGGTAAATTCGTCAACAACTGGCTTAACGGTTCTGCCTCCGCCCAAAGCGCTAACGGCTGAGCTTTAACACGCACAAACGTCTTGCCCACTGCCTGATTATGTTTTCAGGCAGTTTTTCATAAAATTATCGGCTTCAATTGAGATATGGAAAATCCATGTGTTGCGTACGGTTTGCCTTGATTATTTTTCTGCGCTGGCCTGAGCCGGGTATGGTCAAGACCAGACTTGCCGCAGCTGTCGGCGATACTGCCGCCTGCAATATCTACAAAAAGATGTCGCTTGATTTGCTTGAAGTTTGCCGGAATGTAAAAGATATCTTCGATCTGCATATTTTCTGCAACGGCGCAGATCTTTCGAAATTCGAAACCTGGCTGGGCGAAGAACACCATTACCATCTTCAGGAAGGTGACGACCTCGGGCAGAAACAGATTAACGCTTTCAACAAAATCTTCAGCCTGAGCTACCGCAACGCGGTCATCATCGGCAGTGACTGCCCGGCCGTTGACCAAACCATTCTGCGCAGCTCCTACAACAGCCTCAGTAAAACAGAAATCCCCATCGGCCCCACCCATGACGGCGGCTACTATCTTCTTGGTCTGCCCGACCACGCCCTGCCAGATAAAATCTTCTCAGACATTCACTGGAGCAGCCAGAGCGTCTACCCCAGCATCTCCCTCAACCTCCGCCGCCAGCGTCTGGCCATAACCTCACTGCCAACGCTGCACGATGTCGATACCGCCAGCGACGCCGAGTATTATCAGCTTCTTGAGAACTAATATTTAGCATCGCAACAAAACCGCAAATCTCCCCAGTTAACTGCGCAAAAAATCAACCATACTGATAGAGCGCTTCATTCATAAGGCAAATAGTCTGTTCAATATCCTTTATGGATTCCGCCAGCGCCTGTCCGACAAAATCAAATTTTGCCATCTTCTCAATCTGCTCACGGTGCTGCTCAAGCTCATCTTCGGCGAAAATTTCACCAAACAAATGGCAGGCATTGACCAGACTTATCAAAACCGCGTCGCGCGGGTCAGGCAGCTCCTTGTCCTCAATAATTTTCTTCAGCCGCGCCTTGACCTCAACCATCTCCGCATCGTCAACCGTCGGGTAAGTCCGCTGATTAAAAACCCAGAGAATCTTCTTGTTCTCAAGCTTCAAAACATTCTTTTTGACCAGGCTATCAAGCACCTTGTCCTCAACATCAGTCAGTTCCTCAGCCAACAGACTGATCCAGTAGACAATCGGCTTCTCCATATCCGCCTTAAGCACCTCAAGCACCTCATCCAGAAGCGGGTCACCGACCTTGCTTGTATCAGCAATAAACAATTTCTCCGGCCCCGCATCAATCTTGCGCAAAAAAGTCAACTCCGTCAGCGCCGCCGCACAGATTGCCGTGTCAATTGTAATCTTCGGCAGACTCTTAATCTTACCAGTCTCATCATCAAGTGCCAGCAACAAAATTTCTTCAGGAAATGTCAGCATTTATCGCCCCTTTTTTTATTCCCGCGCAGAAACCTAAAGACCAAACCACCTGCATCCCCGCGCGGATCTGAATTAAATACAATTTCAAAAACTCACCAAAATTCCCGCGCAGAAGCCTAAAGGCCAAACCACTGCCCCCGCGCCATGAATTCTAATTATCATACCTGATTTTATGACAAACCCTAAATTCAGGCAAGTATAATATTTTACTGTCTATTACATTTTGCTTGCCTATACTATACACTTAAAGTCCAGTGGTTCTAAACTCTGCAGACAGGTTTTCAGCGCATAATTGACTCGCGCCAATTCCTCCCTTGCCTAGGAACCGGCTTTACTACTTCGCTCTGTTAATAAATATGGAAAACTGCATGAACCTGATTATCCGCGAACTTGTCCTGAAACCCGGCTACACCCGTGATGACCTTCTCCACGCCGCAGCTAAAAGGTTGCGCTGCCCGAAGAAATCCGTCACCCTAACCCGCATTCTCCGCCGCTCACTTGATGCGCGCGCAATCCGTTCTGCCCCCACTTTCATTATTAACGCCGAGTTCGCCCTTGATTTCAACCCCAACCTCGCAAAGATCAAAAAATGCGAACCAGCTCTGGAACACACCCCGCTTGCGATCACCCCGGCAACTTTAACTCACCGCCCGGTTGTTATCGGTGCAGGCCCGGCCGGACTTTTCGCCGCACTGATTCTCGCGCAAGCCGGGGTCAGGCCAATATTAATCGAACAGGGGAAAAAAGTCGATGAACGCGCAAAAGACGTCGGCGCTTTCTGGGGCAACGGCAAGCTTGACCCGCATAGCAATGTCTTATGCGGTGAAGGAGGGGCAGGAACATTCTCAGATGGCAAGCTAACCTCACGCTCCAAAGACCATCTGCGCAAGGACTATGTACTTGAAACATTTGTTGAATGCGGCGCAAAAGAAAGCATCCTCTATGACGCGGAAGCACATCTCGGCAGCGACAAACTAGCGCTGATCATCCCGACTCTCCGTGATAAGATAATCGCGCTCGGTGGTGAATTCCATTTTTCATCATGTTTTTCCGACTTCACAACCGATTCCGCAAAATTGACCGGTATAACTGTAAATGGCGAAAATATCCCAACCGATAATTGCATCCTCGCAACTGGCCACAGCGCCCGCAAAATCTACCGCCTGCTTCACAAAAAGAATGTCAATCTTGAAGCGAAAGGCTTTGCTGTCGGCGTTCGCGTTGAGTTGCCGCAATCAATAGTCAACCACGCACGCCTTGGCCAATTCGCCGACAACCCGCACCTTGAAGCCGCATCCTTCCGCCTGACCAGTCAGGGCGATTGCCATACTTTCTGCATGTGTCCGGGCGGCCGGGTCATTGTCTGCGCGGATTCTGAAGGCGAACTCTGCACTAACGGCATGAGCCTGTCCTCACGCGCCGGAGAACTCGCCAATGCCGCGTTCCTGATACCGTTACCACCCTTTACCGATCCTGTCAGCGGCCTTGATTATCTCGCACAAATCGAGCATGCCGCCTTTATCGCCGGTGGCTCAGATTACTCATTACCAGCTACCACCCTCGCAGATTTTCCTAACACCCCAGCTGACCAATTACCTTTTCATTCAGCCAACCGCTTCCGCCCCGCAGACTTTACAAAAATTCTGCCAGAAGATATCTGTAATGCACTGACTACAAATATAAAGGCAATGCTCAATAAACTTCCCGGCGCAAGCGATGCCGTAATTTACGGCGCAGAGACCCGAAGCACCGCGCCGCTTAAAATCGTCCGTGACGAGTCCATGCAATCAGTATCACTGACCGGACTCTATCCAGCAGGCGAGGGCGCAGGCTACGCCGGCGGGATCATCTCTTCCGCCATTGACGGCATCAAAGCCGCACAAGCAGTGTTAGGACAATTGTAAAATCAGAAACTAACTTTTGAAACAGGTAAATTCCATGGAAATCAACAATACCATTTCGCAGGAATATATTAAGATTCTCGAGAATCGATATAATTTATCTATAGATTCGTTTCACAGAACTGCTGAGGCCAGAAATAAAATTTCTTTGTTAAATCCTGAATTCGGTGAAGACCTTTTTTCATATTTCGAGTTATACAATGCAAACATTGCAGGATTTATTTCACAGATATTGCATCGCAAAACTATTAAAGCAGATTCTAAATATTTTAAACAATTAGAATCAAACCCTATCATTAATAATTCAGAGCTCATGCAAATCCTATTAAAACCAGAATTTAATAAACTACTGGAAGAATGTCTGCAAATTGATTATTCCAGATTACTTTTACTTAAGTATCTTAACTTTTATAACCCGGAAACTGCCGCTTTGTTTAATTAAAAAACGACAAAGCCTGCGCTCTGCCGTTCTCATGATTTTAATATTTAACTCAAACCCAACAACAAATATAACTCACAACCAGCGACGCCGAAGAACAAGGTCTTTAACTGACTGGCAGCCACGCAGCACGCCATCATGCCTGTCAAAATTGCCCGTCGGGACTCCCCGGCTTAGGCGGCAGATTCGTCTTTGGTGTTTTTGGCGGCGGCTTTCTGACGGGCCATCTTGCGCGGATTGCGCATCGACTCATCACCCTGATGCTTCTCCCAGCCTTCCCTAAGAAAGTCTGCATCAATTATATAAGGCTTTTCATGTTTGATGTCAGGAAGTTCATACATAAGGTCAACCAGGTGATCCTCGAGGATTCCGCGCAGCGCACGCGCACCGGTCTCGCGACGGATTGCTTCCTTAGCAATCATGTGCAGAGCTTCTTCAGTAAACTCAAGCTCGGCATCTTCAAGTTCGAAATATTTTTTATACTGGCGAACAAGCGCGTTTTTCGGCTCAGTCAGAACCTTGATAAGAGCTTCTTCATCAAGCGGACGAATCGGCGAAAGAACCGGGATACGGCCGATCAGTTCTGGGATCAGGCCAAACTCGAGAAGGTCGTCAGTATCAACCTGCTCAAGCAGATCACCAAGCTCTTCAGTCTCAGACTTGCCAAGCTCACGGTGGAAACCGATAGACTTATGACCAACCCGGCGCGAGATAACCTCGTCAAGCCCCTGAAATGACCCACCACAAATAAAGAGAATATTCTGGGTATTGATCTGCAGATAACGCTGCTCGGGATGCTTGCGCCCGCCCTGCGGTGGCACGTTACAGGTCGTACCCTCAAGCATCTTCAGAAGCGCCTGCTGCACACCTTCACCTGATACGTCACGGGTAATGGAGACGTTCTGCGTCTTCTTGCCGATCTTGTCGATTTCATCGATAAAAATAATGCCGCGCTCTGCCTTGGTTATATCGCCATCAGCCGCCTGAATCAGACGCAGAAGAATATTCTCAACGTCCTCACCGACATAACCCGCTTCAGTCAGGGTAGTCGCGTCAGCAATCGCAAACGGCACATCCACAACCTTGGCTAGGATTCGCGCCATCAAAGTCTTACCGCAACCTGAAGGACCAATCAGCAGCACATTTGACTTTTCAATCTCGACATCACTGGTCGTTGACTGATAGGTAAGGCGTTTATAATGATTATGAACAGCTACTGAAAGGATGCGCTTGCCGAAATCCTGCCCGATGACATATTCATCAAGCGCGGCCTTGATCTCACGCGGAGTAGGAATCCTCTCAGGTTTAAACTCGGATGCAGTGGCCTTGTCACGCATATCCTCCTGATCAAGAATACTCGAGCAGAGCATCACGCAGTCGTTACAGATACAGACGCCGTCCTGACCAGCGATCAGACGCTTTACCATATCTGCCGTACGACCGCAGAATGTACAGGATTGTCCTGAATCCTTGCCTTTGCCTTTAGCCATATTAATTTCTTTCCTATTTTTATTTCCCGCGGTGCAACCGAAAAAGCCAACCTTGCTACACCGCCGCGTGGACAGAGATGAATATCCTCATCATACTATCCCATATTTTATTTCCCGCGGTGCAACCGAAAAAAGCCAACCTTGCTACACCGCCGCGTGGACAGAGATGAATGAAACTCATCCTATCCGGTTATTTCTCTCCGGGACGGAGAACTTCATCAATCAGCCCGTACGCAACCGCTTCATCAGCGTCCATAAAGTAGTCACGGTCACAGTCCTTTTCCACCTCCTCAACACTCTTGCCAGTGTGGTGGGCCATAATCTCATAGAGTTTCTTCTTCAGACGGTTAATTTCCCGCGCGCGAATATTAATGTCTGCTGCTGTTCCCTGCGCACCACCCCAAGGCTGGTGGATCATGATGCGGCTGTTTGGCAGGCTGTAGCGCTTGCCGGCGCTTCCGGCGGCAAGCAGGACTGTACCCATACTCGCAGTCTGACCGATTGCGTAAGTACAGACATCAGGTGCCAGATGCTGAATGGTGTCATAAATAGCCAGACCCGCAGTCACGCTGCCGCCAGGTGAGTTGATATAAATATGCACATCGCTCTCACGGTTTTCAAGCTCCAGAAAAAGCAGCTCGGCAACGATCAGATTCGCACGGTACTCATTAATCTCGCCGCTGATAAAGATAATCCGGTCTTTCATCAGACGCGAAAGAAGGTCATAACTCCTCTCACCCCTACCTGTCTTCTCCAGAACCGTAGGAACATAGTCAAAACCAAAGAAATCTTCATTTTCCCGCATTATCAGCTCCCGTAGGTTCATGCCAGCCTTCCGCTTTTCCCGCAAAAACAGGCACCAACCCGATCTGTTATTAAAAATCCGTCTTCAAACTTACGCTTCAGGCAAATTTTTCATGGCCCACGCCGCGCAATATGAAACATACAATCGCCGCAAACCATAAACCGTAGGCAAAACCTCCGCACAAAATCCGCCGCATTTAATATATCGGCAGAATTCGCGCCGCGCTTTGACCTTTTGCTGCCAAACCAGTCTAACCCAAGCGTGCAAAGGTGTCAATCAATAAGCACCGCACAGAAAAAATATTACCGGCCGCCACACAATTAACTGTGAAACGGCCGGATTTGATTCAGTTCAGACTCAGGCGCTTTCCTGAGTTGTTACCTCAGCATTCTCAACGAGGAAATCAACAACCTTCAGCTGGCGGACTTCCTGCACGATGTACATCATCGCATTCATCTGCTGGATCTGCTTGAGCATCTGCTCAGGCTGCATTCCGTACTGCTGCGCCATCATCTGGATATGACGCCAGATGTCTTCCTGGCCGATCTCGATCTCTTCCTTGTCAGCGATAGTATCAAGAACAACCATACGACGGGTCATGGTCTCGGCTTCTTCGCGGGCTTCTTTTTCAAGCTTGGCAATCTGCTCATCAGCATCAGCCGGCTTCTTGTCGCCCATGCTCTCAAACATTGACTTGCGACGGCCGACCTGCTGCTCGACCTGATGCTTAATGTGCTGCTCAGGCAGATCAAAGCTTACCTTGCCAAGCAACTCGTCAAGAACTTCCTTCTCAAGTTCGGCGCGTGCCTTCTGTTTGTTCTCATTCTCCATGCTATCCTTGACGCGCTGCTTGAGAACGTCAAAACTCTCAAGGCCAACACGCTTGGCAAGCTCATCGTCAATTGCCGGATATTCAGGACGTTCAACCTTCTTGACAGTGATAGTAATAACAACGCTCTTACCCGCCGCATCCTTCTGATAATATTCCTCAGGTACATCAAGTTTGAATTCCTTAGTGTCGCCAACCTTCATGCCGACAATCTGCTCCTGCAGGTCTGCAACTTCAAGACCCATCAGGCGGTTGCTCTCAGCCGGAATACGCATATCCTCACGCTTCATGATCTCATTGGCGCCTTCAGCCATAACCGCGTCTGCGCTCATGGCATCGCCCTTGACAAAACCGTCTGAAACTTCGTTGTAAACCGCAAAGCCCTTGGCGAGGTTTTCAATACGTTCCTGCACAGCCTCGTCAGTGACAACTTCAATATTCTCAGTCAGCTTGATACCCTTATACTCAGGCAGGTCAAACTTCGGACGGACATCAACCTCAGCGGTATATGAGAAAGGAGCGCCAGGCTTGACTTCGATAGCAGCGTAATCAACCTCCGGTTCACCCAGAGGAGCGAGTTCCTTTTCCTTGAGCGCGTTAGTGAAAGTATCCTGGAACATTTGGCTCTTGACATCACTGGCGATATCCTCACCATAGCGGCGCATCATAACGCGCTTGGGTGCATGTCCTCTTCTGAAACCCTTGATGACAACACGGTCCTTGATGGAATCGAGTGCCTTGTCAAATTCCTTATTAACTTCTTCAGCTGTAACTTCAACATTCAACTTATAACGGCAGGTTGCCACTTCTGTAACTTCTGATTTCATTTTATCTCGCTACTTGAAAATATGACCAAACAAATATTAGACAAACGGCTCAGCGCAACCGCCACCGTTTTACACACAATAAACCAAAAAGTATACAAAAAGGATTTAGCCAGTCAAGACGCCTATAGGTTTTTGTCAGGTATGCAGTTAAATAAATCCAACTCTCTGGTGAGAGTTGAAAACCCGGCGTCCGATAATGCACCACGCTTTTTTATTATAAACAATAAATCTTATATGTATACTGAGTACTGGTAATCTATTAAACCACTATTCGGGATTCCATTATGTTAGTATTACATATCATGATTATAGCCGGGCTTGTCAAAGCAAATCTTTTATATGAAAAAACGTTGTTTATCGCTATTGCGTACAGTCTTTTGAGATTCGCCTTTGTTTTTTTGGCGACCTCAAGACTCGACCTCTCACTTGCAGTTGGGTTGATAATCGGGCTTGTATCCTACATTTATTTCCGTGCTCTTTTGCGGGAATACTCAAACAATATCATCTGGTGGGTTATTTTTATACTTGGCCTTGTTGTTATTCCCTATATATAGGTCATTTTGATCTTCAAAACCACAATCTTCAAATCATCCGATGCATCCCACAAAATAACCAAGGCTCGCCCCAGTAAACGCCCCGAAATCTGTCTAAAATCTGCCCCAAAACCCACCCCGCATCACCCCCAAACCGGAAAATTAAAAAAATCCGCACAAAATCCTAACTTCCGATAAAGTTTTTTTTGCTATAATTCGATATATCCCTTGACTTTATAAGCAGTTTATGCAGTATATCCGGTGAAAGTTGACAGTTCATGCTTTTACCGCTCGGGGGGGCTGGTATGAGCCTTATCTTTGTAACGTACTGCTTATAAAGATGTTATGTTGGCTAAGATAACTGCAAAGGGGGGTATTATGAGCAGTGTTGATGTGGTGGAGCTGGGGCGCAAGTGGTTTGCGGTCACACTTAATTTTAATGAATATGAACGTGCAAGATTAAATGAACGGGCGCTTGGACTTAACGGAGCCAAGTTGCGTTACCCGGCCAGCGGCGGCATGCGGGCCAAATTTCATTTCAATCTCCGCGAGAATGGCTGCAGTACCGAGATGCTGCATCTGATGAATATTTTCGGCGAAGGCGGTCTCTTTGACTCTGAAGCTGGCAAGTTTGATTATTTTTCTGCAGATAAGGCAGAGAACGAGAATAGTATGGCAGAAGTTGAAAAACGCGCTACAACACTGGCTGAGACTTGGACTGTCAACTGGCAGAACGAGGCCGCAATCTGCCTGCGTGAGAAGCTCGGGCGTATCCAGACTATTCGCCGTGTCTGTGAAGTTGCCGGTGAAAATGTTGCCGAGGAAGAAATCCGCGCATTTCTTGAAAAAGAACTACGCAAGCGTTATAAATCCGACATCTTCGGCGCAACCATCCTCTGGCGTATGGGCTGGCCTGACACCCGTCCGGCACAGAAAAAAGCCCCGGTAATTGCCGATGATGATGATATTTCCGCAAATTCAAACTCCCGGATGCTCGCTGTTTAACTGTCACCAACGAACCAGATATTAAAAATATACGTCTATCTGATAATACGCCCGGTCATGCAGCCCGGCGTATTTTTTTATTTATTAATCATTATACGCCTTGTAATTTTTGTTATGAAAATGGTATACTATATTACATATCAGGTAGGAGTTACCTTTTGGACAGCACTAAATGCGGTAGCAGAAATACAGATTACCATGGTTGCCATAGATTGCCCATTATTTTGCAAAATATGCAAATTATATGATCTTTTTTTAGTCAACCCGGGTTATAATTTGCGCAAATAATTGAGAAATTCGTCTTATATGAGACTAGGGTATAACAAAAATAGCCATAATACGTTAAAATAGTTACACTTGTTGCTTTTTGTACATAATTTATGTTTGCAATTTGCAAGTTTTAAAATAAAATTGTGTTTATTCGTTAATTTTAATCTTCACCGATGTCGATGAGGTTTTTTATGTCTTCAAACGAAGTTGAAATCCCTGACGATCAGCCTTATAAAGATCTTCATTCAGCCCGGGAAGACGTACGGATATTCGCACGTCCCAAGACCACGCCAGCAATGATTAAACACGTCTGCAGCCGCCTGATGCACTCAGACCCCGATTATATCCAGCCGATTCTGCGCAATGTACTCGACAATTTTGATAACCTTATTACCGAATCAATTGAGCCGGTCTTCGAGATCATCGAACACGTGCTTAAAAACTCCTCAGATATTTCCAAAATCATCCCTCCGCTCTCGATACTGGCGGGCAACAGGAGCATTGATGTTCGCGAAAGAGCCACGGGTTATCTCTGTTCAGTCGGTCCGCTGGCTAAGCCGGCAGAAGACATGGCAATGGGATGTCTGCGCAATAATGACCCGAATATGCGTTTGTGCGGAGCGAAGATTTTATACTCAATCGGTGCTGCCTGCAGCCGGAGCATTACCCGCCAGCTGCGTTCGGCCGCTCAGCGTTATAAAGACGAGCGTGAATTCTGCGCGCTGCTGGTAGGTACGGTAAAACGGATCAACAGCGTCGACACTCCGCTCCCCGCGCGCCAGCCCTCAAGCTCAAGCCTGCGCCTGCGCAAGGTATTCAGCGCTTTTAAAGGCAAGAAGCTTTTACTGGTTGAGGATAATTCCGTTCTCCGCGAGACGATCGAGGATATGCTCAAGACTAAACTTGAAGTCAATGTTCTGACCGCCGGTGACGGACGGCAAGCACTTAATACTATTTCCGCGCTTGAATCGGCGAATGAACTTCCCGATTACATCATTCTGGACCTGAAGATACCAGAGGTCAATGGCGTACATGTCCTTAACAGCATCAAGAGCAAGGCAGAGACGCGCAACATTCCGGTAATCGTCATCACCGCCGTAGCCGACGAGCGGATACTGAACACGATTGAATTAATGGGAATTGTCGCCTATCTGAAAAAGCCCTTCCGGCTCAACGATCTGATCCGCGCGATGGTCAGCAACCTCAATGGCCAAACCGCAGCAATCAACTCCTGAGCATTTATCATCTGATTTCAATTCAGAAATTTGATTAATCCAAAGTATCCTTGCGAGAACAAATGAAAAATTTTCTTCGTTTTTGTTTAACAATTACTGTGTTTTTCTTATCTGTTATTTTATTGGTATATTTGACCTTTCCCCACGATTCATACCATTTCTTATGTTATAGTTTTTTCTCTTTGTTTGTCCAGAACAGAATGACGCAGCGTAGCGCAGACAGGCTGTTCTGGACAAACAAATGCCTCCGGTGCTGGCGGGCAATAACCCAGCGAACTATGCGGGCGCTTCGTATTATAATGCTTGCGCCAGCGCTCAATCAAAACCTTCGCCTCTTTCAAAGTATAAAAGATTTCGCCATTCAATAACTCATCTCTTAACCGCCCGTTAAAGCTTTCTATATAGCC
>QKCJ01000028.1 GCA_003245715.1 bacterium
AATATAATATATTTAATTTTACGGTTAATCAGAAAGAGGTTTTAGCTAATGATGGCAATTATTGATACCGTTTGGAGTATTGCGGTAATTGTTCTGGCTTTTTCTGTACTTAGTTTCGTGCATGAGCTGGGACATTTCCTTGCGGCGCTGGCAGTCGGGGTTCGTCCTGAGCGTTTCTTTATCGGCTTTGACATCTTCGGGCTTGGCCTGAAAAAGGAATATAAAGGCTGTGTCTACGGTATCGGTTTGCTGCCTCTTGGGGGGTATGTCAAACTTGCCGGCCAGTCTGACGATCCGCGCGAGCAGAAGGATAATTCAACCGGTGCGAGTGACGAGTACAGCTCAAAGCCTCTCTGGGCGCAGGCTACCATCATCGTCGCGGGTGTTGTCATGAATATGATTTTCGGCTATCTGGTGCTGGTTTATCTTTATTCTGCAGGAATGCCGCAGATACCGCCATATATCGGCTCGGTTACGCCTAATACTCCTGCCGCTATGGCCGGTTTTAAGCCCGGTGACCGGATCATTTCGATCAATAATACTCCGGTAACAAGTTATAGTGCTATTCGTAAATATGTCATTATTAACCCCGGTGTCGAGTTTAACCTTGAGCTTGAGCGCGATGGCAAGAAATTTGTCCGTAAATTAAAAGGTTATCAGGGAGAGATGGGGCTTAATCAGGTAGGACTTAAACCTGCAGCCATAACCAAAATTTCTTTCCCGGCAAAATCCCCTCTGACTGATAAATATTATAAGGACATCCTTGAGCAGGGAGATGAGATTATCCAGTTAAACGGTGTCAAGCTTCCTCTTGCCCCCGGTGGCGGCAGCATTGCCGAAGAGATAATCGCGCAGAACCCCTGCCGTTCACTTAAGGCCGTGGTCAAACGCGGCGCTGATGAATTCAGTGTCGAGATTCCGGTTCTCGGGGAAGGGGCGTATGATATCGGTTATGGCGTTGGGGTAAAGATTGACTCTGTTACCGACAATTCCGCAGCGCAGGAAGCCGGGATTGATTCCGGTGATGTTGTCTCGGCTGTAATTGTCGACGGTGTGCGCTACAGCCTGCTTTCCCGTGATGATCTCAGCACTAAAATCCGTGCGCAGACCTACAAGCCGGTTGCCCTTAAGATCAACCGCTCAGGCGATATGAAGACAGTTCTGATTACGCCAAAATATATGGGGAGCAATCCTGAACTTCAGGAAGGGCATGACACCCTCCTTGGCATAACCGTTACAGACGCCAAGGGACTGGTAACAGTTGATAAAATCATTGAGGGCGGCCCGTCTGTTGGTATCCTCAATAGTGGCGATGTTATTGATTCTGTTAACGGCAAAAGTGTCACTGACCTTGGTGCGGATGTTGCTGAAGCCTGCACGGGTAAAATTTCATTTATCATCGCCGGTAAAAAAGATCCGGTTGAAATGAAGCCGCGCATCAACCTTTATAACGGTGTTGCTATGGTTGGTATCAGTATGGGGATTTATCCTGAAATTGTCGAGGTGAGGCCAAACAGTATTGCTGCTAAATACTTCTCTCCCGGCGACCGTATCGGCTCGGTGATTCTGGTTCCCGGCGCTGCTGAAACGGTGATCTCCTGGCTTGGCAAGGGTGATGTCGCTAAAGAGCCGGTCAGGTTTGCAACCCCCAAGAACATCGTGAATTCCGTAATGGCAAGTTCAAATCAGGTCGGAGAAATATCCGGCGTGACCGGCTTTGCCTTTAATCCCGCTATCGGCAAGAAAAAGGCAATCGGACTTCTTCCGGCGGCTGGTTACGCTTTTGATAAAACGCTTGAAATGTCAGGCACGGTTTACAAGATTCTCCACCGTCTTCTCACCAAGCAGATTGACGCACGGAATATGTCCGGCCCGCTTGGTATCATCAACCAGATGCACGATACCGCAACCGGTGAGGACGCATTTATCCACACAATGATGCTTCTGGCGCTTATCAGTATCAACCTTGCCATCTTCAACCTTCTGCCGTTTCCTGTTCTTGACGGTGGCCACCTGCTCTTTATCGTTATCGAGTGGGTCAAGGGTTCTCCTCCAAGCAACCGCATCCGTGAGATATCCCAGTACTTCGGCGTCTTCTGCCTGCTGGCTCTGATGCTCTTTGCAACATACAATGATATCGTCAGAATTGCCGATAATTGGGTACAGAAGTCGCTGGTTGAGAAGACGGTTCAGTCAGAGCCGGAAAAAGAATAATGAAGCGTCTGATTGTTAATGCAGATGATCTTGGCTTGTCAGTTGCCGTAAGCCGTGGTATTGAAAAAGGTTTTCGTGAGGGGCTGGTTACTTCGGCGACCCTGATGGCGAATATGCCCGGCTTTGAGGAAGGCGTGCGTGTCAGCCGTGACAATCCGGAGCTTGGTATTGGTGTGCATCTGAATCTGATCCGGGGGCTTCCGCTAAGTCCGGCTGATGAGGTTGCGCCGCTACTTGGGCCGGGTGGGACGTTCATTAACAGTTTTTACCATATTGGCAGAGTCTCGGCAAATAAGGATTATATCGCCGCGGCTGAACGTGAATACCGTGCGCAGATTGAGAAGGTGCTTGACGCCGGGATAAAACCTGACCATATCGATTTTGAGAAGCACCATGGGATATGGCGCAATCTTTATAATCTGGCTGACAGGCTTGCCGGTGAGTACGGTCTTGGCATCCGCAGCTACTATGAACCGTTTTTCTTTGTCTGGCAGAACCTGCCGTCTCCGGGGCTTGGCGCGATGTGGAAGTCGCTTCATCTCTTTACTTACCAGTTTTTCCGGCATAAACGCCCAAAAGCATTCTCTCCGGATTATTTTTTCGGGCAGAGCCATATTGGCAAACTTGACCGTGATTTTCTCAGGCAACTTCTGTATAATCTACCTGAGGGAACCTCTGAGCTGATGTGCCATCCGGGTTTGCGTGACGGTGAGGAAGAGGAGGGGGTAAGCGAAGCGGTTGGTGATTCGTGGATTACCGGTTGCCGGATCAATGACCTTGCGGCGCTGGCTGATCCGGAGATTAATATACTCGCTGGCAATCTTGATATTAAGCTAGGAACGTTTGCAGAATTTTCTGAAGAGAAATCAAATGACTGATGATAAACAGCCGGAGGTGGCTGAAAAGAAAAAGGCCGGTAACTCGATTTATAAGACTATTCGCTTCTATGTGGTAATGCTTGCCGTCTTGGTGTCCAACAAGCAATATGTTGCTGATGTTTATTCAATACCCTCTGGCAGTATGGAGCAGACACTGCATGGACGTGAAGGCTCAGGTGACCGGATTTTCTGTTCCAAGTTTTCATACTGGTTTGACAACCCCCAGCGCTGGGATGTCTTCGTCTTCAAGTTCCCGTATATGCAGACTATTGAGGGCGAAAAATCCCGCTATAAGGGTGAGAACTTCATCAAGCGCTGCGTTGGTCTGCCCGGTGATTTTATTGCCATGATGCGCGGCGATATTTATGTGCAGAATAAAGACAACCCAGAGCCAAGGCGCATTACCAAGCCTGATTCCGTTCAGCGCCGGATCTGGCTGCCGGTCTACGCCGAGGATTTCCATGATATTACTACCCGGGAGTTTCAGTATTACTGGCGCAACTCAAACTTTGAAATTAAAAACTCCGAGCTTGTAGCCACCACCAATAATTCAACCCTGACCTTTCTGCCACAGACCCGTTTTGGTATTATCAATGGCGTGCCTGACCGTTATGTGCGCAGACAGTATGTGGAATTTACCTGTCCGGATAAGGAATGCGGCGGTAAGACCAGAATCACTATTACCGATCCTAAAATTGTTGCACGCTGCCCGCGTTGCGGAACGTATCTCACCGAGAAGGATGTAACTTATTACGACTACCGCTGCGGCTATCCGGGACGTTTTGAGCCTGCCTTAAATGCGCTTGCAACTCTTAACGATCCTGACCTGCGGAGGGACGACTGGCATCTTGTGCCTGATCTTCGTGTGCAGGCGAAGGTCTATCTGCCTGATAATGGCTCATACTTCAAGGCACAGATTTTTGATGATCTGCATCTGTGCGCGCTTAATTTTTCAGCCTCCTCTGACGGGGCGGTTATCTCGCTTGACGGGGATAAATCCGGTGAAGACAGAATCAGTATCAGCACCGGTTGGCATGATCTGGAGTTTTACCGCCTTGATGGTGTGGTGCGTGTGTATATAGATAACGTTTTTTTTGCCGAGCGTCCGGTTGATGACGGGAAATACACCTACCATCCAAGGCCTACAGTCTCTAATATTGACCTTCAGGCATCTTCCGGGGTGAAAGTCAAAGACATAAAAATATCCCGCGACATTTATTATTATCACCAGGATGATGTCTCGCGTTTTCCTAATGGTTTTTATGAAGTTCCCGTAAACTGTTATATGGCGCTTGGCGATAACTGCCCATCATCAAATGACTCGCGTAACTGGGGGACGGTTCCGCAGAAAAACCTCGTCGGCAAGGCGCAACTTGTCTGGTGGCCGCTTGATTCGGTACGCCTGATTAAATAGATTTCATACTCCGGGGGAAGATTATGAGTTCTGATAATGCAGCATCGGTCAATAAATCCGGCCGCTTTGGTACCCTCAGCGGTGTTTTCATCCCAAGCATACTCACTATCTTTGGCGTCATCATGTTCATGCGCGCCAATTTTGTTATCGGCGAAGCGGGCATTCTTGGCGCGGTTGCCATTCTCTGTATCGCCAAGATGATTACCCTGATGACCTCCTTCTCCGTCAGTGCCATCAGCACAAATATGGAGATCAAGGGCGGCGGGGCGTATTATATCATCAGTCGCGTACTCGGGCCGGAATTCGGCGGGGCAATCGGGGTAGCGCTCTTTCTTGCGGCGACCCTCTCTGTCCCCTTTTACATCATCGGTTTTTCTGAAGCGATAACGCTTACCTTCCCGTCTCTGCGGGGAGACTTTCTTCTGATATCGCTTATCACGGCAGCAGCTCTCGGCCTTATCACTTATGTCGGGGCAAACTGGGCGATAAAAGCGCAATATGTGATCGGCGTAATCCTTCTTGTTGCCATCCTTGCATTCATGATTGGCGCAGGGATGCAGTTTTCAAGAGCCACTTTCAAGGAAAATCTAAAACCTCCGCAGTTTCATACGCTGGTGGGGCAGAAAGCTAATTCGGACAAGGTTTCAAATGTCCGTGAGATGTATGGGCAGTATGAAAAGCAAAAAGCCAAAAATATTGAAGAGCTGAAAAGACAGGAAAATCCGGCCAGCGCCGGCAACGTCAGCAGCGACCAGATCCTTTCTGATAATGAGTTTCTCGGCTGGTGGGCGCATCTTGAACGTTATTCCTTCTGGATGATTTTTGCCATTTACTTCCCGGCGGTTACGGGGATTCTTACTGGTATTAACATGTCTGGCGATCTGAAAAATCCCGAGGTCAGTATTCCCAGAGGAACACTATGGGCTGTCGGCATCGGTTTCCTTGTTTATTTTCTCCAGATCATTATTTGCGGCGGCGCTTTTTCTCAGGAAGCACTTATCAATACGCCGTATGAAACCCTGAAAAATACTGCATTATTCAACAACCTGATTGTTTATCACGGTGCGCAGTCCAGCTACAGCCTCGGCCAGTTACTCGTTGCCGCCGGGGTTATCGTCGCTACCTTGTCAAGCGCTATCGGCAGCCTAATGGGAGCGCCGCGCGTCCTGCAGGCTTTGGCTAAAGACCGGATCATCGCCGGTATCGGCAAACTGGGGGAGGGCAGCGGCAAGGATAACGAGCCAAGGCTGGCGATAATCCTCTGTTTTGTCCTGACGGCCCTGGTGCTGCTCTGGTCAGGTAATGGTGGCGGCGGGGCATCACTTAATATCCTCGCTTCTATTGTTACGATGTTTTTCATGTTCACCTACGGCACCATCAACGTAGCCGCTTTTATCGAGCATTATGGCGGTAATCCGTCATTCCGTCCGCGTTTTCGCTGGTTTCACTGGGCAACGGCGCTTATCGGCGCGCTGGGGTGTGCGGGTGCGGCGATGCTTATTGACGCTGACGTTGCCGGTTTCAGCTTTATTCTTCTGCTGCTGTTGCTCTGGCATATCAAGAGCCGCCAGCTTACTGCAAATTTCGGAGATGCGCGCCGTGGGTTTATCTATGATGTAGTCCGGTCAAATCTGCTGCGTCTGGACCTGATGGCTGAGGACAGCAAGAACTGGCGCCCGACAATTCTCTGTTTTACCGGCAATCCCCTGTCACGGGGCAAACTCATTTATTACTCTTCATGGCTTGAGGGCGGTAAAGGTTATTTGTTCGTTGCCAATATCCTCAGTGGAGAATCCGAAAACTATGTCATGCGCAGGCAGAGTGCCAGAAAACAGATCATTGAATTCTGCGAAGATGTCGAGATCCCGGCCTTTCCGGTTGTGCTTTTATCCGAGGAATTCGACCGCGGTATCAATACCCTCCTGCAGACCGTTTCTATCGGCTCAGTGCGGCCAAATATCCTCGCTTTTGGCTATTCAAAAATAATAATCGAGTATCTTGTCAATAATCCGGTTCAGCGTGAATATGGCATGAGTACAGTGCTTCTTCATCCTGGACTCGCCCCCGTTAAAGGAGTGGATACGACTATTGATATCTGGTGGCGCGGACATAAAAACGGTAATCTGATGGTTCTGCTTGCCTATATGCTTACCCTCAATGAAAACTGGAATAATCCTTCAGTGCGCATTATCCGCGTAATCGGCAATGACGCAGGGCGTGAGCAGGCACACAACGCACTCGTCGATCTGATCCACAGTACCCGCATGAAAATCACCCCGGAGGTAATCGTCGCCGACAAACCTTTCGGCGATATCTTTGAACAGGTCTCCGCCGATTCTACCTGCGTCTTTATGGGCTTTGCTCCTGACCTTATCACCAATGTCGATGAGTCTTATAATAAAACCATGGATCTGCTCAAACGCGTGAAGGCTACGGTGTTGCTTGTTGACGCATCCGGTAATGAAGACATGACTGCCTGATTTTTTTTACCTTGACATAAATTTCAGCCTCATCCTATAATAGTGCATGTGCTGAGTAAACATTTTTTTATCAGGAAAGGATACTGTTATGGCATCAGTTAAATTATACAATAAGGATGGTGACGAGAAGGCTCAGAAGATTCAGGCGAACCTTGAGAAAAATTTCGGTTTTCTTCCGGAGGTTTTTCAGGCGATGGGACGCAGTGGCGATTTTCTTGAAGCGATTCTCAATCTGGCGGAGAAGGCCGGTAAGGGGCTTGACCCCAAGACCAAGGAACTGATTTCATTTGCCGTTAGTGCCGCAAATAACTGCGGTTATTGTGTGGATGCGCACCGGGCGCTTGCCCTTAAAAATGGCGCTACCGATGAGGAGATTACCGCCACACTTGAAATTGTCTCGATGATGAGCGCATTCAACAAGTTTAACGCTTCAATAAGTCTTAATCACGATATCAAGGCTTGAGACGTTTTGCACAGGAGATGACAATGGAGACGCTTATTGTTAAGTATCTTCCGCGTGGCGAGAGGTCACATACGGGGAAATTGCTGGACGCATTTGTAAATGCTGCCGGCATATATGATGCTGTCTGCCTTGATTTATGTGAGGACGTGCCGGAGAATTTTGTCAAGAATAACCTGCTTGCGTATGTCGAAAGAAATTATCTTGGTCAGGATATTACCGCCTCTCAGGAGTTTATGCTGCGCCAGAGCGATATGTTCTGTTCACAACTTCTTGAAGCTAAAAAAATAGTTATGGCTTTTCCGATGCACAATTTTTCTTTACCGGCCATTATAAAGTCGTGGTTTGATTCCGTAATGCAGAAGAACAGGACGTTTTCAGTAGATAAAGACGGTTATCACGGACTTTTGCCGGCAAGCAAAGCGGTCATTTTCATGGCCTCAGGCGGCATCTACGAGGGTGATACGGCCGGGTATGATTTTGCTCTTCCACTGGCCAGACATGAATTGTCATTTATGGGTGTTGATGAAGTTTTGTCTGCCGTTGCTCCGGGAATGAATTTACCTGACGGCAGGGCTGATGAACGCCTTGAAGCGGGTATTTGTAGAGCCAGGGAGATTGGTTTTGACTGGTAGCAATTAGCGCTAATTATTTATGTTAAAAAAGCCTTCTGCCAGACAGGGGGCTTTTTTCAAAAAGTTTTAAGATACTATTGCGCATAATAGGTATTTGCGTATACTACTAAATCTCAAATACAACGTGCGGAGCTGGCGGAATTGGCAGACGCGCCAGATTTAGGATCTGGTTTCGCAAGAAGTGAAGGTTCGAGTCCTTTGCTCCGCACCAAATATTATACCCTGCTTCTCTGGAAGCGGGGTTTTTTATTGAATCGCATCAGAATCATACCATTCACAGATAAAAGATTTATTCTCGAAATAAACCGAAAACTTTTCTTTACCGTTCAAGCAAATTTTATTTCTACTGCAATCTCTAACAAGAATTGTCCATCCGGGAGGACCTTTATATGTTTGGAAGGTGCGAAAAGACGGGCCATTTTCTAATGCAATGCAAAGTTCCGGTATTTTGCCTTCAACATCAACTGACACGATTTTTGAATTTGTAAGGGAGCGAGATAAATTATTTAATTTCCGATCACCAGAATCTATCCCTGCAATAACCGTATACTGGCTTTCAAGGCGCCAGCCACAATCAAGCATGAATGTTATCTCGCCGCTGGGATTGCTTTTATTGCTTTTCTTATCGAGTTTTCCACATTCAAGGAAGAGCACATTGGCATATCCATACCATATATGAGATATTTTTATATTTTTGATTTTATTCAGAAATTCACTAAAAAGATTTTTGTTAATGTGACAAAACTTAGACATGAATGAATCCTTGAATTAATAAATTTATTCCGTGCTACAGTTTTTCCTGTAACAAATTTAGCTTGTATCATTGTTATGTTCATTTTTACCGAATTACGGTTGTTATTACCAATACTTTTTACGATAATAATTTTGTTATGTAGTGTGGCTGATTTTAACATCGAAGGAAATTTAATATGCTTATCCTAAAAAAAATCATAATATTTTATTTCTGCTTTATGGCATTTTTCATTGGTGGCTGTGGTAATGAAACAATAATCACTCCTTCAGAACTTAGAAGAATGTGTAACGTTGATCCAATGCAGCACTGTGCATATTTGGGTACTTCTGATGGTTATCATCATTTTAAGTATCTAAACGGTAAATCTTTTGAATATTACAAAGTTGCTGAACCAGCGTTAATATTAAAAACAGTTTTTCCTCTTTCTGCAGGTCAACCATATTTAGTGACTGAGGAAATGATTGATACTGGCATTATTTTAGACAAACAGGAATAGTATATGGGAATTATTTGGATTGTCAGTATCTTCGTTTTCTTCTTCGGTGCTTTTGCGCAATCTCTCTACACATTCAGACAATTTGATATGGTTGTAAAATCTATTTATGAATATTCCATTGAGAACTGGGAGTATTTGGGCAGGCCAATGGGATTTAGTTGGATTCCTGATGGGGTAGGTGGCCTGATGATACGTGAATCTTTAAGCAGATCACGTTTGTACAATATGCTTATTCGTGTTAAAGAGACGGATGAACTGATGACATTTATCACCAACAAAGAGGCTCTTGTGAAATTTAAAAAATGTCATCGTTTCGGATTAATTTTACTAATAGCTATGTTTCTTGATCTTGTGCTTGGCTTTGCGGTTGCTATTGCTTTTGAATAATATTAATAGTTGTATGAGTTGGTTATGCCTGAAAAAATGGTGGGCGATACTGGGCTCGAACCAGTGACCCCCAGCTTGTCGAGCTGGTGCTCTAGCCAACTGAGCTAATCGCCCACTTTTTAAGTGAGCTGAAACTATATCCGATTGCGCCTTGTGGTCAAGACCTTTCTTCTCTACTTTAGTCATTATTTGCAAATTGCATTAAAAGTATTTTTTATGGGCAGGGTAATCACTTGACAAAGCCATCAAATTAACAGTAAAATTAAAAATGTCACTTTCAGCCACCAGCGGATCCCGGTCGAATAGTGTAATTCAGGAATCCTTGCCGTAATTATCGTGGCAGACTTTTTCCTGCATTGATAGCTTGAACCCTTTAACGGGCTTTTTATATTATGAAGCAGCAGAGTGATTTTATGGAATTTCCAGAGAATTTTATTTGGGGGTGTGCAACCAGTCCTACCCAGATTGAGGGCGAGACGGTAAACGAATGGGCGCAGCTTCCTGCTGTTGACGGGTCACTGGCCGATGACGGCAGCAATCACTGGCGCCGCTACCGTTATGATTTCCGCTGCCTTGCTTCGATGAACCTGAAAGCTTACCGCCTCGGTTTTGACTGGGGGCGTCTGCAGCCTGGCCCGAATGAGCCGCTGATCCGTGATGTCAAGCTGCGTTATATGGAGATGCTCGCAGAACTGCGCAGCCATGGTGTTGAGCCATTCCTTACGCTCTTTCACCATGCCTGCCCGAAATGGTTTGCTGATCTCGGCGGCTGGCTCAATCCGGAAAGTCCGAAGCTCTTTGCCGATTTTGTGCGCCGACTGGTCATCCTCACCGATGGGGAGGTGCGCAACTGGATCACTATCAACGAGCCGATCTGTTACGCCTTTCTTTCACACATTGCCGGGGTTTTTCCGCCTAACTCAAAACTGCGCTACCATGATTACCGTAAATGCGTCAATAACCTGTGTAAAGCGCATGAACTGGCCTACAAGATAATCAAGGAACACCAGCCGGATTCAAATATCGGAATCACCAGTCTTATCAAGCGCGTTTCACCCTCACGGATGTGGCACCCGCTTGACCTTCTCAGTTCGTTTGTAGCACACGGTATTTTTACCACCGATAATTACAAGAAGTTTATCACCGATTCAGAAGGTA
The DNA here is from genome assembly GCA_003245715.1 of bacterium. Lineage (GTDB taxonomy): Bacteria > Planctomycetota > SZUA-567 > SZUA-567 > SZUA-567 > SZUA-421. Next base: position 10,877 of record QKCJ01000028.1, read on the forward strand.
ACAAAATTCTTGATTTTCTCGGGGTTAATTTCTGTGGACGCCTGCGCACCCATGGCCTTGGCGCACTATCGCCGCTCTTTGTGCAGAAGCATGCCCTGCAGCAGCGGAAACTGGTCTGTGATGACATGTGGGAGCAGGACCCGGAGTGGCTCGGCAAAAGCCTGGTTGATATCAAAGACAAATATGACCTGCCGGTTTATATCACCGGGCATGGTATCTCTACAGAAGACGAAGGACTGCGCATCCGACTTTTAAAAGAACATCTGCAGCAGTGCCACAGTGCAATATCCGCCGGCGTAGATCTGCGCGGATATTTTTATTGGTCGCTGCTTGATAACTTCGACTGGTCTGAAGGGCTCTCCCAGCGCTTTGGCCTTGTCGCGGTAAGCTTCGACGACCCTGACCGGCGCCGCGATATCCGCCGCACAGGCTGCATCTACGGTGACATCGCCCGTCGCAATGGCTTTACCGTCGAGGTTTGATATAAATTCGGTTTCAGTCAGAGCGTGTCCTCACGTTGCATCTCACCAGCCTGTCTTTGCCAACAAACAGGCGCGATGTTGTTTTTTACTTGCCGCTTGGGGAAACATACATATAATTAATCTTAATACAGGTCGTTATGGGAATAATCTCATGACAAGCGGGGTGTTTTGAGAATATGGTCTATTGTGGCGGTTTTTAGCGTGATGTTCAAAATAACTGCTTGACTGACCCTATATTCTATCTGTATTATTGCATAAGTTATTTTAATGTTAGAGCGCTGAAAGGGGCCGTGTGTGGTGTACGGTCGCTTTTTTATATACGGGGAAGGATTGCCAATGAGAGCCAGGGTTGCGCCGTCGCTGCTTGCGGCAGATTTTACCAATCTTGAAAGAGAGATCCGCAAGATTGAGGAGGCAGGTATAGAGGTCTTGCACCTTGATATTATGGACGGTCATTTTGTACCGAATCTGACCTTCGGACCGCCGGTTGTTGAGGCGTTGCGCAAGATTACCGATATGCATTTTGATGTGCATCTGATGCTTGATAATCCTGGTGATTTTATTGAGCCTTTCATAAATGCCGGTGCTGACGGTGTGACTATTCACCTTGAGGCAGTGCCTGAGCCTGAAACTTTGCTTGATAAGATCGGCTCTTTCGGTAAAATCAGGGGCTTGTCGATTAATCCGGATATGCCTGTTGAGCGGCTTGAAGGAAAGCTTGACAAAGTTGACAGAATCCTCCTGATGAGTGTTTTTCCTGGATTTGGCGGGCAGAAGTTTATCCCCGAATCAATCGAGCGTCTGCGTGCGATTAGTGCGCTGATTGACCAGACAGGCCGGGCTATCGAGCTTGAGATTGATGGCGGGGTTAATCCAGAGAACGCGGCTGAAATTCGCGGGGCGGGGGCGAACTTGCTGGTTGCCGGTACGGCTGTTTTCAGAGCGCCGGATGTGAGGAAAGCGGTAGATCTGATTTCAGGCTGATTTTTGTTTGTTCGGCTGTTATGGTGTGATAAAAATTTATATAAATTTACTAATCTGATTTTTATGTAAGGAAGTTGATAAATGGCATTTTTCGGTTGGGATAAGTTAAAGCTTATCGGCAAGAGTGATAAGCAGCAGATCAATAAAAAAGAAGAGGGCTCTGGTCCTGCCGTCAAGTGCAAGCGCTGCGGCGAGATCATAATCAAGAAGATGCTTGAGGGAAACCTCGGCGTTTGTTCCCATTGTAACTATCACAGCCATATCTCTGCTAAAACCCGTATCAATCTTCTTATTGATGAGGGTACATTTGTCGAGCATGATTCAGACCTGCGCAGTCTGGATATTCTTGGTTTTGAGCGCCATGGCAAGAGCTACAGCAAGAAGCTTGAGCAGGAGATCAAGAAAAACCGCATGCTTTCCGCCATGCTTTCAGGTGTTGGCAAGCTCAAAGAGCGCCCGGTTGCTATCGGCGTTACCGACCCTAACTTCATTGCCGGTTCAATGGGGTCAGTTGTCGGTGAGAAGTTTACCCGTCTTGCGGAGCATGCACTTGAAAAACGCCTGCCACTGATTGTTGTTTCCGGTTCTGGTGGTGGCGCGCGAATGCACGAAGGGCTATATTCACTGATGCAGATGGCTAAGACCTCTGCAGCCCTAGGCAAGCTGCGCGAAGCTGGTGTTCCTTATATCAGCGTTGTTACCGACAGCACCATGGGCGGTATCTGGGCAAGCTGGGCGGCACTTGGCGATGTAATCATCGGTGAACCCGGAGCGCACGCCGGCTTTACCGGTCCCCGTGTTATCAAGACAACAATCAATCAGGATCTTCCTGAGGGGTTCCAGCGTTCAGAGTTTCTGCTTGAGCATGGACAGCTTGACCTGATTGTCGAGCGCTGTGAGATGCGTGACAAGCTGGCCTCTCTGCTTGACCTGCTTCTTGGCGACACCACCAAGACTGCCTGAGTATCGGGGGAAGCATGGGCACAGGATATTTCATACCGGTAATTCATGCGCACTTCCCGTTTTATACGGCTGATGACAACTGCGAGCGTGCTTTTGCCGATTATGTGTTTTCTTCGCTGTTGCCGTTTTTGCGCTGTCTTGACCGCCTTGAGAGCGACAACGTCACTTATGGCATGGGCGTATCCTTCTCGCCATCACTTCTGGCGCTACTTGCACGTGGCGAGACTGTTCAGGCGTTGCGTGACAATTTACGGCAAATTGCTGATGAATACAATCCTTCGGAACTTGCCAAATCCTCGCCTGAGTTCACGCGCTACAATTGCTTGCTTGATCTTTATTACTGGTTTAATGACCGTTTCAAGTCTGATTTGCCGGCGGCGCTGCAGAATATCGCATCCTACGGCAATGTCGAACTGATCGCAACAACCGCAACCAACGCTCCACTGCCATTATTTTCCGCATGCCCCTCAGCACTTCACGGGCAGATCGGCTCAGGTTGTGATTACTTTTCGCGCACCTTCGGCCTCGCCCCTTCCTGTCTGTGGCTTGAGCATGCGCCATACTTCCTCGGTATGAACGATTTGCTTAAGAAGTACGGCATAAGAGCGTTTTTCTGTTCGGCCAAATCGATTTCACACGCATCCTCTGCAGTCAAGTACGGGGCTAACCGTCCTGTATGGGCGGGCGAGGGCGTTGCCGGGTTTGCGGTTAATCCGGAATTTACGGCTCAGATTTCTGCCGGGAATAAAGGTTATTATCTTGATTCAGATTATTTCTGTTCTGAAAAAGATTTCGCGCAGCAATATGCCGCTGCTGTCGGCTCAGAGAAAAACCGCGGCGCTCAAAAATATAACCCGGAGGCAGCCCGCAACAAGGCAGATTTGCATGCCGGGCATTATCTTTCGGAGCTGCAGAAAAATACCGGTGCTGGTGAGTGCTGCGTGGTTGCGCTGGATATTTCATGGTTTGGCCAGAAATGGCGGGAGGGGGCGGTCTTCTTTGATTTGCTTCTGCGCAAGATGTGTTTCGATCAGGAACAGATCCGCGCGGTTACTCCTTCAGCGTATCTCGAACTTGAGCCAGAACAACAGTCAGTTGCTCCCGGCGAGTCGTCACTTCTGTGTGGTGAGACCTTTTCAGACTATTACAAGAGTGGTTATGATGAGCTGCTTCCAGAGCTGCAGCTCGCTGCTGAGCGTTTGCAGAGAGTATCTGGCGATGAACGTGTCACTGCGCAAATGGCAACAGAGCTTTTGCTTGCGCAGGAAGATAATTTGATCGTAACCGCTAACCCGGACACGCAGACAGACAGAAACCGCAAACGTCTTTCCCGCTTTTGCTCCCTTGAAGAGATGCTTAAAAGCGGCGTGACAAATGAGCAGTCCCTGCAGGCCCTGCAAGATGATTCATTCCCGATCGGCAAGCCTTCCGCCTTTACCGTTTAGCCCCGGCTCAGTGATCTGCCTGAAATTTCAGACCGCCACCAATTCCGGCATCTGTCTAACGTGTTCAAGCCAGAATGATAATTCAGAACGGATCTGATCGCGGATTTCGCGGAATTTCCTGAGCTTGAGTTCTTTGCCGCCTTCTGCTTTGGCCGGATCGTCAAATGGCCAGTACAAACGCCTGCTATCAAGAAGGTAGGGCCATGATTTCGGGCAGGTTGTTTTTGCTTTATTGCAGACAATAACCACCCAGTCAAGCTGTTCTTTCCCCAAAAATTTCGTCAAGCACTTCGGCTTGTTGCCGGTGATGTCAATATTGATTTCTTCCATTACTTTTATCGCCAGTGGATGGACGGCATTTTCGGGATTAACTCCGGCACTGAACGATTTGAATTTGCTGCCGGCCAGAGACTCAAGCAGTCCTTCAGCCATTTGTGATCTGCATGAATTTCCAGTACATAAAAATAGTAATTTTTCTTTTTTCATTGTCTTCTCCTATGCGCAAAATAATTTTTACCCTTTGGTATATTAAAATTATTTTATTAAGGATATAGTGTTTAAACGTTAGTTTTTGGTTATTATGTGGCAGTTAATGTGCTTCAGAAAATTCACGTTTTTGTTGCAGCATCTGTAGGTTGCAAAATAAAAAAAGCTGCCGGTTTTTGCTCTGGCAGCTTTAATTCACTTTATTAAAAAACTGGTTGTCCTGACGCGTCAAATAACAGAGTTCAACCTAAGCCTGTAGTTTGTCGGCAAGTTCATCAAAATCAACATTTTCGATATCGTTATCTGATATCAGCGGCATATCCTTGTATTTTTCAAATTCACTTGCGTCACTGAATTCGATGAACTCAAGGTATGAATAAGGCAGAGGGCCTTTTTCACTCTCAATGCACTTGCGGAGTGTTTCAGAGCCGTGATTGAGACGCTTTGTATGCTCAATACTCTGGGTTGCCGCAGCCTGAATACGGGTTGCGATACTCTTCATGGTATTGGCGGAATCCTTGAAACGTACGGCAAGTTCCTTGAGGATATCATCTTTGCGTTTTTCTTTTTCGTTCATGTAATTTCCTTGAGCAGAAAATATTGATAATTGTATATTAATAATCGGTGGTGGGAGGGTATTACTTTAAATAAATACTGAGAATTTGCGGTATTTATCATATTTCCGGCTCTGGTGGGGCTGATAACCTGAAACTTTCGGGGAAAAGCCGGGTTTTTGTCCGATAAAGACCAGATGCGGCGTTGTTACAATTTTTTCTGACCCCTTTATTTTTTGTCAGATTTCCTTAAAATGATATAACTTATACCCTGATAATTGCTTCGGGGGAAAAACTTACTTCATAAGGACAATCGCAGATAAAATGAGCAGTAACAATCAGGAACGCCATGACAGGTCAGATATTATGCTTCACCGCGAGAAATGTTTTCTCGTCGGCGCTGAAATTCCGGGGCGTTATGAGCGTGGTGAAAATCCGCTTGATGAGTTGGCATGTCTGGTTGATACTGCCGGTGGTGAGCCGGTTGGCAGTATTACCCAGAAGCTTGACCGCCCGACTGCCAAATATTATCTTGGCAAAGGAAAATTCTATGATATGGTGGATCAGGCCCGCGAGTGCGGTGCAGACACCATTGTCGTTGATGACGACCTCACTCCTAGCCAGCTCTCAAATATCGAAGCTGCTGCGCGGTTAAAAGTAATCGACCGCAGCGAGGTTATTCTTGATATCTTCACCCACCGCGCCCGCAGTTATCAGGCGCGCATGCAGGTCGAGATGGCGCAGCTTCAGTACGAGCTGCCACGCCTCGCGCGTAAATGGACGCACCTTGAGCGACATGGCGGCGGTATCGGTACGCGCGGCCCCGGTGAGTCGCAGATCGAGAGCGACCGTCGTATCATCCGCAGTAAAATTTCAAAGCTTCGTGAGGAACTGACCGCAATCGAGGAACGTAAAGCCCGTGAAGTTTCCGCGCGTGACAATGAATTTACTGCCTGTCTGGTTGGTTATACCAATGCCGGCAAGAGTACTCTTTTAAATAAACTGACCGGCGGAGATGCTTTTGTTGAGGACCGGTTATTTGCGACTCTTGACACCATGACCAGAAAGCTCGACCTGCCATGCGGACTGGGTCTGCTGCTTTCTGACACCGTCGGTTTTATCCGCCGCCTGCCGCACCATCTTGTCGCCAGTTTCCACGCCACCCTTGAAGAGGCATCGCAGGCGAATTTGCTCCTGCATGTTATTGATGCTGCCGATCCGATGGCGCTGGCGCACGCCAGGGCTGTTGACTGTACTCTGCGTGATCTGAAGATGGATAACCAGAACCGTTTGTTTGTTCTTAATAAGTGTGATGCTATTGAGGACCCGGCGATTGCCAGCCAGCTCCGGAACTTTTTCGAGCCGTCAATTGTTGTTTCGGCTAAAAGCGGCGAAGGTCTTGCTGGGCTGATTGCGGTGCTTGAGGAGCATGCACTCGGCGGCCAGCGCAAGGTTACCCTGAAGTTCTCAGCCGGTGACGGACGGCGTCTGGCAATTGTCAATCAGGTTGGCGTTGTTCTGAACACTGAGTATAAAGAATCGGATGTGTTTATCACCGCGACTATGGCCAAGCCTGATATTGAACGCCTCAAGAAATTACCCGGTGAAATGGAAGTACTTTAATAATGCCCTCTGATACCGAGATATATTACCGTCCGATGTGCGCGGAAGATTTTACGGCGGTCAATGATTTATGGCAGCGTACTGAAGGGATGGGTCTTGATCCAGAGCTTGACAGTGATGAGCAGATAGGTTTTTATCTGGCGAAAAATCCGGCCATGAGTTTTGTCGCCTGTTGCGCTGAGTCTGCTGATGGTGAACGGATAATCGGTACTGTTCTCTGCGGCACCGACGGGCGCAGAGGTTATCTGATGCACCTGGCGGTCGAGAAGGATATGCGCAGGCGCGGGGTAGGGCGGGCGCTGGTTGATAAAGCACTTGCTGCGCTCAAGAATGCCGGTATCAGGCGGACACACGTTTTTGTTTTTAAAGATAATACAGCCGGAGCAGAGTTCTGGCGCAGAGGGGGCTGGCGGGGGCGTGATGACCTGCTGATGCTCTCAATGGAGAAATGAAGTTGAGTAAAGAGGTAAAGGTTTTAATTCATACTTTCGGCTGCCAGATGAACCGGCTTGATACTGATATCGCCTGCGAGTCTCTGGTGTCTTCCGGTTATAAAATTACTGATGACGAATCTGAGGCGGATGTAGTCTTATTTAATACCTGCTCGGTGCGCGACCATGCCGAAGAGCGGGTTCTGCAGCGGGTACGGCAGATCGACCGTCCAGGAGTTATCGTCGGCATCATGGGCTGCCTGGCCCAGCGCATGGGGGACGAGCTTTTCCGCCTGCTGAAAAAACGCCTGCATATTGTCTGCGGCACCCGCCGTTTTCCATTCATTGATGACCTCGTTTCCCGCGCTCTGGCCGGTGAGAGGAAGGTCATGGATATCGACGAGTCTCCGCTTCCGACTCCCGGTATCTTTGAAGCACATGAACGCAGCCTGCACAAAGGAATACAGGGCTTCGTTTCAATCATGCGCGGCTGTAATAATTTCTGTACCTACTGTATCGTGCCATATGTTCGCGGGCGTGAGAAGAGCCGCCCTATCCAGGCGGTTGTTGATGAGGTGCAGGCACTGGTTGATAAAGGCGCTGTTGAGGTAACCCTGCTTGGACAGAATATTGACGCTTACGGCAAGGACATTGACAGCTCTCTGGCTGAACTTCTGCGGGCGGTGCATGAGAATGTCAAGGGCTTGAAGCGACTGCGCTTTGTCACCAGCCATCCGCGCGATATCACGAAAGAACTTCTGCAGGCCGTCAATGATCTGCCCAAGGTCTGCAACCATCTTCATATGCCCGCGCAGTCAGGCTCAAACCACATGCTTGAAGCGATGCGCCGCGGCTACAGCCGTGAAACCTATGATGAAAAACTTGCCATGATAAAAGAGTTCGCCCCCGGCACTCTTGTCACCAGCGACTTTATCGTCGGTTTTCCGGGTGAGACTGAAGATGATTTTCTTCAGACTCTTGAGCTTGTCAGAACCTCCGGTTTTCAGACCAGTTATGTCTTCAAGTATTCCCCAAGGCCGGGGACATATTCTGAGAAGAACCTCATTGATGACGTCTCTGAGGAGGATAAAAAGCGCCGCAACCAGCTTCTTCTACAGGCGCAGGAAGAGTCCAGCACCGCCCGCAATAATGCGCTTGTGGGCAGTGAGCATGAGGTTCTGGTTGAGGGGTTGTCAAACCGTGATGCTACCCGGTTAACTGGACGTACCGGCTCAAACCTGATCTGTGTTTTCCCCGCGCCGGAAAATCATAAGGAGCTTATCGGTGAAATTGTCAGGGTCAGGGTTGATTCGGCTACTGCCTTGACGCTGTATACGCATATTGTTTGCTAACCTGTATTCCGGGTTATTTTTTGTGGCTAATAAAGGAAGATAATAATGGGAAGATTATTACGAATTGGGGTGCTGTTTGCTTTTATCCTGTCAGCTTGTACGTTTGCTGGCGAATTTACCGTATTTGGAAAACTCAAGGATCGCAAGTCACCGTTTTTTAATCCGGGTGAGAAGATGGTTTTTGAGCTGAAGGTTCTTGAGGACGGAAAACCGGTCAGCGGCTATCCTGTAAAATGGGAACGCACCGGCGATGACGGTAAAAAGGAAAAAGGCGAGTTTGTTTCTGCTGAGGAAGGCAACATTATTGAAGCCTTAACAGATCAGCCGGGTTTTGTCCGCATTTATGCTGTTGTCTATGATAAAGACGGCAAGACAGCGCTGACTTTCAAAGATAATAAGGGCCGTACGCAGAAAGTCTTTTTTGATGGCGGTGCCGGTGTTGAGCCGGAAAAACTTCAGAGTATTGCCGAGCCTGCTGATTTTGACGCGTTTTGGGAGAAGCAGAAAAAGAAGCTTGCGGCTGTCGAGATGAAGGTCCTTGAAAAGAAGCAGGTGGCGGCCGATGAGAAGGGCGTGGTTTATGACGTGAAAGTTTCCTGTGCTGGCAGCATGCCGGTTTCCGGTTATCTGATGATGCCACTCAAGGCCAAGGAAAAAAGCCTCAAGGCGATGGTTACTTTCCGTGGCTACGGCGTGACCGGCTCTAATTATAATATCAAAAGCGGCTACGGCAGGATTGTTTTCGCCATCAACGCCCATGGCTTTTTGAACGGCCAGCCCAAGGAATATTACGAAAATCTTAAGAAGACAACCCTCAAGAGCTACGGCTTTGATGTGAAAGAGAATTCAGATCCGGAAACAACCTACTTCAACGGAATGTATCTGCGTGTCATGCGGGCGCTTGAATTCGTCAAGTCTCTTCCTGAGTGGAACGGCAAAGACCTTGAAGCTAATGGCGGTAGCCAGGGTGGCATGCAGTCACTTGCCGCAGCCGGCCTTGACAAGGATGTCAACACCTGTTATGCCTGGTCTCCATGGTGCTGCGACCTTGGCCGTACTGAACTCAAGCGCCTTGTTGGCGGCTGGTATATCAAATACACTCCTGCGCTTCTCTACTATGATCCGGTCAACCTTGTAAAGCGTGCTAATCCTGAGTGTTCACTCTCAATCGTTTCCAATCTCGGCGATTATGTCTGCCCGCCCTCAGGTGTCTGGATTGCCTACAACAACTTCCCCGGCCCCAAGAAAATGGAGGTCCGTCAGGGTTGTGAGCATGGCTACCGCATGCCGAATTACCCGAAATACTTCTTCTCCGGTAATCAGAAAAAGTAATCAGTCCCGCATAAATGTTTTTCAATTTACATAATATAAAAATCCGCAGAATTATCGCTCTGCGGATTTTTTATATTTATATTTCAGCGTTGCAAAAAAATTACTGCAGATAACAGCCGACAACCTTCCAGTCTTCATTTACCTTGATGATTGAAAGGGTGACAAGCGTATCGCTGCCGTCTCTGGCTTTAATCTTGAACAGAGTGGTTATTGTCCCGGCCTTGTCATAGAAACCAAGCCACTGGGGTTTTGGCTTGTCTTCGATAAGTATATTAAAAGTTGCTTTTTGCTGATTGAAAACCGCCTCAGGAACAGCCGAGAGCATTATCTGATGAAAGTCCGTGCTGAAGGTTTTATAATCCCCGCCCTTGATGCCTTTTAAAATACCGTCCACTATCCTTGTCGCCGGAAGTTTGTAATCATCTGCAGGAGTAGTGCCAGTTTTTACTTCTATTGCCTTCTCCGCCTTGCCTTCAGAATTTTTCTGCAGCAGCGAACCGGCGGTCATGCCGGCAGAAAACGCGATAAAGGCCGTTATTATTGCTACGGTCGATTTTTTCATAATGGAAAATTCCTGTCTTATTGTTTTGTTATTTAACTTGTTTACTAGTTGAATAAATTAAAGACCAGACCCGAGGTCAGATCAGGGAAGAAGTCGGTATTGCCTGCCGGAATCTGCACCCCAGCGCGGGCGGCGTTACGGATCTGGTCTACGCTGCAGGGGCGGGCAAGTACTGCGCAGCCAGTGCTGCCTGCGCCGGCAATCGCTTCATCGGTTGAATTTGTAGTAGATACACTAACCCCGGAGCCGGGTTTCTTGATACTGAGAATATCTTCAAAGATCAGCAGATCCAGAACCGCAGCGTCAAGCTCGCGCCACGAATGGTTTCTGTCCGCCGCACGAAGGTTCATGATGTTTTTATCGCGCAGCCCGGCATAATAAAGCTTGCCCCCAATAACCAGCCCGAATGCCGGAAGTTCACTCTCTCCCATCTTCCAGAGCAGCTTGTCCCTGCCTGACAGCTCCTCGACAATAAAGTTCTTCCTGAGCTGGGTAAGCAGTTCAGACATTGTCTCCGGCGGCAGGTTATTGATTATCTTGTTGGAAGGCTTGATGAATACCCCCGGGTCGCTGTCGGGCAGGATGTACATCATGACATAGTCGCTGTCGAGCCCGCCTAGAGCCGGAGGGGTTTGTCCGGCGTTAATCATTCCTTCGCGCACCTGATTGCGGTAATTAACCGCCGCCTCATAACGGTTGTGGCCATCGGCGATATAGATTGATTCCTGTGAGCAGCCCTTGCAGAAAGCTGCGGCCTGTTCATGATTATCCATAACCCATAAATGGTTGTTCACGCCGGAGTCGTCAGTGAATGATGAGAGGGGATGATACTTGCACATCTGGTACAGACTTCTGCTGATATCGCCGCTCGGGTCGCTAAGCAGGCCAAAGACCGGTTCGGTATTTCCCTGCACAGCTTTCATCAGTTTCAGGCGGTCAAGGCTTGCCACCGGCATCACCGTCTTGTGAGGGTAAATCCCGTCAATATTCCTGTCGGCAATCAGTACACGGGCGATAAAGCCGCGTCTTGAGACCTGCTGCCCGTACTTTTCAAAATTCTGCTCATAAATATAGATGCAGTTCTTGTCCTGAATCAGAATGCTGTCTTCAAGCCACAGACGCAGGTGCGAGGCCGCGCGGGTATAACGGTTGTCATAACCGGTGTCTTCCGGGAAATCCCTCCCCGCAATAATCCGCACTGCATTAAGGTCATTGCGAATGTAAAGGTTTTGCTGCCTGATCGGATCAACCAGATTATAGGTAGGCATACTTGTCAGCGCATAATCGGCTTTGGCCGGATCATAACGCCAGCCGCAGAATGGTTGAATTGTCGGCATTCTCAGTCCTTTCCCGTTAATAATAAAATTCCCGCAACTTGTTTTTATTATCCCGATTTTATAATTTATTGCAAATTAATATGTTGAGGGCCGCTGTAATTAAACAGACGCTCTTCAACGCTTACCTGCTTTGCTGCACGCAAGAGGGTGAATACTATTGTTTATCGGCAGAATTGCGTTTTGTCTTCATTTCTGACCTACCGGAGCTTCCGGGGCGACCGGAGCGGCCGGAGTTTCCTGAGCTGTTGTCGCTACGGGCGCTGTCTGCACCTACTGGTCTGTCTGAATTCGGGCGGCGACCATTACGCGGGTTCTGGCCGCGTGACCCGCGAGCCTGGCGTTTGGCGGCCCGGTTACTTTTTATTTCATCGCTTTTGACTGCCGGTTTGTACATGATAAATAGGTAGTTGAAGCCGCGCAGAAAGAAATTCTCCTCCTCGGCTGCCTTGCGGTAGTTACCCATCTCAAGGGTTTTATTGTGCCGGATAACCGAGATAATATCGACCGGCGTGAATTTTTTGCGCATCAACTCAAACAGCTCAAAACCGATCGGGTGAAAGGCTTTACCGTGAACGTACGAGTCTGATACATACAGCGCCATATATCTGTCCGGGCGCAGCACACGGTAGATCTCGTCGATAACCTCTTCCATGGCCTGATAATAGCTGCCATCAGCCGCGTCACATTTGCCGATGCAGCGCGGATCGTCTGAGTATTCAAGATGCGTCGAGTATGGCGGATCAATAAAAACAAAGTCCGCCTTTTCATCCTCAAGCGGCAAATCACGCGCATCAACCCGGAAAATGTCCTTGCGCTGAGGGTTTAAATCATAACCCAGCGCGCGGCGGTTAAGGTCACGTGCCACGTCAAGCGTTGTTCCGCTGCCACAGCAGGGGTCGATAACCAGCATTTTTTCTTTGGTATAACGCTTTAACAGATTCCAGATTATGTAACTCGGCGTCGCCCCGCGGTAATTCGGATCGCCCTGCAACTCGTTGCCGTAATGCTGGGAGGGGTAGTCCCAGAGGGTGGTCACCTGAATGTTAAGCGGTGGCTTCTCGAATTTGGGTTGGTTTCTTTGTTTGCTCATATATGATTATTAAATAATCAAAATTGATTATTTGCTCCTGTTTCCATAATAAAGGATTTCTGTAAAAACTATTTCCGCCAGGCCAGTGGCAGGAATAATACAAAAACCGTATAAATCTCAAGTCGGCCGATCAGCATGCAGACAGACAAAACCCATTTGGCGCTTTCGGGCATCCAGTGGAAGTTCGCCGTTGAGCCGACCAGACCTAGTCCCGGGCCGATATTATTCAGGCACGCGGCTACTGCGCTGACTGCCGTGACCAGACCGCTATCAATTCCCGAAGGGTGCTGCGGCAGCAGGAATACCAGCGCAATAGAGGCGATGACAAACGCACCGATCCAGAGTACCAGCAAGCCGATGATACCCATCGCCGCTTTTTCTTCAAGGGTTGTCTCATTGCCGATGCGGATGCGGTTAACCATGTTGGGGCGCAGTAGTTTTTTCAGCTCACGAACAGCGTATTTCCAGGCGACCATGATGCGGATCTGTTTCATGCCGCCACCGGTTGAGCCTGCGCAGCCGCCGAAAAACATGATGATAATCAGAAGCAGACGCGCGGCTGCCGGCCAGATGTTGGTGTCGGTGGTGGCAAAGCCGGTGGTGGTCATGATTGAGAGCGTCTGAAAGAGCGACTCGCAGAAAGACTGCCACAGCGTAGGGTAGGTGTCATCGAAATAGACCAGCAGGGTGAAGAGTACGGTAACTGTCAGCACGGTATAGGTGTAGAAGCGGAATTCAGTATTGCGCCAGTACTCGCCGATACGTCCGCGCATTGCCTGAAAGTGCAGAAGGAAGTTACAGCCAGCCAGAAACATGAAAAAGTTTATCACCATCTCAAGGTACAATCCGTGCGGGTTGCCGGGTGAGACGTAGTAAGCAATTGATGCGTCCTTGGTTGAGAAGCCGCCGGTTGCCATGGTTGCGAAGGTGTGGCAGACGGCGTCGAAGATGTCCATGCCGCCTAGCCACAATAGCAGCGCTTCGATGACGGTCAGAAGTGAGTATGCGCCCCATAAAATTGCAGCGGTTTCACGGATACGCGGTTGCAAGCGGTCAGCCTCAGGGCCGGGGACTTCCGCCAGAAAGAGTTTGTATCCCCCCGCGCGAAGAGCCGGAAGTACGGCAAGGGCGAGTACGACAATACCCATCCCGCCAAGCCAGTGGGTAAGGCTGCGCCAGAACAGCAGCGAGCGCGGGAGGGACTCGATAGTGCCGTAGCCGCCATCAGCGATAGACGTGCCGAATACGGAGCTACCGGTAGTGGTAAAACCGCTCATGGACTCGAAGAAGGCTTCGGTGTAGCCAAAGCCGCCGTTGTGAAAACAGATCAGGTAATACGGCAGCGCGCCAAGAGCGGCGGCCGTAAGCCAGCCGAAGACAGTCGCGGCAAATCCATCTGAGGCGCTGAGCTTTTCTTTGGCCTTGTTCTGTCCGAAATGGTGCAGGACTGCGGCGATAGCCAGTGAGATTAAGATCGAGATTATAAACGATCTTGCGGGGCTGGCCAGGTGCTGGCTTGCCGATTCGTTGAAGTAAAAGCATAAAACAAGCGAGGGCAGCATTGCGACTGCGCTTATCAGGCTGATTTTGCTCAGAAAATTTAGTATAAGGGTTTTATTCATAGGGATTAAAAATACACTTTGACGCGTAAAAGTCAACTGTTTGTGTTGTTGTGCTCCTCGCGGAATTTGCCGGGGGGAATGTCGTAACGTAAGCTGAAGATACGGGTAAAGTAATGGATGTCCTCGATTCCGGTGGCGTAGGCGACTTCTTTTATGGGCATATCGGTGGTCAGCAGCAACTCCGCGGCATGGGAGAGCTTGCCCTGCTGGAGGTATTTCTGCGGGGACGAGCCGGTTACCTGTTTAAATAGCCGCCGGAAGTGCGCGTAGGAAATATTCATATTCTCCGCCTCAACGGTAAAGTCCCAGATTTTGTCGGGAAACTGAATGATCTGCTGGGAAAGCTCATGGATCTGCCGGCTCAGGCCGCCGCTTGAGTGCTTGTAATTTATTTCCTCATAGAGCTGGAGGAGTAATCCTTCAAAAGCGTAGGCTGCGCGGTGGTGGAAGCGCTCTCCCTGTGAGATATAAAAACAGCAGCGCTGGAATAAGGTGAAGAAGCTGACGCTGTCCTTAACCGGAAAAAGCGGCGGATTATGCTCTATCGGCAGAAGTCCTGAATGGATATATTCCTGCACCTTGTTGCCGGTAAAGCCCATGGCGTTATGCAGCCAGGAGCTGCCAATTCCGCTACCGAAGATAAAATCCCTGCCGGGATAGGTTATAAGCAGGGAGGGGCCGGTTATTTCTACCGGTTCTCCTTCATCTACGGTGACATTTATTATGCCGCCGTGGTTATACTGCAGGCAATAGTAGTTGCGTCCCTTTAAATTGATGTGTCCGGTGTGGGAGGTATTATTGGCGACTCCGAAGAGAAAATTCAGTTCTTTATAGTAATCCATTTTTATGCTTTTTCTGAACCGCGCCCCTGCTTGCGGCGGGTTTTGTCTTCATACATTGCCGCGTCCGCCTGATTGAGCATATCCTTTTCCGTTTGATGTTCTTGCGGGTTATACTCAATCCCTCCGTAGGCAAAGTCAATGCCGTAGGGCTCGTACTGCCCCTTGTGGGTTGAGGATACCGTGCTGCGCAACCGCTCCAGAACCTGCTTGCCTGAGACCAGCGGGGTGTTGGGCAGAGCCACCATGAATTCGTCCCCGCCGGTACGGCAGAGGATATCATAATTTCGCAGGCCGTCTTTCAGGGTCGTCGAGATGGTTTTGATAAGATTGTCACCGGCGGTATGGCCGAAGTTGTCATTAACGCCTTTGAGGTTGTTGATATCAATGAAAAACAGTGAGAATTTATGGTCGTTACTGCGTTTTAGACGGGCGAATTCATGCTCTAGCATCAGCATGCCAAAACGGCGGTTATGCAGACCTGTAAGCGGGTCGGTGATGGCTGCTTTTCTGATATGATCTTGCAGGACTAGCTTCTGGGTCAGGGATGAGCTGTAGAGCCAGGCCAGTATTGAGAGAATGGCCAGAGCCGGCAGGCCGAAGGTGGCGAGTTTTTTCATAAGCTCAATTGTCGCCTCATTTGAGTAGGACTTCTGGCGGAAGAGAATCAGATAGAGGTCGTTTTTATTGGTTAGTTCATTATCAATGTTGGCTGTTTTGTAGGGCAGGTCAGAGGGGTCAATAGCTTCAGGGTCAATCGACAAAAAGCAGAATGTGCCGATATCCGTATCAAGCATCCCTGAGTCCTGGTTGACGATCTTTTTCCATATTTCAGGCATATCACTGGCAAAATTATTATTGGTGACGGTTTGGTGGGTGAGTTTGCCGGTGTACTGGTTATAGGTGCAGCTTCGCAGGAAGTCGCCCTTGCTGTTGACGATCGAGAATATTATGCCCCTATCCTTGCCGCTCTGGATGATGCGTTGGGCGTTGTCCAGCATCCGGTTGCCGAGGTAATTAAGTACCAATATCGGGGAATTGGTATCACCAGAGTTCTCTATTTTGGTGGCTAATCTTATTACAAGCTTCAGCGGATATTCGATAGCGCCAAATTCCATGTTGTATTCAAGCGGCGAGATATAAACATAACCCTCTGGCATTTTTGCGATAATTTTGAAATAGTCACGGGATGATTTATCCTGCAATTTATCGGCAGAGACCGACTCGATTTTATTGTCATGGTTATTGATGCGGATAGTCTCCTTGCCATCTGAGGAAAGCAGGCGTATCTGGTCATAGCCGGATTTGCTCTGGGCGAATATTGTCAGCGCTTTTTCTGCGACTTGTTTGGGGAGTTTCTGGCTGTAAGTGTAGGCAAGCAGTCTGTGGGCGAAATTAAGGTCTGAGAGGGCTTCCTCGATATTAAAGGCAATCAGGTCGCGCATTGAGGATAATTGTGAATTCATCCTGCCAAGAGCAACGGCATCATTAATTCTTTTCTGCTGATAGTAAAATATCGTTATAAAAGTTATGGAAAGAACGAGTACCGGAACCATGATAAGAGCAAAAAACTTTACCCGCAGCCATGAAGGGTTGACCCTTCTTGTCGCGCTGGAAATAAATTTGGAATTGAAAAACTCGCTTTTATCACTACCCATTTATGTTAAGCCCCGGTTATTCTTGCGGTAATTGTATAATTCCCTTTGGCTATATTATCTAACAAAAACTCAGTGCTTGCAATATTTTTTTGGCATGTAATAGATGTTTATTCCTTAAAATATTGATAAATGCGCTTATTCTTCACCGATTTCGGATAATTCCCCGTCAATTTTTTTATTCTTGTTATAAACTGCCCTTGATAAGAGATATCCGAGGAAATACAAGACCAGCAGGCAGCCTGCAAGCATCAGCATTGTTGCCGGGTCAGGCGGGGTGAAGAGCGCGCCGATTATCGAGATTGCCAGTACTGAATGCCGCCAGTATTTGCTGATTGACTGCGGGGTTATCAGACCTGTCCAGGTAAGGGCCATCATTACCAGCGGTGTCTCAAAGGCCAGCGCAAAGCCGAGGCAGGCCATGCTGATGAAGCCGAAGTATGATTTGGCGGTGAAGGTGGTGACTGTGCCTTCAAGTGAGTGGTTGAATTCTGTTAGAAACGCCAGACCGACGGGGGCGGCGTAAAAAAAAGCGATAAGTGCGCCGGTAATACTCAGAACGCTGCCGGCACTGAGAATAAAGCCCAGGGCGCGTTTTTCCGAGTGGCGCAGTCCGGGAATAACAAAGAGCCAGATCTCGGCAAGGATAATCGGCAGGGCAACGAGTAGCGCCAGTTTTATTGATAACCCGGCAACCGAACTTAGCCCGTCCCAGGGGGTGAGAAATTGCAGCGGGACAACATCTTCCGGTTTCTTGTCAAGAATCTGCGCGGTAACTTCACGCGGATATAATGCCCATTTCCAGACCGACTTATAGAATATCATACAGAAAACGAAGACCGCCGAGACGGCAAGGATAACGCGGATAAGCCTGAAACGCAGTTCGTTTATATGATCGCCGAGGCTCATGCCTTGTCGGGAATCAGCTTCGTCGTCGATAGCCTGGTCCGAGATATTGATTATCCCGTTTTCCGGGTTATGGTGATTTTCAGGCAATTTTCTATCCTCTGCTGTGATTACTTACGATTTTAGCCAGATCATTATAATAAGTCAAACAGCTCTTTATGCTAAAATGTTTGACAAAAGGGGGGGCTTTGAATATAAATTGAAAATTCAGATATAATCTATTTCGTGATAATATGTTAAATTAAAGGAGTGTAAATGGCTGCCGGGACAGAAACCGTTGACTACAAAGTCGCAAATATTGAACTTGCCGACTGGGGAAGAAAAGAACTTGAAATTGCTGAACACGAGATGCCGGGGCTTATGGCTACCCGTGAAAAATATGGTGCAGAAAAGCCGCTGAAAGGCGTGCGCATCATGGGCAGTCTGCATATGACTATCCAGACTGCTGTTCTTATTGAGACTCTGGTTGCGCTTGGCGCTGATGTTCGCTGGTGCTCATGCAATATCTTCTCAACTCAGGATCATGCTGCTGCGGCGATTGCTGCTGCTGGCGTTCCGGTTTTTGCCTGGAAGGGCGAGACACTTGAGGAGTACTGGTGGTGCACAAAGATGGCGCTGACCTGGCCGGATGGCAAGGGACCGCAGCTTATCGTTGATGATGGCGGGGATGCTTCTATGCTGATTCATGAAGGCTACTATGCTGAGAAAGATCCGTCACGTCTTGACAAGCCAACCGATAACAAGGAATTCCAGATTGTCCTTAACCTTCTCAAGGAAACCCAGACTGAAGATAAACAGCACTGGCACAAGGTTGTTGAGGAATGGAAGGGCGTATCTGAAGAGACAACTACTGGTGTTCACCGCCTCTATCACATGGAGCGCGACGGAACTCTGCTGGTTCCGGCGATCAATGTTAATGACTCCGTCACTAAGAGTAAGTTTGACAATGTTTATGGCTGCCGCGAGTCACTGGTTGACGGCATCAAGCGCGCGACTGACGTTATGGTTGCGGGTAAGGTTGCGATGGTCTGCGGTTTTGGCGACGTTGGTAAGGGTTGTGCTGAAGCTCTGGCTGGTCACAAGGCGCAGGTTACTGTTTCTGAGATTGACCCGATCTGTGCGCTGCAGGCTTACATGGCCGGTTACCCGGTGCGCACGGTAGAGGATGTGCTTCCTTATGCTGATATCTATGTTACAACAACCGGTAATAAGGACATCATCACCGCCGAGCACATGAGCAAGATGAAAGACCAGGCTATTGTCTGTAACATTGGCCACTTTGATAACGAAATCCAGATGGCAAGGCTTGAGAAGATGGAAGGCGTTACCAAGATTGAGATCAAGCCGCAGGTTGACAAGTGGGTCTTCCCGGATGGCCACTGCATCTATATTCTCGCTGAAGGACGTCTGGTTAACCTTGGCTGTGCTACAGGCCACCCGTCATTTGTTATGTCAAGCAGCTTCACCAACCAGACTCTGGCCCAGATCGACCTCTGGAAGAACAAGGACATTTACAAGGTTGGCGTTTATACCCTTTCAAAGAAACTGGATGAAGAGGTTGCCAAGCTCCACCTTGCCAAACTCGGCTGCCGCCTGACAACACTGTCAAAGGATCAGGCTGATTATATCGGCGTTCCAGTTGAAGGCCCGTACAAACCTGACTACTATCGTTACTAATAAGTAGCGCATAAAATTAATCAAGCACCCGGTTATAGGCCGGGTGCTTTTTTTTATTAATGACTATTACAAAATTCAAGCAGGGTTACAGCGGATTGAATTTGCGGTAGCGGGTCAGTCGGCGGTCGAGGACGTTGGCGAATTCTCGGGTGTCGGTTGCCTTGTGTGAGGACGGGCCGCCTTCAGCCAGTCCCATGATGCGCATTTCTTCCATGAAATTACGCGAATCCAGCCGCTGCTGGGCGTTCTCTTCGGTGAATTCACCACCGCGCGGGTCAATCCCGGTTGCGCCCTTCTCGACAATCCGCGCGCCAAGGGGTACGTCGTTAGTTATAACCAGATCACCTTTATTGCAGTTATCGGCAATGTAATCATCCGCGACGTCCGGCCCGGCTTTGACTGGGATAAACTTGATAAGCTCGTCTTCTGTGACGCGCAGATAACCGTTGGCCACAAAATTAACCGGAATCCGGCAGCGGATCGCCGCCGCTTCGATAATGCCGCGTATCTCAATGGGGCAGGCGTCTGCATCAACCCAGATAATCATGGTTAGTCCTTTTTGTTTATGGTTTAACTCCAATCCTACGGATATTCAGAATAATTACAATCGGCAAAAAAAAACAGCGCCCCTGTAAGTGGGGCGCTGTCGGAGATCCGCTGAGCATGTCGGGTTGGAGGGTTAGTTGACTTTTTTGTCTTCAGCGGTTTGGGATTTTGTATTTTCAGTTTTTTCCGGTGCAGGAGCCTTGGCCAAGAGATTTTTTGCTGACTCGAATTTCTCTACTGTTATGATCGGACGGTTCTGGTCAAACTTTACCACGCCGCTGACCATAACAAATTTTTCCTGTGCTTCTTTCTGCGCCGCTTTGGCTGCTTCGGGGTTTTCAGGCTTTACCGATTTAATTCCGTACTCGCTGATTAATTTCTTGCCGTTTTCATCATTGTCGATCTTAATGCCAACCATCTGCGGAACAATCTTCCCCTCAGGTGTCCGCGCTCCGACCTGCACGAGCAGTATCGCTTCTGACGGGTTGTCGGGGTTAATGATGGCAACGCCCGGGATCTTGACTTTCTGCGGGGGAGGCGGGGTCTGGTTTACCGCAGCCTGAGAACAGTCACCGCCTGCACAGTCCTGAGTCACTGCCGGTGTTTCTGCGCCTTTGGCTTTATCCTCAACGCCAGCCCAAACCATTCCAGTTGCCATAACTGCGAATGCGGCCATACCTGTGATAA
The DNA here is from genome assembly GCA_003245715.1 of bacterium. Taxonomy (GTDB): domain Bacteria; phylum Planctomycetota; class SZUA-567; order SZUA-567; family SZUA-567; genus SZUA-421. The sequence goes on from QKCJ01000028.1 coordinate 31,450, forward strand.
CTTTCCTGATATCCATCTTTTTCTCCTTCTGGTTTGAGCTTCGCTCTCCAAATTTTAATATTCTGCCAAATGGCATTTTCAGACTAACTTTATCTTATTTTAACTAAAAATAGATATCTCTAGATATCATTAACTATCATATGCTTTGAGTTATCCTTCAGAAATTTTTAAAATTTATTAT
>QKCJ01000054.1 GCA_003245715.1 bacterium
CAATATCGAGTTATCGCCGCGAGCAATCTATGTATAACAAATATTATATAAACATTCTTATTTTTATGGTGATGGCATTTATACCGGCACAACTGTATGCCACTGATTATGATGAACTCCTTGTTTATTATGAAGGTCTCTATTCCAGAGAGACACTGGATAGCCCTGCGCGTTATGCTTTAAATGAAATAGCGCTTGATTCATGGCGCTCACTCAATTTGTTACGCGGGAAATTGGCAGGTTTAGATGATGAACGCAAAGACGCTGCGAAAAAATTAACAGAGCTTAAAAAGAGGATTGAGCTTGGACTCCACTGGCCATATAAAACTCCACCATCCTTTGAAATCCCTTATGCAAAATCAACCCCCAAAATTGATGGCAAAATAGATGAATCTTGTTGGAATGAGGCATTGGTGTTTAATGGGTATTATCCAATTAATTCTGTGGATAAAGTAAACGATGATTCTGTCTGGAAAATAATGTGGGATAAAAAATTTATCTATGTCTCCGTATTTTTTCCCGACAAGAATGTGTTGTCCTCTGATCTTCAGGGGCATCCCTATCGAGGGGATTCTTTGGAGATATTCATGATGCCATCTATGCGTATGAAAAAATATTGGGAAGTTGTGATTGGCTGCGATGGAGATAGCCTTGAAGGTTTTCACTGTAACAATCGTTACGGTGATTGGACTTCGGAACCGACTGCAAAAATGGAAGGTCTGAAGTTTAAAGCGTTGAAGCAAAAACATGGATATTCAATTGAAATTGCAATCCCTTTTTCTGAACTTCCAAATTATATGCTAGGCAATCAACCCAATGCTGGTGAGATATTATATTTTGTTTTAGTACGTACAGATATTGAACGGAAAAATGAAAAGAGCAAATTTTATTCCCCATTTCCATTTTTATACAGTGGACATAATGTTTTTGGCTATGCCAAAGGTATTCTGTGTGTAAATCTGCGATAATTGTCCGAACGTGTCTGCATATTATTAAAGCAAGCTTGTTGGTGTTTCAGGTTGGGACGAGTCATCCCTGTCACAACAACAAGCTTTATGCTTTATTATGTCGCTATAGGTTCGGTAATCTCTTGCTAGATATTCTGGGTCATTAATTTTGAGTTGGTTTTGAAATTGCGATATCTTTTAATTGAACAAGTTCAAAATTTTTTACTTTCTGGACTGGATCAATTCTCAGTTTGGTTAAAATCCCGGTATAGCTTTTCATTTCATTTAGTTTTATTGTGTATGTATGCCATTGGCCGTCATCAATAATATCGAACTTGAGATATTTTTTTTGATCAAACGTTTCAGACTCTTTGGTTGTCCAGAATATCTCGCCGTAGCTGAGTCCCGTTTTTTCAGCAACTTTCATCTTGAAAGACAGAACACTGTATTCTGCACAGTCAAGCGGCTTGTCTATCGGTAAAATAATATAAGGGTCAAATGTTGTCGGTACTGCGCTTAATACCCCTGAATCGATTTTAACGTTTTTGAGATTACTGGCTTTCATGCCTTTGTAGCTTAAATCAACTTTGTCCTCTGCAGAAGCCGTGATTGAAAAAATAAGAAGTGTGAAAACGGACAGGCGAATAAAATTTTTCATGGTTTTCCTTTTGCTAAGTATAAAAGTTATTTAAAAACACTGTTATTTGACAGGTTGTATTGCAAATGCAAAGATTTCCCATTGAAAAGAAAAGTTAACCGCAATTCCTTTATCTTTAAGTTCTTTACCGCTGACAACCAGGTCCTGATTGTCTGACAGCAGATCCCTGAGGACATATTTTTTGCCATCATCTACAAATTTAAGTTTTGAAGAGATATTAAGTTCACCATCTGTCGTGTTTATATACGTCAGGTAAAAGCCTTCATTGTGTTCTTTCACAAATGAGGTGGCTCCGATCTTATCTGTTTCAATGGATATCTCTGCACCGCACCATTTTAGAAGTTGCTTTCCTTTTTCTGATATTCCGGTGTCTTTAAGGGCGCTGAGGTAAAGATCCTTAATGTTTGATGTGTTTATATATATTGTGCCCTTCCCGTAACGATAACATCCCTGTTTAAATTCCGAGCTGCCTGAAATATTAATTCCAAACATATTTAATAATGTAATGTTCATATTGTTTTTATTTGTGACAACAGGGTCTGTTCCTGAGACAACCAGCTTTCCGCCATTATAAACAAATTCAATCAGGCGCTTTGCCATTGCGTCCTGTAATGTCTGATTATCAGGGCAGATGATGGTTTTGATTTCGTTCAGATTGAGCTTGTCTGAATAATCACTGATCCAGTTCATTGTTATATTTGATAATTCAAATTGCTTGTATAGTTTTTCTTTATTGCTGTAACTCTCGGTGCGTTCCCATAATTTTGGTGTTATATTGTTCTGGATGTCGCTGTATGAGAGCAGGCAGGCAACGTTTGCGTGTTTGAGCCTGGCTGTTGCAAACGTGTTGAGCAACTCTCCTCTGCGTAAAGCCCAGATAATCCAGGGTCTCTCCATGGGGTCCATTTCAAGCCAGAACAACCAGTTGATTTGACGTACGGGATATTTCAGCGCGTTATAAAAAGTTTTGATATATGAGTCCATGGTGTTATGTACAGGTTCAATCCCAAGTGGAATACCCTGTAACTCTGCTAATGAACCATAAAGCGCACTTTCCAGTTTCCAGTGGTCAAAACAGGTGATTGTACTCAAGCTATCCGGATTATTTTTGGTAAGTTGCAAGGACTTATCAATAATGATGCCGTCTCTGCCTGCAGTCCTTAGAGCTGTTGTCATCCAGCATAGCATTTTTCGGTCTTTGTCATATGTCCGTACGGTGTTGTATAAATTCTGTTGAGTTTTATAAATTGTATAGACTCTGAAATTTTGGAAGTCCTGCCATAACGTTGACAGATTGGTTTTGGAAAATTCTGGCGCAGGCAATTTAAGTTGATCGAACGAACTCAGGGAAAGGCTGTAGCGGGAATTGATATCTGTAAGCGACAGCTTTTTTTCATTCTGCAGATATTGCCTGAAGGCTTTCTGGGTTGGCTCTGAGTAATCATAGAAACTATTGCTCAGGGGATACCACCAGTCGTTATGTCCGGGATAGCGAAAATGCCATTCGAAAATTTCCTTGTCTGTTTCAGCATGGTTCTTGCAGTATTTTATGGTGCGCTCGATTAGTTTCTGCATTGATGCAATATTTTCGGGGTCCCAATATGAAAAGAAAGTATTGTTGCTCTCTGGGTGATAATCGCCTTTATTCTCGCTTGGATATTTACCCTGATAATCCTGCATTCTTGCGGCGGTTTTACTATATGTCTGATCCATGTCGTTTGACAAAATAACCGATAGTTCTACCTTCTTGACTCCTGCCTGTTTTGCGCGTATTACCGCGTCAGTTATCTCTTCAAATTTCGGTGAATCATCAGTCTGATATTCCCTCAGAAAGCAGCGGATATCAAGAAAGTCCGCAAGTTCATTCAACTCCCTGGTCATTGGCGCTGTCGAATAATTGAAACGGTTGTTGATTTGCGTGACGTAGCCCTGGATAACCGCTTTAACTGTGTTGTTGTTTTGAGAAGCTGTTGCTGCTGGCTTGTAAGGTTTCAGCAGCCAGTTATACCGGTAATCATTTATTTTGATATCAGGCTTGAAAAACTTTGTCTTTTTCTGATTGTTGAATTCGTTCTTTTTCCCGTTTATTTTATAACTGTATTCTGGCGGTGGAGATGAAATACTCTGCGAATTTTCCTCTGCATTAATGCATTGAAAAAAAACTCCAGCCCATAAGAGGGCGATAAAGAATCGTGCCATTCTCAACCTTTCATTTTTATTATTGGAATATTAGTAGATGTACCAGTTCAATTTAACGTTACTCATGATCCAGAAATAGTCTTGTGACTGAGTGTGTCCGTCGAAGAAGACATAGTTTGCCGCGCTATCGTCCTGATGCCTGCAGCTTACGCCTTGCGTAGTAGGGTCGTCTGCTGTGCCACGGTTAACCGATGACCAACTGGGTTTGCTGTCTGCCATCAGGACTTTGTAGGACGGTTTTTGTATTGAGGAAAAATTCAGTCCTCTTGTTCTTGCTTCAATCCATGGCGTTCCGGTAAGCTGTTTCTGCAATATATAGGCATTGGCGCCATAGGAATAGTTAGTGCTGCTTTCCACGGGGCAGCGGTAACTGCTGTAATCAGTGCTGCTTAACTGTTTTCCGTAATACGGGTTAATCATCCGCCAATACCGTAGATTGTAGTCATTTTCCGGTTGGTCTGTTTTGACCGGGAAACGCCCGTAATCCTCGCTGTACTGATACCAGGCAACTCCCATTTTGGAAAGATTGTTGGTGCATTCGATATTTTTAGCCAGAGCCAGTGAATTGCTTAATGATGGCGCAAGCATTGAGGCCAGTATGCCGATGATCGCAATTACCACCAACATCTCAATCAAGGTGAAATTTCTCTGGCGACATCTATGATGATTGACTACCGATAAGGATTTCATACTGTCCGTCCTTTATATATCGATGGCTTGACGAGAATTATATTTTCTTTGGCTCTGGTCTCATTTTGTAGATTTTCAATCAACTGGAAAATTGCCGTGCAGGTCATGGCTGTGGCATGGCTTATCGCGGTCACTGGCGGATCATTGGCCAGTGCCTGATGCGAACCGGCAACCGTTACCAGACTGAATTCCTGCGCAATCCGGTATGATTGTGAGATTATCTCATAAACTACATTCACCCCTTCATCGGAATACCAGAAAAGCGAGTCTATGCCTGAATTAATAAATGCTTTGACACCTTCCAGCGCATTTATCATAAAAGATCCCAGCGACCCGCCAGAAAACCAGAACTCTTCGACATCAATGGCGTTCTGTTTCATGGTGTCAATAAAACCCGAAGCTCGTTTCTGAAAGGCTATATCGTTATTTTGCAACCCGATAAACCCTGGTCTTGAAACATTCTTGACTAGCAGCTCTTGGGCAGCCATAACTCCCGTTGCGTAATTATCAAGCGCGACAACATTTGTTATTTTCCCGATATAGGACTCATGTGTTGCAATGACGTTTTTTTCCTCTTCAATCAGCTTGAACATTTTTTCAGAATATCGCTTGGGAAATGACGTAAGTATTATGAACTCATTCTCACTCTCCGGTTTTTTGACAGTAACAGGATTTTCGTCAGAGAGTAGTCTTAATTCGGCATCGTAACCCCATTGCCTGCAACTGCCTGATAATTTCGTCCATAACCTGTTCCAGGCAGGGTTGATTATCCTCTCATAGCCGTAAGTGTAAAAAACAATTTTCCCCTTGGTTTCGATATTTCCCGGTGAAACAACAAGGCGTCCTTTGGAACCTGACTGAAGAATATTGCGCTCTTCAAGTATTGTAATCGCCCTGCGTAATGTAACTCTGCTTATGTTTAACTGTTCACACAACTTTCGCTCTGGAGGAAAGAACTGGTCTTTTCCGTTGCGCAGTTCATTTATTATGTCGATAAGCTGACTTACAGCCTGATCCGTTTTTTCTGGTTTTTTGGGCATAAGAAAGTTACCTGCAATAAAAATCGTTATAATACCAATGGCTTTACAATAATATAATAAGCTGTAATTTTTTTTAGTCAAATAATTTTGATAAAAATTTTTTTTTGTTTATTCTGCAGAGAAGGATGGGTTTGTTCTTATAGATTCACATTATTGATAATTGACAAAAATAATTATTGATAACATAATAATTGCCAGGTTGGGTGGAAATTTTTTATGATGTATATTTTTGATGCAGCAGATTTTTTCATATTTATGGGGAGGGGCGTATGGGATTCTTCTTTCTTTGTGTCGGGCTTCTGATTCTTGGTTATTTTACCTATGGGGTATTGGTTGAGAGGATCTTCGGCATAGAACCGGATCGTAAGACCCCGGCTCTTGAACTTGCTGATAATGTTGATTTTATTCCCATGCCGACGTGGAAGGTTTTTATGGTTCAGCTCCTGGATATTGCGGGGGTGGGGCCGATCTTCGGGCCTATTCTTGGAGCGCTTTATGGACCGCAGGCTTTGCTTTGGATTGTTCTTGGTTCCATCTTTGCCGGTGGTGTGCATGACTTTTTCAGTGGGATGCTTTCTGTTCGGGAGAATGGGGAGAGTATTCCGGAGGTTATAGGAAATTCTCTGGGAATGCCGGCGCGGCATGTTATGCGGTTTTTCTCGTTACTGCTGTTGATATTGGTTGGTGTTGTCTTTGTTATGGCTCCGGCTGGTTTGCTGGAGAATTTGACCGGTGTAAGCAAGCATCTTCTGGTAATTATTATTTTTGCCTACTACTTTCTGGCGACAATACTGCCGATTGATAAAATTATCGGCAGGTTTTACCCTATATTTGGGGCTTTGCTCATTTTCATGGCCTTTAGTGTGGTTATCGCGCTCTTTCTCAGCGACCATACTGTGCTGCCTGATCTTGATTTTTTCAAAAATGTTAATCCGAACAAAAGTTATGATGGAAGGCAGCTTCCGATCTGGCCACTATTGTTTGTTACGCTTTCCTGCGGCGCTCTTAGCGGATTTCACTCCACACAAAGTCCGCTGATGTCTCGCTGTCTCAAGAATGAGAAACACGGAAGGCTTGTTTTTTACGGTGCGATGATTGCCGAAGGTATTATCGCCTTGATCTGGGCTACTGCCGGATTGTCATTTTACCCGTCAGTTGAAGCTTATAATGAAGTGATTCACAATGGCACCGCTTCGGCAGTGGTCGATGGGGTGTGCCGTGGATTGTTGGGTAGCACGGGAGGTTTGCTGGCAATTTTGGGTGTAGTGATTCTTCCCATTACCAGCGGTGATACCGCATTTCGGGCAGCCCGGCTTATTTTGGCGGAAACCTTCTCGTTGTCTCAAGTTAAGGCGGTAAAAAGACTTATGATTGCTGTGCCCTTGTTTGTGGTTGGTTATTTAATCAGTATGGTCAATTTCAGTACCGTATGGCGATATTTTGGCTGGAGCAATCAAACCCTGGCAATGCTGGTTCTCTGGAGTGCTGGTGTCTGGCTTGCCAGGCGCGGAAAGTTCTATTGGATTGCAGTTCTCCCGGCAGCATTTATGACCGCAGTTTCTGTCAGTTTTATCCTTTATATGAAGATCGGACTTTCTCTTTCATATGAACTTTCAAATTATATTGGCATTGCTTTTGCGATTGTCGCGGTAGTTCTCTTTCTGATTAAATCCTTCAAATGGAAGAAACAGGTTCTGCAGGCGGGTAACGCCTGCTAAAATTGCCGCAACAAACTAAAGCTTACGACGCCATGGGTGCATTTATTGTGCCTGTGGCGAGTATTTTATACTAGCCAAGCTTTAAGCGTGCATGCAACGAACTACTTTGTTAATAATTTTGAAAGATGCTTTTTCCTGCTGAATCCCGACTCTATTGCTGGTCAGGGCGGGGCTTTAGGCTTTCTTCTTGGCTCTTGTTTGTAAGTGTCTGTTGTTTATGTGGTTATGCTGTGGAGGTGAGTTTTTTTCAGAGAGTATTGACATAAAAAGATTATATACTATGATGTAGAAATATTTAGTCCGTCAGTCCATTATTTGCGGATTTTAACCACCGGTAATTCTTATACTTAGAGAAAGGGGTTCCAGGGACTAATGGGGCTGGAGATAACGGACGTTTCAAAGCATTATAATGAAGTTGTTGCGCTGGACCATGTCAACCTGACGGTCGACAAAGGTGAATTTTTCACCATCCTCGGGCCTTCTGGCTGCGGCAAGACGACACTCCTGAAAATCATTGCCGGGCTGGAACTCTGCGATAGCGGAAGACTCTCCATCAGTAATGCCGATGTAACCAACCTCCGGGCAAACAAGCGTAATGTAAATACCGTCTTTCAGAATTATGCACTTTTTCCTCATTTAAGCGTGTATGAAAATATCGCCTTCGGTCTGCGTTCCCGGAAATTCGATCGGGAAGTCATTATCACCCGTGTTCAGGCTGCGCTGGAGATGCTGCAGCTAACACAAACCTCCTCCCGTTATCCGTCACAACTCTCCGGTGGTCAGCAGCAGCGCGTTGCGCTGGCTCGGGCGCTGGTGAACGAGCCGGCGATCCTCCTTCTTGATGAACCGATGTCTGCTCTGGACGCACGATTGCGGGCACAGGTGCAGATTGAACTGCGTAACCTGCAACGCCGTCTGGAGAAGACTTTTATCATGGTTACGCACGATCAGGATGAGGCTCTGACTGTTTCTGACCGGATTGCGGTGATGAACCATGCTTCAATTGTGCAGATCGGTACGCCAAATGAAATCTATGAACGTCCCTGCAATAAATTTGTGGCGAATTTTATCGGTGACGCGAACATGTTTGAAGCGTCCCGTACAGGCACAGCCGGCCTTGAGACAGAATATGGCACACTTGAGACCTGTCTTCCCGTGCCGTGGGAAAGAGGAACTGTCGTCATCCGTCCGGAGAATATCCGTCTCCATACTCAGCAGCCTTCAGTTAACGGTCTGAAACTAACAGTACGCGATACCGTTTACCGTGGCGATCATCAGGAAATCTGGTTTAAGGATAATAATCTGAAAGTCAAGACCGCCAATCATGAGCCGTATGAGGAAGGGGTCGAGGTTTGGCTGGAATTTCTTAAGGACGCACTGGTGCCGGTCAATGAAGAATAAACAGATTATCTGGAGAGGCGAACTAACTTCAACCAGCCGGTTAAGGCGGCGGGGCTGGTTTTTCATGTCTCCGGGTTTTTTCTGGATCTGCTTTTTTCTGGCGCTGCCGTGTCTGGCGCTGATTCTGGTTTCCTTCTGTCAGCGCGGGGCTTACGGCGGTATTGAGTTCTCCTTTACTACTGAGAATTACTCGCGGCTGGCTGGTTTTGGCGGGTTCTTCGGTTGGACTTCCGATTACCTGCTGATTCTCGGGCGCAGTATCCTAACTGCGGCGATCACGACTTTTCTCTGCATTCTCATGTCTTACCCGATAGCTTTTTTCATTGCCTCAAAAAACGGCAGTTCGCGGTATCTTTGGCTGACTTTGCTGATTGTTCCGTTCTGGACTAATCTTGTTATCCGTACGTATGCCTGGTTTTTGGTGCTGGCTCCGGAAATGCCTCCGGCGAAGCTGGCGGCCTGGCTTGGGTTGATTGAGCCGGGGTATGCGCTTTATCCGAGTACTTTTGCGGTATATATCGGAATGGTTTCGACCTTTCTGCCGTTTATGGCGTTGCCGCTTTATGCGAGTGTGGAGGCGATGGACTGGTCTCTGGTACAGGCGGCGGAAGACCTGTATTCCCGCCGTGTGCGTATTTTCCGGTATGCGATTCTTCCGCAGACCTATCCGGGGCTTTCTATCGGTATTGTCCTGACCTTTATTCCGTGTCTGGGGATGTTTGTTGTGCCTGATATGCTTGGCGGGGCAAAATACATGCTGATGGGGAATCTTATCCAACAGCAGTTCGGTGTCAGCCGGGATTGGCCGTTCGGCGCGGCGATCAGTCTGTTTCTGATGGTTATCACACTTATCGCCATGCTGTGCATCAGGAAGAAAGGACTTAAGGCCGTATGAAAAAAACAGGCTTTTTTCTCACCCTTTCATCACTGGGGATTCTCTTCTTTCTGTATCTACCGCTTTTTGCGGTTGCGATATTCTCGGTTAACAATGCACGTTACGGCTTGACCTGGAAGGGGTTCACTCTTGACTGGTACTGGAAGATGCTGCAGAACGAGGACGTTCTCAATGCGACATTCAACACCCTTCTTCTGGCTTTGATTTCTACGCTGGTGGCTACGGCGCTCGGAACGGCTCTGGCTATCGGCATGGAAAATTTTCCCTGGGGCAAGCGGTTGCGCTCGATGCTTGACAGCGTGCTGCACCTGCCGGTAATTACACCAGATATTATTCTTGCGGCGGCGCTGGTGGTGGTCTTCTCATTTCTGCGTTACCTCTTTTCTTCATTTGAGGGGAGTGGTGGTTTTTTCGGAGCACTCTTTCATCCGGGGCTTCCGACGATGGTTATTGGGCATATTACCTTTCAGACGGCGTTTGTCGCTCTGGTGGTACGCAGCCGGATTGACTCAGTCGGTCATCAGGTTGAGGCTGCCGCGCGTGATCTGTATGCGGGCAACCTCTATCTTCTGCGCCGGGTGACTCTGCCGCTTCTGATGCCGGGTATCATTGCCGGGGCGATGCTTGCCTTTACGCTGTCTCTTGATGACTTTGTTATCAGTTTCTTTACTTCAGGGCCGAAATCCACAACTTTGCCGCTGCTGATTTATGCTTCAGTGCGCCGTGGCATCACCCCGGAGATTCATGCGCTTTCAACGGTAATTCTTCTGGTTACGGTGACTCTCGTATTCACCTTTGAAAGGATGACCCGCCTGCAGTCGCGTAAGGAAGAGAAGAATCAGTGAAAATTTACGGGAAAGGGGTTTCCCATAGAATCAATACTATGAAAGGAGCTGTCATGCGCCAAATAATCAAGAGTGTTATGTTGTTGCTGGTTGTTGCTTTATTTTGCGGAAAGACCTTTGCTGCAGAAGAACTACGCCTTTATATCTGGTCGGAATACATTGATCCGCAGATCATCACCTCGTTTGAAAAAGAGTACAAGTGCAAGGTGCTTGTTGATCTTTACGAATCAAATGAAGACATGATGGCCAAACTGGTTGCTGGCGGCGTAAGCCAGTATGATCTGGTTGTTCCTTCCGGTTACGCAATAAAGAGCATGATCGCGCAGAAACTGCTGATGAAGCTCGACAAGAGCAAGATTCCGAACCTGAAGAACGTTGACCCTAAATTCACAAAGCTTCCTTCCGATCCGGGAGATGACTACTCAATTCCTTACCAGTGGGGAACCGTCGGTATCTACTATAATAAGACCAAAGTGAAGAACTTTACTCCTTCATGGAAGATGGTTCTCGGTGATACCGCAGGCGGGCCTTTCCTGCTGATGGATTCAACCCGCGAAATGATCGGTTCTGTTCTGATTGCACTTGGAAAGTCTCCAAACACAAGCAACAAGAGCGATATCGGTGAAGCGGTAAAGCTGATGCTCCAGACCAAGAAGAATAAGGATTTCAAGGGCTTTGAAGGTGGTGTCGGGGGCAAGAATCAGGTTATTTCCGGTACAGTCGCGCTTGCTGTAACTTATAACGGCGACGCTGTTCGCGGTATTGATGAGAACAAGGATACCGCTTTTGTCAACCCGGTAGAAGGCGGGTTGATCTGGGTGGACAGCCTTGGCATCACCGCGCAGGCTCCAAATCCGAATCTGGCACACAAATTCATCAACTATATCCTTGACGCCAAGATCGGCGCCCAACTCTCAAATTATAACCGCTATCCGACACCAAATCTCGCAGCTCTCTCATTTATCGCCCCGGATGATCTGAAAAATCCAGCAATCTATCCTGATGATAAAACCAAGGCAAAACTACAGTTCGTGGATGATCTCGGTCTTGAAAACCGCATTTATGATGAAGCCTGGACCATGATTAAATCACGCTGAGATATCAAGCAATAACCTAAAGATGAAGCGGTATATACGATAGCCACCTGTGGAGCATATGCTCTACAGGTGTTTTTTTTATGTTTGATGTTCACGAAAATTCGAGCATAACAACCAGAATAATAAATAAAATCCTTGATAATGTTACTTGACAAACCGAAATTATAGGGTATGTTGAATATGGTTGAAACGTTTCAACATGCTTTTATGTGGTTAGATAATGAGAAACACTATAAGAGGAATAGCTTGAAGTGCAGGGGGCTCGGCATCTCTGGTGTCGGTGAATTTAAAGCGGGTACCTGTGGAGCAAAGAATGTCATACAGGCATAATTATTCGCAAATTAAGGATTGCCGTTTTGAAAAAAGGGTATTATTTGATTGTCGAGATGCAGTATTAAACTGTTATTTTATGATGGCAGAAGTTGTTGAGGATAAAAATGAAAATATGCAGGTATGCCCAAGCCGGCTTAACCAGAGATCGTGGTTTTACATTGGTGGAAATGCTTGTGGTGATTGCGATTATTTCAATTCTGGCCGCCATGCTGACGCCGGCACTTAATAATGCCATTAATTCAGCGCGGCAATTGTCGTGTTCGAATAACCTCAAACAGCTTGGCATCGCGCTATTGCAATATAACGAAACATATCATCGTCTTCCGGCTGCTATTGACAGCGCTTCCGGATATCCGCCAGCAGAGTATACCTATGCTGGAAAATTGTTAAAGGCTGGTTTGATTGAAGTTACAGATCCAAATTACAATGGGGCAGGGCCATCTAATACAAAATTGATGCAGTGTCCTGCCTATTCAACCATTACTGATTCAGGCTCTTATTCGATGAATGCCAAAATGGCTAAACTTGACGGGGTTGAAACCGGTGGCGTCAATTATATTAACTGGGCAAGGCATTATACCAATATTTCGGCAATCACCAGACCCAGTATGCGCATGATGCTTGCTGATGGATCACATTTATCTTATATCGCCGCATCTAATCTGCATAAATATTTTCCTCATGGCTTGCAGCCTAATTTTGCGCCAGACTTGGTGCGCTTACCGGAGGGCATTTCCAACATTGTTCATTTGGATGGACATGTTAAAGGATACTATTATTACGATATTCTGGACTGGTATGGGCTTTATCAATACTTGAGTTGTACCACAAAATAAACCTACTTCAGGAGGATTACATGAAATCAGTATTTTGGGTGGCGTTTCTGCTTGTCGGATTTTACGGATATGCTTTTAGTCATGAAATGTTGTATACGCCGGGAGAGACACAGGGAATAAATCCAAATCCTAAAGAGAACAATACTTGGAAAAGTTCGCTGATGAGTCCGACTGCAAAGATAAAAGAAGCAGATCTGTTTGAAACCGGTCCGGATTTTTTTATCAGGCAGTATGGCGAGCCTTTTATTTTCAATGCTGATCTTATCAAGAAAAACAAGCTGGAGACTTCCGGAAAATATGCTGTTCAGGAGGGTTTTCTGGAATTCAATACCGGAAAGAAAGGTTGGGCTGTTGTGTTGGGCGCTGAACCGAATCATAATAGCGCGGCTGCAATACGACTTGGAAACGGGTGGGGGAAAGACTATTACAATGAATATGTTCTTGAGATGGAACTTGAACAGGACCAGGATCAGACAAAATGGCTGGTCTCGAAATCACATGGCGATGGCAAAAGTTGGAATACACTCAGGGAGTTTCGGGTTAAGAAGGGTGATGCCAATAAGTTTCGGGTTAAACTTGGCTGGATTGCATATCCTGAGATAAAACAGATCAGTGGATTGAGAATCCAATGCACAACCCCAAATACAAATGTGAAATTGTACTCCATGCGAATTGTTCCACGCAGCGGAAATTGCTTCTGGCGCAGGAGTTTTACTCTTCCCTTTGCACCGGTTATCGCAAAATTTTCTTTTAAACACGGTTCAGGAAATTATGACCTGTATATCAACGGTCAGCTTGTTTCAACTGGAGATTTCCGCGCCCGCAGTGGTATCTTGAATTTTGACATTACAAAGTATCTCAAAGAGGGGCAAAATATAATTGCTTACCGGGATCAGTTTTTTGGCGGACTTTCCCAGAACCCTGAAGTTCTGCTTGAAGGTGTGGCCATCTCACGCAAAGGTGAAAGCTTTCCTCTTTTGGGTGATGCCAAATGGAAGTGGACTTTTGCTGCTCCCACCGGTTGGGAAAAACTTTCGTTCAATGATGCCGCGTGGAAAACTCCGCGCCTTGCACCAGCCGGGATCAATCGCATGCAGAATGGTCGAATTGTTTCTACAGGATTTAATCCGCAGCACATGGGCGTTCTTGATATCAGTCCAAAGAAGCAGCAATACCCGGTATTTGATTACAACGGAGATATTGAATATGCAGTCAAAATTCCAGATGGGATTATCAAGGCGGAACTAAAACTCGAAATACAGGATGCTGATACAAGGCAAGTAATGGAGACGTTGGAAATTTTGCCGGATGGCAGTGCTGATATGTTGCGAACCTTCACCGCTCGTCTGAAACTTCGTAAGACCGGTGCATATCGTATGTTTTGGACTCTTCTATCCGACGGTAAAGAGATAGATCGTTTGCGCGGTGAAATGCTTATTGCCGGTCCTATCGCTCAGAATTATTTTTCTCTGAATGACTTTGAAAAGGAGCTTGATTCTCGTCTTGAATTGATTCAGAAGATTGATTGTACGGATGAAAATCCAAAACCAGATACTTTTTTGGATCACACAGGCAAGTATAGTAAGGCAAAAGTGAATGTTGGCCGTGTTGTTGAGCGTAATGGTATGCGTTATCGTGAAACCGGCTCAAACCGCATGGATTATTTTTGTTATAAGCTTGATATTTCAGACAAACTGCTTGGCGAAGCAATGATTGCAGAAGTTATTTTGCCGGATGATGACGACCGTTATCTGGAAGCATGTGTCGCCTGCAGTTTTCCTGTCGGATTTGAAAACAACCCTAGTATCGGCAATAGGACGTGGCCCAATGCCAGTGGCTGTGCTTCAACTGGTGATTTTTACCCTCTTTCTAATGGAAAGAAACGTTTGCGTTTTGTTTTTTTTCCTTCGTCAATGAATTCGACCGTCATGATCCAGAATGGTCGTACGAACATCCCGGCTGCAGCTTGCGAGATAAATATTTATAGAGTAAAGGGCGGACTTCCTGCGCTAGAGATTCCGAAAACAGATCGTCTTTATGCTAATCACAATGAACAGATTATTTTCAAGAACTGGGGCGCATATGGTGACCCGGTAGTGCAAGGCGATACTGCTCATTACAACAACTATGACGGTGCATGGATTAATGCTTACCGAGGCATCATCCGTAAAATTCAGTGGCTTCGTTATCAGGGACATAACGCCAGCGTTGAAGGTGCGTATATGTATAACCATGGCTCCATATCCGGTAAACATTCAGACAATATTCTGGATAACAAATTATTCAGTTATTACCACGCATTGTTGAAGATGTATAAATACAATAATATTCGTCAGCTGGTTGGCTTTGAATATATGCGTTCAGACGCGCTTGGACCTGCAGGAGAATATGACGTTACCGATGATGAAATCCGCGCCGGAACCAAACGCGGCATTTACACAGTTGATCGTTATGGAAAACAGGTCGTTGGTTATAAGTCCATGGGGTTAAATTTCATGAGTCCGGTTGTCTGGGAAAGTGTTATGGACTTATTGAAAGAAATTTATAATAGCTGCGACGGTCAGGGAAATGTTGAAGGACTCTTCGTAATTAACGGTGGCTGGTGGTTGCCTGGGTTTACGACCTATTCCGATATTGAAGCATCAGAAGTAGGATATGATGATGATTCTGTTGAATGTTTTGAGAAGGAAACCGGAATCCAGCTCGGTATCCCGTACAAGGGTGCGGATCGTTTTGGGAAACGTTACGAAGCATTAACCGGCAAGTACGCGAAGCAATGGTTTGACTGGCGCTGCATGAAACTTCATGAAAAATTGGAGGAAATGCGCAAGGTTATTCAGACCGGAAAAGACAAATGGCGTTTGTTTGCCATTCCGTCAAAACGCATGAATCAACAGCATCCATTCAATACCGCCGGCGTTAAGCCGCAAGTGCGTGACATATATATCCGTGACCTTTTTACTAAAGCCGGATTCTGCCCTGACCTTTATGGGAAAGATAAAAACGACGGAATAACATTGGTTAATCTGATGCCTCGTCCCATTCGTTTGGAGAACAACTCAGAGCTTTACTATTATGGCATGTATACCAATAAGGGAACTCGAAAAATATATCGCGATAATGATGCGGTATATATCGGGTCAGTTGGTTTAAATGAAAATATCGGTACCACTGCTTCTGCTGCAAAAAAATGGTGGTTTCGTTTGAATGGGGTAACTGTTTATGACCGAAAGCCTGTTGGTGATTTCGCCTATTCAGATATGATTTATATTTTTACCGACTATGTCCCCAAATATATTTTTTCACCATGGCTGGATGTAAATGTTGCCACTGCGCATGGAGATCAGTCTCGCCGTTTTCTTAAAGCTTTTTACAGTGTTCCCCGGCGGGACTTTAAAACTCTTGATACGGTAAAAGGGATTCAGGCTAAGTTTTCAGGAGACACATTGACTTTACTTAACGCAACACCATATCCGCTGACTGGACAATTGAGTTTCCCTGAACCTTTTCGTGATGTGGTTTATGATAAGTCCTATGATAAAAATGCTACTTTAATGATCCGCCCCTATACTCTGTTGGTCTTTAAAACATCAGGTGGCGATGCTGCGAAATTTTCCGGAACGTTTAATTTTGAAAAGAAGATTGCTGCTGATATTTTGTTGATGGGGGAAAGCATTCTCAATGAAAGTTCACTCCTTGCAAAAATTCCTCCAGAGAATATTAATCTTATTCGCAAATCTGTTGCAGAAAGAAATGTATATAACCTCAAGACAGAAATGGATGACTTCGAAGTATTATTTTATGCTCAACGTTTCTTTAAAAGCAAAATGCAGATGAAGAATCAGGAAATTCTCTCTAAAAAACTGAGTACCCTCGGGCGCATCGGAATCAACTGCGGATCGACGTCTTTATACACCGGAAAAGACGGCACTGTTTGGCTTCCTGATCAAACTTATACCGGATTTAATGCTTACGGAAATGAATATGCCGCCTATGCTTCACGCGGAAATATTGAGATGAAAAATACAGATGATCCTGAGTTGTTTTTTACTGAAAGTTATGGCGGTCAGGTCTTCTACACTATTCCTCTTCCGAAAGGAATTTATAGCGTAAAGATTTATTTTGCCGAAACCTGGCCTCCAAACAAGGAACTTGGGCGAAAATTTTCTCTTACTGTTAATGGGATAGCCAAGAAAGATCTTAACCCTGTTGTTTTGGGCGGAGGATTCCAGTGCGCTGCCTCTGTCACATGGGATAATATTGAGGTGCGCGAAGGGGCTTTGAGTATTTCCGGAACTGGTAAAGTTGGAATTAATGCAATTGAGATAATAAAGGGGAATTAGAAGATGAAAATGATTATTTTCATTATCGCTGCAACAGGCTTTTTTACCAGTTCTGTTTTTGCGGATATCATTCTAAAAACCCAGCCAGGAGAAATTTACCAAAGCTCAGGTAATGAAGTTAATAATTATCGCTCCTATTCTATTCCAAAAGATGGAGTTGAGGTATTGAAACAAAATAATGTGTCTTACGCTCGTTATTCGCCGGGCACAAAGACTGGTTTTATCGTTACGGGATCTGGGCTTGAAAATCTTGGTAATGATAATCTGACTGTTACGACGCTTATTCGCATAAATGGTCAGAATGGCTCGATGGTTCCTTTCAGCTCAGGTGCTTTGAGTCACACAAATCCTGGATACCGCCTTGGTGTGGTTGTGGAGAACGGTTGTTTCAGTATTTATGCGATTGTCGTTTTCCCATCAAGTACAAGCCAGAAAAAAATATATACAACTGTTACAGCTAAACAAACAATTTCGATCAATCAAAATACCTGGTTTGTGTTGACAATGAGCGCAAACCGAGTGGGTAAGTTGCAGATTTATATAAATGGGGAACTTGCGGGTTCTGAAAGTATTCGTGCTAATGAAGAAGAAAATTTATATTCTAAGACCCCGCAATTTTGCATCTTGTATTACAAACCTGGAGTGAAAAGTGTAATTTCTGAAATGGCTACATTTGATATTGCAGAGTTGATTGTTCGAAACGAGCTGATCCCTTCTTCACAAATATATAAAGAAGCAAATGAAATGATTTGCAATATACAGAAGTAGCGACATACAGGATTAATATTTGCGTTTGTACTCAAATTGCAGATGATTTATAACGATTTCATTGAATAATGAAGGTTTAATTATTATGGCTAAAAAAATACCATTTAACACTGTCAACAATTCTATGGGGTGTATTGCACTTGCCAGAAAGGATAATTTTCTGTATGCAGCAGGTGGTGACAATCTATCTGTTTATGACATAAGCAAACCTGATAAACCCGAACTTTTGTGGAGACGTGGTGGCTTTGGAAATGGACGGCAATTAGCTGTAACGGACGGTTTACTTTATATGACTGCGCGAGAATATGGCCTGTGGATTATTGATATCACTACGCCACATAAGCCAAAGAAAGTTACCCGCTATGATACGGTTGAACTGGCAACCGGTATTGCGGTTGCAAAAGATACGGTGTTTGTCGCCCAGAGAATTTACGGGATTGAAATTATTGATGTTTCTCGTCCGGATAACCCCCGTCATCTTTCATTAATCAAGACTCCTGAAGCACAGTCATGTGTGTACGATCAAGGAAAGTTATACGTTGGCGATTGGGGGGCAGGTTGTGTTACGGTTATTGATGTTGGCGATAGATGCAACCCTGTGGTATTGAAATCTGTTGGACTTGGTGGATATGGGGATGGAGTTGCTGTTGCTAATGGTTATTGCTTTGCGGCCACGGGGCATAATGCCAAATCCTCTTGCGCTTCTGAATCCGAATTGTCAGGAGATGGTCATGGGCTGGATATCTTCCGGCTTAAAGGAGCGGATAAATTGCCGGAACATCTTTCTCGCATAAATTTTCCCGTTCTTGAGATTAAGTCGAATGATTTCTGGACAGTAAAGACTGCTGGTAAAAATGTTTTCGTCGCTGATACTCACAATGGCCTTTTTCAGGTTAATGTCTCTGATCCGGCTAATCCGAAAATCTCAGGTCGCATTGAATTGCCTTCAGTAATTCGTGTTGATAGTAGGGCTGAAAAACGGGTTCGTGTCGAGGTGCCGGACTGTGTTGGAGATGTTGCTGTTGGAGTTGGTGTTATCTATATCGCCGGTCAGAAAACAGGTTTGCATGTTGCTGAAATTTCGGGTGTTTCTACTGAAAGCCCTTCTGCGTGTAAAAGTCTAGTAACGCTTCGTACGGGTACGCCAAAACATATTGACGTTTCTGGAATGAGTCGTGTTGACTGTGAGGGGCAGGTCCGGCGTGTGGCGTTGGATAAAAATATTCTTTATGCAGCTTGTTCTCATGCCGGAATCAGAGTTATGCGTCTGAGCGGTAATAAGACAACTGCACTTAGTGTTATTCCGGTTAAGTGTTGCTATGATGTTTCTGTGTCAGATGGCAAACTTTATTCTGCTGAAGGAACAGATGGCGTTGCAGTATACTCTCTATATCCTGAATGTAAGGAGATTGGACGCTTTAAAGTGAAAAAAAGAATTTTTCAACTGCTACGGATTTGCGGTAATGGCAAATTTGCTGCCTGTGGTTGTCGAGATGGTCTGCTGCGTATGCTCGATGTTTCAGATACATCTTCCATCCGACAGGTATTTAATCATCTTCATGGAGGACTAATGTATGGCGATACCTTCCCGGAAAAAGATGTTGATAATTTGTTTCCGGTTATTTGGCCTTATCGAGGACTTGCCTGGTATGATCTTTCCAGGGATAAACCTATTCTGGTTTATGATGATGTGAATACTCATCCGGCAGGGCAGTACGAAGGTATTACGCATATTAATGGGAAATATCTGATGAGTACATTGAAGAATACCTTCCACTCAATGAATTTGTCAGATTGTGGCAAAACCTGGACTGAGATACTGAACGGATGCTCTGGAGTGCCTTCATCAAATGGAAATATTGTAGCCTTCTCCCTTCGCAGCAGCGGAAGTATCCGGTTGTACCGTATGACAAAATCAGGGGCAGAATATATTAAAGAGCGTTCTTTTGCCGACATCAAGGCAACACCAGATCGAGTTGTGTTTTACAAGGGACGCATGATTATTCCCTGTGGACATCAGGGTTTGCTGCTTGAGAATAAATGATGATGTTTGGTATGCGGATTAATTATAATAAGGAGTTTGGGTTGTTTTTGCCTTCAAATATGATGCTTAAAAATGTTCACGGCTTTTAATTATTTCCGGCAAGGCTTCCATGAACAGATCTACGATTTCTGGGTCAAAGTGTTCAGTTCGTTCTGAATTTATAAGATCGGTAACTTTTTCAAGCGGCCAAGGCTCTTTGTAAGGACGGCGGGAAAGCAGTGCGTCAAAAACATCGGCAAGTGCTGTTATTCTGCCGGCAAGAGGTATGTCGTTTCCTTTAAGTTTTTTGGGATAACCGCTGCCGTTCCACTTTTCGTGATGAGAAAGCGCGATATCATGTGCGGTGCGAATTAATTCAGACTTGCCGTCAGATAAAATTTTTGCACCAATGATAGTATGGCTACGCATGATGGCAAACTCTTGTTCTGTTAACTTGCCCGGTTTTAGTAGTATCGCGTCTGGAATCCCGACTTTACCCACATCATGCATGGTGCTGGCCAATCCCCATAATTCAGCCGTTGTGTCACTGGTTTGTGTTTTACTGGCAATTATTTCAACCATTTTACGGATGCGTTGAACATGCGCGCCTGTTTCATCATCTCTCATTTCCGTGCCAAGGCCCAGGCGCATGACTACTTCGATTTGTGTTTCTGCAAGTTGAAGGTTAACATCATTGAGTTCGCGGGTACGCTTTTGTACAAGGTATTCAAGTTGACGATTCTGGTCGGCTAGCATCTTCTTGGATAATGAAAGCTCAAGGTGGGTTTTTACACGTGCTTTTACCTCTGCCATATCAAACGGTTTGGTAATATAGTCTACTGCGCCACCCTCAAAGGCTGCTGTCTTATTTTCAATATTCTCAAGTGCCGTCAGGAAAATAACTGGAATCATTGCGGTTTGAGGATTGTTTTTTAAACGTCTGCAGACTTCATGACCATCCATGTCCGGCATCATGATGTCAAGTAAAATCAGGTCAGGTTGTTCCTGTGAAACGATATCAAGTGCGCTCTCGCCGTCTATTGCAACAGCAATGGAATAGGGTTCAGAAGATAGTCCGTTAACAAGAATATCAATGTTTGTTTTTGTGTCATCAACTATCAGTACTGTTAATTCAGATAAGTCAAGCATGGTAATTTCCTGATTAAAGTTTAATGTTATATTCATTGCTGATTGATTCAAGTAGTATAATTGCTTTTTTGTATTGATAGTTTTCGGTCATCCGGATAAGTTCGATAAATCTGTCTGTTTTGTCTTGTGAGCAGAGGGCTGAATCTAATTTTGCGATGGCTTGTGAAATTTTATCAGGATTTGCCGCCATAATAGCAACTTTTAATTTTAATAAACAACTTTCAATGTCGTGTTTTGTGATGGGTAAATTTTCATTATTCTCTAGTACCGACTGAATGGTTTTGATTGCTGCTGAGAAATCATCATGACATACATAATTGTCAATTTTGCCAAGTGCCATCATTATTTCTTCTGGCGGATCCATTTCCAGAGCTTGTTCACTGGTACTTTCATAAAGTGATATGTTTTTGTCTTTCAGAGCCTGCAGAATATCGTGGAGTATGTCATATATTTCTTTGGAAATTGTCTGTATGGTGTTTTGGCTTTGTGCTTTGGCTGAAAACGTTTGCGGAAAGGATGTTCGCGCTTCATCAAGTGTTTGCTGTAGCGTTTCTGAGAGTTGTTTGAAATATGATTGTGACGCAGCGAGTTTATTCTCTTTGGCCAGCGTTTCAATGTTTGAAGCAATTTCTGAGAGTTTGAGCATTGCAAGATTGGCGGCTGCTCCTTTTAAACGATGAGTTTGAAAGGCAATTTTAGTGGTATCGCTTATCGTCGGATCGGAGAGCAGAGCCTCTATCTCTGGGACTATTTCGGAAACAAATTTATCAAGTAATTCACAGAATTTGTCATAACCAAGGGTGTCTTCAAGTTGTGTGACGGTAGCATTATCAAAGTATTTGAGTTGCATTGCAAAAGAATTTTTAGCTGCTAGCTTTGATTCAAGTTCAGCTCCTGTTACCCGAGAAATTTCTTTCATCAGATGTGGTGCTTTTATCGGTTTTGAAATAAATCCATTCATGCCTGCTGCAATACATTTCTGCTGATCTGAATTCATTGCATTGGCTGTAAGAGCAATTATTGGAGTCGATGAATTTGCATTGTCTGAACTGCGAATCTTCTGTGTTGCCGTGAGACCATCCATATGTGGCATTTGCATATCCATAAGGATAAGGTCGAATTTTTTTAACTCACAAGCAGCAAGTGTTTCAATACCATTACTGGTTACAGTTATTTCGTGCTGGTCTTTGGCAAGAAATCCTTGAACTACCTGCTGGTTGATTTCGTTGTCCTCAGCCAAAAGAATATTCATGCTCGGCAAATGAAATGACTTCGTTGACAGAGCGTAAATTTCATTAGAATCTCGCTGGTCTGAAATAATCAGAGGAATACAAAACCAGAAATTACTTCCCTCTCCCTTGACGCTATCAACTCCGATCTCGCCATTCATTAGTGATATTATCTTTTTGCAAATAGAAAGACCAAGACCTGTACCGCCGTACTTTCTTGAGATTGATGAGTCTACCTGAGAAAATTCGCAGAATAGTTTCTTTATCCCTTCTTCGTCAATTCCAATGCCGGTATCTTTGACACCAAAATAAATCATTTGATTTTTTAAATGTACGTTGATGCAAATGAGACCATGTTCTGTAAATTTTATGGCATTGCTTAGAAAATTCAGCAGAACTTGCCTGAGTCTATTCCCGTCACCCAAAAGGACATCAGGTACATCTTCGCTTATTGAGAATTCAACGGAAATGGATTTTTCCGCTGCCCGGTTATTCATCAGGTTTATTACTGATTCGGTTAGTTTTCTGGGGCTGTAGGGGATTGTTTCAAGTTCAAGTTTGCCGGCTTCAAGTTTGGAAAGGTCGAGAATATCATTGATAATTGCCAGTAAGGCATCGCCTGAAGAATAGATCGTTTGGGCGAACTTAGTCTGCTGTGATGTGAGCGGTGTTTCAAGCAATAGCTGCGCCATCCCCATAACCCCGTTCATAGGAGTTCTTATTTCATGGCTCATCGTCGCTAAAAATTCAGCTTTGGCTCTGCTGGCTTCTTCAGCTTTAAGGGCATTTTCTTCAGCGAGCTTTCGTTGCTCTTCAATTTCAATTGACATGAAGTGGATTGACAGGTGTGTCTTGACTCTTGCTTTCACCTCCAGTATCTCAAATGGTTTGGTTATATAGTCTACAGCACCAGATTCAAAACCTTTGGTCTTGTCTTTGATGTCTGTTAGCGCCGTCAGAAATATTACAGGAATTGCTGAAGTTTCCGGAGATGCTTTTAATCGGCGGCACACTTCATAGCCATCCAATTCCGGCATCATAACATCAAGCAGGATCAAATCCGGCAATTCATATTCCACCGCTTCCAGTGCGGATAAGCCATCTGTTGCAACCGAGAGTTCATAATCATCACCAAGAGCACCAAGCAGAATATCAATATTTGCCTGCGTGTCATCAACGATTAGTATGTTTGCTTCTGTTAGAGATTTCATATTCCAGAGTTGTCCATTTTATGAGTACTAATTCTCTTGCTTTGCATATGTGCGCAAGGCCAGCCTGACCTTCTCGATAAACAGATCCTTGGGTACCGGTTTTATCAGATATCCTTTGATGTTATTGTACTTTACCCGCATTACAGATTCGGTGTCATTGCAGCTACTGGAGACTAGCAAGGAAAGACCTTTCCCCCAACTTCTTGCCCTTAATGTCGAGAGAAACTCGAAGCCATCCATGTTTGGCATCATCAGGTCGGCAACAACCAAATCGTAGGGGCATTTTTTTATGAAATTTTTTCGCAGCATTGCCAGAGCGATAAAACCATCCTGTGCCTCATCAATGATGCAGCCAAAACCTTTCAAGTGGTTACGCAGGACAAAACGTGAAGTAGGATCATCATCGACAACAAGAATTCTTTTGCCGTCAAATTCTGTGCTGTCGTCACGTTCATTTATCTCAATAAGCCTTTTAAGTTCTTGCGCAAGAATGTTGTTTGCCAAATCGTCCTTCAGAAGTTGGCTGTTTATTGCTGTCGGGAAAGAATTGTCGGTTATCTCCTGACTCTGTTGGCTGACAATAATAAGAGGTATTCCTTTTAATCGTTTCTGGTATGCGGCAATTGTCTGCTTGCCTTTGCTGTCTGGAAGATCAAGCCCGGATACAATTGCTGACGGCGTGAACTTGTCAAGTGAAGATAGTGCTTCCTTGAGGTTGTTTGCCTGTAGTACCTGAAATTGCAGATCAGAGTATTGCTCAAGTTGCCGGCTCATACTGAGCAGGTTGTCATTATCGGCGTCAACAAGCAGTATATGTTTTATTTCACTAATTCCCACAACTTGCTCCTTTGCCCAAAATATAGATATTCACTTTACAGAAGAACCGGGTACGTGAATGTTGGATATCTTCTATAATTTCAATCTTACATTTCAGAGTAGAAAAATATAGCTATTTTTATAGATAATCATGACAATTTATCAAGTAGTGACGTTAATGATTCCAGGGCATTTTTAAATTTATATTTTTCGGTAAAATCAATAATTTCGTTAACCTTGTACTGAAAATCATCTGCCCAGATTTTACCGATCATTGAGTCCAGACCTTCCCGGCAACGGTTTGGTTTGCGGGATCTGAGGTGTGGTTCAAGTTCAATCAGAATGGCTTTTAGTTCTTCATTTGTACCTTTTGGCGAAGCATTACATGTTTTTGAAGAATCAGCCGATAAGGATTTCAGGCTATTGATTACAGTAGACAGTTTCTCCTGTAACGCTGCAAGAAGTTGCGCTAAGTTGGATGGCTTGGAATCGTTAAAGGAGGACTCCACCGCAGCGGCGGCAAGTTGCAATTCATTCGCACCGATATTGCCGGCGACACCTTTCAGGCTATGGGCATGACGTTGTGCTTCATCATACATATCCTGATCGGCCATTTTCTGTATGTCTGTACACGTGTTCTCAAACTGATTGACGACATCAATCAGAATCTTGCGCAATAATTTTTGATTGCCCCCGACTCTCGCCAAGCCATCAGCCATATCAATACCCGGCAGAGCATCAGGCAGAGGGGGGGGCATCTGATTTTCTTTTCGCTGTGGCCGTAAATTGGAAGCCTGTTTCATCTGCGGCGATAATCGGACCCATTTTTTAAGGGCTGCAAATAATTTTTGCGGCTGAATGGGTTTGGATACATGGTCATTCATTCCGGCTTCTTCTGATTTTTCTCTGTCACCAGCCATTGCATTAGCCGTCATTGCGATAATTGGCAGGGTTTGTGAATCATAGCCTGTACCCAGTTTTCTGATTTCCCGGGTTGCGGTATATCCATCCATTACTGGCATCTGTATGTCCATCAGGATCAGGTCATAACTCTTGGTTTGGATCATTTCAAGTGCTATTTTGCCATTATCGGCAATTTCAATTTCGACCTCGGCCTCTTCAAGCAAGCCTACAGCGACATCCTGATTTATAGAATTGTCTTCAACCAGCAGAATCTTTGCGCCGGCAATTGACAGCGCCTCATCTTTATTTATTCCCGGTTGCTGCTCTGGTCCTGAATGATGTAAAGAGTCCTTGTGGAATACTTGCATGATTGCGTCAAGAAGAATTGACTGCGTTACCGGCTTGACAAGAAATCCGTCGATTTGTGCCTTCATTGCCCCAAGCATTACCTCTTCCCGTCCATAAGCTGTTAACATTATTATGGCTGGTTTTTTATTGATCTTTTGGTCTTTTCTGATTGCGAGGGCTGTCTGGTTACCATTCATTCCCGGCATGCTCCAGTCAAGAATGACCAGATGGTACGGGTCGCTTTCAGGCATTACCCGTAGTTTTTCTATCGCATCCTCACCTGTATTAGCCTCATCCACCCGGAAGCTCATTGAGCAGAGCATATCTTTTAGGATATCTCTGGCAATTAAATTGTCATCAACAATCAGAATTTTTGTATTCCTGAGATCGGGGTGCGGAAGTAGTTGTGTTTTTATTTCCTTTGTTCCGAGACCCAGTTTGACAGTAAAGTAGAAGGTACTGCCTTGGTCTTTGACACTTTCCACCCAGATTATTCCGCCCATCATTTCAGTCAGGCTTTTGCAGATTGACAGGCCAAGCCCGGTGCCACCGTATTTTCTGGTTGTTGAAACATCGGCCTGCGAGAAAGCTTGAAATAGCTTGCTCTGTTGCTCTTGTGTCATGCCAATACCGGTATCATGTACCGAAAATTGCAGTTCTACGGTTTCTTTTTCCTTATGCAGAAGTTCTGCGGAAATAATAATTTCACCTTCACTTGTGAATTTGGCAGCGTTATTGGTGAGATTGATAAGTATCTGCCCAAGTCGTAGTGGGTCACCGTGAAGATCCTGCGGCACATTTTGATTATTACGCACAAGCAGTTCAACGCCTTTATCCTGGACTTTCATTCCCACCAGTGTCGTAACGTTATTCATAACCTCTTCAAGATTAAAGTCAACATTTTCAATTGTCAGCTTGCCTGCCTCAATCTTGGAGAAGTCAAGGATGTCATTGATAATTCCCAGAAGCGCGTGGGCGGATTTGTCGATTTTTTCGATGAAGTTTCTTTGCTTTTCATTCAGGTCTGTTTTCAGCACCAGATGGGATAACCCCATAATCGCGTTCATCGGAGTACGGATTTCATGGCTCATATTAGCCAGGAAATCACTCTTGGCCTGTGTTGCCACCTCGGCTTGTTCCTTGGCTTGCTGCAGGGCTTTTTCCGCAGTAACAACGGAGGTTATATCTTGATATACTCCGTACATGTGGGTTATTCTGCCATTATTGTTTCGCTTGACCTTGCCTGATGCGTGAAGCCAGATAATACGGTTGTCTGCTGGTCGTTTATACGGGAAGATCATATCATAAGAGGGCAGGTGTCCCTCAACTGCTTTGGTATAATAATTTCGGACGTCATCTGAGGCTTGCGCGTCAGCGTCGGCAATCCGGGAAAATAAACCGTTCTTCAGGTTATAGCGCTTGTCCTCTTGCGGCTCTTCACCAAGTATTTTGATTGCCCGTTCTGAAAGATAATAGAACTCAGGATCATTGTAATCAATGTGCCAGTAACCGCAGTTACTCAGTTCAAGAGCAATATCAGAGAGGAAATTAGTTTGTTCCAGATTGGTCCTCACGATTTTCAATTCGGTAATGTCTTCTTTGACGGCAACATAATGAAGGACTTTGCCTTCATCATTCAGAATCGGAGAAATTGATGCAGACTCCCAGAAAATAGTACCGTCTTTTTTCTTGTTGCACATCTCGCCTTTCCAGCGCTTGCCACTGGAAATTGTTTTCCATAAATCTTCATAGAAAACGGCAGGGCGAACACCCTCAGACTTTAATATCCTTGGATTCTGTCCCAATGCTTCTTCAAAACTGTAACCTGTCATTTCGGTAAAGCGCGGGTTGACGTATTCAATGTTTCCGTTAATATCGGTGATTACAACTGTCGTCGGGCTTTGCTCAACGGCGGCAGATAATGTCTGGAGTTGCTCCTCGGCTTTTTTTCGCGCAGTAATGTCTAGTGAGTATTCAATTACCTGTACTACTTCGCCCTCTTCGTCAAGAATTGGATAACCATGGATTTCAGAATACCTTGGTTTGCCTGCCGGGTCATAAGAGGTGTACTCCATAACGGCAGGTTTTTTTGTCTGTCGGACAATGTCAAGCGGACAGGTCTCGTCTTCAGCCTCAGATAAACTGTTATGTTGTTGGGTCAGGGAGAAACAGGTGGCGTCCCCGGCAAGGCTGATTTCCCTGGCAACACTGTTCATCAGGGCAATGCTGTAATCTTTTACATTAATCACATAAAACGGGTGGGTAAGAGAGTCCAGGGTCGTTTCCAGAAAGACTTTCTGATGCTCAATTTTTTGCCGGTCTTTCAGCCGTTGCTCATCAACCAGACATCGTTGCCAGACGTGTCCAAGGTGGCCTACTAATGATTCAAGCAGCGGGTTGAGCTGTACGAGCGTACTGTTTGGGCCTGTGTCTTTTGATCTGACAGTAAAGGTTGCGACGACTTGGTTATCTGCAAAAATCGGCAGGGACAGACAGCTGCCATTTTTACAATCCCGGGTATAACATTCACATTTGCCAAGGGGTGTACCGTCTTTGATATTTGTTACCAGTAATTGCGAACCGGTTCTGAATACCTCTTCCGGGCAGAGCTTTTCTTCATTGCCTTTTAAATTTACAGTTTTTCCGGAAGAGGAAAATATGGTTGTTTTTCCATTTGTATCAGGTAATGTTATCCATACACCCGCAAGATCAAGATACTTGACTGTTGCTGCGGCTGCGATCTCTGCCGCCTCTGTAATTGTTCTGCAGCGGGAGAGTTCTTGGCCGGCTTTCTGTAAACCCTGCGCCCATTCTGCACGTCGTAATAAATCAGCAGTCTTTTCCTCTGCAACTCGTTCCCATTCATCACGGGCCTGCCGAAGTTGCCTTCTTGTTTTCTCTCCGCTCCAGAAGACATATCCCGTCAGAACAATTGAGAGTATGACTGTCACCGAAAGTATCTCAAGTACGATTAATCTGTCAGCGTAATATTCAGAAAGGCAGTCTGTTTCCGAGATTTCTGAAACCAGACCGATATCCATATTTTTGTCCCAGACCCAAGCACCGAAAACTTTAACCCCCCGATAATCGCGGTAGCCAGTGAAATTTACCCCCGAGTTACCGGCAATCGATGCTTCTACAGCGGTAGTCAGCGGTTGGTTGTTTTGAGGTATAGTGCTTTTTTGTCCTGCCAGCAGATTCACGCCGGGATCGCTGAGCCGGAGATTCAGAATTTCCTCTTCGTCGTCTTTAATGAGTCCGGCTTTGGTCAGACTTTCTTTAGAAATACTGCTGGAAATCAGTTCGCCCTGTTTATTGAAAGCGTAACAGTCGCCTTTGTCACCGATAAGACCGTTGTGGAAGATCCATGAGAATTGTCTTTTGGGGTCAAAGCGAAGCGTCATTACCGCGATAACTTTCCCTTCATTATTTTTGACAGGTGTCGCGATAAACATGGTTGCAGCTTTTTTATTGGCTGCCTTGCCTAAGGATTCGACTGCGACATCGGTTTGTATCGGTTGAATAAAAACTGTTTCACCGTTAAAGGCGCGCATTATCAGGTCCGGTCTGGCCTGATAAATAAAATTGTGCGTTGCCAGATTGTTATCACGCATTGAGCCGATACTTATATGGTCGGGAGCAATTATAAAGAATCCAAGATCACCGGGGCGGTTGGCGCGTGCGGCAATAAATTTTCTGACTTCTGAAAGTTCACTACTTTGAGCAAGTTGTTGCGGTGTCTTTTTGACTTTCAGAAGTTTTTCGCAAAGGTGAATAAATTCGGCATCATCAGAAATGTTTTTTATGCGTTCTGCTTCATAGCGAAACCATTCGTTAAGCATCTGCTTGCAGTTCTCAACGATCTTTGTCAGGAGCATGCCTGAACGTTCAATTGAGCGTTGTTTGAGATCTTTGAGGCCAATCATTGTGCCGGCGATAATTGTTGTCAGAAATGCAGCCATGAAAATGATACCGACAATTTTGCTGCGAGAGGTTTGCATTCCTGCAGGTAAGTACTTGCCTAAATATCGTACAACGATCAGGGTCGTGATTATAAAGAGGAGCATAATAATAAAGACAAGCGCAAGATGTTTTCCCCAATCGTTGGCAGAGCTTTCACGGAAATTCTCAGCGTGGGAAATTTTTGGAACCCATTTTGCGCGGATGCTGTCTCTGCGCGAGAGGGGCATGTCTGAAAGTGTCTTGTTGAAAATTGACACAAGTTGCGGCCAGTCATTACGGATGCCATAAGCAAGACGGATTTTCACCGGGCTTGTTTGAACGATACGCAGGTTATCCAACCCAAGCTTTGTTATGTTGTAATTGCCGGTGGACTGGGCAAGGGCAATTGCGTCAAACTGTCCATCGGCAACTCCTTCAAGACCTTCTTTGACCGTGTTTACATATTCTTTCTGGATTCCTGGATAATGCGGCAGAAATTCTTCAAGATAGCCATAGTCGCGAATTAGGGCAACTTTCTTACCCGCAAGGTCTTTTGGGGTACTGTAAACCGGGCTTTCCTGTCTGGCGATAATGACAACTGGTGACTCAATATACGGTTGTGTGAAGTCAAGATAACTTTCCCGTTCGGTATTACCCAGAACTTCCGACAGTATGTCAACCTCTCGGTTTTCTGCCATTAATACCGATTCTTCCCAGTTGTGGCTGGGTATTCGTTCAAATTTAATAGGAAGTTTTTCTTCAATATACTCTAAATAATCCGCAGCAATCCCGATGTATTTGCCATTTTCATCAAAAGCTTCCTGAGGAAGCCAGCCAGGATCGCCGGTAAAGCGTATGCGCGGATGTTCTGTCAGCCATTTTTTCTCATCTGCCGTCAGCTTATCACTGGTGCTGGTCTTTTTCTCTGTCAATATCCATTTCTGCTGAAGCTCTAGCTTTTCCTGTGGTGAAATACTTGCCATCGCTTTGCCAAGGGCAGAGTGTAAAAGCGGCCAGTCTTTGCGGATACCAATTCGCAAATTCTGCAGATCCGCATCACCGATGCTGACTTCCGGGCTTAAACTTAAACCATGCAGAATATTTTCACGTATAAGATACTCAACTACCGCCTGTTCCCCCAAAGTTGCATCCGCTTCGTTACGGGCAACGGACTTCAGACAGGAGGGAACGTCTGGCAGGTAGAGATACCTGATGTCAGGATATTCTTTTTTCAGCGCACTCTCATAAAATGTTCCCTTGGGAACAGCTAGTGTCCGGCCTTTTAACTGCTTTATCGCAAAGAAGTTCTTGTTGTGGCCACTGACGATGACACTTGGCGTTCTAATATAGGGATCGGTAAAGAGTATATTTTTCATCCTCTCCGGAGTTCTGACAATATTGAGCATGACATCAATATTTTTACTTTGAAGCATACTCAGATAGTCATTCCATGAATGGCCGGTTATATATTTGATCTGAATATTTAGCCGTCTTGCCAGAATATGCATGTAGTCAATGGAATATCCTTGCGGACGCCCGAATTTGTAAAAGTTAAATGGAGGCCAGTCTGAATCATTATGAACGTGTATGACAGGATGGGCTTTGAGCCATTCTTCTTCCTCGTGCGACAGGTTAATTTCCACTTTCGTCGACGACACCGCTCCAGCCCAGCGTTTATTGATCTCATTAATTTCTGAATCTGAAATTGAGACGAGGGCCAGGTCGAGGATTTCAGCCAGCTCAGGCCAGTCCTTGCGTACACCAATACTGTTTAGTGATGACGTCCCCTGCACACGTCCCTGTACCTCAAGATTATTCAGAAATTCAGTATTTATTATATATACGGCAACAGCCCGGTTACCGCTATAGGCGTTGGCTTCACCACGCGATACGGCATCAAGCGCCTCACTTGTCGTTCTATATTCAACGACCTTTATTTTTGGAAAGTTTTTTCTGATAAAACTAGCTGAGAAGAAAACTTTTTCAAGCGCAATCGTTTTGCCTTCAAGATCTGAAAATGAGCGGTAGAAGCCCACATTTTTTTTTGCGATGAAATTGTGGGGTATATTGATGTATGGTTTGGTGAAATTAAAATCAGCCATCCGTTCAGGTTTTGGGGTTATGTCCATCAGAGCATCAATTCGTTTTTCTTTGACTCCCGAATAAATCACGTCCCACTTGCCTGGTGTGATTTCAAGGATACCGCCAAGTCGTTTGTTTATGGCTTTTATGTAGTCTACTCCGATTCCCTGTGGTTGTCCCTGAAAGTTCAGAAAATCCATCGGAGGCCAGTCAGAATGGGTTCCTACGGTAATTTTAGGATGTTTTTCCAGCCAATTTTGCAGTCTTTCGGGGAGTTTCAGCTGATTAGGGTTTGCTGGGGGGGCCTTGAGCAATTGCTTCTCTGGCGGGGTGGGTTGCCGGTTTTCGCCGGAATATGCACAATTAAACAAACAGCATAAGGCTGAAAAAGTAATTAAAGCTAAAAGGTTTATGCCTGAGCAATAACTCTGCGACATCTGTTTTGACATGATTTGCATAATTACCGTACTCTATTATAATTGGTTGAAATATTAAGCGCGATGCTGCTGCAAAATAAGCACTATATTTCGCGCAATTCCTTTAATATCAAAATATTGGATTCTTATTTCCCGAATGTCTGTTATAAACCAATATTGTAATTTGTGTCAAGTAAAAAGGCAGGTTAAAGGCTATATGTTTTAAGCATTGGCAAGTTATAATAACAGGCAGAATTATTTTATGACAATAAAGTGATATTTATGATAAGATGAATTGGTGATTTATGGACGTTAGAATATAGGAAGTTTTGTTTATTTAGAATAAAATAATTATATCAATTACAAATTATTTGCTTTAGAGGTAATTGTATGCAATAATTATATGTCATATGTCATATGGCATATGGCATATGAAAGGGTTAGAGTAATGTCGACAAATAAGTATGATGTTTCAATTAAGGCCGGTAATAAGGCTCAGGATTGTACTGTTGAAATTGTAAATGTTCCCATGCGCGATGGGGTGAAGCTATATACGGTTGTTTATCTGCCTCAGAAGGGCAGCAAGCACGACGTGATTTTTATCCGCACGCCGTATTCGAGTACAAAACGCATTGATATTGCCCCTGAATTTTACCTGAAAAACAATCTGGCATATATCTTGCAATCCTGTCGTGGAACAGGACTTAGCGAGAGTGAATTTACTCCGCTTGAGTGTGAAGAGCATGACGCGCAGGATGCGATTGCCTGGATAATGTCACAGGAGTGGTTCGGCGGTAAAATTGCAATGACAGGAGGTTCATATTGCGGTCTGACCCAGTGGATGGCTAGCCGTTCATCAAGTCAGTACCTGAGTTGTATCACCCCGGGGGTTGCCTGCAGTAATGTCCATGACAAGCTCTTTATTGGCGGGGCATTCTTTCTGCAGCTTCATATGCACTGGGCGATGAGCATGATGTATAAGACCAGAACTGGTCAGGACACGGCGCCTGATTGGGACGCGAAGGGACTGGCTAAGTATCTTCCGCTTATTGATATGGATATTGAGGCTCTTGGTAGTGAGGTAAGTTCATGGCGTAAGTGGATAAATTCCTGTGATGACTATGAGTATTGGAAAAATTTGTCTGTAAACGAGATTTATGAAGATATACAGTGCCAGTCCTATATGTACGGCGGGTGGTATGATTTTTACTGTAATGGCACGCTTGAGAATTTTGTCGGTATGAGGACCCGTGGCGGCAGCGAAAAAGCCAGAAAATATACTAAATGTATTATGGGGCCATGGACGCATTCCGGGTTGAGCAATAAAGATATATTTGGCGAAGAGAACGTTGTTGATATTGCGCATGAGCTGACAAAGAAGTATCTGGTCAACTGTCTCAAGGATAGTGAGAATGATCCTCTGCCTGATGAGCCGGCCATAAAATATTTCCTCATGGGAAAAAATGAGTGGCAGGAGGCAGACACCTGGCCGCCAGAGGGAGTGGTCGAAGAAAAATATTTTATTTCCTCTTCAGGTAACGCCAACAGCAGATTCGGTGATGGTATGCTTTCATGTAAGCCGGAAACGGAAGATTGTTGTGATGTCTTTATTTATGATCCGAGAAATCCTGTTCCCAGTATGGGGGGCTGTTATCTTGGGCCGGGGCAGAATGGCTGTGTTGACCAGTCTGAAGTTGAGGCGCGTTGCGATATTCTTGTATACAAGTCCGAGCCGCTTGAGGAGGAATTGACAATTACCGGTAAGGTCAGGGTCACTTTGTTTGCCTCTTGTAATTCGCTTGATACTGACTTTACGGCAAAACTGGTTGATATTTACCCTGACGGGAAGGTGCTTAATCTCTGTGACGGCATTATTCGCGCCCGTTACCGTAATTCGTTGTACGCGCCAGAGCTGCTTGAAAGAGATATAATATACGAGTATGAAATTGATTGCTGGCATACGGCAAATTGCTTCAGAAAAGGGCATCGCATTGGGCTTGATATCTCAAGCAGCAACTTTCCGCGCTTTGACCGCAATCCGAATACCGGAAACACGTTTGGACTTGATGATGAAATGAAGGTTTCCAGACAGACCGTTTATCATGGCCGTTCTCATCAGAGTTGCGTAATTCTGCCGGTACTGAAGAAGTAATTTGTTATCCTGAACCGGTCGTGAAGAGGTTCTCGTTAATCTTAAAAGCCGTTTCGTTGTTGTTGATGGCGGGGCGGCTTATTTGTTTAGCAGATTATTTTTGGATTCGCGAAATTGTTTTGGGGTTTGTCCGGTACGTTTTTTAAAATCAGCGGAAAAGTAAAATTGATTTGCGTAACCAAGCTTAGCTGCGATTTCCTTGATATAGCTGTTTTCATGCAGGAGCATGGTCTTTGCCAGTTTGATTTTATGCTGCGAGACATACTCCGCGGTACTTATCTGAAAATATTTATTGAAAAGGTTGTTCAATGTACCGGAGGAAGCCCGGGCAAATTTACTGAGGTCTTCTATAGACAATTTCTTGTCAACATTACTGTAGATATATTCAAGTGTTTTGCGCAGTACGGCGGGGTATCTTGACGTTGAGGTCAGTTGCCTGATATTTACCAGAATATTAAACGCCTGCTGGGTTATTCTTGAATTGTAACCTTGTTCGTGTTTTTCAATTTCAGCATATATTTTATCAAACGCCTCAAGCGTTGACTGCCCGAATTCATTCATCTCAACATAGTCAACATTATGTAATCCCATTGCACAGACAAGTTGTGAGGTCAGTTCACCCGGCATGATAAGTGTCCGCTTAATCAGGAATTTTGACAACGCCGTCATTCTGCTGTCTTCATTGTAATGGACAATAAATACCTGGCCCGGCTGAATAGTGAACTCCCCGCGTGGTGTTTCAAAAAGCATCTCCCCCTCAACAAGATATTCAAGTGAGGTCAGGGTACTCTGGGTTCTGTAGCGCATACAGCCCTCGGTCCATTCATCCTTACCGGTAGTGACAATTGTCATGGCCGGCATTAAAACATCAAAATTCGCAATAGCCAGGGTGTTGTGTATGAAATTATGAAAAGGGTACGCGCCCTTGCTGATTCCGTAGACAATTGATTGTCCCTGTTTGCT
The DNA here is from genome assembly GCA_003245715.1 of bacterium. Classification (GTDB taxonomy): domain Bacteria; phylum Planctomycetota; class SZUA-567; order SZUA-567; family SZUA-567; genus SZUA-421. The sequence continues at coordinate 35,005 of QKCJ01000054.1, forward strand.
TGTGACAACCGGCTGCTGAGAATATTCGATTTTCATATTTGTTCCAGATTATATGCTCTTTGTTGGATTTTATATATATTTGGCTTGTCTGGCCTTTATTAATCATGATTTCATACTGTATAATATATTTGATGGTAAATTGTTTGGCAAGTTTATTTGTTTTATTTATCCTGAAAATATGCGACACTGACTAATGGAGAAATTATATATGCCACAGAAGAAGATCGACACACCGCTGCAACACGGGTATTGCACTTGCCACAGTCTTTGTCAGGACGGAGATCTTTTTGCGGTTTTGTTTGCTATGGCAATTGTCATTTTTTTATCTGGCGGTGTTGCTGTTGCTGATGAGACGATGTTTCCTTCTGCGGTGAAGATCAGTCAGAAGGGTGAACTGGAAATATTAAACATAAAAATGGTTATTGATGCCAGAAATTCGTCGTGGGCAAAGGCGTCTAACCCTTCATGGAATGTAACTGATCTTGTGACGGAAAAGGACAGCTTTGCTTTAAAAGCAGATTTCAATAAATCAGGGCTCGTCGGCAAGGTCGACCAGAAGTTGACAGCGGTAAATAGTGTAATGTTTGATTATTCCTGTGCTGTCAATTTTACTCCTCCGGTTCAGATCAATGGCCTGTTCGCTACAATGTTTGTGCCGCTTGAGGGCGTAAATCTGGCTGTTGATGATGAGCAGATTACTGTGGCGGATACTTATCAGAAGAGTACTCTATATAATGATCAAGCGAAGCTAGTCCGGATAAAATCAGGCGGGCTTGAGGTTATTGTAAAAGGCAACTTTCGTCTCCATGTACAGGATAACAGGCCGTGGAAGCAAAACAGGCTGGCATTGCGATTCCAATTTGATGTTGAGCCGGGGATGGTAAAAGAGGGAAAAATAAATTTAAGGATTCAGGTTAATACTATTAAAAACAAGGGTCTTGATCTGTCTGGTGTAGCTAACAGTGCGCTTGTTTCCGGTAAATTTATAAATAAGGCATCAGGGACTGATAATGACAAGGCTGGGTTTGATTTAAGCAAATTTGATGAAAAATTATTTTCTGTGCAGGGGATTAATTTTAAGATCGCAGATACGCAGATTAATAATGGTAAGTCCCTTTGTGTCACGTCCGCAAGTAATCTTGAGGGCACTGTTGAGTCTTTTGCCGTTGAACTTGGGTCTGAATTTGGTATAGCTGCTAAGGCAATTAATCTTCTGCACGCAGCAACGTCATCAGGTTATTCAGACTCGTCTCTCGGTGAAATATTGGTTGAATATAATGATGGTACCAGTCAGAGCATACCTGTTGAGTACGGGCGTGACTGTGCTGACTGGAAACTTGGAAACGAGTCAGTTGAGAATGCAAGTGTTGCCTGGTATACAGGAGCGCCGGCAAATCAGATCGGGCTTTACGCATCATCTTTTGCGCTCTCTAAAAATAATCCGAGCAAAATTAAGTTTATAAATAAGAGTAAAGACCGCTTATGGGTGATAGCCGGGGTTAACCTCTCTGAGAAGCCTATAACGTTTATCACTCCGCAGGAGCGGGATGTCATGATTGTGCAGAATGATAAATGGCTGCCGGTGAAATTCACAAAGGAAGTTGTTAAGGGAAGTCCGCTGGATTTCTCATGGGTTCAGGACGCGCCTGCCGGTAAGTATGGTTATCTGAAGTCCAATAATAGTGGAGAATTTATATTTGAAGATGTCCCCGATAAAACGATCCGTCTCTATGGTGTTAATACCTGTAATAGCGCAAGTTTCCCGGATAAAAAGACTGCCGATTTTCTGGCTGAAGAACTTGCTCGAAAGGGCTATAACGCGATAAGGATTCATCATCATGACAATGAAATGTTAGATAACGCCGCTGGTGATTCGGTAACGTTTGATAACGAGATGATGGACAGGCTTGATTATTTTGCATACGTTATGAAAACACATGGGCTGTATATAACAACAGATCTTTATACCAGTAGAAAGCTGCGGCGCGGTGATAATATACCTGAGCTTAAGTTTATCAGTGACAAGGAACTTGCCAGCCAGCATGTATTGAAGATGCTTTTGCCGATCAGCCCTGCCACAATGGATAATTGGAAAGTTTTTGTGCGTAAATGGCTGGCTCATGTCAATCCTTATACCGGGGTCGCCTGGGGAAATGAACCGGCGATATTCTGTCTTAACCTGATGAATGAAGATACCCTCATTAATAACTGGTCAAAGGTTCCTGCGATTGCCAGGTTATACCGAGAGGCGTTTAAAGAGTGGGTGAAGGATAAGGAATTTCCTGCCGGTGATAAGGACGATCGGGCGTTTAAATCATTTATCTACGAGTTGCAGGCAAAAGCCAATGCGCAGATGATGCGTTTTGTTAAAGATGAGCTTAACGTGAAAGCGATGCTGACGAGTCATAATTTTATTACCGGTAATGTTGCTTTAACTGCTTTACGCAATGATTTTGATCTGGTTGATAACCATTCCTATTTTGACCATCCTAAGCTTATCGGCGGCTGGCACTTGCCACAGGCTTTTATGCAGGAGTCTGCAATCAGCCTGCTTGCACCAACACCAGCGGAGATGATGCCGACAAGAATTTTCGGAAAACCATTTATTGCTACTGAGTTTAATTTCTGCCAGCCAAATTCATATCGTGCTGAAACCGGACCGTTGCTTGGCGGTTATTCTAGCTTGCAGAACTGGTCGGGAGTATTCCGTTTTGACTGGGCGCACCGCGATACGGATATAATGAAGCTCTCTGCAATCAACGGTTCCTTTGATGCGACTAATGACCCGCTGGCACAGCTTTCTGACCGTATTGCAATCGCGCTGTTTGTACGTGGTGATGTAAAACCGTCAGAGAAGAAGTTTTCATATACCGTTAATGAAAATATTTTTAAGAGCAATGACTTGTTGTATTTTCCTGAAAATTTCCTGACCTTAGGACTTATCAGTCAGATTGGTTCTAACCTAAATAATACTGCTAAAGAGCAGGGTGTGACTTACCTAAAACCAGAGCAAAGCACGTCTCCTGGTTCTTTTACAGATAAGAAAATTTCAAAACTATGGAAAAACGCAGTTGCAGATAAGAAAGCGGTAAGTTCCACAGGACAGCTTGATCTTGACGGCAACAGAAAGCAGATGGTCGTTACTACGCCAAGAAGTGAGAGTATAACCCTTGCCAGAGGTAACTTGTCTGCGGATTTTGTTTCTCTTGCCAATGCCGACAGTTTTCAGACTGTTGCTGTGATTTCGCTTGATCGTAAACCGCTCAGGAGCAGTTCTTCAATATTAATTATCCACCTGACTAACCTCGTAAATTCGCGTGCGCTCTTTAAAGGAGACCAGAAACGCATCCTGCAGAAACCGGGCTCTACTCCAGCGTTGTTATTTAGGGGAACCTCAGAGTTGAATCTTGATACTGCTGCTGAATATTCAATTACTGCTCTGGCGGCTAATGGTGTATCACTTGGTGTGTTTAAGGGGGCTGTTGTTGATGGCAAGTTCTCATTCAAGCTTGATCCCGGACGTTTTCCCGGCGCAGTTATGGCTTATCATCTTACCTGTAAGAAATAATTTTATTTTCACGTGAAAGGTCGAATTTATGTTAAAATTTGTATATTCATTGCTCCTTGCTTTCGCTCTGTGCCTGACTGTTAATGCTGAAGATAAGACGATGCCTGATTGGGGTATCAGTACGGTAAAAAATATGTCGGAAAAAGGACTGGTTTATTTTTACATGAATAACCACTGGATCGCAAATATCGCCGTAATCCCCAAGGACGCATTTACGGATCTTAAGTGTGAAATCAGAGATGGCAGATTGATCGTTGACACGACTAAGGTCTTTGAAACAGATGAGAAAGCCCGGATCACCTTCAGGACTATTCCGCACAGACCGGTAGCCGGTTTTCCAGGTAAGCCGTGTGTGCTGACACTCAATATTGGAGGGACTCCTGAGGGATTGACTGCAGATATGTATTATGAGGGCAGATTGGGGGCAGGGGACAAATCGTATTACAAACGTATTAAATTATCCATACCGCAACAGCCGAAGGATTTTATTTTCGGTCAGCTTTTGCCTGAAAATATTGATCTGATAAATTTGCGTTGTGATCTGAAAAAGCCGGGTGTATATTCAATTGGCAAGATCACCCTGGATCTGGCGAATAACGAGTAAGTTAGAGATTTTAGATTTGTTTTTATAAATTCAGTAACTCATGAAAGGCCACGTTATGCGATATGACAGAAAAAAATTTACTCTGATTGAGATGCTGGTTGTCATTTCTATCATCGCAATACTTTCATCTTTGCTGATGCCGTCATTACAGTCGTCGCTTGAAAGCGGGCGCAAGGTTGTGTGCGCAAATAATTTCAAGTTGTTGAATTTCGGATTTCAATCATACATCAATGATTTTAATGGCTATATTGTCCCTCCGGTGAACCAGAATACAACAAACCGGCGGCTTTATACGTTTGCTTACCATTGGGACTATTATTTTGGACTTAATTATCTGGAGCAGAAATGGCTGAGTGAAAAGTGGGATATGTTCCAGTGTCCGAGCGATGATTTTGAACGGGTGTCCTACAAGAAAAAATACCGATCCTACTCTGTTCCTCTTGGTTTGCTTGGTGATTTGACCAGTGATGAGGATGTTCGTATAACCAACCGTAAAATCAAGCCCTCAAGGACGCTGATGTGCGGTGAGAATGAAATGACAAAGGCAAAATATGAAAACGCCTATTGCGGTAACGCTTCTTCAAATGCCGAGGTCGTTTTCTGGTCAGGCCTCTATATCGGTGTGCCGCATAATCATACTTCAAATATGCTCTTTATCGACGGTCACGTTGAAACCGGAAATCTTATGACCTGGTTTACTCCTTCATATGAAGGCTACGGCTATCCTTATATCCAGCATTTCACCTTTGATAAGTAGTATTTTTATTCAGTTCAAATATTTCATGCTCATTCGCTGAATGAGAGAATAGCATATTATCTAAATCACCTGTTTAAGGGCAAACTATGGACAGTATATATCTTGAATCAAGCCGTTGGTTTTCAGGCCGGTTGATGGCATACTCCGGAATTGAGGGCGAAACTTCATATTCTTCCGGTATTGTAGTGGCTACGTCTCCGGTTGGTATTGGGTTTAACTTTAAATTGCCGGCAAAGGGTAGTGTACTTTTTGATCTTACACATAAGTCATCAAGTATCGGTGGCGATTTTTTTAAGATTAATGGCCTTAATTCCGAAGGTGTAAAGGTTGAAGTCGCCGGTGTTTTTATTGATACCTTTCACCTTCTGATACATGACCCTTTTATGCTCTCATTCTTTGAACAGGCTGATGCGGATTATGCGTTTATCAGAAAAGGTGATTATCTGTTGATAGGCACTGCTGCATTCTTTGATGAAAGTCTGATTGATGCGGATTTTGCAGAATATTATCAGAATTATAAAGCATGGTTTGAGTCTCTGCCGCTTGTTGAAACTGATAATAATCAACGCAATTCAACTCTCGCCCGTTCCGCCTGTATGATGAAGACGCAGATTTATACACCCGAAGGTCATGTGAAAAAACGCTGGTCGACGCCTGACCGTTGGCCGCACCGGAGCATGTGGCTGTGGGATACGGCGTTCCATTCAATTGGCTGGCGTCATCTTGATACTGCGGTTGCGAAGGAAATTTTTGAAGCCATGCTTGGTTTAATCCGTGATGACGGTTTTTTGCCACACATCGGTAATCCCAGATACATCAGTAATATCACCCAGCCACCAGTTCTGGCAATGGCTGCGTGCATGCTGTCTGAAAATGACGATAGCACCGGGTGGCTTAAAGAAGTATATCCACTACTTGCAGATTATGTCAGCTGGGATTTGAATAACCGTGACACTGATGGGGATGGACTGGTTGAGTGGTTTATTGAGGAGGATGAGAACTGCCGCAGCGGTGAGAGTGGAATGGATAATTCCACCCGCTTTGACACCGCGATTCAACTTGGCGCGGTTGACTTTAATGCCTTTTTATGTAATGAGTCCGGCAAGCTTTCGGAACTGTCCGCCAGAATCGGTAATAGTGATGACTCCGGGAAATGGAAAAAAGAAGCCGGGCGTATCCGTGATTTGATCTGCTCAAAACTTTATGACAGTAAGGAGAAATTTTTCTTTGATTATAACGCAGCACAGAATGAACTTTCTGGAGTTCTGGCGTCTTCCGGTTTTCTGCCTCTTCTTTGTGACATTCCTGAAGACCAGATAGAGGGACTCTGCGCGCACCTAAACAACCCCGAAACCTTTGCCACGCCGTTTCCTATTCCAAGTATTGTCAGTAAGGATGCTGAGCATAGTACGGATATGTGGCGTGGGCCGACCTGGATCTGTATTAACTGGCTGGTGGCGGAAGCTCTGGATAAACATAACCGGCAGGAGCTTGCGCTGGCTCTTCGCCGGAAGACTGTTGAGGAAATTGAGCGTTGGTTTTATAATTATGGAACTTTCTTTGAATATTATGACGATCAGGGCGCATGTACTCCGCCTCGTCTGATGCGTAAGGGGAAGACTCCGGCAGAGGGGGATCACGATTGTCATCCGCATCAGGCGATCAAAGACTTCGGCTGGACGGCCACTTTGTATCTGGATCTTGTTATGAGATTTTCTGAGAAGTTCTGATTTCAGAGGCTCGGTCCGTTTAACGTTCAAAATACGCTTCAATGTTTAAAACAAGGGGATGGCTCGCGCCACCCCCTTTTCCTCCCCAAGTGCAGACTACTCCCCAACGCGCATACAGAATTATTGTTGTCTCTGCTGCTGCATTTGCGCCTGCATCTTCGCCATTTTTTCTTCTTTGGCAATATCCAGATATCTGTTCTCAATCGGAAGCAGAAAGCGTTCAATTGTCTTTACTTCCGGGCTTTTGGCCTGGCGAGCCTTGACCAGAGCCATCTTCATCTCGCCGACGCATTTTTTGCGCAGCTTAACCATATTCTCTTTTTCGTCCTTGCTGGCGATAAACGGCAACAGCATATCCGACAGAAAGAAACGCCTGGTTATGCAATAGAGCCGCTCTTCAAGGACATTGAAGTCAATATCATTAACCTGTATCAGAGCCTGCATCGCTTCAAACATCGTCTTGATCCGCATTTGTTTGAGCGTTTTAATCTTGTCTTTATATTTTGGCATTTTAGCCATTAGGCCATAAATATAGAACTTCTTGAGCAGATAGCCGGCGCTTTTATGAACCAGACGTGAAGATGCTTCGCCCATAAAATACTTCTGAAGGCTTCTGGCGCAACTAACCGCCAGATCAAGCGAAATTAGCGCGTCTTCCGGCTCACGCGGGTATACCTCCGTGGTTGTTGCCAGGCGGAATAAACCCATACCATGACCGCTTGCCTTCTGTACCAGTTCGTGACGTTTGACTTCCTGAATTTTCATGTCTTTTCTGATTTTTGCGGAAACCGGGAAGAAAACCTTTTCCCATTCTTTGGCTGGAATCTGCTGCACCTGAGTTATGTTTGACGGGCGCTTGGTCCAGATACGCATAAAGCCAATACGGTCCGAGGCGTAAAAACATTCCGGACAGATAACCATTTCTGTCAGCGGGTACTCGATATAACTCTTTTCCAGACCGTCCCTGTAGAGGCCGATTGCTAGCCGGTCATTATAATCAGGCTTTAGCGCGCGGTTGGTAAGTCTGGGGGCGGTAAAGGTTGTCTCACAGAAAGGGCAACGGAAGTACGAAGGCCGCAGGGCATATTGTTTGGGCATTGGAAAACCGCCGAATTCCAGCGGAAAACCATATGAACTCAAAATAGCTTTATGCTCTTCCTCGAAATATTCAACTGCCTGGGATTTGCTGTGCCTTGAGCGAATGCTGTTGGTAATTGCCTTTATTATATTTGACATGTTCAGGGGTTTGGGAATAAAGTCGTCAATGCCAAGGCAGCGGCATTCATGGAGTTCGCGCTCCTCGTCGGCTCCGCTGAAAATGATAACCGGAAGATGGTTGAAGTGGATGTTGTCGCGGATATAGCGTAAAAGCCCTAATCCGTTCATTCTCGGCATCATCAGATCAAGCATCGCCAGATCAAACGGCTCTTTTTTGCGTTGCTGGTTCTGGAGAACTTCGATGCCGTCAACCCCGTCGACTGCCGTGACGGCAATGGCTTTCAGCCGCGTCAGGACATTTGCAACAATAGTTCTTATTTGCGCATCATCCTCAGCGATGAGGATTCTTTTGCCAGAGAGAATTTCTTCCTCATCTTTATGTGGGTTGAGTGGATCAGCAACATTGGCCATTATATATTCCGCAGCGCATTAATTGGTAAATTAGGTATACAAATAATATAATAATCTTATACCGGATTTTATTGTCAGGGAGAAAAAATGTCAAGCTAAACCCGCAGAAAAAGCCTGCGGGTCGATAAAAACCACGGTTTATTGAATATTGTCATATGCTTGGGAAAACGTCAGGGATTGTCAATTACTTCTCAGTGCTGTCAAGCAAATCGCCAAGATTTACCATTTTGAGTAATCTCTCAACATTCTCATTTGGGTTGACAATCTTGATTTTGCGGTTTTCTGACATCATCTTTTGATAAGTGGCAAAAAGCGACCCCATCGCCATAGAGCTGATGCTGTTGGTTTGGGTGAAGTCAAGTATGACTTCCTGATAGTCAGAGTCTTCTATCTTCAGCAGTTCTTTTGCGAACCTGTCTGCATTTTCACCTGTGATTTCAGGGAATTCTTCGCCGACGTTAAGTTCAATCTTCATTTTCGTACTCCGGAAATTAAAATATATCCTCTATATATAGTTTCGAATATTAATGTGGATAACGCAAGTAAAAAATACAGAATAACTAGCAAATCCCCTTAATTTTTTTACAATCCAAATACAATAATTAGCAGTAAATAAGCAATTGACAGAATAGGGGTTAAATATATATAATGTTAGTGGTTAGCTGATAGCCTCAAGTCACTGTGATTTGAGACGGATGCTATCATATTTTATTTATTAATATTCGCTTAGTGGATAAATGGAGCGAAAATATGATTGAACAGGCGATAAAAAAAGCTGCAACTCTCGTTGAAGCGCTGCCATACATCAAGCAGTTTCAGGGAAAGATTGTTGTTATCAAACTTGGGGGAAGCGCTCAAGAAGATGAGCAAATCCTCAAAAAGATCTTTACAGACATTGATATGATGATGACTGTGGGGATGCTTCCGGTGGTTGTGCATGGCGGCGGCAAGAGTATCACCAAAGCCATGAAGGAATCCGGTATTCAGGCGCGCTTTGTCCATGGTCAGCGCGTGACCTGCGAGAAAACTATTGATATTGTTACTGCGGTGCTTGGTGGTGAGGTTAATGAGCATCTGGTCAAGCTTATGGATGAGGTTGGTGGCAGAGCGATGCCGATTAACGGCCGTGACAACCGTTTTCTCAAAGCATTGAAGAAGCATCTTCCGGAAGCGCCGGATGAGGATCTTGGCTTTGTCGGCGAACCGGTAGCTATTGACGCGTCGCTGGTTTACTCGATCCATGAAAAGGGTTGTGTGCCTTTTATCGCGCCAATTGCCTGTGGTCTTGGTGCGGATGCCGATACTCTTTACAATATTAATGGCGATACGGCGAGTGCGCTGATTGCCCGTGAGCTTCATGCTGACAAGCTGGTTTTCTTTATGGATGCCTGCGGTATCTGTACTGACCGCAATGATCCGGAAACCCGCATTTCTCATGCAGACCGTTCATTGATTGAGAAGATGACTTCCGAGGGGGCTATTGCCGAGGGTATGATCCCCAAGACCCAGGCGGCGCTTTTCGCTCTGGAGGGCGGGGTTAAGAAGGTTCATATTGTCTCTGGAAGCCAGCCGCATGCGCTGCTTCTTGAAATTTTCACCCAGCAGGGTGTTGGTACGGAGATTGTCGAATGAGTACAGGGTGTTCTTGCAAGTCTGCCCAGCAGGTGGCGATGGAAGAAAAATTCAGCAAGTATGTAGTTGCCAATTATACCAGATTGCCGATTACGGCTGTACGCGGATCTGGAAGCAAGCTTTGGGATATCAACGGTAAAGAGTATCTTGACCTGTTTCCAGGGTGGGGTGTTGCCGGACTTGGCCACTGTCACCCCCGGATTGCCGAGGCTGTAGCCCGTCAGGCGACCAAGCTGATTCATGTTGCCAATAATTTTTATATTGAAGAGCAGGGCGAATTTGCCGAAATGCTTTCGACGCGCGCCTCAGGCCAGAAGTGCTTTTTCTGTAATTCCGGCGCGGAAGCTGCTGAAGGGGCGATCAAGCTTGCCCGCCTGCACTGTCAGCCGAAGTATAAAATCATTACCATGAAAGATTCTTTTCATGGCCGGACATTTGCCGCGATTTCCGCGACAGGTCAGCCAGCTTACCGTAAGGGTTTTGAGCCGGCTGTACCGGGTTTTTCCCACGCTACCATGAATGATCTTCAGAGCGTTAAGGAACTGGTTGATGATGAGACCTGCGCGATCATGCTTGAGCCGGTTCAGGGTGAGGGCGGGGTGCGTCCTGCTACTCAGGAATTTTTGCAGGGCTTGCGCAAACTCTGTGACGAGAAGGGAATGCTGCTGATCTTTGATGAGGTGCAGACAACACCGGCGCGTCTTGGCACCTGGTTTGGTTACCAGAGTTTCGGGATTGAGCCTGATATTCTGACTTCAGCTAAAGCCATTGCCGGCGGAATGCCGTTGGGGGTTATCATGGCTAAGTCTGATGTTGCGGGGGCGATGATCCCTGGCACCCACGCGAGTACTTTCGGTGGCAATTCAATCGGTTGCGCAGCCGGAATTGAAGCGATAAAGGTTATTGAAGATGAAGACCTTATGGGTAATATAGTACGTCTTGGCGGTTATATTGACCAGCGGATTTCAGCTCTTGCGGAATCGGCTGGAATAATCAGCGCCAGCCGCCGGATGGGCTTTATGGTCGGTTTTGAACTTGACTGTCCGGGAGCGGCTATTGTCGATCAGTGCCGCGACAACGGTTTGCTTATTAACTGCACCCACGGTAATATTCTGCGTATGTTGCCGGCATTTAATATAACCGAGGACGAACTTTCCCAGGCGTTTGATATTATTGGCCGGGTTATGGCCAAATAGTTACAGGTGTTATTTTTAATGAGCGGTTTTCCTTGTGTTTTTGTGTATTGGGAAGACCAGAATGCTGTAGGTGCGGTAGCGGTAGTTATTTGCAGTAATGAAAACTGAAAGCTGGTACGATGAAAAAAGACTTTATCAATATTCTGGATTTTTCGGCTGATGAGCTTGAAGCTGTCCTCAAGCGTGCGGTGTATCTCAAGGCACGCCGTAAAGCCGGTATTGTTGAGGATTGCATGAAGGGCAAGACTCTGGCGATGTACTTCCAGAAAGCGTCACTGCGTACCCGCGTCAGCCTTGAAGTTGCGATGAGTTCAATGGGTGGCAGTTCCATCTATATGGACTATCAGGGCGAAAATATGTTTGACCGCGAATCACTGCCGGATCAGGCTCGTGTAATGAGCCGCTTTGCCGATATTGTCAGCATGCGTACCTTCAGCCACAACGATGTCGAGGAGTATGCAAAGTGGGCGGATGTGCCTGTTATCAACGCGCTTTCTGACTGGTCACACCCTACTCAGGCCATGGCGGACATAATGACCATGCGTGAATATCTCGGTGATACTTCAGGGCGTGAGCTTGTTTATGTCGGGGATGGTAATAATGTAGCGCGCAGCCTTGTTGCTATCTGCTCCCGCCTTGGCATTAAATGCACAATTGCCTCACCTGAGGGGTATCAGCTGGACGAAGATTTCATGCAGGGGGTTCGCGCACAGTGTCCTGAGGCTGATATCCGTCTTGTTACTGACCCGTCAGAAGCGGTAAAGAATGCGGCGGCAATCTATACCGATGTCTGGGCGAGCATGGGGCAGGAGGATGAACAGGAGGAGCGCAGGAAGGTCTTTGCTCCTTATCAGATCAACCGTAGCCTCCTTGAAAAGGCACCGGAGGGAACAATTGTCCTGCACTGTCTGCCGGCGCACCGCGGTGAAGAGATCACCGACGATATTATGGATGATAAGAAGATCTCGGCGGTCTTTGACCAGGCTGAGAACAGAATGCATATAAACCGGGCTATTATTTCAACCTTGTTGAATAGTCCGTCAGAAGGGGAGTGATGACTGACAAAGAATTGATTGCAAAATCAGTCAGAGAAGCACGGATACTTATTGTTGATGATGATTCGGAGATGACTGCGCTTCTTGAGCATCATCTCAGTTCCAGTGGCTATGAGAATATTACTGTTACCCATAGCGGAACTGAAGCAATTGAGTTTATCAGTGAGAGGAAAAACAAACGTAACCCGTTTGATCTGGTGATACTTGACCTGTGTTTTCCCGGAAATATTACTGGTGAGGATGTTTATAACTATATCAGTAAAAATGAAGATATTTCGATAATCATTGTCAGCGCGCTATCAGCCAAGGAAGATATCCGTGATGCGCTGCGGTCAAAGGTCGTCGACGAATATCTGGTAAAACCGGTTGATTTTGACATTCTGCGCCTGGTGATCGAGCGGTCACTGAGCCACCGGCTCTTTATTTCGCATCTGCAGGCCTCGCGTAACCGTAACCAGAAGATGTTCCTTAATATTCTGCAGGTTATGGCCAAGGTGCTGGAAGCCAAAGACAGCAATACCAGAAGCCATAGTGAAAATGTTGCCAAATACGCGCGGCAGATTGCCAAGAAAATCGGTTATACCGATCAGGAAATGGAAGCGATTCAGATTGCCGGTATTCTCCATGATTTTGGCAAGATCGGTGTGGATGAGGCGCTCCTGCGAAAGCCCGGCAGCCTTACCCGCGATGAATATGAGAATATCAAGCAGCATCCGCTGATTGCCAGTATTATCCTTGAACCGCTTGACGAGCTTAAACTGGTTATCAAGGATATCCGCCACCATCATGAGCGTTATGACGGCTCAGGTTATCCGGATGGTCTGGTTGGCGGGGATATCCCCCTCGGCGCACGGATACTGTCAATTGCCGACTCTTATGACGCAATGACCAGCCGCCGGTCGTACCATGAACCTCTGGCGGCGCAAATAGCAATTGAGGAACTAAAACGCTGTGCCGGTTCCCAGTTTGACCCGGAACTGGTTATCATTTTTGAAGAGATAATCATGGGACCGCAGACAAAAATATTTGATACCCTTTAGGGCTTTGCGGAATTTGCATGACTCTGCATTTTCTTCAACCGCTTGGAAGTAGAAAAAATCAGGATAATGGCTAAAAAAAATAACGAACTTCGAGAAATTGCAATAACCAGAAATTTTACAGCTAATCCGGAAGGGTCTGTTCTTATATGCTGTGGTAATACCAGGGTTTTATGTACGGCAACGGTAGAAATGGGTGTTCCCCGTTTCCGCGAGGAGGTAGGCGGTGGCTGGGTGACGGCGGAGTATGGAATGTTGCCGCGCAGTACTAACAGTCGTATGAAGCGTGAAGCCAAATCCGGTCAGCAGAGTGGTCGGACGCTTGAAATTTCGCGATTGATTGGCCGGAGTATGCGTGCGGCGGTTAATCTTGCGGAACTTGGCAAGTACACGATAACCCTTGATTGTGATGTGTTGCAGGCTGATGGGGGTACGCGTTGCGCAAGTATAACCGGTGCGATGGTGGCGCTTATTGACGCATTACGCTGGATGAAGAAGAATAATCTTATCGAGAAGCTGCCGGTGGTTGATCTTGTGGCGGCGGTAAGTGTTGGAATTATCGACGGCAAGCCGGTGCTTGATCTTTGTTACGAGCAGGACAGTAACGCCGAGGTTGATATGAACATTGTTATGACCGGCGGCGGGAAATACATCGAAATTCAGGGAACTGCCGAGGGTGAGCCGTTTACTGAGCGTCAGTTAGATACTTTGCGCAAGCTTGCAGCTGGCGGAATTAAGGATCTGGTGGCTGCGCAGAGAAAAGCACTTCGCCTGAAAGCCGGGGAGCTTAAATAATGCCGAAGGTGGTTCTGGCGAGTCGCAACAAAAAAAAGCTTGCTGAATTGCAGGAAATTTTCAGCAGTTGCGGGCTTGAGTTGGTCAGTGCGCTTGATTATCCTGAGCTTGAGGATGTCGAAGAGACGGGATTTACATTTGCAGATAATGCTGCTCTGAAGGCTGAATATATTGTTAAAACCTTGAATTTGCCGGCTATTGCCGATGATTCGGGACTGGTTGTGGATGTCCTTGATGGTGCGCCGGGGGTACGGTCTGCGAGGTTTGCCGGTGAGGGGGCGAGTGACGCGGCTAATAATCTTTTGCTCCTTGATAAGCTCAGGGAAGTTGCGGATAAAGAGAGAACGGCCCGTTTTAAGTGCGTTATTGCTTTTGCCCGACCCGGAGAGGATACCGTCTTTTTTGAGGGTGAGACGGAGGGGCTGATTCTGCAACAGGCGGCAGGCGAGGGCGGTTTTGGTTATGACCCGCTGTTTTATTCGCTCGAACTGAATAAAAGTTTTGCCGAGGCGGCTGGCGCTGAAAAGAATTCAATCAGCCACAGGGGAAGGGCTGTTAATAAATTGATTAGTGTTATTAATGATTTGATTTAAGGATAAGAACATGAGCTCGTATGCAGTAGGTATTGATCTGGGTGGGACTAACGCCCGTTGCGCATTGATTAACGACAAGCATGAGGTTCTGGCCCGCAACCGTTGTTCAACTCCGGTGGCTGAAGGTTTTGAGGCGGTTATGCACGCATTGGCTGATCTGGTTAAGCAAACCTTGTCTGATGCCAATATTGAGCCGCTTGATATACGTGGCTTGTGTGCGGCTTGTCCTGGTCCTCTTGATGGAGGTAAGGGTATTGTTATTGAAGCGCCCAACCTAAAATGGCGTAACGCTCCTGTCGCGCAGACGCTCTCCAGGCTTACCGGGATTCATTCAATACTTGAGAACGATGCTAATGCGGCCGGTTTTGGTGAATTCTGGGCGGGAGCCGGGCAGGGCTGTGACAGTATGATTATGATGACACTCGGTACCGGTGTTGGCGGCGCGGTTATTATTGATGGAAAACTTCGCCACGGTCCGAGCTGGACTGGCGGTGAGCTTGGCCATGTGGTTATTCAGGACGGTGGCAGGTTGTGCGGCTGCGGACAACGTGGCTGTATTGAAGCTTATTCATCTGCGACGGCTACTGTTGCGCGTTTTCGTGAAGGGTTGTCAATTGGCTGGCATAGTGTTCTCAGCGAGAAAGATCCTAATGAGATAACCTGCGCGGATATCTTTAATGCTGCTAAAGACGGTGATGATCTGGCGCGCCACACTGTTGAGGGTACTGCCCGGTATATCGCAATTATGGGTTCTAACATGGCTAATCTTCTGAACCCTGACCGGATGGTTATCAGCGGGGGCATGATTCAGGCTGGTGATTTCCTCTTTGATATCATTAAAAAGGAATATCTCAAGCGTCCCTTTGAGACTCCGGTAAAGCATATGGAGATTATTCCGGCAAGCCTTGGCGAGGACGCTGGGGTTATTGGTGCGGCTGGCTGCGTTTTTGAATCAATGCTGCGTTAGCACTTTCTGCAACAATTTCAAGACCGCCAGATGCTGCTTATGCATCTGGTGTGTTTATTATAAAGGCGAGGTAATACTAAAACAAAATGAAGACCGCAAATATTCGAAATTTCAGCATTATCGCTCATATCGACCATGGCAAGAGTACACTTGCTGACCGGATGTTGCTTGAGACGGGTATGGTTGCTGAGCGAGAATTTCGTGAACAGCTTCTCGATGACATGGATATTGAGCGTGAGCGCGGCATCACCATTAAAGCGCGTTCGGTGGCGATGAATTACAAACAGGGCAATGAAGATTACCTGCTTAATCTGATTGATACGCCCGGACACGTTGACTTTACTTATGAAGTTTCGCGTTCACTTGCGGCTTGCGAGGGGGCTTTGCTGGTTGTGGATGCTTCGCAGGGAATCGAGGCGCAGACCATTGCTAATGCTTATCTGGCAATTGAGCATGATCTGCGGATTATTCCGGTTGTCAACAAGATTGACCTGCCGCATGCGATGCCTGATGATATCCGTGATGAACTGGTGGATTTTCTTGGTTGTGATCCGGATGAAGTGATCTTTACCAGCGCCAAGACCGGGCAGGGGATCAAGGAAGTTCTTGCGGCGATTGTGCGTGATATACCCCCGCCTCCCGGTGACGAAAATGCAACTTTGCGCAGCCTGATTTTTGATTCGGTATATGATGATTACCGTGGTGTGATTACCCATATCCGGGTAATTGACGGCAGTGTTAAAAAAGGTGATATGGTAAAGATGGTTGCCAGTGGGGTCGCCTATGAAATAACTGAGATCGGCACCTTTGTTCCGGCGATGAAGCCTTGCCGGGAGCTTACTACTGGGCAGGTTGGCTATGTTGTCGGTAATCTCAAGGACCTGCGCTCGGTCAAGGTTGGCGATACCCTATGTCCGGATAAAACGGAGGTTGTGCCGCTTGAGGGGTATGAAGAACCCAAGAGTATGGTCTATTGCGGGCTTTATCCCTCATCTTCCGAGAACTTTGAAAATCTGCGCCGGGCTCTTGAGAAGCTTTCTCTCAATGACTCATCCTTTACTTTTGAGCCCGAGACCTCGCAGGCTCTTGGCTTTGGCTACCGTTGTGGCTTTCTTGGAATGCTTCACATGGAGATCATTCATGAGCGCCTTGAACGCGAGAGTGATCTTGACCTGGTCATGACTGCTCCTAATGTTACCTACAAGGTTGTACTCGGCAACGGCGAGACTATTGATGTGCATAGTGCGGCGGATGTTCCGGATGCTTCGGCGATTAATGATTTTCTTGAACCGATTGTCAAGTTACAGGTAATGGTTCCCAAGGAATTTGTCGGTACGATCATGACCCTTGTTGAGGAGCGCCGCGGTATCTATAAAGGCCTTGAATATATCGGCGCACACCGGGCGCTGATTAATTATGAAATACCTTTCGCTGAAATTGTCTACGATTTCTATGACGTGCTTAAGAGTTCAACGCGCGGTTATGGAACGATGGATTATGAAATTTTGCGCTATCAGTCTGAAGATCTCTGCAAGATGGATATACTTGTACACCAGATACCGGTTGATGCGCTTTCTGTGGTCTGTCTTAAGTCGCAGGCACAGAGACGGGGCAGGGCTGTTCTGCAGAAACTGCGTCAGGAAATACCTCGTCATATGTTTCAGGTTGCGCTTCAGGCCGCGGTTGGTGCGAAGGTTCTTGCCCGCGAAAACATAGCCCCCTACCGTAAAAATGTTACTGCCAAGTGTTATGGTGGTGATATTACCCGTAAGCGTAAACTGCTTGAGAAGCAGAAAGAGGGAAAGAAACGTATGCGTACGGTCGGTAATGTAACTGTTCCGCAGAAAGCGTTTCTTGCTGTTCTTAATACCAAGGACTGATTACTGCTGCTCTCTCAGATTCAGCCAGTGTACTCTTACTTTTTCAAAAAATGCCGATGCTGCTTCTATCAGCTTCGGTATTTTTGTATAATCTTTATTCTGGCTCAGGCGGTTGATTTTTTTAAATGCCTGATGCAGGTTATCAAGACCCATGTAGCCTGTACCGCTTTTAAGCTGATGTGAGATTTTCTGGATCTTATCAAAATCCTTGACCTTTAGACAATATTCAATTTCGTGAAGCATCTTTGCCGAATCATTCATAAACATATCAAAAGCCTGTTCGGCTAGTTCCGTTTTGCCAAGGAAGTAGCGTTGTATTGTGCTTTGAGATGGCAATTGCGCGGGCAGTTGGGAGTTTATGTCTAACAGGAATTCTTCTGCGTCATCATTGACAGGTTTTGCCGCGCCGGTATTTGGCGTTTTACTTTCCCTCTTAACAGGCGTGGGCGTGTCGGTTGTTGTTTCCTGCGCGGAATTGTCTGAGCGGGGCAGCCATTTATCAAGCATTGTTATGAATGAGTCGCGGGTAAAGGGCTTGTTCATGAAATCATTTATCCCTGATGCGGAGCCTTCCTTAATGACTTCATCAGTAAGATTGGCGGTCATGCCGACAATTGGGGTATTGTTATTGATAATGTCTTTGCGTATGTGTGCGGCAACTGAGTAGCCGTTGGAATCTGGAAGTTGGATATCGGTGAGGATCAGGTCATATTTATTTATGGCTGAAAGCTGTATCGCTTCTTCAGCGCTGGTTGTACTCTCAAGTTCGTGTCCGGCTGCAAGAATAAAGGCTTCGATAATTTTACTGTTAACAACATAGTCCTCAATTAACAGGATTAAATGTTTCTTTGTGTTAATTTTGACGGGTTTGATTTTGCTGTCAGTAATCTCGAGATTATCAACCTGAATGTGTTTGAGGTTGAGTATAACGGTAAATATTGTCCCCTGACCGGGAGTACTCTGTAGCTTGATGTCGCCTCCCATTAGCCTTGTAAGATTAAGGGCAATTGTTGTTCCAAGCCCTGAACCGCCGAAATCACGGGAAATAGTCGGGTCTGCCTGCTGGAAGCTTTTGAAAATTTCCTGTTGCTGTTCAGGCGCAATGCCGATTCCGGTGTCGATAATTGAAAATTCAAGTGTATCTGTTCCGTCCTGATTCTCCGCACTTACCCGCAGGGTTACCGAACCTTTTAAGGTGAATTTAATTGCATTGGACAACAGGTTGAGAATCGTCTGCTTGATTCTCAGAGGGTCGCCATAGTAGGTCTGTTCAACACTGCTGGCAATATTCATATAAAAATAGATTTCATTGTTTCTAGCGAGGACTTCGGCAGTTGCTCCAATTTCGTTTAAAAGTTTCCGTAGGTCGAATATTTCATTGTTAATGGTTAATTTGCCAGCTTCAACTTTTGCATTGTCAAGGAGGTCATTCACCAGATTTATAAGATGCCGGGATTCAACATTAATGCCTTCGATCCATTTGTCGTGTGCGGTAGCTCTGGGATCTGTCATCAGTAATTCAGAGAACCCCATAATCGCAGTCAACGGTGTTCTCAATTCGTGTGAGACGTTATTGATAAATTCGGTTTTGACGCGGCTATTATGTTCGGCTTCATTCTTGGAGCGGAGTAACCGCTCTTCGGCAATCTTCATATCCGAAATATCATGGATTACTGATTGTAATACAGAGCGTCCCTGAACCTGGGTTATTGTTGAACTTATTGTAACCGGTATCCTTTTTCCCTTTACATCGATAATTTCAGATTCTGTTGAAAAAGATTCAGTCTTTACCTGTTTTTCCAGAAGGTATTGATAGAGGTCTTCAGGCGGGAAAATCGTCTCATACGGCTGCCCGATAAGTGAAGAGTGCGAGCGTTTGGTTAATTTGGCAAGGGAATGGTTGCAATTAAGGATCAATCTGGTTTGTGGATCACACCAGACGATTGCGTCAATTGAGGTCTCGAAAATTAATTTGAAGCGCTGGTTGCTGATTGACAATTCATGCTCATCACGTTCCAGGCGCTCAAGCATACGGTTGAGGGCATTTGAAAAAGCACCAATTTCATCCCGGTCATTATTGAATTCGATTCTTTTGGTTATGTCGCCAGTAAGTGAGATTGAGCTGATACACAAAAGCATTGAACGGATACGGCTGAGTATGGAGTGTTCAAGGAAGAAGAATATCATGACAATGTTAATCAGGATAAATGCGGCGATAACCAGAATGAAATTATAGAACGCTGTCATGCCACGGGTGTATACGGTCCGGTCCTGCTGTGCCAAAAGCCAGAAAGCAGGGGTGTTATTGATATCTCGGTAAAGTACAGCGCAGTAGTTCTTGTTATCCTCAGTAAAGACGTGGATATTGTTGTCCAGAAGGCTGGAGTTCATTTCATATTGCTTTGCCGGCATTTGGTCTGCGTCATTTATATTGATTATCTTGTAATTTTTCCATATATCTGTCTTGAGTACGCAGGAAAGGCAATGCCCTGTTCTTGAGCCTATAACCAGAATGCCGGTAGGTTTATTATCCTGGAAATTTTTAAAGATCGGATTGCAGGAGATAAATAAAATATTATCACCGGTACAGAGAAATCCTGATACCGGCTCTCCTTTTAAGGCTCTTTCGGCGTAACCTTCCTCAATAATACGTAATCGTGGAATTGGTGAGGTGGGAAATGTCTGGTTAGTCTTGTGGTTGTAATTTGCTTCATACAGGGGCGCCAGATTGGAATTAAGAATTAGGGCGTAGTCAACTGTTTGGGTGTTGCCGAAAATCTTAGGGATAAAAGTTTTTTCGATATAATCATTATTTGGTGTGACGGTGTAGTTGTATAAGCCGTCGCAGATACTCCAGCTTTTGGCAAAGTTTCTTACTGTGTTAAGGTAATTGGAAATCTGTTCCTGGCCATAATAGGCCAGGTTTTCGACTTCCTTTGTTTCGTATTTATTGATTGCGGAGTTTATCATCGAATATGATATGATGATAAAGCCTGTCGTCAGAAACAGGTAGATGCTCAGAAATAAAAGTAACGCTTTAGACCTGAGTTTCATTTACACCCGCCTCTCACATACAACGCTCATTGTATCAAGTATGGTAGTCCGCATTGATCTTAACGTAATCATACGAGAAGTCGCAAGTATAGAATATTGCACCTGCTGCCCCGCAGTTAAGATTAATTATAATCTCTACGGTTTTTTTCGCCATCTTTTTTGATAAAGAAGCCGCGTTGAATTTTGCCGGCGTTCCCTTTTTATAAATCATCTCGCCACAGAGTGAAATATCAGTTTTCTCTTCAATCATAAAGCAACCGCTTCTTCCGGTTGCGGCAATGATTCGTCCCCAGTTGGGGTCATTGCCGAACATTGCGGTTTTTACCAGCGGGCTTTCGGCTACCGTCTTGGCAACCTTTTCTGCATCTTTTTTGCTTTTGGCGTTATTAACCACAACCTTCACCAGCTTGGTCGCGCCTTCGCCGTCGCGGGCAATCTGCTCCGCGAGTGAGATGCAGACGTCTTTTAGCGCCTGGGCAAACTCATCATAATCCTTGCCGTTTGGCTTACTGATTATTTTATTTCCGGCTTTGCCGCTAGACATAACAATAACAGTGTCATTGGTCGAGGTGTCGCCGTCTACAGTAACGCAGTTGAAAGAAACATTAACCGCGTCTGTCAGAGCCTTCTGTAGAACTGCTGGTGTTATCGCAATATCTGTTACAATGTAGCCAAGCATGGTTGCCATATTCGGGGCAATCATGCCGCTGCCTTTGCAGGCTCCGGCTATCAGTCCGCCACAGGCTTTGGCGGAGGCGATTTTCTTGACCAGATCGGTAGTCAGGATGGCATTAGCGAAGTCTGCGCCGTTGCTGCCTTTCTGTTTGGCGATCATTTCGATACCGCCGCGAACTTTATCCATCGGCAGCTGCTCTCCGATAATCCCTGTAGAGCAGACCAGCACTTCATGCTTCTTGCAGCCGATTAAATCCGCTAGTAAGCGTGCGCTTTCGTTAGTATTATTGATACCTTCCTTACCGGTACAGGCGTTGGCGTTACCGGCATTTACCAGCATGGCTTTGCTGAGCCCGTTTGATTTTTTTAGTGCGGCTTTTGAGAATTTAACCGGAGCCGCAGCTACTTTATTCTTGGTAAAACAGGCAGCAGTAGCGTAGGGCTCATCGGCGATAATGGCTGCCATATCAGCCTTGCCGGATTTTTTTATTCCAGCGGTTACTGCCTTGAAGGAAAACCCCTTTACTTTATCCAATATATTTTTCATTTTATCAAACCTTGTAAAAAAGGATTATAACTTAAGTTACTTTTTCTCTGCCGGACAGGCAAGTGGAATCATAAACGCTTTATTATTAATGTCAAAGCCAAAATATCCTTCTTCGGTGGTTGTGTCTGGATAATGGCGCATAACCTCTTTCAAGACGCTTGCCGGGCGGTCAACTCCGGGCAGTCCCCAGGGAAGAATTCCGGCCTTGACGAAACACTCCGCCGCGCGGCTTGCACAGTTGTTGCCCCAGAGCCTGAATGGCGGGGTATTTTCCTTGAGCTCCTCCCAGCATTCAGTCAGGCGCTGAGCCTGTTCCGGCGTTACTTTCAGCTTAACCCACACCGTTACCATATGCAGATTTTCACGCCCCTTGTAGGTTACCTTCTGCGCGTAATCTGCGTCTATATAATGTCTGCGAATTTCCTTTAGTCTTGGCAGTTCGCGGACTACACCTTTGGAATTCATGAAGATATACCGAAATGCGCCAATCTCTCCCGGGCGGACATTATAACCAATGATTCTGTCACCAGGCAGCAGTACCATTATATGCCGGTAGACACGGTCAGGGTTTTTGCATGGATCTTCTGTAAACTGTTTGCGCAGTAAAATACCGATCTCGACTGTCCTCTCTCCTTCCGGGGCTGGCGTGAAATCACTGCAACCGGTAAGGGCAAAACTGAGGGCAATAAAGAGCGTGCTAAAAATAAATCCGCTGACTTTTTTCTGAAGCATTGTGATCCCTGAATCTGCTCCGGCGATGTTAACTGCTTTTTGCTCTACGCGTTGAGTTGGTAAAGCCAGCCGGATAATTAACAATAGCTGTCGAATTATTCTCCACCATGGACAACGCGTGGTTTGCGCGCTGCCTGCGTTTCATCAAGCCGTTTTACCGGCATTGTCACCGGTGCTTCCTGCAGAGCCTGCGGATTGTTTTCCGCCTCATCAGCGAGCTTGGTCATGATATCGACAAAATTATCAAGAACATCAAGTGGCTCGGTCTCTGTCGGTTCGATCATGATTGCTTCCGGGACAATCAGCGGGAAGTAGACTGTCGGCGGGTGCATATTATTGTCAATCAGCCCCTTGGCAATATCAAGGGTATGTACATGGTTATCAAGCATCTTGTTGCTTGGTGTAGCGACAAATTCGTGCATACATACGCGGTCATGTGCTACTGGATAGCGGTCACGAAGTTTAACGCGCAGGTAGTTGGCTGCGAGAACCGCATTCTGTGCAACTTCTTTAAGTCCTTTTGCCCCAAGACTGCGGATATAAGCATAAGCCCTCACGCAGATTCCGACATTACCGAAAAATGACGCAACCCTGCCGATGGAATCAGGAAAATCCTCAGACCAGACAAATTCAATTTCCGGTGATTCAACTTTCGAGCGAACAATTCTTGGTGTCGGCAGGAATTTGCGGAGTCTCTCGCTGACCCCGACCGGACCGGCTCCAGGACCACCGCCGCCATGTGGTGTTGAGAAGGTCTTGTGCAGATTAAGGTGGACAACATCAAAGCCCATGTCGCCAGGTCGGCAAACACCGCAAATAGCGTTGAGGTTCGCGCCATCATAATAGAGCAGGCCGCCCGCTTCATGGACGATCTTCTGGATTTCAAGGATTTTAGTCTCGAATATTCCGAGTGTATTCGGGTTAGTCAGCATGATTGCCGCAGTATCAGCCCCGGCTTTCTCACGCAGGTCCTCAAGGTCAACCTCGCCGTTCTCGTCACTTTTAACAGACTTCACCTCAAACCCTGCAATCGCCGCACTTGCCGGGTTTGTACCATGTGCTGAATCCGGGATCAGGACGATCTTTCTGGTGTCCTTGTCGCCGTTAGCCTCGTGATACGCGCGGATCATGCTCATGCCGACAAATTCGCCGTGTGAGCCAGCCATCGGAGCAAGGGTAAAGGCTGACATTCCGCAGATCTCACAGAGATGCTTCTCAAGTGAGTATAATAGGCGCATTGTTCCCTGGGCGCGGTAAAATTCGACATACGGATGCAGCCCGGCAAAGCCCTGCATGCTTGCAGCTTTTTCATTGACCTTGGGGTTATATTTCATGGTGCAGGAGCCAAGAGGGTAGAAGTTCTTGTCTACTGAGTGATTTCGGCTGGATAACTCGACAAAATGACGCGCGGCCTCAAGCTCTGAGACTTCAGGTAAATCCGCAGGTTCTTTTCTCAGTAAACCGGGAGCCAAATCCTCTAGCTCAGGACTGACAACATCGGCTTCTGGTAACTGGTAAGTCTTACGCCCTTTAACACTCTTTTCGTAGATAAGCTGCATTTGTATTTCCGTTCAAATATGTGATTTATCAACTGCTCCGAATTACATTATATAAAGGTATCAATTTACCGATTTAAAGCAATAAGGATTGCTGATTTTGAAGATTAAATTCAGTAAAATCAGGCTGGAAGACTTATGAAAATGCAATAAATGCATTATACATTCAGTCAGGTTGTTAATTTCACGGTTTAATTTCATGCAATCTTGCATTGTTACATTTCTTTTGAAAATAAAATACATTTCTGTGGTTTTTCCCCTTGAAGATATTTGCCTTAAATGCTACCGTGGAGGTGTATTTTTGGTCTGTTTAAGCTGGCATACGATTTAATATAAAGGATATAGATTATGGCTATTATCGAATTTTATGAAAAACCGGGTTGCGTGAACAATACCAGGCAGAAGAAACTCCTGGAGGCTTCGGGGCATATTGTCAACGCACACAGCATTCTCGCAACAGAATGGACGAGGGAGAGTCTCAGGCCGTATTTTGGTGACAAGCCGGTTGCCGAGTGGTTTAACCGTTCTGCGCCGAGGGTGAAAAATGGTGAAATAGCCCCGGAAGACTTTAATGAAATGGATGCATTGTCGCTGATGGTGCTTGACCATTTGTTTATCAAGCGCCCGCTCATGGAGTCTGGGGGAGTGTACTGCAGCGGTTTTGATCCGGAAAAGATCGACGCATGGCTGGGACTTGAGCCGGTTGATGGCAGGGAGGAAGAGAGCCGGGAGATACTTGGCCACGACCTGCAGCACTGCCCAAAGATGGTTGAGGCAACTCAGTGTGATTCTCCTATGGCGTAGTTTCTGATCCGGTTGTTTAATAAAATAACGCATCGGTCTGTGGCTGGTGCGTTGTTTTATAACGAGATTTGTCTATTTTTCTCAAGTTGTTGGTCGCAGATTATTTATATATTCCCGATTTGATAAAAGTTGACAGAAAAAAAAGACAGATTTATAATACATTTCCTGTCTTTGTTTGTCGGCGAGGGCGGGTAGGTCCGGGGCTTGGGAAGAGGCCCGGTTGTGAACTGGGATGCTGATTTTTCTTACATCTCATTCATAGGGGCAAAATTTCAGATTAATTCAGGTACAGCCGCAGGGATAAAAAAGGAGCTTTTATGCTTACACATACTCTTGGGTTTGCGCGCATCGGTATCAATCGTGAGCTGAAAAAAGCTCAGGAAGGTTATTGGAGGGGGGAGGTCACCGAGGAGGAGCTTGATCTGGTTGCGGCTGAGTTGCGTTTACGTCACTGGCGGTTGCAGTCGCAGGAAGGAATTGACCTGATACCGGCGGGGGATTTCTCCCTGTATGACCACATGCTGGATATGTGCGCGCTGGTTGGGGCGGTTCCTGAACGTTTCGGCTTCAAGGGTGGGCAGGTCAGTACGGAGATGTATTTCTCAATGGCCAGAGGTAATGCCAGCGCTCCGGCAATGGAGATGACCAAGTGGTTTGATACCAACTATCATTATATAGTCCCAGAATTTACTGAGGGCATGAAATTTTCGATCTCGTCAATGAAGATATTTGATGATGTGTTGCAGGCGAAGGTTGCCGGGTTTAAGGTCAAGGCGGTAATGCCCGGGCCGGTTACTTTTATGTATCTTGGCAAGGAATATGGCGAAGACTTCAGCCGCTGGGAGTTATTTGACGACCTTGTTGAGGTATATTGCCAGATACTCAAAAAGCTTAGCTCTGATTGTGCCTGGATCGAGCTTGACGAACCGGTGCTTGCCTACAAGCTTACGCTTGATGTGCGCGAGCAGTTTTTATCAGCCTATAAAAAAATAAGGGAGGCTGTCGGTTGCAAGCTGATGCTGGCCACTTATTTCGGCTCAATTAACGGCAATGAAAATCTGGTTTCCGGTTTGCCGGTTGATGCACTGCATATTGATTTATTCCGCGCGCCGAAGCTGATGTCTTCAATAATTGATAAAATCCCTGATACCATGAGCTTGTCTCTGGGGGTTGTTAATGGCCGTAATATCTGGCGGGTTGATGCCGATAAGGCGTTAGGGGTTATTGAAGAGGCGCGGAGAAAAATCGGCGTTGAGCGCATTATGCTTGCGCCTTCATGCTCGCTCCTTCATGTGCCGATTGATCTTAATGAAGAGGAAAAGCTTGATCTTGAGATAATGGAGTGGATGGCCTTCGGAAGGCAGAAATGCGCAGAACTGCGGATGCTTGCGGATGTCTTTCTTGGGGTGAGTGAGGATGTCTTGCTTGATGCTAACAGTGAGGCGTGGCAGCGGCGACGCAGCAGTAATCTTGTGCATAACAAGAAAGTTTCTGACCGCGTTCGCCAGATTACTTCCGGTATGCTACACCGCAAAACCCGGCATACCATGCGAAAACAGGTGCAGCAGGAAATTCTCAGACTGCCGGTTTTGCCGACGACAACTATCGGTTCATTTCCCCAGACTCCGCAAATCCGTAAAACCAGGCTTGATTTCAGACGTGGTAATATTAACCAGCAGCAGTACCGTGAAAAAATGCAGGGCTTTATTGCTGAGGCTGTAAAGTGGCAGGAAGAGATTGATCTTGATGTGCTTGTGCATGGCGAGCCTGAGCGTAATGATATGGTTGAGTATTTCGGAGAGCAGCTTGAGGGGTTCTGTTTTACGGAAAATGGCTGGGTGCAGAGTTATGGCAGTCGTTGTGTGAAGCCGCCAATAATCTATGGCGATGTTTACAGAACCTCGGCAATGACAGTTGACTGGATAAGCTATGCTCAGAGTATAACCAGAAAACCGATGAAGGGTATGCTTACCGGGCCGGTTACAATTCTGTGCTGGAGTTTTGTGCGTGACGATCAGCCGCGTCAGGATACGTGCAGGCAGCTTGCTCTGGCAATACGTGATGAGGTGGTGGATCTTGAGACGGCCGGTATTAAGATTATTCAGATTGATGAGGCGGCGTTGCGGGAGGGGTTGCCGCTTAACCGTGATGAATGGAATGATTATCTTCAATGGGCGGTTGAATGTTTCGGGATCGCTTCAAGCGGTGTTAAGGATTCTACGCAGATTCATACGCATATGTGTTACAGCGAATTTAATGAGATTGCTGAATGGATTGCCAGAATGGATGCAGATGTCATCAGTATTGAAGCAAGCCGTAGCAAGATGGAGTTGCTTGAGGTGTTCAGGGATTTTGAGTATCCAAATGATATCGGTCCTGGGGTGTATGATATTCACAGTCCGCGTGTACCGTCAAAAGATGAAATAGCCGCGCTTCTGCGGAAGGCTCTTGAGGTTGTGCCGTATGACCGTCTCTGGGTCAATCCTGATTGCGGACTGAAAACCCGGGGCTGGCCGGAAGCTGTCGAGTCATTGAAGAATATGATGGCGGCTGCATTGTTGGTCCGTTCCGAAGTAAATGCAAAACACTGATTTTTTTTATTGCGCAAATTTTTAATAAAAATAATAATTATTAACATTAACATTTTATGGAAATTTATGCCGACTACTGTGAAATCGCACTAGCCTAAGGATAAAATATGAAAAGTTTACGTTTTAAATTCAACATGGCCTTTTTGGTAATTCTTCTATTTAATATTCTCGGCGCCCTTGCGGTCTTTTATACGCTGGAAGATCAGAAAGGCGATGGGGTGGTCATAAATAAAGCCGGTGCGCAGCGTATGCTTTCGCAGAAAATGTCCAAGGAAGCAATACTTGTATATGAAGGTAAGGCTGAACCGAATGAACTAGAAGCCACAGTTACGACCTTTGACGATGTTCTTGCTGCGCTGATAAATGGCAGTGCGGAATTTGATATCCCCGCAACAAAGGACAGCCAGATACTTGCTCAGCTTGAAGTGATTTCTAAAAACTGGAAGCCATTCAAGGTTGCTGCTCTTAATATCGCCAAGTCCGCTTCTGCTGATAAGTCCTCAGTTAATGCGACAGATTTGAGTGTGATTATTGAAAATAATACAAGTTTGCTTAAGGAAATGAATAAGGCTGTCGGGATGTATGAGGCATCCTCAAAAGCCAAAGTATTTCGCCTTTGGTATATTCAGGTCGGGGTTATTTGTGTGGTCTTTATCTGCATAATGTGGATCTGGTTTGGCAGTGTGCGTTCACTTATTATGCGCCTTGAAGATATCATTTATGATGCCGGAGAGAACAGCGAGGTTCTGGCGCGGGTATCCGCTCAGATAAATTCAGCCAGTAATGACCTCTCTGAAGGGTCCAACAGCCAAGCTGCCAGCCTTGAAGAGACCAGCGCCGCCCTTGAGGAAATGGCTTCAATGACCAGACAAAACGCCGAAAATTCATTGTCCGCCAACGAACTTGCTTCGCAGACTCATGATGAGGCTGAGCTTGGTGACGAGTCAATGCACAAGCTTGGTCACGCGGTATCAGAGATTACCCAGTCAAGTGCCGAGATCGGCAAGATTATCAAGGTGATTGAAGAGATTGCTTTCCAGACCAATCTTCTTGCGCTTAATGCCGCTGTTGAGGCAGCACGTGCCGGTGAGGCGGGTAAGGGCTTTGCTGTGGTTGCTGATGAGGTCCGTAATCTTGCACAGCGCTCCAGCAGTGCCGCCCGCGAGACAAATGCGCTTATCGACCGTGCTGTGCAGCGTGCGGAGAATGGTTCAAAGATTGCGGATACTACCGGTCAGCAACTTGGGCTTATCTGCGAAAAGGTAAAACAGGTTAATGCGCTGATTGAAGGTATCACCGCAGCCAATCAGGAACAGGCTCAGGGTGTGGATCAGGTGAATACTGCGGTTGCCAATATGGACCGGATTACCCAGACAAACGCTGCACTTGCTGAAGAGACGGCCATGTCTGCGGAGGAACTGTCTAACCAGTCCCATAATATGCAGGGAATGGTGGAGAAACTTAACTACCTGGTTCATGGCACACATAATGGTAATGGCCGGCGTGCGTCTGGTTCAAAAACATCTTTCTTCGGTAATTTCACCAAAGGCGGCAAAAGTAGCGCCTCAAACAGTATGGCTCTGGTTGCGCCAAGATCACTGGTTGCTGAGTTCGTGCCGTGGACACCGGCTATGTCAACTGGTGTTGATGATATGGACGATCAGCACAAGGTGCTTTTCCGTCTGATTAATGAGCTTCATGCCAGTTTGAAATCCGGTTCTGATGACAAAGTTCTGGCTGATATTTTGCAGGAGCTTACGGATTATACCGACAAGCATTTCCATGAGGAAGAGGTAATGCTTGATTCCATTGGTTATCCGAAGCTGCATCAGCAGCAGAAACTGCACAAGCAATTCGTTGACAAGCTCAACGAACTTATTGCCGGGCAGAAGTCTGGCAAGATGATGGTTGGCCTTGACGCGCTGCAGTTCCTTAAAAAGTGGCTTACTGTTCATATTCAGAAGATTGACCACGAATATGGTCCTTATGTAAATTCTCATAAGCATTAATTATGATTGCCACGTGTTTTCTTTATTTTCACGGGACTGCTTTTATGGCGGTCCCTTTTTTTATGTTTTCTTTATGGGGGGGGGCATATATGATATCTCTGTCTATGGACATGGCTTTATAAAAAGGTAGAATTTTAGGTTAGTCAATTATGAAGGGATTGCTGAATGAATATACGGAAATTATTAAAATTGTTTTTCGGTGCCTTGCCGCTGCTGACGTCATTTTCATTTTCTCTGGAAAAGGAAGAGAAGTTTGACGCTACAACCGCTATTTACAAGACAATTGGAGATGTTAAGCTTAGTGTTAAAATTTACTCACCTAAAGGTCATACCAAGGATATGAAGAGTCCGGCTATTGTGTTTTTCTTTGGTGGTGGCTGGAAGGGGGGCAACATGAATCATTTCAAGCGTCAGGCTGAATATTTCGCCGGTAAGGGTTATGTTTGTATAACACCTGAATACCGCACTAAAAATAAGAATAATACAACTCCTTTTGAAAGCCTGAAAGATGCACGGTCTGCTATGCGCTGGGTCAGGGCTCATGCTGCTGATTACGGGATTGATCCTGATAAGATTATCGCTGGCGGCGGCTCTGCCGGTGGTCATCTTGCCGCCGCTTGTGCCTACACGACCAAGATTAATGAAGACAGTGATGATCTGTCTGTAAGCCCTCGTCCTTCTGCGCTGTTACTCTTTAATCCGGTTATTGATAATGGCCCTGCAAGTGGCTGGTCTGGAAAAATTGGCTATGGATATGATCGGGTCGGGGATCGTTATGTTGACTTTTCACCGATTTATAATATCAGCAAGCCCGCCCTGCCTACAATATTCATGCTTGGCACAGCTGACACCCTGATACCTGTTTCCACTGCTGAGAAATTCCGTGACCTCACAATTGAGAATGGCGGTACCTGTGAATTGCTTCTTTATGAAGGTCAGCCGCACGGTTTTTTTAACTCCGGTAAGCCAGAGGGGGCGAAGTATTATGAAAAGACATTGCATGATGCCGAAGCGTTTTTGCAGAAGCTTGATCTTTTCAAAAAATAGCATGTTTGCTTTAGACTGAAATTACCGGTGATGCCTGGCGTCACCGGTTTTTTTATGCAGTTGGAATTAAGAATATTTTAAAATCAGTTATTATGTTTGAATATGTTCTTGTATTTTTGTAAATTTTATAATGTGCAAAACAAGGAATTTTATACAACTCTGAATATTGTTTGTCCTGCGTCTTTGATGGAGGATATTTGTGTATTGTTTTAGCGGAGAGATTAATGAGTAAGAAAGTGTTTCTACAAGAGAGCGAAATGCCGACTCAGTGGTACAATGTTATTCCTGATATTCCTGGCGGTCTGGAACCACCACTTGATCCGGCAACAGGAAAACCGCTCGACCCCAAGATGCTCCAGGCTATTTTTCCTGATCCTTTGATTGAACAGGAGATGTCTGATAAGTCGTGGATTGATATTCCGGATGAGGTCAATGAGATCCTGAAAATCTGGCGTCCCAGCCCGCTTGTGCGCGCAACCAGACTTGAGCAGATGATCGGTTCAAAGGCCAGAATTTATTATAAAAATGAGGCTGTTTCACCGGCCGGCAGCCATAAGCCTAATTCTGCGGTTGCACAGGTTTATTATAATAAAATTTGTGGCATCAAGAAGATCGTTACCGAGACAGGTGCGGGGCAGTGGGGAAGTTCATTGTCTATGGCTTGCTGTTTTTTCGGCCTTGAATGTCTTGTCTATATGGTAAAGTGTTCATATGAACAGAAGCCATTCAGACGCAGTATGATGCAGGCATGGAAGGGTGAGGTTATTCCCAGCCCGTCTGATACTACAGAAAGCGGGCGCGATGTTTTGAAGAATGATCCGGATTGTCCGGGCAGTCTTGGGATTGCAATTTCTGAAGCGGTTGAGATTGCCGCCCAGAATTCTGATACCAATTATGCACTGGGTTCGGTTCTTAACCATGTGCTTTTGCACCAGACCGTAATCGGTCTTGAAGCGAAGAAACAATTTGTTATTGGTAATGAAAAACAGCCTGATATCATCGTAGGCTGCTGCGGTGGCGGTTCGAATTTCGGTGGTATTGTCGTACCATATTTGCGTGACAAACTTGATGGCGCTGACATCCGTTTTATCGGGGTTGAACCGTCTGCCTGTCCGACTCTGACCCGCGGTCATTTTGCTTATGATTTTGGTGATCTAGCCGGGCTTACTCCGTTGCTGAAAATGCACACCCTTGGCAGTAAGTTTGTTCCGCCAGGAATTCATGCTGGTGGCTTGCGTTATCACGGGATGTCGCCGATTGTTTCTGCGCTTGTCCGCGATGGTTTGGTTGAGCCGGTTGCTTTGCATCAGAAAGAATGTTTTGAGGCCGCGACAATTTTCGCCAGAAGTGAGGGCATTATTCCTGCTCCTGAAAGTAGCCACGCAATACGCGCGACAATTATTGAAGCACTTAAAGATGAAAATAAAGACAAAGTTATTCTCTTCAATCTTTCAGGCCATGGCCATTTTGATATGACCAGTTATGATAAGTATTATGCCGGTGAGTTGCATGATTATAATTTGCCTGAGCATGAGCTTGCAAAAGCGGCAGAACATCTTCCCAAGCTTTAATGTTGGACTTTTCCCCTGTTGCGGTGTGCCGGTCTGTTCTTGAACAGGCCGGTTTTTTTATGAGTTGATGTTGAGATATTTTTATAAAAAAGGCCCCTGGAAAAAACCAGAGGCCTAAAGGGGATTATCGCGTTTTTGTGTTTTTTATTACATTGCTGCTTTATAGAGTGCGATAGCATCTTCCTTGCTGACAGCACGCGGATTACCCGGAAGACAAGGGTCAACCAAAGCAAGGTCAGCCATCTCGGCGAGCTTTTCTTCTTTGACGCCAAGTTCAGCCAAACCAGCAGGAATGCCAACCGCCTTGCTGAGTTTTTCAATGGCGTCAACAGCGGCGATGTTTGCCTCTTCTGTACTCATGCCGGTTGTGTCAACTCCCATTGCCTGAGCAACATCGCGCAGCTTCTCGCCACAGGCTGAGGCGTTAAAGCGGGTAACGTGTGGAAGCAGGATTGCGTTACATACTCCGTGCGGAAGGTTGTAGACACCGCCAAGCTGGTGCGCAAGTGAGTGGACGGCACCAAGGCCGCAGTTGCTGAATGACATGCCTGAGATAAATGAACCGTAAGCCATCATGCTGCGTGCTTCAAGGTCTGTGCCATTTTCAACCGCTTTCTGGAGGCTGGCGGCAATAAGACGGATTGATTCAAGAGCAAGCGCATCTGTCAGGCTGTAAGCGCCTTTTGTTATGTAAGCCTCAATTGAGTGGGTCAGTGCGTCCATACCGGTTGCCGCTGTAAGTGAGGCAGGTTTCAGTACCATCAACTCAGGGTCATTGACTGAGATTGTTGCCAGTGAGTTCTTGTCAACCATAACCATCTTCACGTGGCGTTCTTCATCGGTGATAACATAGTTGATTGTTACATCTGAGGCAGTACCGGCGGTTGTGTTAATAGCGACAATCGGCATACCCTTGAGCTTTGACTTGAAAACACCCTCGTATTCTTTGATGTCGCCGCCATTGGTTGCGAGAATTGAGACACCCTTTGCGCAGTCCTGGGGAGAACCGCCGCCAAGAGAGATGATAAGGTCACAACCATTATCTTTCAACGCCTTGAGGCCATTGTGGACGTTTGCACAAGTCGGGTTAGGCTGAACGTCATCATAGATAACATACTCAACACCAGCCGCGTCAAGCACATCTGTAAGCTTCTTGACAACACCGGCCTTGCCAAGTACCTTGTCTGTAACCAGCAATGCTTTGCTCAGGCCAAGCCCGAGGATTTCTCTTCCGACATCTGCAAGCACACCTGGTCCGATCATACTCATGGCCGGCATGAAGTAAGTTCTTTTCTGCATCATTTTGTTGTTCCTTTCTCTTATATTAAAAGGTTAATTTATTATTCAGGAAGATTGAACGCCTTTACAAGCTCCTGCACCTGATCTTCATTGATCGGGTTGAGCCCGCCAAGACGGGTTGCTGAAATCAGGCTCTGGGCGCTGAATTCGGCAACTTCCAGACGGTCAAACGCTTCAAGCAGAGTCTTGCCGACAACAACCAGACAGTCGTTATGAATAAGCACTGCCGGCGAAGACGGTGTAAGCATCTCGACAACCTTATCAGGATTCTCGTAGTGTTCAATACAGCTGATACCCTGAATATCACGAAGCATGATATAGCTCTCAGGAATTGTACGGGTGTCAGGTTCTGTTCCGCTAACACCATATGCCATTACGTTTGGTGGCATTGCGATGATAACCGCGTTTACCCAGTCATGCTTTTTATAAATATCACGGATGAAGTCCGCTGCGCGGCTGTTGTTCTTGCCCATCTCGCGGTAACCGTCCTGAATCAGAACAAGGTCGTCAGGTATAATTCCCATGCGGTCAAAGCCAGTTGGTGTAATCAGAAAACTGTCCTTGCCGATACGTGATGAGAATGTTCCGCCGGTGCTGTAGGAGAGCATCTGATTGTATGAACGGTTGATGAATTTAACCATGTCGGAACGCTGTTCACATTCCTGTGGTGAATGCTCTGCTGGTTTGAATTCAGGAAGAGCTGCCTTTTTGGTTGATGAGATACGCACGGTCTTCTCGTCAAGCGGGCAGGGGGTGCCGATAGCTTCAGCCTTGATCTGGATTCTGGCCAGAAAATCCAGAGTCTCAAAACGCTCAAACGCTTCCATCAGGTTTGCGCCGGCTGTAACAGTACCGTGGTTCTCAAGAACAATACTGTCTGCGCCTTCTGCAAAGGACTTTGCCACCAGATCGCCAAGTGCCTGACTGCCTGGAACTGCATACTTGGCAAAACCAATCTTGCCACAGATCTCATGCGCCTTTGGAATGAGGTTGATATCTGGAATTCTTCCGGCGATACTGAACGCTACCATCGCCGGGGGATGGGCGTGCAGAACAGCCTTGATGTCGGGGCGCAGTTCATAGATGGTGCGGTGGAAAGGAAATTCACATGATGGATTGTGGATACCTTCAACTGTACCGTCAGGGCGTACCTTGACAATGTCTCTGGGAGTCAGTGTACCCTTGTCCACACCGCCAGGGCTGATCCAGATGTTACCATCATTATCAATGATTGAAAGGTTACCACCAGATGTCGTTGTCATGCCGTATCCATACAGTCTTGACATGACTGATGTAATTATGTCTCTGGGGTGCATCAGTTTAAGCTTCATAACTTTTCTCCAATGTTAAAACATATTAGTAATCAATAAAAAAATAATTATTGGCTAAAATTGTCCTGTTATACGCTAAATTCATATCGCTTACAAAATGATTGCTAGTGATTGTTTGGTGCCGTCTTTTTGTTAAAATATGATCGAATATGATTGTCTTCATTGTTTATTATAGCATAATTAATTTAATAAGCAATTGCAAATATACAAAAATGAATAAAAAAACCAGTAAACAATTATCTAATGGTTTGGCTGATTTACGGTGAAGTTAAATCTCTCCAATCCGATAGTTATTGTGATTAATAATCTGTATTACCTGATTTTTTTGTTTGTAAATTCTGTTTTCGGTGTATAATAATATTTTGGTTTTTTTTAGTATATTTACTTGGTGGTGTTTTGTTTTTTTTTATGGGGAAGTGCATTTAGTCAGTGAGGATTTTCCCCATGGTAAAGTCTAATAACCCGCCACTTTCACTTCGCACGCGAATATCCGGTGCTTTTCTTTTCGCAATAATTCCAACGCTGGTTCTGCTGGCAATCGGCATCGAGCTTCTGCTTATTCCGTGGATTAAGAAAAGCGCTATTGATGAGCTTGCCAATACCACTCGCGTTCTTACAAAGAGTATCCATGCCGGTGCTGCGGTTGCAATCCGTAACCATTTAAGGGCGGTGGCTGAGCGTAACCGGGAAATTGCGCAGCATTTTTTCACCCTTGTTGAGAAGGGGGTGATGACGCGTGAAGATGCGATAAGTCAGCTTAAGAGTATCTTTATCAGTCAAAAGGTTGGAACGTCTGGTTATCTGTATTGTCTTGATTCCAAGGGAAATCTTCCTGTGCATCCGGTTGATGAGGTTGAGGGAACTTCAGTTGCTTCTTTTAATTTTGCCCGCCAGCAGATGAAGCTCAAGGAAGGTTATGTCGAGTACTTCTGGAAGAACCCCGGTGAAAAAAAGGAAAGGGCAAAAGCGCTATATATGGTTTATTTTGCTCCTCTGGACTGGATTATCTCTGTTTCTAGTTATCGCGAAGAGTTTAACGAGCTGGTTGATCCGGAAGATTTCAGGGCTGCCGTTTTGTCATTACGCTTTGGGGAAACCGGTTATGCTTATATTATTGATGAAAAGGGGCGTGTAATTGTACACCCGAGTCTGCCCAAGGGCTATGATGCTTTAAACAGTCCATTGATGCCGACAGACTTTGTTCAGCGTATGATTAATACTGAATCAGGTTTTCTTGAATATGAGTGGAAAAATCCTGACGAGCTGATTCCCCGCAAAAAGATGGCTGTATATGATAATCTGCGTGAGTACGGTTTTATCGTCGCGTCTTCTTCCTATGTTAATGAAGTCTTAAAGCCGGTATTGTTTGCAAGATATATTGCTTATGGATCGGTAGCCTTTCTGTTGCTGGCGATGGGGTTTGCTGTCTATTTTATGAGTGGGCGTCTTACGCGGCCAATTGATGCGATGATAAACCAGCTTGATATGAATGCAGGTAATGGCGTCCATACTCCGTTGCCCCTTGGCGGCAGTTCTGAAATGGTCCGTCTTGCCTGTGATTTTAACCGGTACATGGCCGATATTGATAACAGGAACGCGCTTATCCGCAATGAACGCGAACAATACAGGAGCCTGTTTGAGGCGTCACCTGACGCCGTATTACTTATTCATGATCTGGTTATTCTTGATTGCAGCAGGGCGTCTGAGCGAATTTTCGGTATGGGCAAGAATGAATTGATTGGTAAAACAATTTTGGATATTTCGCCGGAGTATCAGACTGACGGCAGTCGTTCTGATGTTTTGGCACAAAAGATCATTGATAAAAACACGCAAGATATCTTTCTGACCTTTGAATGGATTCATCAGCGCAAAGATGGGGCAACATTTATCAGCGAGGTTCGTTTGAGTCCGTTTGCTGATTCAAATGGTAAATCAACTCAGATTTGTTTTGTGCGTGATGTCACTGAGCATAAAATTGCTGACAGCCAATTGAAATTTGAAAGAGATTTCAGTCGTGAGTTGATTGACAAGTCCCCGGCATATGTCGCAATCCTTGACTCATCAAATAAAATAGCCCTTGCAAACCCGGCATTCTGTAATGCCCTTGGTTATGAGACCGGTGAGGTTGAAGGGTTGAATTTTATTGTTGCTGGAGCTTCCGCAAGTGAATTATCACGCCTTCAGGGAATGTTGGACAGGTTGCATAAAGCCGCTGAAGAAAATATCAATCTGACCCAATCGGGGGCTTTTTCGCCTCCTTGCTGGGGTGAGCGTAAGCTGGTTGTACATTGGTCGATGAATTGCATCAGTGACCGTTCCGGTCAGCGGGATTCTGTTTTTGTTGTTGGCCTTGATATTACTGATGAGCAGGCTCTACAGGAGCAGCTTAATCATGCCCAGAAGTTAGAAGCTATTGGCCGACTTGCTGGCGGGGTTGCGCATGACTTTAATAACATGCTTGGTGGAATCAGCGGTGCTGCGGAGTTGCTTGAGCTTAAAACTCAGCAGGATGACTCGAGAATGGAATACATAAAGCTTATTCTCAATACCGTTGATCGTGCGGCAAAGCTCTCTCAGGGATTGCTTAGTTTTTCCAGAAAAGGCAAATGCGTTTCTACGCCGATTGACCTTCATCTTTTAATTAATGAGGCGCTGAACATATTCCGAAGCGGTCTTGATCCGCGCATTGAGATAATATCCGAACTGTCTGCAAAGGATTCGATGATCGTCGGTGATTCATCACAGTTGCAGAACCTTTTCCTGAATATGTTCATTAATTCCCGCGATGCCATGGAAAATAACGGTACACTCCGCGTTGCCACGAGCAATATCTACCTTGATGCTCAGGCTGTTGCTGAGAGTGGTTTTGGTCTTGAGGCTGGACAGTTTATTGAAATCATTATCAGTGACACCGGTTGCGGAATCAGGCATGATATCCTGCAGAAAATTTTTGAACCTTTCTTCACGACCAAAGACGAAGGCAAGGGGACCGGTCTTGGTCTGGCCTCTGCCTACGGAGCGATAAAAGACCATAACGGTGATATCAGGGTTGAGAGTCAGGAAGGGGTTGGTACGACTTTCCTTATTCGGATTCCTTGCACGGATTTCAATAACAGCTTCAGCAATGAAACGGATATAAAGTCACATATGTTGGGCGCCGGCAACATTCTGCTTGTTGATGATGATGAGATTCTTCGTACTACAGGCACGCTCCTTCTTCGCGAGATCGGTTATAATGTCTTGACAGCGGCTGACGGCAGGGAAGGGGTTGAGGTCTTTGAAAAGCACAAAGACGAGATTGATGTTGTTCTTCTTGACATGGTCATGCCTGATATGAATGGGCAGGATGCTTTTTATGCAATGCGCAAGATTGCTCCTGATGCCAAGATTTTACTGGCATCAGGATTTTCGGCAAAGGGATCTGTCCATGAGCTTGAGAAAGACGGCTTGTTGGGGTTTGTCAGTAAACCCTATAAAATTGCAGAGCTAAGCAAGTTGCTTAAAGACATCCTGTCGTAAAAACGGAGCTGTCAATATCAGATTTCTATTCGGATATTTCAGGGATATTGTCATTGATATTAGTCTTGTCGGTATTTGAAAGGCGAATATAGAATGACAGATCAAAACTTTCTCCTTTATTCAGTTCCTGCCTTTGCCAGAAGCGTCCGTTGTTGGCTATTCCTATATCCATTTTTCGGTAGATGGATATAGTCGAGTCGTTGAGGGCTACCAGGTCAAAGTGCTTTTTATGAAGGTTCTGAAATGTCAGATATGAATATCTTTGGTTTGACTTTTTTACTTGCTTCATAAAATCAATAACGCCGTCATTTTTTTCATAGACTCCGCCATTATAGATACAATTTTTGTCCGGAATATTTTTAAAGCGTAGCAGGTATGCAAAGTTTCTGCATTCGATTTTCTCATTAGCCGTATATTTATAATCGACAGAAATATCCCTGCAGGTAATAACAATATTCTCCAGCACTTCGCCGTTATTCCATGAGTAGTTAAAGGTTATGGTGATTGTTTTGTTGTCGGGGCTTTTTTCAATATTGCCAGATATATTTTTTACATATTGTTCGTTCTGATTTATCCTCCAGCGTTGCATAAATTGACCATCAAATAAATCTTTGCCATCAACCTTGAGTTTCATTCTTCCAAAGCCGTCAATTATTGCCGTATAGTCATTGGTTTTTATCCTGCAGTAATCCTTGGCACTTCCTAAAGAAGTGACTGCCGGTTGACCTTTAGAGTCTGCAGGATAAACCATCGGCGCAATTATTGTTAAAACAATCAGTAGTACATAAATATTATTTATATATTTTGATGTCATTTAATTTTCTCAATTGCAAGCCCGTGAACACAAACTGATCCCACAAACTCAACATTCAATAACCCGTCTGTGATAACGACATTATCTTCTGCGATTAAATACGCTTTAGCATAGCCACCTGATAACTCAAAAGGATCAACTTTGTCTTTAAATAGTTTGTTCTGTATCTGAATCGAGTATTCACGCATACCAGGGCGGTTAATTTTATCAAATGTTTCTGCCGTATATATCGTGACTTTGTATTTGCCGTTTGGCAGCGGAATATAGTAATTGACTTTACCTCCGAAAACTTCCGTCTGAAAAACCTTATCTTCATCGGTGTTCTCAATCTGGATATTTCCACGGTTTACAAAGGTCGCTCCAGCGTTACCGTATGAACCGCTGTTATGATAAGTCTGGTCTGGAAGCCAGCGTTGGTGACCGGATGTTGTATGTTCAGTGAACGCGCCGAAATCAATTTGCGCTTTACCATACTTGCGCAGATCCTCCTCAAATTTTAACTGATTTTTCTGTGCCTCGTACTTTTCCATTATTGTTTTAATACAACTTGCCACTTCGTAATCGTCAAGAAGGATATATTCCCTGAAAGCATCTTTTTTTGCAAATGATTCCTGAAGTAAAGCCGCTTTGTCTTTAGGCAGATGGTTCATGGTCTGGCTGTTTTCAATGATTGACTTTGTCTTTTCGTGAAGTTGTTTTTCCGTCTCTTGCGTAAAATTGAAATTACATGATATCTCATCTGTAGTGCTGCCGCTTATATAAAAAGTACGTATGTCGTTTGGTTTCAGTGTGATCTTTTCATTTGCTTTTATCACATTATCGTAAACCAGATCGCGGATAGTTGCAGTGCCTGAATTAACCGTTCCTATCGAAGTGTATGGTGAATTATTAACCAAACGCAAGTATGTTCCTTTTGTATCTTTCTTTGCGGTCTGCGCAATGACACCATGTGACCTGTTATCAGCCAGCGTTGAGAATTCTGCATCGGGTGTCACGTAATGCTCCAGCGCAAATCTGCGGATCTGTGGATTTGCGGCGGTCTCCATATTGCAGTCCATCCACTGGGTTATAATCATCTTTGGTGTTGTGTGTGCCAGAACATTGACAAAGCCGTTCATGCGATTGTCCTCAACACCTCTTGCAACAAACACGCCTCTTCTGGTGTTTTTCCATGGCCATTTCGTTGCTTTAAGGGCAGGGCAGTCAACCTCGTCAAGTGCGGTATTGAAATAGAAACTGTTATTCTTTCTCACTACTTCCAACGCTCCCGGGTTGGTGTCCCAGGCTTGATGTGAAATCACTCGTTCTCCAGAAAATCTTCCTTTGAAACCGATTGTCATAAGCGGGGTAATCATACTCAGGTTCGGATTCTTTAGGTATTGTTCAAGAGGTACAGCGCTTTCATTGAGAAAGTCCGTCAAGGCACTATTGACTGCGCTTCTGTTTTCCGCCGGTTTTTTAAAGTACAAATTATTATCAAGCTGCTCCTGTTTAAATGCGGGGTAAATTTTCAAATCCCACGGATTATCGCCATCACTGAGTACGGCCTGTATATCCTTAAAACATGACTTGACTTTTTCCGTTCGCCAGTTAATCCATTCTTTATTATATTTACCGGTGAGTATGTCGTAACGTTTTTCAAAACGTTTTGGATCTGTCGCGGATAGTTCGAGCTTGATGCCAGTTTCTTTTTCAAATAGTGAAACTGTATAATCGCCATAACCGATATCAATAGGCATGAATTCTTTAAAGCCGCACATCCCGAAGCCAGGCAGATACCAGTTGCCGATTACATTCATGATACCACGCACGGACTTTACCGATTTATATCTGTCTCGGATCTCTTTAAAAATATCCATATAATATTTTTTGACTTTGGGGTGCATGAAGTTTACGCCGGCGTGTGCCTGTCCGGAGAGCTGCTTGCCGGTGCGGGTTACTTTTTGTAATGAATCCTCACCCAGAATCATTCTCCGATTACTGGTCGTATCAATATTGTCAACCATCATTGCTGGATTACTCATATACTCAAAGCTTATCAGACAGTTGATATTGTTGTGTTCATACATCTTGAATCCAAGGTATGCAACATCAAACTCCTGATTGGATACACCGTAAGAGTTATTAATAGAAGGGTAATCCGATTTGCTGTACATGTACAATCCTTCGACTGTCATGTTCCGTCCCTGAAAGCGCAGGAGTTTAATTTTGCGTTCAAAAATTTTATACCAGTTGTACCATGAGTCGCGGTGTCCGCTGTTCATCAGCTGCAGATCATTCTCAGTCGGGTTCTCGCAGGACATTGTCGCAGCCATCACGGAAAGGCGTTCATTGTGTGTGCCAAGAAGTCTGTCTGTTTCTGGCAGTTTGAGTGCCGGGAGTTCACCGTCAATCTTGTAGATATTTATTTCACTGGCAGCAGCCCGACTGTCTTTTCTGCCATTCATAACTACTACTGCGGCAGTATTGCTTGATGGATAATAGATATAACGGATCTTTCTTGTTTTATCGGTAAGCGGGAAACGTCCGCCAGAAAGGCAACTTCCTGTTGATGACCATATGGCTGTCTTTGGGGCATTATTGCTGTAACGAACAGGATGCAGCTCAAGGATACCTGAATAGGTGTAGCGTTCAATATCGTCAGGAATTATGACCTCTATCAGGTAAGGACGGCCTCTTTCCTTAAGGTCTACTGTATAGGAAAAATAGTCAAAGCAACCGCTGCCGGTTTCGCGGTAGATGAGATTTCCGTTATTGACCACCCTTCCTTTATTTTGTTTTGCCGGGTTATACATTCCACTATGATCGAGAAATTTTTCCGGGTTATTGGTTTCCTTGCTACAGTCGATTTTGCTTACCAGTTTAAGACGTTTCTCAAATTCATCATCAAACTTTGACATTACGAGCGTATCTTGTTTGATCGGGCCGACAACCACCATCTCTTCACGGTTTACCTCGGTTGTCTTTCCTGAAATGTCAACAAGTCTCCAGATAAGACGGTATGGTCCGACTTCCTGTTTATCGAGTGTAAGATTGTAGTTGGCAAAGTTTTCGTCATCAGTCTTGCTTTGGGCTTGTGTTTTTAATACCAAATCATTTGTACCTGCCTTATAAAGAAGAAGTTCAGGTATTAATTTGTTTTTTACACCAATCGGGATTCTGAGATTAAACTGCGGGTTTTCCGTGTAATCAAAGACGGGGTATTGTCTGTCGACCAGAGTGACATCGAGAAGCCCCATATGCTTCGGGTTAAGACCGCGCGAAACTTTTGTATTCACCCGGTCCATATTATTTACATACTTGCTTAGTTGAGGCGTTTTCCATTTTGAATCATCATAATTAGAATTTATCCATTCTGCATCGGCTGTCATTGAGCACTTCCAGTCATTTCCTGAGAGGATGCGCGTGACACTTCCTGTTTTGTCAACGGCGATGCCTTCGAACATTAACGCAGTTCTGTCCGCGATGCTCCAGTCCAGAAACTCATTTCTGTAGGCGATAATATTTTCCCCGGTTTTGAGATAAGGCAGAAGATCCAGAGTTTTCTGAAAGCCTGTTGGGTATATCTTATTACCGCTATCAATTTTTTCACCATTAAGATAAAGGTCGTAATTTGGATAGACGCTGTATGTGGCGTGCGCTATTACCGGTTTTGTTTTAATCTCAAATTTTTTACGGTAATAAATGTTGGCGGATGATGGTGCGATTTTAAGTGATTTGATTTTAATATTTGCATCTGCAGTGAGACATACAAGTTTGAAACCATCAATTGGAGTACGTGGGGTTATATTGCGTACAAATATGGTGTCTGTTTCAAATTCAATATTACCTGTTTTATTGATTTTAAACTTAGTGCTGTATTTTTTCTCACGGTGCATCTTTGAGGGCTCTACCGCAAATAGCCACTCCGTTGGCTTATCCTGTTCAATTTCCATCCGCAGCCTTATCCTGTCCTTCAGGTTAGGCCCCCAACATACGCCAAAACGATTTGACAGATGATCTTTGAAATAGCTATTATCGCCAAAACCAAAAGTAAAACCTTTTTTGCCGGTGTTTAAGACCATTGCATTGTCTTCGACTTTATAATCGGCATCCTTGATCCAGCCGTATTTTTTCAGCAGGTCGCCTTTGCTGAAATCGAATGGTTCTTTATATTCAAAGGTGAAGAAGTCCGGCCCTGTCCAGATCCGTACCATGTCTTTGCCTGAATTTCCGGGATAGCTCATAAGCTCGCTGCGCCAGGTCTGCTCTGAAAGCGGAAAGACTCCTATCCCGTCAACCGTTGGGTTGATCTCGATTTTTCCGTCAGTGTTGTCATTGCAACTTGCCTGATTGCCGATAAGCATGAACTGTAAAGCCACAACGATAGCCAGCAAAGATACTATACGCATTTTGCCCCTCTCCTTCATTTTTGTGATTAGTGATGTTTATTCTGTGATGTTATCCAGTTTGTAATAATTCAGATCCAGCCAGTTGTTTCGCGCCCCGGCATGGCCGTCAAGGAATAATATATTTGTGTTCCCGTTATGGTACGGAAATAGTTCATATCCATTCATGGCGATGACATGTGCTGTTGACCCTGCCAGAATAACACAGTTTTGTACATGTGTTCCTACTGGTTCGACTTCACCGAAAAAATATGATCGTGAAGGCTTGGGAATTTCCGCATAACGCATTCCCTGCATATCGCCAAGTGTGGTGCCTTGTCTTCCCATTAATACTCGCATTACAGCATAGGTTCGGTTAGGGAAGGTTGCTGAGCGTGGTTCGGAGTCCTCTGGACATCTGAAACCCTCCCATGATTTATTGCTTGGCGGAGTTTGTGACGGGCCGACCACAGGGTAGTCATAGTAATTCATGCCCAGCCACCAGTCCCACCATCTGTGGCTTGTATAGAGATGGCCATCCGTTGGGCAGGTAAAGCCATTATATTTTTCAGCATATCCGCTAAGACCGATATACATTTGTTTCAGGTTGTTTGTGCAGTAGATCATCCGTGACTGATTTAAGGCGTTTTGCAATGACGGTGCAAGCATACTGGCAAGGATGCTGATAATTGCGATCACTACCAACATTTCGACCAAGGTGAACCCCCGCGCATATCTGGTTATTGTGATATATTTTGGTGTATTCATTCCTGCATCCTCATAATGAATATTGTCCTTTTGCTATCATTATAATGTGTTTTTTTTTTTGCGCTAGACCAAAACATTTTCATGTTTTTTGTGAATCAGTTCGGTATTTGTGTTGAGCTCAGGAGTTAGGTATATTTCACTTTTTGGGTCAATGCCGCTTCTTGATATATTTTTTATGGCATGCAGGATCTGGTCTGCGATTTTTTCTTCAGCGTGGTCGAGGTATGCCACAGGCAGAGTCCGGTCATTAAGATTGCCATTACCAAACAGTGTTATGATTTCTGGTAAGTCGCATTTTTGTGAAAGCGCTTCAACAAACATTAATAGACCTTCATCCGTGTATACATATATGCCTTCATACTCCGCTGGCGAGATGTTCTCGACTAATTCATCAAAATTGGATTTGCCAGCGTAGTAGAATTTTGTATTGAGCGTTTTTGTTGTCAGGTTTATTCCTGATTCTTTCTGACAACGTTCCCGAAAACCTTTGTCGCGTTGCTGAAATGGGCTGTATGAATTAAAGAGTTGGTCGTGGAGTATCAGAATATTCCGGCAGTTCTGCTTTATCAGGTACTCAGCCGATTTTTGACCTGTCTGGTAATTGTCAAGACAGATAAGGTTCATGCCACTGCGGTGGAATTGTTTATCAAGCATAAAGCAGGGAATGCCTTCTTGCATTGTCAGATCCATAAGTTCGCTTGACTGGTTTGTTGAAAATACGACAAAAGGATTCTTCAATTCTTTGAGTTTATCCTGCAGCA
Source organism: bacterium (assembly GCA_003245715.1). Taxonomy (GTDB): domain Bacteria; phylum Planctomycetota; class SZUA-567; order SZUA-567; family SZUA-567; genus SZUA-421. The sequence continues at coordinate 79,893 of QKCJ01000054.1, forward strand.
GAGCAGGGCTTATTTTCTGGTCGTATATCATCCAGGGATGAACAGTGATCGAACTCTCAGCCCCCTTCTTCGCTAGATGTGATAGTACACGCCCCCAAACCCGGTTGCTAGGTACGCCTCTACCTGATGAGAAGAAAATAATATTCGCATTCTCGCAACTGGTTGTGCTGCTGGCTGAAATATAACCGCGAGCCGCCTTGATAATTATACCCTGTTCAATTGCGCGTGAAATGGCCTTGCGAAGAGTCATCCGGCTGACATTAAAGTCCTTGGCCATATCTCGTTCCGACGGCAAGGACAACCCCTCCGCATTGCTTTGGGAGTCAACAAGTTCACACAGTTTTCTGAAAGCTTCCTTGCAAGCCTGTTCAGTACGAGCCATTAGGTTATTCCTTGGTGATTAATAGACCGATGGTCTAATAATACAGCGGGTTTGTTCTTAGTCAAATTTTTTTTATAAAAGACCTTCAATTTGTCTGGCATGTTGGTCTATTGCTGGAAATTTAAAAAAATGGTAGTCCTGCAGGGGGATTACAGGGCTACCATTTTCACTTGATATAAAGTCATAGCAACGTTAGTTATGGTTTACATCAATCCTTTTGGATTTGCTTTTTGCTTCTTTGTTCTTTGGCAATACGACAGTCAGGACACCATTTTTGAATTCTGCACTTACGTTATCCTCTTTAACTGCGTAGGGCAGTTCTACCGACCGTCTGAAAGAACCGTAAGAACATTCGCTGTAGCTTGTACCATTTGTTTCTTCCTTCCTCTCGGTTTTCTTTTCGCCCTTGATGGTAAGAAGTCCGTCAGATAGTTCAACCTCGATGTCTTTTTCATCAATGCCGGGGATTTCAGCCTTCATTTTCAGTTCGTTTTCCGATTCTGAAAATTCAATTGCCGGTGAGAAATCACCCATGCTGTCAAGGGTTCGCATTGAACGTAGAGGAGTCGGAAAATCACCCCAGAAGTCATCGAAGAGGCTGTTCATTCTCCGTTGCAACTCCATAAACGGATCTCCTGAATCCTTTTGCACTGCAATATCTGTACTATTCTTCTTCCAAGGGATAAGATCACTGAATGACATGGTAAACCTCCTTTCATAACAAATTATTAACCCGAAACATTCCACCAAATCACCGTAATTTGGTTATTGCTTACCTGATAGTAAAATATTCAAATTGTGTTCCAGAATTTTTTCTAAAGTCATGTCCTCTGTAACTGTTTTATTATTAACATGATATGGCGGAGGCTTTATTTTTTTGCTGACCTTGGCGAGATGGCCGGTTTGGTCGAAATGACATGGTCTTTGTTGTATAAAGAAAGGCACTGCCATTATCGGCAGTGCCTGGAATTGTTCAGGAAAATTTTAGATATTATTCAGCGCTGAGTGACTCGTCATAGCAGGATTTTGAATCTTTGCATTCATTTTTCAATATCGGCCATCTTGATTTTTCGGTGGCCCACCAGCGACGGATCTGGGGCATGAATTCTTCCTGCTCACGCATCTCACCCTTGTGCCATTCCTCATAGTTACGCTGGATTGCTCCGCCATCGGTCATTTTAAGACATTCGCAGCCAGACAGGGTTACCATCGTTAGCACCAGTATGAAGAGTGATAGAAGTAATTTCATGTATTGACCCTCTTTAAAAATGTTTTCTAAATTTATATTACTCGTATTTTATATAGTATTTCAAAAAAACTGGGCAATTGCCAGAATATTCGTTCAACTATTACTGAATATCCGCCAGTTTCTGCAGCAGGACATCATAAGTTTCGTCCAGTGCCTGCGGAATTATTCTTACCCCGGCGACAACTGACATGAAATTGGTGTCTCCGGGCCATCTCGGGACAATATGGATATGCAAATGATCCGTGTAACCGGTTCCAGCGCATTTTCCCTGATTTACCCCGATATTAACTCCTTCCGCACCAATTGCACTCATTAACAGTTTTTTGCAAAGCGCCGTCAATTCCCAGAGGGGGATCATTTCATCCACACAGGCTTCATCAATCTCACCAAAATGCCTCGCCGGAACGACCATAAGATGTCCGCAACTGTAAGGGTAGCGGTTGAGGATTATATAGGCCTTGTCGTTGCGCATAAGCACATAATGCTTTTTATTGTTATCTTTATCATTATAGGCGTTGCATAAAAAACAACCGGGTTCTTTGGGGGCGCTATCGGTGATGTACTGCATTCTCCAGGGGGCCCAAAGGTTATTCATGTTCTCGTGATTCCGTAAAATTTAGTGAGTTAAATATCAACATGTGTTGCGAATTTATACATATTTTACAGAATCCGAGAGTTTTTTCATTTATATTCTGCTTCTTTAGTGCGATATTTTTAATAAAAGTAACATAAAATGAGTCTAGCATAGCCTTGATTTTACTGCAAATATATGGAAAATCATATTTTAATTCATGAATTTGAGTATTTAAAACATATTTCTCAATGAAAGGAACAGAAATTGAAAACAATTAATATTGGTGTTATCCCCGGTGATGGAACAGGTCCTGAAGTTATTGCTGAAGCTATGAAGGTTATGAATGCTGCTGCAGCTAAGTTTGACTTCAAGGTCAACCCGGTTATGTATGATTTTGGTGGTGAGCGTTACATGCGTACAGGCGAGACTCTGCCTGAAGGTGCGATCAATGATCTCAAGCAGCATGATGCCCTTCTGCTTGGCGCTATCGGCCACCCTGACATCAAGCCTGGTATCCTTGAGAAAGGTATCCTGCTCAAGATGCGTTTTGAGCTTGACCAGTACATCAACCTCCGTCCTGTCCGCCTTTATCCGGGCGTTGAATGTCCGATCAAGGGCAAGGGACCGGCTGAGATTGATTACGTTGTAGTTCGCGAAAACACCGGCGGCATTTATACCGGTACCGGCGGAATCTCAATGGAAGGCACACCAAATGAAGTTGCAGTACAGAGTATGGTTTACTCACGCTTCCAGGTTGAGCGCTGCCTGCGTTATGCTTTTGACTACGCAGCCAAGTATGGTAAGAAGGCTCGCGGCAAGGGTGACAAGAATACCCTTGCTCTGGTTGGTAAGACTAACGTTCTGACCTATGCTTACGGCCTCTGGGATCGTGCGTTCAACGAAGTTGGTGCTGCTGATTATGCCGATATCAAACGTGAATATTATCACGTTGACGCTACCTGTCTTTATATGGTTGAGTGTCCTGAGATGTTTGACGTTGTTGTAACAGGCAACCTCTTTGGCGACATTATTACCGACCTTGCAGCCATTACTCAGGGCGGCCTTGGTATTTCTGCTGGCGGTAACATCAACCCGGACGAAGGTGGGGTCAGCATGTTTGAACCTATCGGCGGAACAGCTCCCAAGTTCACCGGTCTTAACCAGATTAATCCTCTTGCGGCTATCTGCGCTGGTGCGATGCTTCTGCGTGAGCAGGGTCAAGAGGCTGCGGCTGATGCGATTGAGGGTGCGGTTGCTAAGGTTACAAGCGAGAAACTTGAGAGTATGGCTGCAGCGCGCATGGGATACTCTACAACTGAAGTTGGCGACATGGTTGCTGATCTGGTCTCCTGAATTTCGTTGTAGGTATCGCCTTTAAGTTTACATGCCGCTGTTTTGCCTGTCATTACAGCGGCTTTATTTTACCTGAAGGGGAGGTCTGTTATGCGTTTCTTATTATGTTGTCTGTTTGTCTTTGTCGGTGCTGCTTGCTGCTTTGCTGAGGAACCGGCGTCTTCGGCGGGGTTACTCAAGTATTCCGGTACCAAGGGGTCTACTGAAGATTTCAAGCGAAAATTCGATCTTAATACAACATATTATAAACGCAAACTTGAGTTTGCCAGAACCAAGGCGGTCTCCGCCGGGGAGGCTGAAGAGGTTAAGAAGATCGACAGCGCGATGAATGGTGAGTATGTTGATGATTTCACCAGCACTTACGCTGTTGAGGCCAGAAAATATTATGATGGCAAGCTGGCTGAGATGGTCAGGAAATATATCGCTGATCTTGAGGGGGATGTCGTAAAAGTACTTGCTGCCGGTAAAACCGAGGACGCTATTTTTATCAAGGATCAGATTGCTTTTCTTGAGCAGTATAAAGTAGCAGCGGTCAAGGACGAGAGCGGCAAGGTTTATAAGAAGTTCACTGTTGTTGCCGATAAGGACTGGCAGGACACTCATGTGCTCTTGAAGGCCGGAACCAGGATTGTCGTGGAGACGAGCGGGACCTGGGCGCCTGGTACTGCGCATAAAAGCCAGTATATCAGCAGGGCTGACGCTGATACCTATAATCTCCAACTTATCTGTGGTGGGCAGACTGTCAGTGGCGGGGTTAAGTGGGATGCGAACATCAGTAAAGGCGGCGAACTTAAAGCCAGAATGAAGCCATTTTCACGGCGGGCTTTGAGTGAAGCGCGTGGTGAGTTGAAGGTACGCATCACTCTTTTTGAACCTGAAGAAAAGAAGGATGTAAAAAAGCAGAACTCCGAACCACTCGAAACCATCTTGCGTAATATCGTTTATCCTCAAACAAAGAAACAGCCCCCGGAGATTAAAAAAAATAACACTGATGCCGGTAGTGATAATTCTTCTGACAAGAAGGCCATAAATACCGACACGCTGGTAATTGATGCTTCTTCAAAGGGAAAACGCAGTAGAATAACGCTTAATAAAGGTGATGTTGTAACGATAACCGCTGTTGGTACGTGGACTCCTGATAAGGATAAAATTGCGGCTGCGAGTGCGGATGTTTACCAGTATTTTGTTTTTGTCGATAAGCAACGTCAGGGGAGCGGGGGGCAGAAATATAGCTTTACCGCAAGCAGTGAAGGTTATATCAGGGTTTGTCCGAGTTTTGTGCAGTGGGTGAAACGAAAGGGATTGATTCCGGACGGCAAGTTGAATCTTTCCATAACTGTCAAACGTGCTGCTGCTGATTGATAATTTTAAAGTCGTTTTAGAGGGCATCCGGTTTATCCCGGGTGCCTTCTTTATTGGATATTTGTATTGAAATTTTAATTATTTAGTTTAATATGTTATAAATTTTTTTTCTTATGGAGATTGTATGACAAGGTCATTCATCTCTGGCCGCGCGGCGGTACGGGTTTGGGATAATTTCGTGTTGCGCCGCGGTAATTAAAACAGGAGCTTATATGATCGGATTCACCTATCAGAATGATGAGCTTTTCTGCGAAGATCTGGCAGTAAACGAGATTGTCGAGAAAGTCGGCAGCCCTGCCTATATCTACTCCAAGAAAGCTTTTCTTGACCGTTACAACATGCTGCAGCAGGCCTTCTCGGCAATTGTAGACACGACTGTCTGCTACTCCGTCAAATGCTGTTCAAATATTAATATTCTGCGTGAGCTTGCACAGGCTGGCTGCGGGTTTGATATTGTTTCAGGCGGCGAGTTGTTCCGCGTTATCAAGGCCGGCGGCGATCCGTCCAAGGTTGCTTTTGCCGGTGTTGCCAAAACTGATGTAGAGATAAAGTATGCGCTGGAGCAGGGGATCATGCTCTTTAATGTCGAGAGCGAACAGGAACTTGAAAACATCAACCGCCTTGCCGGTGAGATGGGGAAGGTAGCTCCCGTTGCCCTTCGTATCAACCCTGATGTTGACGCCAAGACCCACGCCAAGACGACAACCGGTAAGAAGGAAAACAAGTTTGGAATTGAATTTGCCTACGCGATGCAGGTTGTTTCACGGCTCTCAAGTTTCAAGAATGTTGTCCTTAAGGGGATCGACGTTCATATCGGCAGCCCGGTCAATTCAACCGAGCCTTACGCTGAAGCGGTTGACCGTGTTCTTAATTTTATCAAGACCTGTCCTGACACAATTGAGTATGTTGATACCGGCGGCGGTTTTGGCCTTCTTTATAATGAAGAGAATGTTCCGGCTTTTGAGGAGTATGCCAAGGTTATTGCCGGGCCGGTCAAGGCTGCCGGCAAGAAACTTATTATCGAACCCGGCCGCTCAATTGCCGGTAATGCCGGTATTCTTGTCGGTGAAGTTCAGTACGTCAAGAAGACAGGAGTCAAGACCTTCTACAAGATTGACGCTGGTATGAATGACCTGATCCGTCCGGCGATGTATGACGCTTACCACTTTATCTGGCCGGTAAAATCTGAAGAGATGCCTGATTGCAAGTTGTTCCCCGAAGTTGAGGGTGACGGGCTTCTGATGCCGGCAGATGTGGTCGGGCCTATCTGTGAATCAAGTGACGTTTTCTGTAAGGGACGTCTGCTTCCGGAGCTTGAGCGTGGCGACAAGATTGCTATCTTCTCGGCTGGCGCTTACGGTTTTGCGATGTCAAGCAGTTATAACTCACACCCCAGAAGCTGTGAGGTTCTGGTTGATGGCTCGGAATACAAGGTTATCCGCAAACGCGAAACCTGGGAAGATCTCGTTGCTGCCGAAGAACTCTAGCAACAGATAACTGCCGGACTTACTAATTAATAAAAAACAGCTGCTTAATTACGGGCGGCTGTTTTTTTTATTGTTTGTTCAGTTAATAAAAAAAAAGGAGAAAGCAATTATGCTCTCTCCCATGTAATAATTTTGAAACTCGCTTAAATAAGCAGCTATTCTTATTCTGCGTCTGTCTTTGGCAGCATCTTTCCGCCTGAGCAGATGTAGTTCATTGCCTTGTAGACCAGACGTGCAGCGGTGTAGTCGCTGACGATATCGCCTTCGCGTGGGCAAAGCTCAACAATATCAATTGCGGCAATGCGGCGGTGGCAGGCGATCTTCTTGAGCAGACGTGTGATCTGGTTCCAGGTGAAACCGCCCGGCTCAGGGTTGCCGACATTAGGAACGAGTGATGGATCAAACGCTGAAAGGTCGATAGAAATATAAACTGGTGAACTGAGGGCTGAGACAATATCATCCTGCCAGTCGTCGTCTGTTGAGTGGCGCAGGTCTGACATGAAGAAGCAGTCGATGCCCTGGTCTTCATCAGCGATCAGGTCAAAAGCGCTGCGTGAAAGGCTGCGAACGCCGATCTGGCAGAGGCTGACCTTGAGACCCATCTCAAGAACCTGACGCATTGTTGTAAGGTTGTTCTCGCCGCTTTCTGCAAGGTTGAGGTCGGCGTGAGCGTCGATATGGAGGATTGACAGCTCCTGATTGCCCTTTGCTGACTGTTCGGCAAGTGCTTTAATGGCAGCCTTTGAGATCGTTCCGTCACCACCGAGGATGATCGGGACTGAGACTGCGTCAATAGCCTTGTTTACGTTGGTTGTGATCCATTCATCCATGCCGCGGCCCTGTGGTGCGGCTTCAGGTGAAAGGCAGTGGATAGCGTCTTTTGTAATCAGATCAATCCCTGTTTCTTCGTCGTAGCTTTCAATCTGGGTTGAAGCATCGATGATTGCGCGTGGAGCGGCAGCCTGACCGTCAAGGTAGGTAACTCCGTCTTCGCACGGTGCAGGGATGATTGTGAAGAGTGATTTTTCAATTGTTGCACTCTCGTATCCAAGGAAATTTGCTGTTTCTGACATTTCGTAAGCTCCTGGGTTATTTATAAAAAACCTTCGGTAAAGATTAAACTCTCGTAAAAAATAATGGTTTCCACGAAATTCGCGGAAACGCATTACTGTGTTTATAACAAAAACAGCAGGTGATTACAAGCCGTTTTCTGAATAAATATCTGGCTATCTTTCCATTGAAATAGTTGACCTGAGATCCTCATCGGCTCCCTGCGGGTCAAGTGACTGATACATCAGTAGGTTAGCGTAATGGCCGTTGAGATCGACAAGCTCTTTGTGGCTGCCTTTTTCAATAATTTTACCATCCTCAAAGACCAGAATCATATCCGCATTACGGATAGTGCTAAGGCGGTGAGCGATAACAAGTTTGGTCATTTCCTTGCTGAGGTTGTCAATTGCCCCCTGGACAAGGCGTTCTGATTCTGAATCAAGAGCAGAGGTCGCTTCGTCAAGAACCAGTATCGACGGGTTACGCAGGATGGTACGGGCTAGGGCGATTCTCTGCTTCTGACCGCCAGAGAGCAACACTCCCTGCTCGCCGACTTCGGTATCATAGCCGTTACTGAGTTCCATGATAAAATCATGGGCGTTGGCTTTCCTGGCCGCCTCGACAACCTCTTCAAAAGGGGTATCTTTATAAGCGTGGACGATATTGTCAAAAACGCTGCCGGAGAAGAGTACCGGGCTCTGGCTGACAACACCGAGATGTTTTCTGACTGTGCGCATATCGAGACTGTCTACAGCCTTGTCATCAATTGAGACCACTCCCTGCCTGGTGCGGTAAAGGCCGAGCGCCAGATTGACAAACGTACTCTTGCCTGAGCCGGACTTGCCTACAAGGCCGATAGTCATTCCCGGCTTGATGTCGATATTGACATTTTTAAGCACAGGTTTTGAGTCATTTTCATAGGAGAATGAGACATCGGCAAACTTGATGGCACCCTTGACCTCGTCTACCCGGCGCTTGCCCTGATTGTATTCGATATCAGGCGCTTCAAGGATTTCCTGAATACTGCTGACAGACTCGGTAAAAAGGACAATCTGCGGGTATAAGTTGAGCAATACGGTAAATTGCCCCATAACCTGTGCAATATAGGCCGTAAAGACCATCATTTCGCCAAAAGTAATGCTTTTATTAATAACACTGATTGCGCAGATTGCTATTACTATATAGTTAAAGGTGTTCATGCAGAGGTTGTTGGCCGTCAGGAAGCTGCAGCTTGCTGCCTCGGCTTCAATGGTTTTCTCCATGACCATCTCAGAGCCGTTATTGACCTTGCAGCTCTCAAAACCTTCATGTCCGTGCATACGGGCAAGCAGGGCGGACTGGAGAAAGTTTCCGACTATTGAACTGAGGTTCTCCTTGGCTTTACGGGCCATGAACTGGTTATAGCGCATCTGTTTCTGGAAAATATGTTTCACACCCTGAAATACCGGTACAAAACAGAGTACGATTAGCAGCACCTTCCAGTTTATCCAAGCCAGAACCGCAATGCCGAAGCCCATAACCCCAAGCATGCTTATTAATGACGAAGAAACCATTGAGGCGAAGTTCTGGATATTGTCAACATCAGTCATGATCTTTGAGTAATAGCGCCCAGTCGGGTTCTGGTTGTGGTAAGAGAGCGAGAGAACCTGCAGACGTCTGATAATGGCGTTACGGATGTCGCGCGAAACAAGCGTTAACACTTTCAGCAAGGCAACGCGGAATGAGCAGAAAAACAGCACATTAAATGTCACCAGGATGATTACCGCAACCAGTGACCAGAGGATCGCCCCAACATTGCCCGAGGGGACAAAGTAGTCATAGATAATCATCGGAATCAGCGGCAGCATGACAAACGGAATAATGTCAGTGATATGGAAGAAAATAGCCCACGCTGCCATTATTTTATATTCACGAAGGTACCCCCAGATGAAGCATAGCCCATCATACATACTGCAATATCGCTTATTCCGTGCTTCCGCCTGTAGCGCAGCGTCGGAAACAATGTGCGCAGCCATTTTATTTGCCTTTTTTATTGTCACCAAGAAGAAGTGCGTATAAAGGTTGTTTCTCTACGATGATTTCACATTGGGCCGTACTTCCGACTTTAAGAATTTCAGCGCCTTTGCCGGTAACTTTGATTTTTGTCTCAAAAACTGGCTCTTTGGTTGTGTGTGATGCATAAGCATCGAAGGTCTTTACCACACCGGTGTAGATCTCAAATGTAAAATAATTATATAAATTGGATTTTATTGCAACCTTTTGTCCTAATTGCAGATATGGGAATCTCGCCTCCGGGACATTGCAACGGACAATTTTTTCGTCCATTGCCGACAGCGCAACAATGGGCGTTCCGATATCCACTTTTTCAGACTTTTTGACCATTACTTCAGTAATCTTGCCATCAAATGGCGCGCGTACTGTCAGCCGGTCAATCTGCTGTTTGAGTGATTTGATCTCAATTTCCAGAATTTTTGCCTGATTCTCATAGGTCTTGGCTGAAAGGCCGGACTGGGCGCCCTTATTCTTAAGGTTGCTATAGACCTCGGCCTTTTCCTTCGCCAGATCATACTGGCTCTGGGTTCTCTCCAGCTCAACCCGCCAGTTGCCAAGATCCTCCAGCTCAACCAGAGCCTCGCCGTGTTTGACGCTCTGCCCCGGCTTTACCAGAACAGTCTTGACCAGCTTATCCTCAAGCGCTGAGCGCATGATAAGGTGGTTATCGCTCTCAATGATTCCATTGACAACGATTCTGTCCTCGATTTTAATGAATATCAGGGCAATGATAACAGCAGGTAAGAACGCAATACTTGCGATTTGGGAAGCGCGATAATACGCTTTTGTCGTGAATATCTTCATAATCTCCTCCCCTTTATTTTAATTAAATAGGTGGGAGGTACGTGGTTGAAAATTTAAAAAATGTTGCACAAACAGTACGTAAACCGTAAAAACCTTTATTTCGGTTACATTACCCATTATATTTTGGTAGTCAACAATAAGATACCTTTTTTTTTGCCTTTTTTTGTAAATATTTGCCCCATTAGTCCTTTCTTCTTGAAAATACCGCAAATATCAATAACCTATTATGTCCAGAAATACTTAGACGATTTTAAAACGCCCGTGACAAAATGAGGGCATAAATAAAATAATAATTGGAGGAGTTATAGAATGATCGTTATGAAGTTTGGCGGAACCAGTGTTGGTACTGCCGCGAGTATCCGTGCAACCTGTGAGATTATCAAGTCACGCCTTGACCGTAAGCCTTTTGTTGTTGTTTCAGCACACAACAGCCCGACTTGCCGCATGACTGACACTCTGCTTAAATCTGCAGACGCAGCCCTTGCCGGAAACCCTGACCCCTCAGAAGTCATCGCCCTGCAGCGCGGTGTCTGCTCTGATCTGGGACTTGACCATTCACTCGTTGACGACCTGCTTGAGCGTTTTTCAAATCTTCTGCAGGGTATTGCCATGATCGGCGAGATCTCTCCGCGTACTCTGGATCTTGTCATGAGTTTTGGCGAGAGAATGTCCCACCGCGTTGTTTCAAAGGTTCTCAATGACGAATTCGGCATCAGGTCAGATGCTGTTTCCTCTATGGATCTTGGTCTGCTTACTGACGGCATCTTCGGTGAGAGTCAGCCTGATGAGTCTTGTTACGCTGAAGTTAAGAAGAACGTCGAGTCATACGGTGATTCAGTGATTATCACTACCGGATTTCTTGGCAAGGGGCCGGACGGTCACATTACAACCCTTGGCCGCGGCGGTTCAGACTACTCTGCGACAATTTTCGGCGCGGCTGTCGGTGCTGCGGAAGTTGAAATCTGGACTGATGTTGACGGTGTTATGACCGCCGACCCCAAGAGCGCTCCGGAAGCAACAAGTGTCTCCGAGCTTTCCTTTGCCGAAGCGTCTGAACTTTCATGGTACGGGGCAAAGGTTCTGCACCCGGCAACCATGATCCCTTCACAGAAATTCGGTATCCCGGTGCGCGTTCTCAATACCCATAACTGTTCTGCTCCGGGCACTCTGATTCATGATGACGTTGCCAAAAGCACCGCAATTGCCAAGAGTATCGCCCACAAGAAGCAGATCAACATGGTTACAATTACCTCATCTCGTATGCTTGGCATGCCCGGTTTCATGGCCAAGGTCTTCGAGGTTTGCAGCCGCCACCAGCTTGACATCCATATGATTGCTACTTCTGAAGTCTCAATCACCCTGACAATTCCCAAGGATTCAAACCTCAAGGAAGCCGCAGAAGAGCTGAAAAAATACGGCGAAGTTGTTGTTGAGCATAACAAGGCGATCGTCTGCATTGTCGGCGCTGAAATGGCTGGTGTTCCCGGTGTTGCATCAAAGGTAACGACAGCTCTGGCCAAGGCCGGGGTTAATATCCACATGATTTCTCAGGGCGCAACAGAAATCAATATTGCGCTTCTGGTTGAGCAGGATGATGCCGAGAAGTCGGTTAAAGCGCTGCACGCGGAGCTATTTGCCTGATAAACTCTTTTTAATGAAGAGACATTAAAATATGAAAATAGCACTTATCTCAGATATTCACGCTAACCTCGCTGCTCTTGAGGCGGTTCTGGCTGATATAACCGAAGTTGGCGTGGATGAGATATACTGCCTTGGGGATACGGTCGGGTACGGGCCAAAGCCTGTCGAGTGCCTGCAGCTTGTGCAGAAACACTGCAAGGTTGTTCTGATGGGTAATCACGAGCATGCCGTCCTTCATGGTGCGGATAATTTTACCCCTCTGGCGGCAAAGGCTCTGGACTGGACCTCGGCGCGGCTTCGCGACAGGCATATACTTGATTTTCTCTCTTCGCTCAAGCCCAGCTACCGCGAGGATGATATTGTTTACGTCCATGCAAGTATCAAGGACCCGATCAATGATTATGTCCGCGAGGCTGACAGCCCGTGGATGTATTACCAGCTTGTGAATACCCTCAGGCGCGATTTCAAGGGTATCAGGCTGTGCTTTGTCGGGCATAACCACCGCACCTTTCTGGGAACTGAGCTAGGCTATATTTTCCCTAATTATGAATGCGTCCCTCCGCGTACATCCTTTAACATGGAAGGGCAGAAGGCGTATATTGCCATTGGCTCTGTAGGACAGCCCAGAAATGGTGATCCGCGCGCTTCCTGGGTTTTGTGGGACGGGGTCAGTGTCGATTACCACCGGGTCGAGTATAACTGGCGTGAGACGGCAGGGCTGATTCTTGAGTATGGCTTGCCGGGATTTCTGGCTGAGCGTCTTGAGCATGGTCAGTAGATTCAGCGGGGCAATTTGAGGGGCAGGCGATATTTGGCGACATTATAATATAATATATTTAATTTTACGGTTAATCTGAAAGAGGTTTTCGCTAATGATGGCAATTATTGATACCGTTTGGAGTATTGCGGTAATTGTTCTGGCTTTTTCTGTACT
>QKCJ01000011.1 GCA_003245715.1 bacterium
AGTATGAAAATTTGTCAACTATAGTTAAAAAAAAGGTGATTTTGAGGAAAAAAACAGGCCGAGGCTAATAATTATATATCATTACATTTTAATATATTTATAATAACGTGGTATCCTGCATAATTGCAGAATTATACAGGGTTAATTTAATGCAGATATTCATAATCTGTAAAAATTTATAAAAAGATAATCGGTAAAAAGGTTTTACCAGAGCGGATGGTATGATCGGATCATTCATCTCGCTCCCGTAGCGGTGCAGGCAGGTTTATTGGTTGCATCGCGGGAATTAAACATTAGAAGATGGCATGATCGGTTCATTCATCTTGGTCCCGGCGGCGGTGCAGATTTGTTGATTGCATCGCGGGAATTAAACATAGGAGTAGGTAATGCGCAGTCGTTCAATCCACTTTTTATGCCTTTTGGTTTTGCTTGTAACCTGTATGTTCAATGTTAAGGCAGAAGATCAGTCAGCCAGAATGGAAAAGCTCAAGAAGCTTATGGAGTTGGCGATAGATCAATTTCAGCTTAACCGCATCATTGAATCAAGAGCTGCTCTTGAAAGGATGATGGCTGAGAAGATCACTGATGAAGAAGCTTTTAACTTGCGCAAGATTTTTGGCGAGAAGATAATCTTCCAGATGCAGAAGTATGGTAACCGTCCGGTTCTTAACATTGCCGAGCGTCAGGCGATGACTTATCTTGGTGAAGCGGCGTTTGCGCTTGATATGGGTAATAAGGAAAAAGCGCTCGACCGTGTTCAGAAGCTGGTTGAAGTTTTCAAGAAAAACGGTTACGAAGAAAAATCCTTTGAGGTTGAACGCGCTGAAGATATCAAAGGCGAGCTTGAAAAGGCTGACGGCAAGAATCTTGATGAGCTGCATAAAATAAATGACCGGGTTACTGCCTGGAAAGAAGAATTGCAGTCGGTTGGCAATACTCCGCTGATAATTTTGAGCCGTGCCCAAAAATATGAACAGGATCAGCTGCGCACACCGGAGCAGATCAAATCAGTTGTTTCACAGGTTGTAAAAAATCCGCAGCAGGCTCAGCTTGCCCTGATTGAAGTGGAACGCCTTGGGGTGTATGCGGTTCCTGAACTGATTAAATACTTGCAGTATGAAAAGAATACCAGTTACAGTATCAACGCACAGTTTGTGCTGATTTCGCTTGGTGATGTTGTAACGGTTCCGCTCTGTGAGGCGCTCAAGACTGACAATCAGATTTTGCTGCAGCATCTGTGTAATGTTCTTGGTGAGATGCGTCCGACCGATATTCGTGCGCTTCCTTTTATCAAGGCTGTTTATGAAGATGAGAAGAATCTGGCAAGCACCCGCAAGGCTGCCGGTGAGGCGCTTAATAAAATAACCGGCAAGAGTGCAGATCAATTATTGTCGGCGGCGGATTATTTTCTCGCTTCAGCCAATAAATATTATCTGGGCGGGCCGGAAGTTGATAATGAGATTATCAGCATGAATGGCACTTACTGGGTCTGGGACAAAAAAGCCAATAATAATAAAGGGACCTTGAAGGAAATTACGGTACCGTCATTTATTCTTGCTGATTTTATCGCTGAAGAACTGGCTTTCAGAAATATTTTAATAGCCAAGAACAAGGTTCCAGGTCAGGTACTGCTTGCAAGTATTTTTCTGCAGGAGAAGAGTCGGGTTGATATCACCAATAAACTTCTCAAGCATGATAATATGACCTTGCCCGGCGCGGAAAAAATGCGCAAGGATGCAAATGTCTGGAATAAACGTCTGACCAAGAATAATGACATTGCATATTCTATGGGGCCGGATTACCTTTCTGCCGTTCTCAGTAAGGCTCTGGTTGATAAAAAACCTGAAATTGCGATTCTGGCAATGGACGGTATAGTTTCGATTACTGCTGACAAGGGTTGGCAAACTTTAAGCAAACTCAAGCTTCCGGGAATGGGAGCAGAAGTAGTTGCCGGTGTTGAGCCGATGATAAAGGCGCTTGATGATACTAACGAACGTGTGGCGTCAGCGGCGGCAATTTCATTGGTCAAGATAGGAATGCCTGCGAGCGATGCCAACTATCAGAAATTACTTCCGGTTCTTGTCCGGGGGTCAGAGGAAAATCAGGCGACAATTGCGCTGATGATAAGTAATTCACCAAAGCTGCGTCAGAATATTTATGATAACCTGAATCGCGCCGGAATTATTCCGATGCAGGCAACAGACGGTTATGCCGGTTTCGTTCTTGCCACCAAATATCCTCCAAAGGATGCGATTATTATTGACAGCCGGATTGATCAGTTTGATTCATTGCGTTTACAACTTGAGCTGCGTAATGTTTCACATGGAAAAGTTCTGCCGCTGATTATTATCACAACCCGCGACCATGCGGAGAATATCGCAAAACAGTTCAACGCTGAAGAAATTCAGCAGCTTGCCGACAGGGAACAGGTGACTACTTCTGATGTGGTTAATAATCAGAATAACGCCTTTGCCAATCAGTCATGGCAGACAATTATCAGGCATGACATCAAGGAAGACAATGATGCCATCTTTGAAGATCTGATGAGTATTGGCCGCTTTACCAATGATAAGCAGAATGTGATTATCCTGACAAATTCAACCCGTGAAGGCCGTTACAAGCTCAAGGAAAACCTGATGATTAAGGCAGAGCGCTCACTGCGTTCAACCAATCTCAGCGAATACTCACGCATCAGAAATGAAGAAAGGGTGATGGGGGATATCTTCGGCGTACGGTCAACTTATGTTCCGGTATTTGTCGATGAGGAAATCAGCGGTTATGATGTGATGAAAACGGTTCAGGTTCTTCAGACTGACCCGCGTACTCGCCCGGTACCGATTGCGATTCTTGTAGACAAAAATATGCTTGAGTTTGCGCAAAAGGATTTTGAATACTTCATTAAAGACAATAAAATTCAAGTTCTGCCGCGCGATGTTGACGGCAAGGAACTGGTGAAAACCATTGAAGAAATGAAAAAGAACAATGTTCTTTCAGTGCAGAATTATTCACGAATCCTGAGTAATAACATTGCAGAACGCAGCTGTGACGCTCTGGCCAATCTTGATGTGGCAGCTTTCAGCAAGGGGTTGAGTGTCAAGGAACAGAAAACCCTGACAGATATTATCGGCGATCAGACCAGGCCGGAAGAATTGAAAATTGCCGCGGCTGAAGCACTTGGACATTTCAAAGCTACAGCTTCTGCAAATCGTCTTATCCAGCTCTTTAATAATATCAGTAAAGACAAAGTGGAGCTACGCAAGGCGATACTGGCTGCTATCGGTAAAATTGATATTGAGAACAAATATATGGACTTTAAGCTCAAGGCCATGAATGAGTCCTCAAAGGAAATTCAGCAGCAGGCTTCAATAATTCTTGGCCCGGCTGCACAAAATGCAAAAGAAATAGAAAAATACGTTTTAAATCTTCGTCCTAATGACCCCCTTTCACTGACAAATCCTAATGCAGAGGCTGATAAGGAAGAATCGGCTGAGGAGTACAAGCAAGTCAAGGAAACGAAGGAAGCCAAAGTAACAAAAGAAGAGAAAGAGGTTAAGGAAGAAGCCAAAGAAGAGACGAAGCCGGCTGAAGAAAAGAAAGAAACAAAGAAAGCGGACGACAGTGGCTTTGACTGGTAATAAAACGCAAATAATATAATTAATGAAAACCTGCCGCTGTTAAGGGCAGGTTTTCTTGCATAAATACAGTAAAAATATATGATATAAGAATTCGGGTATAATACAAAAAGTGAGCATATAAATGGATATCAATGATTTACCAATGAAAGCGTTGGTCTTCAACGGTGATGGTAATATATGTGCCGCAAATGATTATTTTCGTGATTTTTTTAACCTGACAAATGAGGTAAGCAATTTACAGGCAGAGCAGTATTTTAAGTCCGAATCAATTGATAGAATAAAAGAAATCATAAAAATTCTTTTATCAGATATGCAGGATAAAATTTCAGACGCCCTTGAAATCAATTATGGCAATATAAATAAAATTTATAAATGTGATTTCAGGAAAATTAAAAAATACACAGGCAAAATACTTTGCTGTATTAATGAGGAGTGTCTGGATAATAAATATATTCACGCGCTTGAAGTAAGTGGTCTTCTGTATATCGAATGGAATCTGAAGGCCAATAAACTGTATATGCGGACAAAATATAAGAGTAGGCTTGGTTATGATTATTCCAAAATGGAAATAACCAAAGATTTTTTAGTCAGTATTATAAACCCGCAACAGAGGCAGGAATTTCTGGATCAGGTCGAGAAGCTTTCAAATAATGAACTCGGGTCAATCAGTTATGAGTATGAATTAAAGGACACTTATGGCAAGTGGCATTGGTTTAGGGTTTATCTCTGGAATGATAATTTTGATTCAGGAGAAAAGCCGGAAAAAATATACCTGTTAAGTCAGAGTATCGAAGAGAGAAAACAGGTTGAGAAGGAAATCGTGCTTAGTGAGAAGCGGTACCGTTCGCTTTTTACCAATGCGCTTGATCCGATGGTGATACATGACAAGGTCAATATAATAGACGTTAATCCGGCGGCGTGCCGACTCTTTGGTTATGAAACTGAAGAGATGAAAAAGATGGAATTTAAAGATCTGTATGCGAAGAATTATCAGGATGTTGAAAGTGCCATTGATATCCGCTGGCGCAGCCTTGACGAGTATGGCGAGATAACTCATCTTTCAAAATTTCAGCGTAAAGACAATTCTTCAATTGAACTTGAGGTTCGCAGTAATTATCTTGATCTGGATAAAACAGTTATTCAGAGTTGTATGCGTGATATGACTTTGCGCCGAATGATGGAGAAAGAATTATGGCGCCATAAAAATCATCTCGATGAGCTGGTCCGGGAAAAAACGATAGAATTACGTGAAACCGAAAAACGGTTTAATCTTGTCTGTGAAGCGGCAAAACTGGTGATTTGGGATTATGACATAGATAAAGGAATATTTGAGGTCAATAATCTCTGGTACGAGCTTTACGGTTATCACCGTAATGAGATCAGGAATGTTCTTGAATTCTGGAAAGAACATATTCATCCGAATGACCGGGATCTTGCGATTATAAATCTTGAGAATTGTTTATCAGGCAAGACAGAAATTTATATGGATGAGTTCAGGATTATCTGCAAGGATGAAACGATAAAATGGTGTTATAGTTTTGGCCGGGTAACCAAGCATGATATTGATGACAATCCGATGCGTCTTACCGGAATCCAAATTGATATCAGTAATATCAAAGATGCGGAAGAAAAGCTGCGCAATCAGAATATTCAATTGAAGAAAGCGCAGGAAGAAGCGGAGATGGCGAGGATTACGGCTGAGGATTTTGCGCGTGAACAGATAACAGCTTTGCGTCTTTCTGAAGAGTTGCGTGCTGAAGCTGACAACGCGAAAAAGCGGGCAGAAAATTTCGCACGCAAAGCACATGAAGCTGATAAAGCCAAGAATGAATTTCTTGCTAAAATGTCGCATGAAATCCGCACTCCGATGAATGCTATAATCGGTATCTCCGGATCACTGGTAAAGCTGGGGCTTGACAGTGAGAGCAAGCGCAAGCTGGAAATAATTCTCAGTTCAGGTCGTTCGCTTCTAACAATTCTCAATGATTTGCTGGATTTTTCTGTTATCGAGACGGGCAATATTAAAATCCTAAATTATCCTTTTGATTTCCGTCAGATGATTGAAGATGTTGTTGCGTCAATGGGGCATATTGCACAACAGAAAGGTCTGGAGCTTGAGAGTATCGTGTCAGGTTTTGATAATTCCCCGATTCTGCACGGAGATGAAAACCGCATAAGACAGGTTCTGATAAATCTCATTAATAATGCGATTAAATTCACGGAAGAAGGAAAGATCACTCTTCTTATCAATGCAACGCCTGAGGAAGAATTTTATAATATTGATTTTTCGGTGCGCGATACAGGTATCGGTATCAGAGAAGATGAGCAGCGCAAGATTTTTGAAAAATTCACCCAGGCGGCTAATTACATGACCAGAAAATTCGGTGGTGTCGGGTTGGGGTTGCCGATCAGTAATGAGCTGATTAAAATAATGGGTGGAGATCTTCGGGTCAAGAGTGAGATAGGCAATGGTTCGGAGTTTTATTTTAGCCTTAAACTGATGATGGTTGAAGAGAGTGAATTAAATCAGAATAACCATGTTCAGGATATGGATTTTGGTTTTAAGGTACTGCTGGCGGAGGACAATCTGGTTAATCAGGAAGTAGCGAAGATTATTTTGTCTGAATATAAATGTGAAGTTGAGATGGTTGTTAATGGTCGTGAAGCGGTACAGAAGGCGCAGGAAAAAAATTATGACATTATTCTGATGGACCTGCAGATGCCTGAAATGGATGGTTATGAGGCGACGGAATTAATTCGGCGTTTTGATACGCAGACACCGATAGTAGCGTTGACTGGTCATGCGATGGAACAGGACCGAATAAAATGTCTTAACAAGGGAATGAATGATTATCTAACAAAACCGGTTGAGCCGGAAAAAATAGTGGAATGTTTCCTGAAAATCAGGGAAAACAATTTCAATGGAAATACAGAGCAGAAAAATGAAACTGATATTATATACAGAGAAGAAGACAAGCCGAAGGTTATGGTGGTTGAAGATGACATAATGGTGCGTAGGGTTATTGCTGCGTCGTTTGAGTTGATGGGTTATAATGTCATCAAGACTGAAAACGGAATGGAAGCAATTGACATTTTTACAGAATGTTGGAATGAGATTGATCTGGTTGCTACGGATATGCGGATGCCCAAGCTTGATGGCGGGGAACTGCAAAAAATAATCCGCCGTATTAATCCGGATGTGAAAATAATTATAATCACCGGTTATAGCAGCGACGAACAGGTTGATAAAATTGCAGATAGCAAGGATACGGCTTATCTTGAAAAACCTTTTACGCAGGAACAGTTACGCTGCGCGATCAAACAGATTAATGCACCGCTTGTCAGTGATTAACATGAAACAGGAATTTTGCACGAATGAATAAAGAAGAAATTAAGAATTATATCCCACATCGCGATCCGTTTTTACTGATTGATTCTGTAAGTTGTGCTGATGAGAATAAACTTACAGCCGCTTTTAAAGTGGATAAGGATTCGCCGCTTTTTAAATCAATATTTCCCGGACACTATCCGGGTAATCCGATTACGCCGGGGGTTATTCTCTGTGAGATAATTTTTCAGGCCGGGGCAATTCTGATGTCAGCGCGTCTTAAAAATGAAAGGGCTGATTCTGAAGCGGAAGCTGATGACAGGGCGCCGGTTGTAACACGTATCCGTGATGCGCGTTTCAAGAATATTGTCAGGCCCGGCGACGATCTGGAGGTCAGTGTCGAGTTTGAGGATCAGGTATCAAACGCGTATTATCTTAAGGGATCAATCAAGGTGAATGGCAAGCTTTCTGTGAGGGTGGCTTTTACCTGTGCATTGGCGGAAGTGGAATAACATGGAAGCGTTGCCGAAGATCCGCGCGGAGCTTGATGCGGTTGAATGTAATGACGGTTCGGGGATGTTTCTGCTTTATGACAGATCAGGTCTCAGTCGGGCGCAACTGGTTGTTTCGCCGCAGGTGATGTTTGTTATTTCTTGTCTTGATGGCGGTTGTTCCGAGCTTGAGTTGCAGGAAAAAACAGAAGAGCAGACAGGAATTCGCCTGCAGGTTATTGAGCTTGATGAAATCATTTCAAAGATGGATCAGTCGCTCTTTCTTGATAATGAAAACTTCCGGGAATATTATAATTCATTGCAGGCAGAATTTTTCAATAATCCGCTGCGCAAGATGGTTTGTGCGGGTAGTGCTTATCTTGAGGACGAAGTTGCGCTTAAAAATGATCTGCAAAAAATGATAGATATGGCTCCTGCGGCGGTTGAAGAAGGACGGGCCACCAACGCAACCCGTCCGGCGCCGAAGGCTGTAATTGTTCCGCATATGGATTATGCCAGGGCGGGCGCGGCATACGGTCAGCTTTATAGTGAATTGAAAAAATATACTCCGCCTGAAGCTGTGTTGATAATCGGTACAGCGCATCAGCCGTTGAAAAACAGATTTGCTTTGTGTGATAAAAATTTTGAAATTCCTGGCGGAGTTGTGGCGGCGCA
Source organism: bacterium (assembly GCA_003245715.1). Classification (GTDB taxonomy): domain Bacteria; phylum Planctomycetota; class SZUA-567; order SZUA-567; family SZUA-567; genus SZUA-421. The sequence continues at coordinate 8,130 of QKCJ01000011.1, forward strand.
TCAGGAATTTTGCGCGGAGTTGGTTGAGCGTTGTAGCGGTGAGATGGATTTGCGTGAGGAGATGTTCGCGCATCGCTTTGAGCATTCAATTGAATTGCAGGCGGTGTGGCTTAATCATATCTGGGGAAGCGGGGTGAAGATAATTCCTCTTCTGGTAGGAATGCTTGATGATTATTTTGCTGAGCCGGAAAACGCGGCGCATGACAGAACAATCTGCACATTGGTTAATTCAATCCGTGATATGTTGCCGGGCAGAAAAATAATGATGATGGCGAGTGCGGATCTTTCGCATATCGGACCGCGTTTTGGTGATGAGCGTGAGGTTAGTGAAGATTTTCTTAGGGATACGCAGGTGGCGGATATGGAATATCTGGCAGCGGTAAAAAATGGTCAGGCAACGGAAGCTTTATGCAGTCTGGCTTCGCATGATGATAAATTTCACGTATGTGGCACGGGTTGCATTTATATCATGAATTCGATTTTACCGCAGGTTAAGGGAAGGCTGCTTGGTTATTATCAGTGTGTTACCGGGCAATTGCAACAGGCGGTAACCTGTGCGTCTGTTATTTACGAGCAATAATAAATGAAACATTATAGAGGGAAAATTTTGGACATTAAAAAAATACCGGCGATTATAATTCTGGTTTTAATCTGCACGCTTAAATTATCAGCCGCGGAAAACAAAGATATAAATTTTATTGATAATGAGTTTTACCTCAAAGGTGATACGGATAATTTTCTTTTGCAGTATATTGATAAAGCTAAAGACAATCCGGATTTTCTCAGGTTTGCGGCATCAATCAACATCCAGCTTTTGAGTGATCCGTTTATTGCCGAGAGCAAACTGCAAAAACTTGTTGCGGAGTCCAAAAATGAAGAAACAAAAAATATAGCACGAAAAATACTGGCAGAAATAAAATACGCCACTGGCAAATTTTCTGAAGGTGAAGATTTACAAAAGCAGCGCGGCGTAATTGGTGACTGGAGTATAGTCGGTCCCTTTGGCAAATATGAACGGGCGGATTTTTATAATACTTTCGAACCGGAAAAGAACGGGATCGGTCAGGATGAGTTTAAGGCGCTGGGGCGGGAAATAAAGTGGCGCCGACTTGAGGGTGCGGGTTTCAATGACTTCAGGCCGTGGAGCTGGGTGGCGGAAAATAGAGGTGTGGTTTATCTTTATACGGAATTTTTTCTGCCGGAAGATTCGATTATAAATCTGAATGTTGAAACGGTGTGTGCGTTCAAACTGATTGTTGACGGACGGCACGCGGTTGTCTCTGATAAAATAAGAACGCCTGAACCTTACCGTACACGTATTACTGCAGGGGCGGATAAAAAGAAGACCGTTTATAACAAAGGTTGGCATTCACTTTTAATTAAATTATATTCAAGAAACCGTAACGGTAATATTGAAGTATCTCTTACGGATGATAATAACAGAAGAGTTGAAGGGATTAAATTCGGCAGTGGCAATCAGATCAGTCAGAACGCGGAAGGGTTTTCACTTAAAACGGATTTGTCTGAATACCAGAAATTGTCTGATTCGTCTACACCGGATACGAATTTTACAAAGCTGGTTTATCAGGCTGAATATTGGCGCAACCAGGGATGTTATGATCTCTCGCTTGAATTTTGGAATAAGGCGGTAAAGATCAAAAATAATTCTGCAACAATGATGGCACGAAAAGCTGAGTGTGAACGGGCAGCAGTTTTCTTGCCTGAAGCAAAGCGCGAGTCTTTAGCGTACCGGTCAAACATTCAGGCATTAAAGCTCGATGAAAAATGCGTACCGGCATTGGTGGCGCTTGGCGAGTATGAAAGCAGAAATCATAATTACCGCAAAGCGGATGAGTATTATCTGAAAGCATTAAAGATTAATCCTGATTCTTTATTGGCGCTGCTTGCCCGTTACCGTATCGCCAAGGATAATGGTTGGGATATTTTTGCGGATAATATTCTTGAATTGATTGAAAAGAAATTCCCCAACAGTCTTAGCTATAAAATTATTTCCGCGACCAGAAAGAACATGACTATTCCGCAGATGGCAAAGAAGCTTGAAGAGCTTTGCCGGGTGCAGCGTGATAAAGACGAAATTATAATTAATACAATCAGTGCGTATCTGAGTGCGGGGATGATTGGTGAAGCGCAGCGCATTGGTGCGTTATTTTCAGAGACGAGTTTAAAGAACAGTCAGGTACTAAAGATTAAAGCAAGAATCATGCTGGCTAAAGGTGAATATTCTCTTGCGGCAAAATTATATTCGCAGGCGGCAGAAGCTTCTGGCGGCAATGCTGATAACTTGAAACTGGAGGGTTACTGCTGGATGCTCAGTAAAGATAATGACGCGCGGGAAAAAGCGCTGCATGCTTTTAAAGAGTGTCTGAAAAATTATCCGCAGGAACATGAAATCAGAAGGCTGGTTTCTGATCTTGAGAACAGCGATTATGCTTTCTGGAACAAGTACGCAGTCGATGTGCAGAAAAAGATCAATGAGTATTTAATCAGTCCCAAACCGACAGGTAAGACAGCCCGTCTGATTGACCAGACAATTCTGACGGTTTATCCTGATGGTTCGTATGCCAACTATACACATGAGTTGCAGAATATTTTGTCTTCATCGGGTGTAAAAGAAGCGGCAGTGGTTGATACTTATGGTGAGCTTATAACTGCGCAGACAATTTTACCCAAACGTAAATTGACCCTCGAGCCGGTAATTCTGCCGGGTCAGGAAAAAATCACCATGCCGGCTCTGGCCGTTGGTGCGTTTACTGAGCATGCCTATTTGCAGGAACAGCCGGCACCGTCAGATTATAATCTGTATTTTCCGCGCTGGTTTTTCCGCAGCCCAGACAGTGAAGAATCGTTTTTGTTTTCACAGTATATTGTAAGGGTTAAACCGGGTGCGGCTTTTAATTATGCCACCGGTAATTTTAATGGAAAAATAAAGTTTACAAAAACCCGCGAAGAGGATGGCACTGAGGTTTATACCTGGACGGGTACGAATATGCCAAAAGCGATCCATGAAGAAGGCTCATTGGCAATAACCGAACAGCTACCCTTTACCGCGATTGGCGGGGACAGTTCATGGGATGGGGTTAATAATCTGCTTGTGAATTATTATGTAAGCCGGGTGCATCCGACTTTTGCTATTAGAAAAAAAGCTCGGGAACTTGTTAAGGATAGCGATTCAGAGTATGGCCGGATTGAAAGTATTTATGAATTTGTCTGCCGCGAGATTGAGGATACCTCGGCAGTTTCACCGGCCAGTTATATTCTCGACCAAAGATCGGGTGATCGTGTGCTGTTATTGATGTCGCTACTGAATGCTGCCGGAATTAAGAATAAATTCGTGGCGATCCGGCCATCTGAAAACCTGCTATTTAAGCCGGTGTGGAAGATTCCTTCAACTGGTATTTTCACTGAATTTATTGTTCTGGCTATTGATAAGGATGGTAAAAAATACTGGCTTGATCCGCGTTATAAATATGGCAAGGCTAATCAGATTCTGGAAGACATCGCCGGAGCCACTGCATATATAGTTAATGACAAGGGTGGGGATTTCAGCGATCTGCCTCCGGCTGATCCGGCGCAGTTTGAAGTTTATGACAAGCGGGAATATGAAATAAAAAATAAGAATATTGAAATTTCAGGAGAGAAAAAAATTCCGGGACTGGCAGGGATTATTCTTAAGCAGAGCCTTGATAATGCCAAGAAAAAAGTTATTCACGCAGCGGTTGAACGGCTGATAAGTTCGGGGTTGAGCGGTCTTGAGCTGATGGATTATTCACTGCCGGGGCTTGCTGATAATAACACGGATTTTATTTGTAGGTATAAAGCAAAACTGTATGACGTTGTTGTGATGCGCAATGATAATTTCCGTGGCATTGCCACCGGTCTTTCTGAACTGCCATTATTACCGCGTATTGATTTTACCAATCGTCGCACGGATTATCATCTTAAACGTTATATCAATGAAAATGATAATTATGTTTTGAAACTGCCTGTTGGGGTGGAGGTGCGTTTGCCTGAGAATATTCTGCTCAAGACAAAATTCGGTCATTACAGTCTGAGTTTTGTTCTTGAGGATAACAAGGTTATTATCAAGCGGAGTTGTTTTTTCAAACCGCAGCGTGTGAGCATTGATGACTGGAATGATTTTTATAAAGTTGCAAAGGACATTCAGGAAGCGGAGAAGTCCGTGATATGGTGGAATTAGTTGGATTGTAATTACGGAGAGTTTGTAATTGACGATCAGGAATTCTGTCGTCTTGAATATAAATGTGATCCTGAACTTTGTAAGGACGGGGTGTGCTGTGCGGTCTTTGATATTGCCATTACTTTTGAAGAGCGCGACCGGATTGAAACTCTGCTTGATAGGGTTAAAAAATATTGTCCGTGGCTTGAAGATGGAGAGAGTCCATTTCAGCTTACGCCTTGTGAGTTGTTTATAAGAAAACGCCCTGACGGCTTGTGCTGGTTTAATTACCGTGACTCGAAAGGCAGGTGCTGGTGTGCGTTGCATTCTGCGGCGCTTGAGGCGGGTGAAAATCCTTTCAAGTGGAAGCCGCTTAATTGCTCGCTCTGGCCGTTTTTGCGGGACGGAATGGGCAGGCTTGAGGTGGATACGCATACCAAAGCGCCGTGTCTAAGAATTAATATTTCCGGCAAAGCCGAAGAGGAGCTAATCAGTATGCTGGAAGAAATTGTTGAGGGCATGGCTGATGCTGAGTAAATCAGAACTTCGCAAAGAAGTTGCTCGGAAAATAAATGAAATTGAAGACCGACCGGAGCGTAACAAGTTACTGCTTGAGAAATTCAAAAATTATATCAGCACCCGTAATGAATTATTAAACGGTTATGTTCTCAGTTATATGCCGCTTCCTGATGAACCGGATATTAGCGGATTGCATGGGTTGTTTAACCGGCTGGCGTTGCCTTTAATCGTTGGTGACGGTGTGATGCAGGCGCGGGCGGTCAGGGATTTGTCAGGTGATCTGGTTGAAGGAAGTTATGGTATTCTTGAGCCGGGGCGGGATACTGGAGTTGTTGAGCCGTCTGAGATTTCACTGATAATTGTTCCGGGGCGGGCGTTTACTGAAGAGGGTGCGAGGCTTGGCCGGGGTAAGGGATTTTATGACCGTTACCTGAAAAGAACCAGCGCAATAAAAATCGCGCTGGCGTATCGTGAACAGATTTATCCGGGTATCATAACAGAAGATAATGATGTCGCGATGGATATTGTACTTTATGTTTAAGCGTTTAGCTTTTCTGAAAGCCAGACTAGATTTTCCGCAAAACGTCTGACGGTTTTGATTCCTTCTTCGTCTGAATTGACATCACCAATCTCGCGTCCGAAACCGACATTCCAATATGAAGAACCGGGTACGATAAATTCATTTATCATGTACCAGTACATCAGCTGGGCGTAGGTGAAGTTCTGTCCGGCTCGTCTAGCGACTGATAATGGTCCGCCGATTTTTCGTGAGAAGTAACCAAGCGGTCGTCCGACATAACCGGCGCGGTCGAGAAAGGCCATTGTTTCAGGGGTGGCGGAACCGAAGTAAACCGGTGAACCGGTGACAACAATATCAGCTTCTCTGATTTTGGCAAAACACTCTGTGAAGTCATCGCTGATAGAACATTTTCCGTCCTGATGTTTGCGGCAGTAACCACAGGCAGTACAGCCCTTGATGTTTCTGCCGCCTACCTGCATGATTTCTGTCTCGATATTTGCAGCCTGTAAAACTTCAGCGCAGGTCTCAAGCATAATATAAGTATTACCCTGCGGGCGTGGACTTCCATTGATTAATAATGCCTTGATACTCATTTTCCTCTCCTGAAATAAAATTTTTACGGCTAATTAATTTGCTGAAAATCAATTATCGTCAGAAAAAGAGAAAATGCAAGTTAAGTGGTTATTAATTAGAGCTTCAATGAATACCGACTCAGATTTTCTTGGAATTTTTATAATTGATAGCGGTAGTATAAATCTCACCGATAGTCTTGCTGGTAAGCAGCGGATAAACTTTAACATCTTCGAGATTAATATTATATGACTGTTCAATCTTCCGGATTGGTTCATGTGAGAGCAGAATAAATGGATTGGAGATTGAATGCGCAGCTTTCATTTCAAATAATTCCTTGACTGATTCAAGGCCATGCAGAGACATGCTGACAAGAATCACGTCCGGTTTTGAATAACGCAGGTGGCGCTTTGCGTCATAAGCGTTTTCCGCAAGGAGCAGGTGCGAACCGGTAACCTTGAGGCTGTTGATAAGTTTCTGCTTGAATGTTTCATCATCTTCAACCAGCAGTATTTTAAGCTGTTCATTATCTTCGGCAGCTTCGGGAAGGTTGCTGTCATGGCAGGGAAGCATGATAGTAAACTCCGCACCGCCATTAAGATTATTGGTAGCTTCGATGCTGCCACCGTGGTCTTCAATAATACCCTTACTGATTGAAAGGCCAAGACCGGTACCGATGCCTTCAGGTTTGGTGGTGTAAAACGGATCAAAAATTCGCGGCATATTTTCATCTGAAATACCGGGCCCGGAATCGCGAATAACAATTTTACTGTAATCGCCGACTGTACTGGCTGTGATATAAAGCTTGCCCGAACCGTCCATCGCCTGCACAGCATTATTAATCAGATTAATCAGAACTTGTTCAATCTGCTGGCGGCGCATCGGGATACGGATCTGCTCCTGATTATAATTCTTGATGATTTCAATATTATGCTTTAGCGAATTATGGCAGAGCAGCAATGCACTCTCGATAGGCTCAACGATATCAATTGAGCTCATCTGTTCCGCTTCTTTACGTGAGAAATCCTTCATGTTTTTGACAATTGCCGTAATACGGTCAACGCCAAGACAGATACTTTCGATAATTCCAGGGAGCTGTTCACAGATAAAACTAAGTTTTTCAGCATTCTGATCTTCAGAGATATGACTGTGGATAAACTTCTCAAGATCAGGCCAGATTTTACGCATCATCTGTGAGTTGCCGAGAATGAAACTAAGCGGGTTATTGATTTCATGCGCGATGCCGGCAGACATGGTTCCGATAGTGGCAAGGCGTTCACTGTGGACAAGGGCCTTGGCCCGCTGGTCGGCAAGCTGTTCCATTTCATTTGCGTATTTCTGCAAGGTCTTCTGGGTCATAACGTGACTGGTGATATCTTCGTTGACACCGATGATTTTTGAAGGTGAACCATCAGCATTGCGTTCAACAATACGTCCGCGGCAGCAGATCCAGAGCCAGGATTTATTGGCGTTCTGCAGCCTGTATTCAAGGTCAAAGTACTCACGGCCGGAATTAAAAACGCTTTCAAGGATAGAGTCAACCCGGCGGATATCATCAGGATGAATCCTGCTCTTCCATTCAACAATTGAAGGATTGAAACTTCCATTAGGATAACCAAGCATCCGGAAGAAACCCGGGCTGTAATAACCGGTATGTTCGTTAATGTCTAGTTCCCACAAACCATCGCGGCTTGCCTGCATGGCCTGGGCGAAACGGTTTTCACTGATACTTAAAGCCTGCAGGGCGTAATGCCGCTCAAGGTGTGCTTTAACACGTGCGGTAAGGTCAATGATGTCCCAGGGTTTGCGCAGAAAATCATTGGCGCCGAGATCAAAACATTTTTTAACCAGATTTTTCTCTTCACTGACAGTAACAACAATAATAGGTGTTTTATTATATTTATGGTCGTTGCGCAGAATCTGTACGAGTTCATTGCCATCCATGCCGGGCATGAGCATATCAACAAGCAGAAGGTCAAACTCTTCATTTTCAAGAATCTTCAGAGCATCTTCGGCAGACTCTACCGGAGTTATTTCGTAAAAGCCCTCAGAGTTGAGATCAGACATCAATTTGCGTCTGGTAATTGCTGAATCATCAACAACAAGGATTCTTGAGTTAACAAGCTTTTCTTCAGATACTTGAAAATCCATATTTATTTCTGTCCTTGAGATAGAGGTTGATATTTTAACGGCAGACATAATAAGAATAAACCACAGTGAAAAAACAGGCAAGAAAAAAAAGTATAAAAAGTGTCAAGTTATATAACAATTTAGAAATTTTATGATAATGGTTTAAAATACAGGAAAGATAGATTTATTGCTCAAAAGTGTTGCTATAGGAAAAAAATTAACTGGACAAAGAATGAATAATGTGAAATGATATGATTAAGAAAAAAAAGACGGAGTAAAAATGCCTGAAAAGATACTGATAGTAGAAGATACAGATGCGATGCGTGAGGTGATTCAGGATTTTCTTGAATTGCAGGGTTATGATTGTTTCAGCGCTTCTACTGCCAATGAAGGTATTGCATTACTTGAGAAGAATGATTTTGACCTGATCCTTACTGATCTGCGCTTGCCGGGCAAGGATGGTTTTGCGGTTATTGAGAAGGCTAATGAGCTGCTGCCGGATGTTCCTAAAATTATCATGACCGGTTATTCTGATCTTGATGACGCTATCCGCGCGGTCAAACTTGGGGCGTATGATTTTCTGCGCAAGCCCTTGCCGAAGTTCAACGAATTCGGGCTGGTCATTCAGCGTGCCCTTCAGCACGGCAAACTTCTGCGTGAGCGTGATGAGCATTTGCAGCAGATTGAACAGATGAATTTTCAGTTATCACAGGTCAATGAAAGTCTGGAGGAGGAGGTTGAGCGCCGTACTACCGACCTGCGTGACGCCAACCAGAAACTCCGTACCCTTGATGAAATGAAGAATAATCTTCTGGCCAATATTTCACATGAGCTGCGTACGCCGCTGGTTTCGGTGCGTGGTTATACGGAACTTTTTTATCATGGCCATATGGGTGAAATGCCTGAGGGTGCGAATAAATATCTTGAAACCTGTCTGCGTAATATTGATAAACTGCTTACGCTGATTGACAGTCTGGTGCGCTATGCGGAGTTGGTGCGTAACCGTGATCCGCTGGAGCTAAGCATAGTATGCCTTAATGATATGCTGCAGCAGACCGCCCGTAAATATGAGAAAGCGGCGGAAGAAAAAGAATGTACCATCAAGTGCGAGATTATGGATAAGACAGTCAAGGTTAACGGTGATTATTCCCGCCTGGAGCTGGTTCTGGATAATCTGGTTGATAACGCGCTGAAATTTAATCCTGAAGGAACGGAAATCATTCTGCGCCTTGAGCCTTCCGGCAAGCGTCTTATCAAGGTCAGTGTTATTGATAATGGTGTGGGCGTTTCTGAAACCGAGCAACCGAAAATCTTTGAGCGTTTTTATCAGAGTGACGCAGGGCCGACGCGAAAGCATGGCGGTACGGGTATTGGTCTGGCGATTGTCCGCGATAACATGCGTCTGATGGGGAGTGAGGTCCGCATTTCCTCAGCTATTGGAGAAGGAACCTGTTTTTATTGGACGATGCCGGTAGTCGATGAATGATTGCTGGTGGTGGTTTTATTATCAAGTACGCTGTCATAGAATTTTTTTAGCGGCAGATAATAATTCAAGCCTGAGCTGATAAAGCCGGTATTGTGATCGCCTGAGATGGCGATCATTTTTTTTGGGCCATTATAACGCGCGAATAATTTTTGCCCATGCGAATAATCAATCAGGTTATCATCTTTACTGTGAACAAAAAGAACGGGGAAGCTGAATTTATCAAGCCGGTTGATGGTATCAAATTTATTGCGGCAGAAAAATTTAACAGGCGCGAAAAATATTTTATCCTGCGCGATATCAGGCATGGAAGTGAAGGTTGATTCAAGAACAAGTCCTGCCGGGTTGGTCTTGCCAGCCAGCCATGAAGCAGCGCCGCCACCAAGAGATCGTCCGTGAATAATAATGGTCTCGGGTTTTGTTTTCAGCGTCTCAGTCAGATAAGTCCACGCACATAACGAATCGCGGTAAATATTTTCCTCAGACGCCTCCCCCCCGCTCTTGCCATAACCACGGTAATCAAAAACCAGACAATTATATCCAGCATCATTGATGAGTTTGATACTGTCACAGCGGTAGGAAATATTTCTGGCGTTGCCATGCAGGAACAGAATCGTCCCCTTGTTTTTATTTGCAGGAATATACCAACCGTTAATTTTTTCATCAGGTCTGAGCTTGTCGGGGACGATATTGAATTCAGAGTATTGCAGACTGATATCGGCCGGGGTCATGATGATATCACCTGTCGGGTGGTAAACCATGTAATCCTGCAGGAAGTAGGCAAGGAGGATTACACAGAGATAAATTCGCAGAATAGAGAAGACGATTCTGACCGGGCGGCTATGGTTTTTGGGCATATAAGCATACCTTAATTTATTATCAGTTTTTAATATATAATGATATAGCAGCTTACGGCAGATTGCAAAGATAAAGCATTGTAATTGACATTGGGTACGGATTTAGTATAAATAATAAAACTAAAAAAAAACGGGAAAATAATGGCGTCAGCAGATTTTGTCAAAATAATAGATCGCATAGTTGATATTCCGACCCTGCCGAAGGTTGTGATGGCACTGGTTAATGCGATTGAAAATCCCAACAGCAATGCCAAGCTTATCCAGCAGATCATGTCCAATGATCCGGCCATGGCGGCAAAAATTCTCAAGCTTGTCAATTCGTCATTTTATTCGCTTCCTTCACGGGTTTCATCAATCCAGCAGGCGGTGGTGATTCTTGGTTTTAATACGGTGCGCAGTTTGGCGCTGAGTGCGTCGGTCTTTGACACGTTTGTGCTTGGCGGATTCTCGCCGGAGGATTTCTGGCGGCAATCACTGGCTTGTGCGCTGATGTGTGAGAAGCTGGCGTCGCGTTCAGATTGCCTGCGCGTTGAGGTCTGTTTTTCCGCCGGGCTCTTGCATGGTATCGGCAAGATTATTATGAATCAATACGCGTCAAATGAATTCGGTAAAATTATAAAAGTTGCCAAAGAGGAAAAGCTGGAATTCATTGATGCGGAAAAGATGGTGCTTGATACCGGTCATGCGGAAATCGGTTACTGGCTGGCAAGTAAATGGAAGATTCCGGAAGTGACCCAGTTCAGTATCCGTTATCAGGATAATATTCAGGATTGTCCTGAAGAGTATCGTCCGTTGGCAGCAGCTACCAGGCTTTCACGTTTAATCTGCCGGCAGCAGGGATGTGAGAACGGCAGTGATTTTTCAGAACCGCTGCAAACTCTGGATGATTTGTGGGATTATTTTGAGATAACAGACCGTCAGGGTGTCGAGGCGGAATTGGTTGCTCAGATCGCCCGGGCTTCGGAATTACTCAATCAGATTCAATGAGAGTCCGTTAAAAACAGATCAGGCAAATTCCATTTTGCGGCGGAGTTCGCGCAACTGCTGTTCAAGTTCATTTCTTTTCTGCTCTTCCTGTACCAGCTCGTTCTGATAATTATCAAGTTTCTCTTCAAGCTGCTTGACCTTATCCTTGAGAAAATTCTTGCTCGCGCTGCTGGCATCCTGGGTCATTTCAAGCTCGTCACGCATTGATAACAAATTCTGCAGCATCTCTTCATTGCGCCGCTTTTCTTCATTAAGCTCACGGATAGCAACATCACGTTCCGCTGCAAGGGTCTCGATTTCTTCGCGGTAAGTAGCGGTTTCGCGGGAGTGTTCCTGTTCGATTTTATCAAGCTCACTGGCCCGGTCTTCCTTGAATTTCTGCTCACGTTCTTCATAAGTTTCGGTGCTTGATTTAAGTGCGGCTTCAAGTTTTTCGCGGAGTTCTTTTTCCGTGTTATACTTTTCGGTGAATTCAGTCCGGGCGTGGTCGACGGCTTCGTATTTTTCCTTGAGATAAGCTTTGCTCGCGGAACGCGCGGAAATCTGCTCCTGCATCTCCTGCATTTCAATGCGGATCTCTTTTATGGTAGCGCGGAGTGAAAGTTCACGGTCCTTATTCTTGAGCAGGGTTGCATTAAGGCTTATGCGTTCATTTTCAAGTTGCGCTAACTTATTCTGCAGCAGTACCTGCTGTTCGTCAGTTCCGCTTAACTTGCGCTGATAAATTTTCTGTTCTTTCTGCATCTGTGCCTGGGTCAGGCGGAGTTTTTTATCCATCTCCTCAAGCAGCCCACGCAGGCTCAATACCTGATCTTCAAGCGCCTGATTACGCCTTGATTCATCCTCAAAAGCGGCGGCCGTATTTTTAAGCGCTATTATTTTCTTTTCAAGTGAATCTTTCAATTCCTGCTCACGCTGTTGCGCGTCAAGCCTGATCTGTTCCACCTCGGAATCAAAATTCTCCGCCCGTAGTTTGACCTCCTGCTCCTGACTGCGCAAAACCTCAAGATCGTGTTTCATCGCCGATTTTTCACGTTCAGCCAGAGATACCGTATTACGGATCTGCGCGCGTAATTGGTCAACCTGATTTGAGGCGACACGTTTTTCAATCGCAACCTGCTTCTCGGATTCGCGAAGCTTAGAGGACATCCCCTGGAGTTTCTTCTCAAGACGGTGCATTTCACTAAGCAGCTCAAAACGGTCCCGGCGATTTTCTTCCTTGTTATGAAGATACTGCCGCTCGAGGCGGTCATACTTTACCTGCAGCTCGGAAAATTCATGCCGGGCATTTAAGAGCATTTCTTGATAGCGCCGAGTCTCCTCCCTGATCTGGACTTCCTTGGTTTTGAAGACTTCCTCTTTATTGTCAAAATCAATTTTCAGGCTCTCGAATTTCGCCTTTTCAGCTTCAAAACGGCTCTCAAGCTCCGCCCGTTTTTTATTCTCCTGACCGAGTTTATTCTGCACATCATCAAGGTTCAACCGAAGTTCGGCGATCGTTCCCTTAAGTTCCGATTCGTTTTCTTTGGTATTAATTTTAAGCCGGTCGATTTCGTCAAGCAGCTCATTTTTGTTTTCACCCGCTGCCTGCAGTTTCTTTTCGAGTACCGCAATCTGGCGTTCAAGCTCAGAGATATTCTCGGCATCAGAATTAAGTTTCTGCTGCGTTTCTTCGACCTTGATTTTATAATTGACCGCATCACGGCGCAGGGTCAGCAGCTCCTCTTCAAGTTTCTGGCACTCCCGCCTGTCCTCCTCCGAGCGTTGGCGATTCTGCTCGGAAATACGCATCAGGTCCTGCTCCTGACGCAGGAAACTCTCACGCTCATTCTTTAATTGGGTGTTGAGCGAATCAATGCGCTTTTCAAGCTTCTGCACTTCCTCATTGACCGAACTGTTACGCTGCAGTAACTCACTGTCCTGATTGCGCAGAAGGTTTTCTTTTTCCCGTAAATTTTCAAGCGCTTCATCAAGGCGGGATTTGAAGATATCAGCCTCGCGGGAAGACTCTCGCACCCGTTCGCGCGCGGCTTCAGCCTCGGCAAATAACGAGTCACGCTCACGCAAGGCAGCGCGCAGCTCTTCCTCAAGTTTATCAATCAGTGAATTATGATTTTTGTCGCCAGACAAAGTTTATATCCTCAAATTGTGAAGGTCTTTTGGCCGTCAAATTACATTTTACATTATTTATCGGCCAAAATGGCAACAGAATTTGAAAATAACTCTTATATTATAATTGAAGGTTATGCAAATAATTAGCCCTATGCTCATAACCGTTGGCAGAATCCCGTAAAAATCGGGGTTTTTTGCGGGATTTAGCTAAAATTAAGTGAAATATGGGAGAATAAGTTTGCCAACTATCAACTTTTTCCGTACACTTTTAATGCTTAAGAGAAGGTGGAATTCAATACACTAAAATTATTAATGTGGTAGTTAAGTTTAAAGGAGATATGATGGATAAGCCAATTACAAAGAGTGAACTTTTCAGCAACATTGCAGAAGAAACAGGTCTTACAAAGAAGCAGGTTTCTGAAGTTTTTGACAGCCTCAACAAGAACATTGAAAAGAGCCTTGGCAAGAAGGGCTGCGGTAAGTTTGTTGTTCCTGGTCTGATTAAGATCGAGAACAAGAAGGTTCCGGCCAAGCCTGCCCGTAAAGGCGTGCCAAACCCATTCAAGCCGGGTGAAACAATGGACATTCCTGCTAAGCCTGCTTCAACCAAGGTTGTTGTTCGCGCGCTTAAGGGTCTCAAGGAAATGATCTGAGTTTAACAACTCTTTAAAGTTTCAGTAAGCCCGCACGGATATGTGCGGGCTTATATTATTATGGCTACAAAATGAGTTGCGAAAAATAATTAATTATGATATGCTGATAATATCAATAATCGCGGATTTTAATTTTTCTTTGGATTAGAGAAATGTCTATTTTACGAATAGTTATTGTTATTTTGACTATCATGATTTTCGGGGTGGCAGGCGGCATGGTTCTGGCTGCTGACAATCACGATAAAATTATTACAGTCGCCTATGAGAATTCAGAATATTATCCCTGGAGTATGCCTGATGGTAAGGGGCTTGATATTGATGTACTCAATGAAATTGCCGGGCGGTTGAAATTCAAGGTCAATTTTGTGGCGCTGCCCTGGAATGAATGTCTTAAAAGTCTGAAAGAGAATAAAGTGGATGCCGTACTCAATGCGTCCTACAGTGAAGACCGGGCTGAGTATGCGATATATCCCATGCTTGACAATAAAGTTACTTCTGACTTTCGAATGCATATGGATTCATATAATTTATATAAATTTCGGACGTTACCGGTAGAGTGGAAAGATGGCAAGATCATAAATTACGATGGGGTCATTGAGGTGCAGAAGGGTTATTCTGTCGGTATTATTTTACGTGATGCGGGGGCGAATGTCTCCGAGAAACATGTTTCCATAAGTGAAATTTTCAAGGATATGTACGCCGGCAAGATTTCAGTTGCCGCGCTAAACGGTTTTTCGGCAGATTATTTTCTCAAGACAAATACCGCTTACGCCGAGAAAATTGTCAAAGCTCCCGACCGGATTATTTATAAGCCCTATTATCTTATTTTTTCCAAAGACGCCTACAAAAAAGATCCGGAGTTCATACAGAAGATCTGGGAAAATATCCGGGATATCCGCACCTCCTCAATGTACAGTAATTTACTGACGACATATCTTAAAAAATAAAGCCTTCATTCTGCCTGGTATGATTGATTGGATTCAGAGTATATTCATGTTTGCTCTGTGGTTTATCATTTTCAGGATATCAGATGTTACCGGTTAAGGCATGAAATTTAAGAAACATATCAATGGCAGTTTGATAAAAGATCTAAATAAACAAATAAAAAAAGGACGCAACCTTGGAGAAGGGCGTCCTTTTTTTGGCAAAAGTTTTCTGCCTTTTGCTGAGGCGGATAATCAACTTCCTGAAAGGTTTGACACAATAGAGATTAGCGGCAGGAAGAGCGCGATAACGATAAAACCAACCGCACCACCCATACCGATAATCAGCGCTGGCTCAAGCAGGCTCATCATACCCGCAACCAGTGAGTCGATATCGTTGTCGTAGTTATTGGCAACCTTGATAAGCATCTTGTCAAGTTCACCGGTTTCTTCACCAACTTCAACCATGTTGAGTGTCATCAGGTCAAACTGGCCGCAGCGGCGCATCGGTTCAGACATGTTCTCACCTTCGCGGATAGAAAAGTGGATGTCGTTAATGGCTTCGCGGATAACGGCATTACTGATAGCGTCTTTGATAATCGTAAGTGAGTCAAGAATAGGCACACCCGCGCTGTCAAGCTCACCCATGGTACGGCAGAAGCGGGACATGGTTGATTTTTTGATAATCATTCCGAAGAGAGGAATATAGAGGATTACCATATCGGTGTAATATTCACCAACCTCCGTCTTTCGTATTATTTTAAGCAGCATAAATAACAATAACGGAATACCGACAAACCAGACCAGCACCGCCGGGATCATTCCCATATAAAGGGTGGTGAAGATATCGGCAAGGTCAAGCAGCATCTGGGTCATGCCGGGCAGGTCAACCTTCATCTGCGCAAACATTTCCTGGAAGCTTGGCACGATAAAGATGATGATACCGGTAAGGATGACAGTAGCGATAGAAAGAACGGCAACCGGGTAGATCAGCGCGCCGATAATTTCTTTTTTCAGTTTTTCAGCTTTTTCGCGGAAGTCGGCAAGACGGGCAAGGATTCGTCCCAGCTGACCGGAAGCTTCACCGGCTTTAATCATACTGCAGTAAAGTTTGTCAAAGACCTTTGAATTTTTATCCATCGAGTCAGAAAGGCTGGAACCGGCTTCAACTTCGTCACGTAGATCCATAACAGCATTACGCATGGCGCCGGCTTTGAGCATCTGTTCCATAATGGTCAGCGCACGCACCATCGGCAGTCCTGATTCCATAAGGGTAGAGAACTGGCGGGTGAAGAGGGTGAGCTCTTTCTGTTTGATACTACCGGCAATCCAGTCAGGAGTACGCTTGCGCTCATCACTGGCAGCAGCCTTTTTGGCTTTACCGCGCTGCGAAATGGTTGTTGGGAAAAGCCCCTGTTTGGTGAGTTTCTCACGGGCTTCATTATCGCTTGCGGCGTCGATGACACCATTTTTCTGCCGTCCGCTCTTGTCGACAGCTTCGTAGCTGAATTTTGCCATTCACTCTCTCCCTTGCAACTCTCTGCTGCAAACTACATTTACAATACGCATTATCAGACAACAAAAAAATGCGCTAATAGTTAATATACTATATAATATACACTTAATGCAGAAAAAAAGTCAAAGAAAATTATTCTGCGTTGCTGAGTGTTTCTCTGGTAACTTCGTCAATTGTGGTAATACCATCAAATACTTTCATCAGGCCGGATTTGCGCAGCGTTGACATGCCGGCTTCAATAGCGGTGTTACGCAATACTTCAGTTGATTTGCGCTCGATAATCTGGTCACGCAGGCGGCTGTTCATAATCATGATTTCATAAATGGCGTTACGGCCACGGTAACCGATATTCTTACAGTTATTACAGCCAGTACCATAGAAGAATTTGCGGCCGGCAGCTTCTTCCGGAGTCAAGCCGATTTCGTAGATTTCCTCATCAGACGGATTATACGGGGTCTTGCACTCAGGGCAGATACAACGCACCAGACGTTGGGCGACAACCGCTTCAACCGTAGCAGCCAGCAGGTACGGTTCAATTCCCATTTCCACCATACGCGCAACAGTTGAAGGAGCGTCCTGAGTGTGGAGGGTACTGAACACCAGGTGGCCGGTAAGTGACGCTTCAATGGCGATACCGGCGGTTTCAACGTCTCGAATTTCACCAACCAGAATTTTATCCGGGTCCTGACGCAGGATAGCACGCAGACACGCAGCATAGGTCACGCCGATTTCCGAATGGATCGGACACTGGATAATACCGGGCAGCTCATATTCCACAGGGTCTTCGGTGGTGATGATCTTCTTGCTGATTTCATTGACCGCGTTAAGACAGGCGTAAAGGGTGGTGGTCTTGCCGGAACCCGTCGGCCCGGTCACAAGAACAATACCGTTAGGCTTGTGGATCAGATCAAGGAAGCTGTTAAGCACTTCCTCACTCATGCCCAGGCGGTTGATGTCAAGGCTGACTACGGTTTTGTCAAGAACACGGATAACCACACTCTCGCCAAACATGGTCGGAAGCGTTGAAACACGAAGGTCAACAGTCTTGCCGCCAAGTGAGAGGGTTATCTTACCGTCCTGCGGTACGCGGCGTTCTGCGATGTTGAGGTTACTCATAACCTTGATACGGCTGATGAGTGGCAGCGCCAGACTCTTTGGCGGACTTTGCATTTCAAGGAGCGCACCATCCACACGATAGCGGATGCGGAATGAATCTTCAAACGGTTCAAAGTGAATATCGGAGGACTGGTCCTTGATCGCTGAGAGCAGAACAAGGTTGAGCAGCTTGACAACAGGCACAGAATTGGCGATATCTTCAAGCCCGGCGGTGTCCATATTGTCCGGGTCGTCGATTTCAACCATGTCATCATCCATCTCGCTGTAGAGGTCGCTGAATGATTCCTGAGTCTGGGTGTTGTAATATTTTTCAAGCGCAATCGATATGTCAGAGTCAGTGGAAACAGCGCCGAGGATGTTACAGTTCAAGAGAAAACGCAGATCGTCAAGCGCGTGCATATTCATCGGGTCAGAGAGGGCGACAGTCAGCGAGTTACTCTCTTCATCAAATTCAACAGGGATAATGCGGTAAGTCTCAGCCATCATCGGCTGGATTTTATCAATCACATCCTGGGCGATATCAATATCGCTGAGGTCGACAACATCCATACCCGCCTGCTTGCCCAGAGCCAGCAGGATGTCCTCATCAGTACAGTACTGCAGTTCCTTGAGAACTGAACCGATAGAACCGCCGATAGTCTTTTGTTCCTCAAGAGCATGGTCAAGTTGCTCACGGGTGATTATATCCTGAGTAACCAGAACTTCACCGAGGGGAAGCCGGGGTTGAAATTCATCGTGCTGAATGCCCTGCATAATTTATCCTTGAAGAAATAGTATTGCTTTTTTATTTATTAAATTAAAATCAGATACCGCTTATTGGCCCAGCATCTTGCGTTCGTGGGCTTCGATCTTCTGTAAGAGCTGATCGGGGTAGTTACCACAGTTAACAGCGCTGTCTTTCTTGACGCGGCCGGCAGCGTAGAGTTCAAAGAGGTGGTCGTCTAGAAGGCGCATGCCGTACTTGCTTCCTGTCTGGATAACACCGTCGATCTTATAGGTTTCAGCTTCACGGATCAGGTTCTGAATAGCGGCGTTGCAGAGCATCAGTTCATATGCCGCAACCCGGCCCTTGCCATCGGCAGTCGGCATCAGGTTCTGTGAAAGCACGCCGATCAGACCCATTGAAAGCTGGGCGCGGATCTGTGCCTGCTGGGTGGTCGGGAAGGCGTCGATCAGACGGTTAACTGTTTTTGAAGCACTGGTGGTGTGCAGCGTTCCGAAAACAAGGTGGCCGGTTTCAGCTGCGGTAATGGCTGATTCGATAGTCTCAAGGTCGCGCATTTCACCAACGAGGATAATATCCGGGTCCTGACGCAGAACGCGGCGCAGCGCTTCAGAGAAGCTTGTAGTATCGGCGCCGATTTCACGCTGGGTTATAACACACTTTTTATGATTGTGGACGAATTCAATCGGGTCTTCAATGGTAACGATATGGTCCTGACGAGTCTCGTTGATGTGGTTAATCATCGCGGTAAGGGTGGTTGTCTTACCTGAACCGGTCGGGCCGGTAACAAGGAACATTCCGCGCGGACGGGTACAGATTTCACGGATAACATCAGGCAGGCCGATCTGGTCGAAGGTCAGCATGGCGTTGGGAATCTGGCGCAGAACCAGACCGTAACGTCCCTGGTGGCGGAAGGCAGAAACACGGAAACGCGTACCGTCGGGAACACTGATAGCATAGTCGGTAGAACCCAGTTCATCAAGTTCATTCATATTGCTTTCAGGGGTGATACTCTTGACAAGATCAAAGGTTTCTTCAGGCGTAAGTTCCTGAGAGCCGAGGGTGCGCAGATGGCCGCGAACGCGGAGTTTGGGTGGAATACCTGAACGGATGTGCAAGTCGGAACCACCATTTTTAATTGACGCATCAAGAAGTTTATTAATGTCCATTGCAGCCTTTCTCAAAATTCGGTTTTTACTATATTATCAGCAGATTACAGTTCTCCGGATCTGTTATTCAATACGCTTTGCCACACTCAGAATTTCACCGATTGTCGTAACACCGTCAAAGACCTTGCGGATACCGTCATCAAGCAGGGTGTGCATACCGTCGCGCACTGCCTGGCGGCGGATATTATCAGTAGTGTCAACGTTAAAGGTCATATCACGCAGACGTGTATTCATAACCATGATTTCATAAATCGCGCGCCGTCCCTTATAACCAAGATTCTTACAGGTATCACAACCGGCACCGCCGAAGAACTTGTTGGCATCAATCAGCTGCTGTGAAACGCCCGCACTCTTAAGCAGTGCAGTTTCAGGTTCGATTTCCTGTTTGCAGTCCGGGCAAATCCGTCGTACCAGACGCTGCGCCAGAACCGCCTGAATAGAACTCGCAACCAGAAACGGTGCAACACCCATATCAATAAGACGGGTAATCGCTGAAGGCGCGTCATTAGTATGGAGGGTACTGAACACCAGGTGACCGGTAAGAGCAGCCTGGATAGCGATGTTGGCTGTTTCACCGTCTCGGATTTCACCGACAAGGATAATATTGGGAGCCTGACGCAGCATCGCTCTGATAATCTTGTCAAAGGTCATACCGGCTTTGCGGTTTACCTGACACTGGTTGATGCCGCCGACGTTATATTCAACCGGGTCTTCTGCGGTGATGATCTTGGTGTCTGAACGGTTAAGTTCATTAAGCGCGGCGTAAAGGGTAGTGGTCTTGCCTGAACCGGTCGGGCCGGTAACGAGTATAATGCCACTCGGGCGCTTGATGAGAGTATTGAAGGTCGCATAATCATCGGGGTGGAAGCCGAGCTGTTCAAGACCGAACATAACCGCTTCCTTGTCAAGAATACGCATAACAATTGATTCACCGTGCGTTGATGGTAGCGAGTTAACGCGCAGGTCGATTTCGCGGCCCATAACTGAAAGCTTGATACGTCCATCCTGTGGGCGGCGTTTTTCAGCCATGTTCATCTTTGACATAATCTTAAGACGTGCCAGAACCGCTCCCTGCAGACGCTTGGGCGGACTGTCCATCTCGTAACACTGACCGTCAATACGGTAACGGATACGCAGACGGTCAGACATTGGCTCAATGTGGATATCGGATGCCCGGCTGCGCACAGCCTCAGAGATAATCAGGTTGACAAGCTTCACCACCGGCGCGTCATCAGCATCCATCTCGCCGTCATCATCAAGGTTCTGCTGGACAAACTCAACCTCAGACTGGGTAAACTCGGTCATCATTTCATCAAGCTGGTTTTCCTGCATACCGTAATACTTGTCCAGCGCCTTGGTGATGGATGTTTTGGTCGCCAGAACACATTCAACATGGCAGTTTACGAGAAAACGCAGGTTGTCAAGCGTATACAGGTCAAGCGGATCGCCCATGGCGATAATCAGCTGATCGTCGTCATATTCAATGGGGATGATATTATGTTCACGTGCCTGGTCAACCGGAACCATCTCGATAACGTCAGAGTCAATTTCGAAGTCATCAAGGTCAACCATTTCCATATCAAACTGGTCGGCAAGAGCGCGGGTAAGCTCCTCAGGTTGTACATAACCGAGGTCCAGAAGAACATCACCAAGTCTCTCGTCTCGTTCTTTTTGCTTCTGCAGGGCGTCAGCAAGGTCTGCCGGGGTGATGCTTCCCATTTCCAGCAATAGAGATCCCAGCATTTTTCCGTGTTCGGGCATGTTTGTAGTCCTTCCAGCCTGTTTGAAATGGTGATATGTAATATTTTATTTATTATAATGATATAAAAATTTAAGCACGATAGCAAAGGCTTTGTATTATTTATATTACTAAAATGAATATAAAAAGCAGGTCAAATTTTACTCGCTTGCAAAGATCCATTCAAGCAATTTCAGCTTCACTTCTCAAGTTTTCCGGTTAAGGTGGAAAATGGGGGGTAATGTCAGATTTGTTCACAAAATATCATTGTATAGGTGATAAATTAAAAAAAATAAGGTGAAAACGCAGTTCATTTTGCTTATAATTTATTAATAAATGTAATTGTAACTTTGATTAACCGTGCATATTATGTATACTACTCTGAAATTGACCTTATTTGGATGAAATAGGTATGATGCAAGTAGAAATCACGAAAAAAGCTACATACACTGAAGAAGAGCGCTACAAAATACTTCTGCACAGTTTTTATAATATAATGACTGTGTTGCGTGTTGATCTGACGCTTCTGGATAAAATCATCGGTCAGTCTGATGGTTTAAGGAAGTGTTTTGATATCTACAACAAGTTGATGAGTTTTGTGGAAGATCCCCAGAAACACGGTGAACAGATCCGTAATATTGAGGACTATACCTCAAATTTTCGCGAGAATATAACCAGGACTATCGAGCAGGCAAAAGAGGAAGCCCCCGAGAAGGTTTCTTTTTTCTACAATACTGTTGACAGTCTGAAAAAGGTTCTTGATATTATCAATGTCCGTACGCGGGAATTTATCTTTAACATTGACAATACCGGCAATGACAAATGGCAGCGGATAGATATTGCTGAAATTTCTGATAAACTGAGATTTGTTTTTGAGGTCATTGGTGAAAAGTCCCGCAATAATAATGTCATTGTTTTTGACAAAGAGCAGCCGGCGGAGAATGAGTACAGCATTTTCTTTTCAATAGTCTCTGCCGATAACAGCGCTATGATTTACATGCCGCCGTTTTTTCAGGATGTGCTGCGCGATCTGACCGCCAATTCACGTAAATATTCCATGCCTTCAACGGTCATCCGTTCGTCATTATATAATGATGGCGAGTATCTGATACTTAGGGTCAAGGATGAGGGTCGGGGTATTCCCGAGAGTGAGATTGAGAAAGTTGTGGAGATGGGATACCGAGCGAGCAACACCACAGCCGAAGAGACATATGGTGACGGTTTTGGTTTGACCAAGGCGTGGTTGATGTGTAACAGTTATGATGGCCGGATGTGGATTGATTCAGCGCTTGGCCGCGGTACAGAGATAACGATAAAAATTCCGGTGCCGCGGTAATAAACCGTGCGCTCATGGAGTGGGGAAAAGAGTGGGGCTGCCAGCGATGGCAGTCCCCTTTTTATTTGCAGCAAGGCAAAACAATTATACAATAGGTGGCAGATTATTAATTACAAATCCAGCATAAAAAAAGGGCATGACATTGGCGGAAGGTTCAGGTTCAATAAAGAAGAAGTTTAAAAAATTCTGGCGTAGATATTTAAGGCAGATACTCGTTGTCAGTATCCTCAGCGTTGCGGCTGTGGTTTTCTCAACCTGCATTCATGAGCTTGGTCATGTACTGGCAACATGGTTGACCGGCGGTGAGACCTCGGCAATTAAAGTTTTTTTTGATCATGGTTACATGACTAATGCCGGAGGTAATGCTTATTTCATTTCGCTGTCCGGCGGCTTATTTGAAATATTAATCGGCTGCCAGTTTATAATATTTGCGCGGCTGCTAAAAAGTGGTATCAGTAAATTTTATAGTTATCTACTGGCGTTTTATTGTCTGAGTTGTAGCGCAATAAATTATCTATTAGGCTGGTATAATAATTGGGGCGATTACCTTGGTTTTGATGACGGGACGTTTTTTGATTACTTTATTCTGACGCTGTCATACCTGAGTCTGCTTGGCGCAGCGGTATTACTTTACTGGATTTATCAGAATTATAACAAAACATATTCAGGCCTCAAGCTCAAGACCAATACAATAAATCTCGCAGTTGGAATACTGCTGCCGATGACGATTTTCACAATATTCAGTTTTATAGTTGAGCGGAAGGATTCAATTACTTCAATATTATTATCACCAATAGCAGCGCATATCATTCTGGCGATTATTTTTTATTGCATATACAGAAGGCAGAGAAAAAATAAAATCACTTACAGAGATGTTGAAGAGCTCCATCCGGGAAAACCATATCTGCAAAGAGTTCTCAAACGTAAAAAAGTATTTCTGATAAAGAGTATAACCACTGGTGGACTTGTGTTAATTTTCATAATTGCAACCGGGTATCTGCGTATTGATAAAGACAGAGAAGAATATGATTATTTCAAAGCGCTTGAGAGGATGGAGAGAAAAGGCGATGGCGAGTCTGCATTTGAACTCGGCATGAAATATTACTTTGGTGAGATTGAGAAGGTTTACAACTTTAATAATAACGGGAATCAATACCAGAAAGAATGGGTCTCTGAAAATTTTAATTATCAATCAAGAGGACTATACTATCTTGAGAAAGCTCATGAGTTAGGCTTTCCTTATGTGGCGATGATTCTTTCTGGCATTAAAAACAATTCGATATATCTGAAAGATGTGCAGAAAAATTATCATAATTATTTAAACTCAAAACGTGCGACAACTTATTGGCTTGAGTATACTGACATCCTTCCGGCGAGTTTTGGCGATTACCAGAAGAGTAAAGAAATCATAAATGAATTAAGCAAGCGTCAGCCTGATGAGTGCTGGTATAAGTTGCGCGTAATCAATCTGAAAATAATTCTAGGTGAAGACGTGAAAGAAGATTGTCAGAAGATAATCGACACTGAACATGATCCGAAAAACTCATTGCTATTGTACGCAAAATTCTATCTTGACAAGATCAGCGAAGAAGATCTGCGCAATGATGCCTTGAATATTTTATGTATAAATTTTCAAGAGGGTGATGAAATTGATGAGGAAAGTAAAGACATGCTCTTGCGTTTTGACAGCGAACATTTCTTTCAGCGTGGATTAAAGGCGTTAATGAATAAAGATAAAGACAAGGCTGTAAAGTATTTCAAAAAATCAGTAAGCACTAAAAAGATCTATAATTTCGGCTGGCAATTATCATGGCTGATTCTTACGCGTGAATTTCCGGGAGAGCTAACCAAAGACAATTGGCTTGCATCGCAATAAATAAAAAACACCCGCACAAAAAATATGCAGGTGTCATTAATTTATAAGCAATTATATTTGCGGCGCTGCGGCGTTGATTAATTAATCAGGCTGGCAAAACGTTTGAGCATTGCGCCCGGGTCTTTGATCTTTTCACCGGCAGCAATCATCGCGCCGTCAAAGATAAGGCGGGCATATTCGGCAAGAACAGCATCTTTGGGATTAGCTTCAATCTTGCTACGCATGGTCTTGATCGCTTCATGTTCAGGGTTAAGTTCAAGAACAGCTTCACGCTTGATAGTATCCGCGCCCATCTCTTTCATCAGGCGTTCCATCTGCGCGCCGTACTGTCCCTCAAGTCCGACCACACACGCCGGGCTTTCCTTGAGGCGGTTAGAGAGGCGAACTTCCTTGACATCATCACCTAAAGTTTCTTTAAAGAAGCTGACAAGGTCTTTATTTTCTTTTTCCTTCTGCTCTTTCTCAGTCTCTGTTTCTTTTTCAACTTCAAGTTCACCGCGGTCGATAGCTTTGAATTTCTTGCCCTTGTATTCAGGTAGCGCCTGCATCAGAATTTCATCAACCGGATCAGTCATGACCAGAACCTCATAGCCCTTGGCCTTGAACTGTTCCATGTATGGTGAGTTCTCAACCATCGCGCGGCTCTCGGCGATCATGTAATAAATCTCTTCCTGCTCTTCTGGCATTGCTTCAATATACTGCGCAAGTGTAATATAATCAGAGTTATCAGACTCCTCAGGTTTCTCGGTGCGGGTAGACTGGAACAGGAGAAGATCGGCAAGCTTGTCTTTGTTTTCATAATCAGTTGTGATACCGGACTTCAGGATAGGGCCGAATTCTTTCCAGAACTTGAGATAGTTTTCATACTCTTTCTCGTGCATGGTGGTCAGTTCAGCGAAGACCTTGGAGAGGACGGCCTTGCGGATTTTAAGAAGCTGGCGGTCTTCCTGAAGCATCTCACGGCTGACATTAAGCGGCAGGTCTGAGCTGTCGACAACACCCTTAATAAACTCAAGGTAAGGCGGCAGAATTTTGTCGCACTCGTCGGTAATGAAGACGCGGTTGACATAAAGCTGCACACCTCTTTTGCCGTCGCGCATGAAGAAATCCATCGGCTTCTGCTTCGGAATAAAGAGCAGCGCCTTGAATTCCTGTGAGCCTTCTGCCGAGTAGTGGATAGTCTTGAGGGGATCATTGAAATCATGTGAAATGTGTTTGTAGAATTCAGCGTACTCTTCGTCCTTGATCTCGTTACGCGCCCGCAGCCAGATAGCCTGCTGTGAGTTGATGACCTCTTCGTTGGTCTCGATTTTCTTTTCGCCGTCTTCTTCTTTTTCAAGAGTGGTGAAGAGAACAACGGGGTATTCGACAAAGTCTGAGAACTTCTTGATGATTGAACGCAGCTGCCAGCCTTCAAGGTACTCTTTGCATTCCTCGCGGATGTGAAGAATGATATCAGTGCCACGGCTGTCCTTCTCTACGTCTTCAACTGTGAATGATTCCTCACCTGAAGAAATCCAGCGCACACCCTGCTCACCCTTGGCCGGTTTTGAAATGACCTCGACCTTTTCAGCGACCATGAATGATGAATAGAACCCCACACCAAACTGGCCGATCAGATCAACCGAACCGTTCTGCTGCGCCTGCTTGGCCTGTTTCATCTGTTCGATAAAAGCCTTGGTTCCTGAACGAGCGATGGTACCGAGGTTCTCGATAATGGTTTCTTTGTTCATGCCGCAGCCGTTGTCGGAGATGGTGATGGTGTTGGCTTCCTTGTCGGGGATGATCTTGATCTTGAAATCGTCATCACCCTCAGTCAGGCTGGTGTCAGTCAGCGAATCAAAACGGATCTTGCCGATTGCGTCTGAGGCGTTTGAAATCAACTCGCGCAGAAAAATCTCTTTGTGTGAATAAAGCGAGTGAATGATGATATCCATCATCTGCTTAAGCTCGGTCTTAAACTCCATTCTCTCTTCTGACATCGGTGGAATTCCTTTCATCAAAATGAATATATAAAACAAAATGCAAAATTAAAAATTTAAGGCTGTTTGATAAACAATTATTATTCCGAAAACAGCGCAGAAAAAACAATAATTATAATATATTTAATATCAAGTAGTTACAATATTCAATAAATGCGGGCCAGAAGGAATAATATGTCATAACGACAAGTTACTGAATCGTTGACAAAAAAATTATGAAAATCCCGGTTACAAGTATAAGGGAAATTATACTACCCTTGTATAAACGATCGTTTGAACCATTCGTTTTAACATAAGCGGTTAAGAATTGAGTTTGGTAATTTTGATTGAAAGGAGTAGAGATGAACATCAGAATAATTCCAAAGAGGGGTAAGAATCATTGTTGTGCGTGCAACAAGAAATTAGGTCTGGGAGCGGGTCGTTATACGACAGCTGATGGTGTGCTTTGTGTGGAGTGTTATGACCGGCAGACGTCAACCAATAGCCAGTTGTTGCGCGACGCCTACTATAAAATTTCAGATAACACCATACTCTTTGCCTGAAATTAACTTCCGGGATATTTTTCTACGAGAAATATATTTTCAGGTTAAGTCTTGAGAAGTAGGTTAGTTAGTATAATGGCTTAATGCCGGATAGATTTACTGATATGTCATAACGACAATCTAACATGAATTTTGAATAAAAAATAATAAAATTGGTTACTCAGTAAATAACACGATTACTAGCAGATTATAACAATTGTTTGAATTTATGATTTAAAGCGGTATTCGGTAATAATTATTAAAATGAGTTGAGGAGAAGGAAATCATGAATATCAATATGATCGTTGAAAATAAAAAAGTTTGTAGCAAGTGCAATAAGGAGCTTGAAGCCGGTGTTGGTCGCTATAACACTGATGAAGGTATTCTTTGTGTGGAGTGTTATGACCGGGACGCTGTGCGTATCTCCAACAAACTTATTGATAGTTATTCTGCGATGTTTAACAAGCTGGTTTGCTCTGCCTGATTAATTTCAATGCTTTCTGAGGCGCATGGAAGTCAGGATCATCAACTGTTTCTCTTCCAGTCTGGTCAGAAATAGCGTTGCAGAATTTTTCCCCTTAAGCTTCAGTTTTTTCCGCAGCATTTGCGGATCAATAATTGAGCCGCGGCGTTTGATATCAAGATTACCGATCTGCCGTTCCCTGATAATCTTCCTGATCTCTTTTTCATTGTATTCGGAATATTCATAGACCTGATAACAAGCCGCAAAAGGATTATCGGTTATTGTATCAGAACTGAGATATGCTATCTGCGGATCAATCTTCCAGGCGTTAATCTGCGAGCCGAGTAATTCGACAAGTCCCGCGCGGGTTACAGAAGAATCAGGTTCAATCAGATATTCTCCGAAATTTTTGCAGCCGATAACCGGGTTGACACCGGTCAGAGAAATCCCCTCAGGCAGAAGTGTCGCGCGGTTACGTTCTTTGCCGGCAAGATCGCCAAACCATAAACATGCTTCGCGCAGATTGCCGTTAACGGAGATAAATTCAATTTCACATTCACGCGGCAGCAGCGACTTGTCAACCCCCGGTCCAAGTTTGGCGCAGGCGTTTGGAATGGCTTTCTGCCAGCGTAGAATTTCAGAAAGCGGCGGTGAGTACAGATTGGGATCAAAGATTCTTTCACCATTTTCAGTACGCCTTGCCGGGTCGATAAAAAAAGCATCGGCCTCAAATTCTGATGGGTTAAGTCTGGTCACATCAGCTTCAATGAAGCGGGCCTGTTTATTATAAATTTTAAAATTATACTCAGCCATTTTCAGGCGCAGCGGGTCAAGGTCAATTCCGGTGATTGTAGAAAAATCTGCAAGCGGCAGCGCGTCGGAGCCTATACTGCAGCAGAGGTCGATAAGGTGTTTTGGTTTGATTGCTTCAAAACGTCTGGCGCGGTAGGAAGTGACGATTTCAGCGGAGGCTTGCTCTGCGGCGTCGGAGGTGAAAAACATTTCAGAAGCGCGGCTGAATTTGGCGCCGGCTTTGCTGCGTAAAAACAAGGTCTGTGTCAGGGCGGCGGCATGCTGCGGTGAGGTTTTCTCGCGCAGTTTTGCGGCCAGGGCAAATTCACTCAGCCCACAATTTGCAGCCCAGCCAAGAAGTTCCCGGCCTTCAGCAGAAATGAGAAAATCAAAATCAGAAATATCCATTAAAACAGCAACCCCTCCCAAACATACGGGGGATGAAAAAAAAATGTCTCCCGTATGCTCCTTCTGATTATAGAATAATCCCACGGTCAGACAAGGCAAATAAAAACACCTGCCGCGAAAACGTGACAGGTGTTTGTGATAGTATCTGCGTTCTGGTTATGATTCCATGCGAACCTTGATTGCGTTGGCGTGGGCGGTCAGTCCTTCAAGTTCGGCCATCTTGATAATATGGCGGCCAGAGCGCTCAAGGCGTTCTTTGGTGTAACGGATAACCGAGATGTCCTTGACAAAATCATAAACCGACAGGCTGCTCATAAAGCGCGCCGCGCCTGCAGTCGGCAGGACGTGGTTGGTACCGGCAAAGTAATCACCGACCGGCTCGGATGAATATTCACCCATAAAGACAGCGCCTGCGTTGATTACTTCATTGAGCAGATCATCCTGATTTTCGGCGATGATCTCAAGATGCTCAGGCGCAATCAGGTTGGACGCGTCAATTGCTTCGTAGAGGTCTTTACAGAGATAAACCGCGCCGAAGTTCTCAATTGCTTTTACGATATTCTCGCTGCGTGAGAGCTGTTTGAGTTGTTTTTCAAGTTCGATCTTGATACCGGCAGCCAGATCACGGCTGTCAGTCAGAACAACGCCGGACTCATGCCCGCTGCCATGCTCAAGCTGACTCATCAGGTCTGCTGCGATGTAGCGCGCCTTGGCGTTCTTGTCGGCAACGATGACAATTTCGCTCGGACCAGCCAGAGAGTCAATCCCGCACGCGCCGAAAACCAGACGCTTGGCCATGTTGACGTACGGCCCACCAGGACCGACAATTTTATTTACCGGTTTTACCGACTCAGTACCATAAGCCATCGCCGCAATAGCATGTGCGCCACCAATGCGGTAAACATTATCAATATCAAGCATCTTGGCAACAGTCAGGATATGCGGATCAATCTTGCCGTTCTTGTCAGGTGAAACAGTCGCGCAGATATGTTCAACCCCGGCGATTTGAGCCGGCACTGTACACATAATCATCGTGCTGAAGAGTGGTGCGCTACCGGCCGGGCAGTAAATGCCGGCGCTCTGCAGCGGGACGACACGTTTGGCAAGTTTGACTCCGTCGCCGTCCTCGTGCTGATAACTTGCGCGGCGCTGGTACTCATGGAAGCGGCGGATATTGACGCGCGCCAGCGTTACGCTTGTAAGAAACTCATCAGAGACCAGTTTCTGTGCTTCGGTGAATTCCTCAGGCTTGACCACAAGCTGATCCGGAGTAAGTTTGACCCCGTCAAAACGCTCGGAGAATTCGCATAACGCGTCATCTCCTTTATCACGCACCGCTGAAATAATTTCCTCAACCCGCTCGCGAATTTCAGAGCTGTGGAAATCGCCACGCCGCAGGATGCGCTGAAATTTCTCATCATCAAGGGAGAAATCCAAAATATCAATCATTACTCAATCACCTTTTATGCTTAAGTCTTCTGCCGGTATGCTGCGAAAAAAGCCGCATCATTTCAACAGTATTAAAAACCCCATATAAATCTATATCAACTGAATCTTGAGAATCGGATCACCGATGTCGGCAACCACAATCTCGCCGCAAAGTTCCCTGCCATTATCCGTAAGCATGCCTTCCTTGACAGCGGCGAAAGTGACCGTCTTTTCCGCCTTGATTGCACAGCCGTGAATCTCACCGGTGTCAGCGTTAAGGCCGCTAGGCACATCAAGAGCCAGCACCGGAACAGGCGAAGCGTTGATCTTCTCAATAATCCTTGCATACTCACCCTCAATATCACGCGAGAGCCCGATACCGAAAAATCCATCAATAATCAGGCGTGAGGAGTGGAGGATATGCTCAAGTTCATGCTCGGAATAATGATGGATAAACTGCGGTTGCTGTTTGATAATCTCAAATTGTCTCTCAGCCGCGCCGGAATATTCCTGAGCCATCGGGATAACCCGCACAGGCAAACCCTTATCAAGTAAGCCGCGCGCAACAACAAAAGCGTCGCCACCGTTATTGCCCGGGCCGGCAAAGATTACAATCTCGCCATTCTCGCCTGAATTTTTTGCCATGTTATAAGCAACCACCGCCGCACCGATACCGGCGTTTTCCATCATGCAGATTTCAGGATAGCCAAAATGCTCGACTGACTGTTTTTCAATCTCCCGCATTTTTGCAATTGAGACAACTTCACCCAGATCAGCTTCAAAGATCAGCGGGTTTTTATCAAGCGTCCAGTTATCCCATTTATATTCATGTTCATATTTGAGGAAATTGACCGCTACCAGAAAATTCGAGGAGCCCAAAGTCGCAGTCATGTCCGTACCTGAGATTACGCAGGGGTAATCATCGGCGTCAACTTCATCGACGTTGAGCCGGGCCTGGAGTTTTTTGAGTATGCGCAGGTTGACAGAGAAAGGGTTATCGCCTTTGTCGCTGTCTTCAGTCAGGGTGACATTTACCGGAATCCGACGTTTCATCAGCATACGCGCCGCGACCAGTGATGCAGCCCCGGCCAGACACGGTGAAACACCAATCTCAACAGCGTCAAAGAGCCGCAGAGCCATTGCCCTGCCGGTTCGTTCGGCAATCAGAATTTCAGGCAGAAGGAATTTCATAATATCCACAGCTCCAGTAATAAAATATTTTTATTAGTTTACATAAGTATATGTCTATGACAAGTCAAATAACCTTTTATATCGGCAAAAATAGCGGTAAAAAGGGGGTTTTGCGCTTATGCGGCATGATAAAATTTGAGCTTGATGAATTTTATGTAAAAATATTGCGGGGACTTGCTTTTTGGCGCATTATGAGGAAAATAAATGTTAGAGGAAGAGTTTATGCTTATCAGGCGCTCTTTCTTACGAAAAAAGTTATAGATACAGGAAATGAATGATGTTACGCGATATGCTCAAGAGTAAGATTCACCGTGCAACAGTGACGGAAGCTGACCTTAATTATGCAGGTTCGCTCTCATTGTGCCCTGAATTGCGTGAAGCGGCGGATCTTTTGGTGGGCGAAAAAATACTGGTTGTCAACATTGACAACGGCCAGCGTTTTGAAACATACCTTATTGATGGCACAAAAGGCCAGGTCTGCCTCAATGGTGCGGCCGCGCGCCTTGGCCATGTCGGCGACAAGGTTATTATCATGAGCTTCTGCCGGATGGAAGATGAGATAGCCAGAAAGCATCAGCCGGTAATGGTTCTGGTAGACGAGAAGAACTGTATCAGAAGCGTCAGCAACTGAAACAGGAAATTCGTAGAGATTACATGAATCCCCTGCTGTTTAAGCAGGGGATTTATATTTTTATTTAAAACATAATGAGACGTGGATATTCACCGCGTCAGTAGGATACTTCCTCCCACAATCATCAGGGTTGCGATAATTGTTTTAGGGATATTCACCTGCTGCCATTCGGCAAAGATAAACAGGCTCAGTAGCACTACTATTAAAGTATTGGCGTTATAAAGCGGCGCGAGCTTGGCCAGCGGCACCTCATAATTACGGAGTGTATAGGAAATAAAACCGACCCCGCTCACCCATAAAAATCCGGCGCCAAGGCTGAAAGCACCGCCGCGCCAGGTAAACGCCCGGTCACCGGTGATAAGAATAATCGCCGCGCAGACCGCCGAGATAGTCAACCCGACAATCAGCATAAAGTAAAAACCGCTGATTCCGCTTTTAGCTGAGTATTTCTGAAAAATATTAAACCACGCCAGAAACAGTGCCGGCAGAACCCCGCCAAGAAGAATCCCAATTGTTTGTGTACTCATTTATAATCCTTTAATTGCCAGCTATAGGGCAGGCATATACTTTATACCGTTTAAAACTGGAAAATAATTTACCAGAGATTCTGCGATAAACAAATTAAAAATGCAGCCCCTCAAAAAAGGACTGCATTTGTTGACATAATCTTTTACCGGGAAATTAAATTCCCCAGGTGTCGCGGCACTTTTCAATACCTTCCTCAAGTGTGAGAAATTCAGCACTGTAACCTGCCGCGCGGAGCTTGGTCAGGTCAGCTTCGGTAAAGCTCTGGTACTTGCCGATAAGCTTTTCCGGGAAGGGGATGTACTCGATGCTTCCCTTGCCGATCTTGCCGATCATAGTATTGGCAACATCGTTGAATGACCGCGCCTTGCCGGTTCCAACATTGAAAATCCCCTGAACGTTATCCTGCTCCGCGAAGAAAAGGTTGACCTTGGCAACATCAAGAACACAGACAAAGTCACGCAGCTGGCCGCCATTTTCGTAGCCGTCAATTCCTTCAAAGAGTTTTACTACGCCATTTTCGCGCAGCATCTTGCCGATCTGAAAGACCATCGAAGCCATCCGCTCCTTCTCAGCCTCGCGCGGGCCGTAAACATTGAAATAACGCAGGCCGACGACAGTATTCCTGGCTTTATGAATATTGTGGCGAACAAACTGGTCAAAAGCCAGCTTGGAGTAAGCATACATATTGACCGGGCGCTCATATTCAGGCTCTTCAATTGATACAATTCCAGTGCCGTATACAGAAGCGCTGCTGGCATAAACCAGCGGCACGCCGGTCTCGCAGGCGTATTCAAAGACAATTTTGGAATAGGTGAAATTGCGGTCCATCATGTAACGGCCGTCATTTTCCATGGTATCTGCGCAAGCTCCGTTATGCAATATGGCCTGGAGATTTTCGATCTCAAAGCGGTGTACGCATAATTCGGCAAACTCGTCGATATCCATATAATCAGCGATAATGCAGTCAGAGAGATTGCGGTATTTATCGCCTTTGGTGAAGTCGTCAACGGCCAAAATTTCAGTCACGCCGCGATTATTCAGTTCTTTAATAATGTTACTGCCGACAAATCCGGCCGCTCCGGTTACTACATACATATTATTTTCCTTAATTTTGCTGTCAGATGCAAATAAGCTGAAACAGCAGGATAAATCAGATAAATTAAAAAGTATCACAACTATTTTATGCCGTAAATTATAGCATTAAAATCTAAAATACACTTATAAAATCATAGATTTTGCGTACATTTAATGCGGATTATGCAAATCAATAAAATACCTGAAAATTTTATTGAAAGCAGTAATAAAAATAAAAACAGTACAACAATATAATACAGTAATTTATAATATTAAAGTTCAAATCACAATTTTAAAATTACATCCTTGCCGCAGCATTCACAGTATTACGCAGCAGAAAGGCGTTGGTAACCGGTCCCGAGCCGCCTTTGGGGCTGGTGATGTGTCCGGCAATCTCTTTAGCGGCTTCAAAATCAACGTCACCGGCGTACTGCATGGCAACTTTACCTTTGTCATTGAGTACAGGCTCGCCATTCTCATCAAGCGCCTTTGGAATATGGTTTACCCCGACATCGACGATGATTGCGCCGGGCTTGACCATATCGGCCTTGACCAGCGGGGTCAGGTCGCAGGGCGCGGGTTTTTCGCCTTTGCCGGCTTTATAATTATCGAGGGCGCGTTTGTAGCGGCTCCAGATAACAGCGGCTGCGCCGGTTGCGGCGATAATGACATCAGCCTCACGGCAGAGCGCGGCAACGTCTGAGCGGCTGTGTCCGATCATGACTGAGGCGTTGAGGTTTAAGAGCAGCAGCGCAGCGGGTTTGCCGACGATTGCGCTCCGGCCAAGAACCAGAGCTTTTGCACCGTTGAGGTCGGGTCTGATCCGTTTAACCAGTTCGACTGCGCCGATAGCGGTGCAGGGTGCGGGGTCGGAGTTACCGGTTGCCAGCAGTGCGCCGAGGTTCTGCGGATGCACGCCTTCGGCGTCTTTTTCCGGGGCAATGGCGTTTACCAGCTTGAGGTAGTCACAGCCTGAAGGCAGCGGCAGGTGCAGGAGGATTGCCGATACTGAGGGGTCGTTATTAAGCTCGTTGATAACCTTGATGATCTCAGCTTCACTAGCGTCGGCACCGGGTTCTTTGAGGGTATAGCGAACGCCATGCTCCTCACAGTGTCCGGCCTGGGCTTTGGCGTACCAGCCGCTTCCGGCGTCATTATTGGCACGGATAGCTGCGAGGTGTGGTTGTTTTCCGGCAGCGGTCAGTTCTGCAATTTTAGGTTTAAGTTCGTTGAGCATCTCAGCGGCAACAGCGTTACCGTCAATCAGTTCAGCAGCCATTATTTTCTCCAAAAAGTCTAAGTAAAAGATAATCTGAATAGCTAATATCATATGGTTAAGTGCGGCAGATGGCAAGAGTTTGCCAACGAAGCAGCAGACTTTTAGGAGGATAGAGTCAATATGGGAGCTAGCGGGTGTAAAATTATAAAACAGATAATCTTACATGGTCATAAATTATTTGCAAACAGTCTAAAAAGCTTGCTGCTTCTGTGTAAAGAAGGTTGCCAAAAAGGGCATTAGCTATATAATGTAAAAGAAATTATGTTTTTATTATTCTGATACTCTCAAGAAATTGCCGCCTGAGCTTTTGGCTGGGGGTGGTGTAGGGAATTAATTTATGGATTACGAGTGCGTTATCGGGCTGGAGGTTCACGTCCAGCTGCTTACTGAAACCAAGATGTTCTGCTCCTGCCGCAACAAGTTCAGCCATGAGCCTAATACCAATGTTTGCCCGGTATGTCTGGGTCAGCCCGGCAGTCTGCCGGTAATTAACAGGCACGCTTTTGAGCTTGGTATCAAGGGCGGTCTGGCTATTAACTGTGAGATTCCGCAGTTTACAAAATTTGACCGCAAGCATTATTACTACCCTGACTTGCCCAAAAACATTCAGATCAGTCAGTATGATATGCCGGTGAGTGTCAACGGCTGGATTGATATTGAGGTTGAGGGCGAAAAAAAACGTATTGGTGTAACCCGTGGCCACCTTGAGGAAGACGCGGGCAAGCTTATTCATTCAGGTAATGTTTCTAATGTCGACCTGAACCGTACGGGAACGCCTCTGCTTGAGATTGTTTCTGAGCCTGATATCCGCAGCCCTCAGGAGGCGAAGGCGTATCTTGAGAATCTCAAACTTATCATGCAGTACGCAAATATCTCTGACTGTAACATGGAAGAAGGGTCTTTGCGGTGTGACGCGAATATTTCAGTCCGCCCGGTCGGCCAGGAAAAATTCGGCGTCAAGAATGAGATCAAGAATATGAACTCTTTCCGCGGAGTTGAGAACGCGCTTGAGCTGGTTCATTCAGAGCTGCTGCGCCAGACCAGAGCCGGTGAGGAGATCAAACAGGTTACCTGGGGTTATAACCTTGATAACCAGAGTATTTTTGTGATGCGTATTAAAGAAGATGCCAACGATTATCGCTACTTCCCCGAGCCTGATTTGCCGACTATCGAGGTCAGCCGCGAGTGGGTTGAAGAGATCCGCGCGACTTTGCCGGAGTTGCCGGCGGTTCGTCGTGCGCGTTTTGTCTCGGAGTTGCAGCTCTCGGATTATGAAGCGGATCTGCTTACTGGTGATAAAGACCTTTCGGATTATTTTGAGTCAGTGCAGAAAGCTTGCGGCGATTGTAAGCAGGCGGCGAACTGGGTTATTAATGACGTTATGCGTGAGGTCAATGACAAGGGTATCAGCCTTACTGAATTTCCGGTTAGTGCAGAGGCGTTGTCTGAACTTATCAGCCTGACTGGTTCACGTAAAATCAATATTCCGACGGCGCGTAAAATTTTCTCGGCAATCATTGAGGGTGAGAAGCGGATGCCGGCGGTGATTGTTGAAGAGGACGGGCTCGCGCAGGTATCAGACACCGGCAAGATCAAAGAGATTCTTGAAGCGGCGGTGGCCGGAAATGAAAAAGCGGCAGAAGAAGTTCGCAGCGGCAAGCCTCAGGCGGCGATGTTCTTCGTCGGCAAGATCATGCAGGAGATGAAGGGCCAGGCAGACCCGCAGGCCATCGGCGGAGTGATTGCCGAGTTCTTCGGTATTGATCCCGAGCTTCTGCAGCAGAAGAAAAAGAAGAAGAAAAAAGAAGATTAGCCGCGGATTTGCCGTTTGTCAGTACAGTGTTTTAAATTAAGCATGGTTCATACTGGATGAAACAGAATTTGAGGAGAACGAATGAAAAGTAAAATTCTACAAGTACTTCTCGTTTATGCGCTGATTTGTGTTGCGTGGTTGTTTTCAGAAAGTAGCCTGCAGGCTGGTGAGGATGCGCCGTTATCGCCGGTTTCTGCACAGGCCCAGCCTGAGTCGGTTGCAAAAACGGTCGCGGTTAAAGACCTTCCCGGTGCGGTGCAACTGACAGCCATAGCAGTGCCACCCGAGCTTCTGGCGGCTGGTATTGGTGCAGTCGGTGGACAGATATTTCCTCCCGCTTCACAATTTGAGGGAAAGATGCCACTACCCGAGGAGCAACTTATTGAGCGGCTTACCGGTGTTTTCATGGCTGACCCGCAGATTGTTTTTGTACTTTTCAAGAGCGCTCCGCTTGTCCTTGAACATGACCGGATGATAATTGACACCAACGGTAACGGTCTGCTTGATGATGAGAAGGTTATCGAATTGCCGGCGGGTTTTTCAGGCAGTGCCGGTAAGAAAATCAAATTAATGGTGATGGGTGTGCCGAGTGATTATGTTTTTCGTCGTGAGGGTAATCAGACTCAGCTTGTTATGCCTTCAATTTTTGGAGGAGAGGTTGCGTTTGAGGGAGCCGGGACAAAGTTAGCTGCTTTTAGTGCCAATAACGATTTCACTAACCGCAGCACGATAATCTTTCTGGATAAAAACCATAATGGTAAATTTGACATTACCGGTGATCCTTTTACGCGTGAATATTTTTTCCTGTCCAGGCAGTTGTCAGTCGGCAGCGATTTTTATGATTTTAAAATTTCGCCTGACGGTACCAGTGTGCTCTTTAAAAAATATCAGGGGCCGGACGGGACATTATCAGTAAAACTTCCTGAGGGTGGTGCGGCTAAGGCTTCGTATTACTTTTTCGAGTTGTTGCCTGAGAACGGCTCAAGCCCGGACATAAAATTTGTCTATACCAAAAACCTGCCGCTGAAAATCCCTGACGGAACCTACTCGCTTATCGGCGCCGGTGTAATGGCTGGCGAAATTGGTAAATTAAGTGAACTGGTTACTTATGCCAATGATGATTTTACAATCAAAGGCGGGAATAAAATCTTTGACGTTTCAAAAGTCAGCCTGAAAATTCTGGTAGGCCAATCGTCTGATGGGAATGTTCTCAAGATCGGGCAGAAGACGAGTGGTGAAGGTTCAACGGTTATTCATCATGTCGGTGATCTTGATCCGAATTTGGGGCCGGCGGTTATAATCTCCAACGCGCAGAAGCCTGCGGAGGTGATAGTCAAATCCAATCTGGAATATGGTTGAGGCGGCACCTGCGAATATTCGGCGAATATTCCTCAGACAGTAACAAACGGTACAAAGCTAAGAATTGAAATTATCCGCTCAACCGTTCTTTACGGAGATCTTAAAGCAGCAGTTGAGTATACTCTCAAGCGCGAAGAGCCAGTTGCGCCCGTGCCGCCGCAGCCAGAGAAGTCACCGTTAACTCCTTCGGCTACACCGGAAAGTAATGACAAAGTTCCCGCGCCGCCGGGGATCTGAACGTTTTAATATTCTAAAGAATGAATCTGCCCAAAGAGAAATGAGAGACAGCCTTTAATGAAAATTGATCTTAAAAGAGACCGCAAGCTTCTGGGTTTGCCGAGCAATTCTGCAGGTATCATTAAAGCCCTGAAAGTTTTGGCAGGTGCGGCGCTGGCGGTTATCCTTGCCTACGTTGGCGGGGCGACACTTGGTTCATGGCGTAATCAGCTTAATGCAATGCGCATGGAGAAAATTTTAAAACAGATTCAGACACTTGATTACCGGATGCTCACAGAGAAGGAGTTTCAGGGGCTGACGCGTGAGGTTCAGATGCAAGCGCAGAAGACCGGACATTCGGCAATTTTGCTTGCCGTGTTTTATCTGATGGCTGCCGAGAACCGACCGAGTCAAGAGATGTGGCTGCAGGCGGCGAAATTTCAACTGCTGACCATGCCGGACAAAAAAGAATCCGATAATGTCTATTTCAAGGACAAGATTGCTTCAGTTGATAATACGCTCGGCAACTATAAAGAGGCTCTGGAATTATTCAACAGCATAAAACCCGAAGAAGGCATCAAGGTTTTTGGTGAGGACAATTATTATAATACCAAGGCATATTTTTTGGCCTGTACCGCAAAAGGAAATTCCGGTTACGCTGCTGAGGCGCTTAAAATAATGAAAACAAAAGTTCTCAATAAGCCGCAGAACTGGCTGGTTGGCGCGTATCTGGACACTCTGGCGGAAGCCTATTTTGCCCTTGGCGATTATGACAAGGCTCTGGGAATCCAGAAGAGGGCGCTGGCGCTTACCGATTCGAGTCTCTGGATAACCCTTGAGCATTACCGCAAATATCAGCAGAAAACACTCTCCGAATAATCCTGCCACAGGTTACGGCATCAATATCCCTCGAAGGCAGTCTACCCAGGCTCTCTGTATTTTAGCTTGGAGCCTCTAAGGTTCTTAATAATAAAGCGCGCGGCAAGCGCATATTTTTGCGGATATGGTTTTTAATGGCAGGTTTGGAAGAATTCGGTTTCAGATTATAAAAATAATTACCTTTGCGTTTGCCGGACTTGTTGGTAGTAAAATATGGTAATAAAAAAACGTCTGCTCGTTAAAAGCAGACGTTTCTGAGTTTAAAATGGTGGATTTAATGCAAGCAGCGCTAGTGTCGGGCAGTTAGGAAGGCGCGCCACCAGAAAAAATCCACCGAGTAAAAGCCGGCCGTGTAGTAGCGGTCATACAAGCCGGCTTTCTGTCCAATAGGAACGAACGCTGTGTCGGGCAGTTGGGGAAGGATACGCGTTCGCAGTGGTACCAATTGGTTTAGCATGACCGCAAATTCAAGAGATATATATCATCTCGGTTTTTTATTAAGTTGTCAGCGGGTAGTTTCCTGCGCAGACCCTTGCCTGCATCCTGATTATTTCTGAAGTACTACCCGAATTCTTTGTAACCCTAACAGTAGAGATAATACCCTTCTTTTAGATTTAGTCAAGTATTTTTATTCAGATAAAGCATAAAAAGGCATAATTTATTTAAATTTTTTTTATTTTGCGTTATTTGTATAAAATAAGCTAATTATAAATAGCTGTAAATAGCTGTTATTTAGTATGTTACAGCTATAAGGCGTGAATTTTGGTAATTATGCTTATAGGAGAAATATTTATCTAATTTTGCCTGTAATATGAGAAAAGGCTGCCCACGGATTATGGGCAGCCTTTGTTAAATAATTGCGAATAAATTAAAATTAGGGGTTGAGCTGTTTCTTAAGGGCGGCCACCCGGCTACCGGCAAGTTGTTGGTATTTGCTGCCTTGCGGGTAAAGCTGGGCAACTTTTTCCCAGAAGGTTATGGCGTTATCAGGGCGGTTCATCTTTTCGTGGATCATGGCCAGGTAGAAGAATGCTTCCTTTGGCGGACGGTTGGTTGGGGCGAGTTCCTGTGCCTTGACCAGCCAGCGTTCGGCCTGATCGTAATCGGTCAGACGGTAGTTACAGATACCGATCTGGAGTACTTCGCGGTATTCAGGGGCGCCGATTGCGTAAGCCTTTTCGTAATTAGCGATTGATTTGCGCAGGCTGGTTGAAGCGATATCCTTGTCCTTGAGAATACGGGTTGCGCGGAAGTAATCAATCTGGCCGAGGCGGTAATAAGCTTCCTTGCGGTCGGTCTCGCTGCTGTTTGCAGTGTTGAGCATTTGCTGGTAAGCTTTTTCGGAATCCTCAAGTGACTGTACCACCTGCGCGGTGAAGCGGTGAACCTGGGCAGACGGGACAGTGCCTGAAGCGATAGCGCGGTTAATGCTGTTTGCCTTGGCGTACTGGGCGTAACCCAGAATCTGCAGGTAGCGGTTTTCACCCGGAGCCAGACGTGTAGCGCGTTCGGCGTTATTGATGGCATCCTCGAATTTCTGTTTCTCGGTGTAGATGCTCGCTAGAAGCGCATAGCCGCGGGCGTTATTAGGGTCTTTGGCGAGAGCTTCTTTGGCGATTCTGAGAGCTTCGTCCTGATTGCCGCCGTTGGCATAGGACTGTTCGGCCTGATCCAGAAGTTGCGCCGGATTTAAAGCGGTTGCCGGAGTTGTCTCGGTTGCTGAAATTTTATCGATACTTGTCACACCCATTTCACCGGTAGTAGGGATCTGCGGGATCTCAGGAATACCAGTATTCGGACTGATTGACGGAATAGTGGTATCGTCGGTTCCGATTGCTTGGATTTCAGTATTGTTTTTGGTATCAGCAACAGGGCTTGTGCCGGTTGTTGTATTGTCTGCTCCCGGCGAAGGAGGCATGCTTATGCCGCCAAGATCACCGGTGTTTGGAGCGGTAATTGGTGCTGTATTACCGATTGACGGGATAGTAGTGTCAGCCGGTGAAATTTTGGTTGTTTCTGTGTTGTCGGCGTTTGGTTCATCCCCACCGGTTGATGGGAAGCCAGGGATATCAATATTGCTGCCTGTTGTTGCCGGAGGAGTTGTTGGTGTTGTGACTTCTGCGGTAACTGGCGTTGATGATTCTGTTGGTACTCCAGAGATAGTCGGAGTAGTCGGGGTAGTTGTTGCTGCGACTGCAGTGGTTGCAGGTGGTGTGGTAGTCTCGGTAGCGGCGGTGGTTGCTGTTGGAGTATTACCGAGCGGGTCCTGTATGCCGGGGATTTCTATATCGGCAGTTGGAGCGGTGTTATTGTTGCCAGCCGGTGGATTGCTGTTTGCCGGCGGGGTGTTGATGCCTGACGGGCTGCCTGGGATAACCGGATCAAACGGATTGCTGCCGGATGAACCGTTATTGATTGGTTGTGTTGAGTCCAGCCCGTTGTTGATCGTGCTTGGCGGGTTGGTCGGGATAACGTTATCAATACGGGTGTCAGGGCGCTGCGCGTCGATGCGGAAAGGCATACTCAGGGCAGTACCGGTGTTATTCATCTGATCTTCAACGCTGACCTTGAGCAGGATGTTGTCACCTTCAAGGTTCGGTGTCCAGCTGTAGGTTCCGTTTGAGGGCTGGTTGGTTGCCAGTGTCACCCAGGTCTGGCCGTTATCGACTGAGTACTCGACCTTGGCGGAGTTCTCGCGGATATTTACATCAGAAGCGCTCCAGCGGATGGCTGTAGGTTCGGTCTTGGCGATGACTGTGCTGGTGCTTGAGAACGGCGGGAGGATTGTAACCTGCGGCGCCTGAAGGTCAAGCTCGACATTAAGCATCGGACGTGCGCCGCGGGCTGGCGGTGCGGTGCGGTTGCCGCGCTTGTCGGCAGCTACAAGATACAGTCCGACGCGCTGGGCTGATGACGGGGAGTGGAAGGTCATGCTCTGCTTTGAGAGGTCTTTGTCAGAATCAAAGAAGAACCATTCCTGTCCGTCGTTAAGTGTATAGTAAAGTTCAACCTGACCAATACCGCTGCGGTCGTCGGTTGCAGTGTAGTTGACATCGAATTCATACCCACCGGCGCTGCGCGGGCCGTTGATTGAAACAACCGGCGGCTGGCGGTCGATGAGGAAACGTGCGCGGTTCTTGACGATACGTTTGTTGCCGGCGAGGTCAGACGCGATCATACGAAGCATGATTTCATTCTCACCTTCAAGTAGCGGTGGTGTCCAGTTGATGCTGCCCTTGGCCGGAAGTTTTTCACGCAGAGGCAGCCAGAAGTTGCCGCCGTCTGTTGAGTATTCAAGTGTTACCGGTGTAAGCCCGAGGTGGGCGTCAGCAGATTCCCAGGCGAGGGTGATTGAACCGTTGGCATTGAGGGCGATCTCCTGCGCGCCGGGAGTGATCCAGGTGGCGGTCGGCGGAGTGCGGTCGACAATGACAAAGCTATCAGGACGGGTTCCCGGGCGTGGTGCGGTTCCCTGGCGCAGAGGGGTTGAGATGATAGTGGTAAAGCCGTAAGTTCCTTCACCGGGAACGGTAATCATCATCGGACTGCGGAGGTCTTTATCTTCACCGAAGTACTTCCAGCTTGCGCCGCCGTCGGTGGTTATGTAGAACATCACCTTGGACGGGCCTTCAGCGC
This sequence comes from bacterium, assembly GCA_003245715.1. Lineage (GTDB taxonomy): Bacteria > Planctomycetota > SZUA-567 > SZUA-567 > SZUA-567 > SZUA-421. Next base: position 50,757 of record QKCJ01000011.1, read on the forward strand.
CGACGATGCGCACAGCGTACTGGATATTGAAGCGTGTCCAGGGAATGACCGGGGTTTCCGGTGGTGGCGCAAAGGTACGGACCTCACCGGCGAAAAGCGATCCTGCCAGCGTTAGAAACAAAGCCAGAAATATTTTACGCGACATCTTGTATTTCTCCTGAATCAGCAGTTTACCTGTTGTAAAAAAATAATGTTTTTTTCATAAATAAAAATGAACCGGAATAATCCAGCTCTCCAGGTAACTTCAATTATCAATAACCGTTAATCGTTCCCCGTCTGAGTTACCGCGAAAAATATATTATTTGGCAAATACCCGATTTCTGCTTACAAGAATCGTTAATACATTTTACGCTAACTCTATATTATGCTGTTTTTTTCGAGAATTAAAAGCAAATTTTAAAAAATCAGCCCCTATTTTGCAACCTTTATTTACACAGTCAAAATATGACTGGAAGATAAGAGAAAAAATGATAAAATTATTACAATTAATAACTCCGGCTTGACTTAAGTCATTGCTATAAAATATAGTTATGTGGTATAAAAACAGTGTGGTTCCTGCAATGTGCAGGAGAGAAATACTTCCCGCGCCGGAATTAGAGCGTAAAACGGGAATTATATAGAGGAGATTCTGATGGAAGTTGATACAAAAAACGGCGGCGGGCTGAGTCCCTTAATTGACCGTCTGCTCGATACTTATCAGGATGGTATCGGCATTAATCATAAAACCGGGCACGACCTGCCAAACCGTGACAATGTGATCCGTTCGCTTGAGCGTTTGTTTGATATCTGTTTTCCGGGATTCTTCTACGGCGGGCATCCGGTGACTGATGACAATATCAAATATCATATCGGCGACCAGTTCAATCATGTGCTGCTTGAGCTTTCCACTGAGATCGAGCGGGCTTTCCGTTATGCCTGCAAGATGGACAAGTGCGAACATTGCAAGGTGGCAGAGCGTTCACGCGAGGCGGTAATGCACTTGCTTGAAAAATTGCCTGAGATTCGTGAAACTTTAAAGACTGATGTGCAGGCAGGTTTTGACGGTGATCCGGCTTCGGCGAGTCTTGACGAGGTGATAATCAGTTATCCCGCAATCCACGCAATCGGCACATATCGTCTGGCGCATGAGTTGTATATCAAAAACGTCCCGCTGATTCCGCGGATGTGGTCTGAGTATGCGCATTCAATTACCGGCGTTGACATTAATCCGGGCGCCAAGATCGGCAAGAGTTTCTTTATCGACCACGGCACGGGCGTAGTGATCGGCGAGACCTGTGATATTGGCGATTATGTTCAGGTATATCAGGGGGTTACGCTTGGTGCGCTGGCACCGGCCAAGGGTCAGTCGATCCGTGGCAGCAAGCGTCATCCGACAATTGAGGATCATGTAATTATTTATGCGGGTGCGACGATTCTGGGCGGCAAGACAGTGATCGGTAAAGGCTCGACAATCGGCGGTAATGTCTGGCTGACTGACAGTGTTGAGCCGGGCACGAAGGTGGTTATTGGCAAGGCGGATCTTGTTTTCATAACACCGGGCAAGAAGATTGAGAAGACTCTTAATCCTGACAATTTCAAATGCCCCGCCAAGCCGCTCTGCGAAGCTGACGGGACACTTGCCAGAAAAGATTTATAATCGCGCAGGCATATGGTTGCGCAGTAGTGTAGCAGTAATAAAAATAAAGATTGGAAGCCCCAGCTATTGACTGGAGGAGTTATGTCTCTGACAGCTATCGAGTTTCGGCAAATATCCTACAGCCTGCCACAGCGAGAGTTGCTGGCAGGCTTTTGTTCAATTATCAAATCCGGCGAGAAGGTGGTGTTGCGCGGGCCTTCTGGCTGCGGCAAGTCAACGCTCCTTAAAATCGCGGCCGGTTTATTACTTCCTGCTGCGGGGCTGGTCTGCATCAATGAAAAAATCCTGACCGGGAAAAATGTCTGGAAGCTGCGCTGCGAGCTTGCCTATATGCAGCAGGAGAGTCCGGTCTGGGGTACGTCGGTTCGCGATTATCTGCAGAGACCTTTTTCCTATCATGCCAATAAAGAGCTGAAATATGACGAGAGTAGAGCGCGGGAGTTGTCTGATGAGTTGCTGCTTAAAGATGATATTCTTGAAGCATTGCCGGAGGATCTGTCTGGTGGTGAGCGGCAGCGGGTTGCGCTTATTGCGGCTTTGCTGTTGGGTCGGAAAATTCTTCTTCTTGACGAGCCGTGTGCGGGGCTTGATCCTGATAGTGCGCGGCGGGTTGTCAGTTATCTGCAGTCACGACCGGAGCTTGCGGTTCTGGTTGTAGCGCATGACAGTATTATGCAGAGCCTGTCTGAGCGGGTAATTGAGATAAAAAATCTGCAGTCTGCTGGGGTTGAAAGTATGGCGGAATTATCAGGAGGGCAGGAATAATGGGCGCACCTGATATCAGTCTGAGTGGAATGCTGCTGGCGTATCTGCTGCTTCTGCCGCCTCTTGGGATCGGTCTGTGGCTGGGGGTGGGAATTGTCAATAACGCTCTGTACAGTGTGCTGCGCATGACGGTGCAGTTGTTGTTTGTCGGCTTGTATCTGCAGTATGTTTTTGTCATTAATAATCCGTGGCTGACGGCGGGTTGGCTTTTGTGCATGATAATTGTGGCGGATTTTTCGATTGTGCGCAGTTCGTCATTGCGGCTGCGGAAATTCTTTGTGCCGGTATTGGTGGCGGTAGTTACGGGGACGGCGCTGCCGCTTCTGGTGTTTATACTGCTGGTGCTGGGACGTCCCATGTTTTTTGATGCGCCTCTGCTGATTCCGCTTGGCGGGATGGTGCTGGGTAATTGTCTGCGGGCCAATATCATCGGTCTTGGCGGGTTTTACGAAAGTATCCGTAGTGAGCGTAAAAAATGGCAGCAGGCATTGTTAAACGGTGCAAGCAGATATGAAGCTGCCCGTCCGTTTCTGCAGGAAGCTTTAAATAAAGCATTATCTCCTACATTGGCGAATATGGCGACAATCGGCCTGGTCTCGCTTCCTGGGATGATGACGGGCGTGATTCTCGGCGGTACTGATCCGGCAGGTGCGGTCAAGTATCAGATTGCGATAATGCTGGCGATTTTGTGTGGCACGACGATAACGGCTGCGGGCGCGATTATTTTTACTATTCCTAAAGCCTTTGACAAGTACGGCCTGCTTGAGGATACTATATTCCGAGAGAAATAAAATATAAACGCGAATAAAGATTTTATCCGGCAACCTCGCGGGTGTGAATCGTGGCAAGCTGGTATAAATTGCCGCGATAATTTATATACAAGATGGTTGTGCTGAAAGCAGGTTATGACATTTTACGATGAAGAGTTTTCCCGCCGCCTTGCGGGGATTGAAGAGAAGGGCCTGCTGCGCGGGCTGAATACGGTTGAAGCTACGGGTGGGATCATCAATACCACCGGCGGCCGGATCATCAATCTCTCCTCAAATGATTATCTTGACCTTGCTAATGACCGGCGGTTAAAAGATGCAGCGATTAAAGCCACAAATGAATGCGGCACAGGCGCAACAGCTTCTCGCCTGATGGCGGGTAATCTCGCTTTGCATGATGAACTTGAAAGTAAACTGGCTCGCCTTTGCGCGACTGAAGAGGCGCTGGTTTTCGGCAGCGGCTTTCTTGGCAATCTCGGCGTGCTTAACGCCATTGCCCGGCGGCAGGATATGATAATTGCCGATAAGCTCAACCATGCGAGTCTGATTGACGGTATGGTTATCAGCGGTGCGAAGAATCTTCGCTACGCACATAATGATATGTCTGCGCTCAAGAAAATACTTGAGACTAAATTGCCGGAGAATGGCATACCGATAATTGTCTCGGATACTATTTTCAGCATGGACGGTGATCTTGCGCCGGTGGCGGATCTGATTGAGCTGGCGAAAAAATACCGGGCGATGCTGGTGCTTGACGAAGCGCACGCGATTGGAGTATTCGGGCATGGCGGGGGTGTAGTGCGCGAGCTTGGAATGTCGCACGAGGTTGATTTTATAATGGGAACGCTTAGTAAATCCCTCGGCAGTTATGGCGGCTTTGCAGCGTGCAGCGCGGTACTGAAAAAGTATCTGATAAATTCCGCGCGGAGTTTTATTTATTCAACCGGTCTGCCGCCGTCGGTGATGGCTTCAGGTATTGCGGCGATTGATGTGCTTGATGAAGAGCCGGGGCTTGGCAAAAAATTATTGGAGTTAACTAAATATTTCAAGGACTCTCTCGCGTCATACGGGATCAGGGATGAGATCAGTGACAGCCAGATTGTTCCGGTGATGATCGGCGATAATCATGAAACTCTGCGGATTGCGAAAATTCTGCGGGAAGAGAAAATTCTTGCAACTGCGATTCGTCCGCCGACAGTGCCGCAAGGTACCTCTCGTCTGCGCATGAGTGTGACGCTTGGGCATAGTGAGAGCGATCTTTCTGAGGTTGCGGCGTTGATCAGTAAGAGTCTGAATAAATAAAAAAGTAAAGTATGATTGAGAAGAAGTATAGTTATTTTTTTGTCGCAGGCTGGGGCGCGGGGAGTGCTGTCTGGAACGCGTTAGCCGGTGACGCTGCAGAATTTCTGGCGTGGAATGATATCTTGTCAGGACGCGCTGATATTGCATCGACTATCAAGGCGAGTGAAAAACCGGTGGTGCTGGTTGGCTGGTCACTTGGCGGGATGCTGGCGCTTGAGAGCTTGCTTAATGATTCGCAAGCGGCTGATAAGGTTGCGCGGCTGATTCTGATTTCATCGGCGGCGCGGATGTGTGGTGATGAGAATTATATTGGTGCAGACAGCCGCGCGATAAAGGCGATGCGTTTGCGTCTGCGTAAAAATGTTGACGCGGTGATGAGTGACTTTGCGGCGAATTGTTTTGGCGGTGGCGGCATTGATAATGATTTCGCGCAGCAGTATTTAAATATGGCAAACAGTTTTGACGCCGGTGAATTGAAGGCTGGGCTTGATTATCTGCTTGAGACAGATTTGCGCGGCAGCCTTGAGAAGATCAATTGTAATATTGAGATTATTCACGGCACCGATGATAAAATTATTCCCTTTGCCTGTGCGGAATTTATGGCAGAGAATATTAAAAACGCGAAGCTGCATAAAATAGGGAGTGGTCCGCACGGCCTGCCGTTGACAGCAGCAGAGCAATTGCGAAGTATTATTTCAGAAGACAAGTGATGAGTGAAATAGATAAAAACGCCATAGCCAGAAATTTTTCAGAAGCCTCAGGCACGTACAATTTCAGTGCGCCTGCGCAGGCTGACATTGCAATAAAACTAGCGGCTTATATCGGGCAGCACAGTAAAGCGACGGTCTGCGGGATGGCAGATTTCGGTTGCGGGACGGGGTTTATGTCGGCGCAGCTTCGCCGGCTTTTTCCGACGTCTGAGCTGACCTGTGTTGACCTCGCTCAGGGGATGCTTGAGAAGTGCGAGAAATTTATCGGGCAGCATAATGCGAAATTTATCAAGGGCGATATCGAGAATGTCAGCTTTGATGAAGGTTTTGATCTTATCGCTTCGAATTATGTTCTGCAGTGGTCTGATCGGGTGCGTGCAATCGGCAATATCGAACATCTTCTGAATAGCGGCGGTACAGCTGCGCTGGCGGTGCCGGTTGCCGGATCGTTCAGAGAGCTGCATGATGCCTATAAAAAAGTCTGCGGCTATGAGCTTGAAGGAATAAATTATCCTGAGAGCCACGTCTATCTTGATATTTTTACCGGCAACAATTTCAGGATTATTCACAGCTCCGAGAATTCTTATACCGTCAAATTCCCATCGGCAATGAGTGCGCTGCGATCGCTTAAGCGTATTGGCGCGAATTTCTCCAGGCATAAAAATTATAAATTACTCTCTCCCGGCAAGGTTATTCGTCTGCTTGAAGAGTATGAGAATAAAGCGCGCGGCGATGACGGCAGGGTCGGGCTGACTTATCAGACTCTTTATGTGATCGCGCAGAAAGACTGATTTGTATAGCGTAGTTCTGTAAAATAAAATGATAATAAAAAAAAGACCCGGCGGCTGGCTGGGTCTTTTATCTTTACCGATTTGATTTTTATTTATTCTTTTCAGAGTTTTCATTTTCGATTTTATTGATGCGCTCTTTGAGCTTTTCAATTTCTCTGGCCATCGTGCGAAAGAGCAGCAGGTCGTTGCGCTGACCCTTGGCGGATTCAACCCGCATATGAATCAGGCAGAGCAGAAAGACCAGTCCGCTGATAATATAAATATCAAAACGCAGCTTGCCGTAAAGAGCTTCCGGCCATTCAGGCGCAGCCGGTGCGCTGGCGACATTCGGTTTTAGCACATACGCGCTTGCCTGACGGTTATTGGCATTCTCGATAAGGCTTGGCAGATATTGGGCGCCGAATTTTTCCCACTTTGAATTTTCACCAACCGGGTAGTAATCAAGCTTATCCCAGTACATTAATCCGGCAAAGAGAAGGATAACGCCGATGATGGTCATGATTGTGATGCGGCTGTAGGCGGAGTGGCCGGAATTTATCAGGCGCTGCAATTCTGCTTCTTCGGCCGATGATGCGGCGGGAATACGGCTTTCACCGGGTGCGGCGGGAGTCTCTTCACCTGAAGTATTTTCCTGTTGGTTTTCCATCTTGTCCCCTTTGTGCTGGAAATATTTCTCTGAAAATTATGTTGTCCGGCCTGCCCTGTCGCCGGTTATATTGTCAATGTTTTATTTTGGTTCGCCTCTGGGCCAGATGATTTTGTGAAGCTGCAGTTGCAGGCGTCCCGGCAGATCATCCCAGAGCATCCACTCGGCAAGCAGCGCCGGAGTAATGTCAACGCTTGGCGAGATAATCGGACTTAAAAGAATCTTGCAGTGTGCGCTGATACTGTGCTTCTCGATAACTTCGCGCGCGTACTCGTAATCGTTGCGGTCGGCGATAACAAATTTTACTTCATCATCCTCGCGCAGATTCTGCAGGTTGTACCAGTTCATCTGGCGGCTCATGTCCGAGCTTGGGCATTTGATATCCATGATGCGGATTGTCGGCGCGGGAAGGACGGAGATATCCTGTGCGCCGTTGGTTTCGACCTGAACCTTATAACCGGAGGCGCCAAGGGCGGCGCAGAGTACGGGCGTGTTTTTCTGCAGCAGCGGCTCACCACCGGTAACGCAGATCAGATGCGGGCCGAGTTCGTTGACCTTGTCCATAATCTCGGCGATGGTCATGGTTTTGCCGGAGGAGGACTGGGTTGCTTCAAGGGTGTCACACCAGCGGCAGCGCATGTCACAGCCAGCCAGGCGGATAAAGGTGCAGGGCAGGCCCGCGTTTGAACTTTCACCCTGTATCGAGCGGAAGATTTCAAAAATGTTTAAGGTAAGTTCGTCTTTGAGTTCCAAGTCAGGTATTTCCTTATTTCTTTGAACATCTCAGGAAAAAAGCCGAGGTTATAATAACTTCCGGTAAAGAAAGTATAAGCATAGCCGCCTGTTAAATAAAGCTAAAAGTTACAGCGTGCTGCAACTGCGGGATAAATAAAAAACCCGCCGATCAGGGCGGGCTTTATTTTGCGGAAAATTGCAGCGGCGCTTATTTTGCGGCAGCAGCCAGCTGAACCTTGCGGATACCGCGAGGGGCTTTCTCGATCTTGCCCTTCTGAATGCAGCAGGTGCAGACAGTCATGCGCTTTGCATTGCCATTAACCATAGCGCGAACCTTCTGAAGGTTAGGCTTGAAGGTACGGTTGGTCTTACCAGAGATCTTAGCACCTGAACCGCCTTTTTTCTTTGCAGCACCGCGGCGGGCATATTTAACACCAAAGGTGGTCTTTTTTCCGCAGATTTCACATTCGTTTGCCATTTTAGGACTCCTGTATAATAAAAATTATTCTCAAATAGTTAAATTCAAAAGCAGTAATATAGTAAACCGTCCAAGCGGTAATCCTCTGCACCGGCCGCTTCTGAATTTCATAACCTGTTGAAATATAAGACTTTCAGACAGGCTGTAAAAACGTATAATCAAAACAGCGCCCGGTTTGCATTTCCGGACGCTAATTTGTAGCGGAAGGGTATTATTAACAGAAACCCCGTAATGTCAAGAGGTTTTGACAATTTTTACCGGATATCCGGGCAGATTTTGCTCTGCAAATCCGGCGGTGCATGATTAATAAAAGATTAAACCGGTAAATCTTGTTGATGACCTCCTAAATATGCTGGTGGCTATGTCCGTGGTCATGATTATGTTTATCATGTCCGCTCCGGGGGTTATCTTCCTCAGGAGGCTCATTCCCGCAGGGGCAGTCGGTTTTTTTACGTTCCTCGATTATTATATGCTTCAGGTTCGGGATACCCTTGAGAAGATTATGAAAATGAGCGCTACCGTCAGGCTCGCCTTCGTGGTGCAGCAGGACCATTGCGCCAAGTTCCTGGCCGTCAAGCCGCCAGACATGCAGGTCACAGATATGGTTGCGTCCGTCCTGTTCAAGGCGTGACTTGATCTGCTCGACAGTTGACAGGCTTACATCCGCATCAAGCAGAATCCGGCTGGTCTGCAAGAGCAGGCCGTATGCCCATTTACTGATTACAACACCTCCCGCAACCCCGACCAGTGAATCAAGAAAAGTAACATCATAGAGCTCCCCGATAAGCAGGGCGATAATGGCAAAAACCGAAGTCAGCGCGTCGGCGATAACGTGCATATAAGCGGCTTTCAGATTGTGATCGGTATGACGGTCATGTTTGTGGCCGTCATTTTCTGAATGGTTATGTTCATGATCGCTGTGTGAATGCCCGTGGTCATGTCCATGGTCGTGATCGCCCTGATGCAGCAGAACTGCGCTTATGATATTGACAATAAGGCCGATTATTGCGACGTATAACGCTTCACCGTATAAAATTTTCTCCGGGTGTATCAACCGCTCAAGCGATTCATAGATAATGGTGATACCGACTACGGCAAGCCCCAGCGCACTGGTGTAGCCAGCCAGAACATTGACCTTGCCTGTGCCGAAGGTAAAGCGCGGGTTGTCACGGTTTTTACGGGCATACCAGTAAGCAAAAAGCGTTATGCCAAGGGCTGCCGCGTGCGTTCCCATATGCCAACCGTCAGCCAGCAGCGCCATTGATCCCGTCAGCCAGCCGCCACCGACTTCAAACACCATCATCACCAGCGTGAAAAGCACCACCCAACGGGTGCGACGCTCATTCTTCTTGTGCTGCTCGCTTTCACCGTTCCTGATATAAACGCACTCAGGAAAATCACCATTACTTCCAGCCGGTAAGCCGGTTATAATTTCATCGCCCATAATTGGACCTCCAAGTTAGATTGCTCTAATTCTCTCATAAAGTTCTGGTTTGTGCAATAGTTATTGTAAAAAATCAGGGAAGTATTTTTATCCGGGTGGTGGTATCGGGCAATGCAGCCGGGGGATTTTGCAGTGGTATAAAAACAGTCAACCCGGCAGGAGAAAGCCGGGTTGTGTACATCTTGGAATAGCTGGGGGTATGGGAAATTTGCATATTATTTTTGTTTTGCGTTATTCTCGTTTGAGAAGAAGCGTGAAAGGAGTCCGCCGCGACGGGTTGGAACGGCGACCGGGTCGATTCCCGGTATTTCAACATCATTTACCTCGGGCTGGATTTTATCGCCGCCACCCAGACTCATCAGGCCGTTGACGTCTCTGGCTACAGTGATAGCGCAGGCGGCCGGTTTGCTCTGCTCTCTGCCGTTATTGACGGTAAGTTCAAAGATATAGATACCTTCCTGTTTGGGGATAAACTGCAGGTTTTCCACGGTTGTGGCGCTGGTCTGGACGCGTGGGCCGGCGGTCTGTTTCCACTGGTACTTGAGGGTACGGTTGAGCGGATCAATACCAAAACCCTTGATTGTGACCTTTGAATTAGGCTCGACAGTGTTATTGCCTGAGGTAGAGGCGATTGGTGTTGTGATTACAGGTTCGGGATTTGAAACCGGATTCATGCTGCGTGGTTTTGCCTGCGGGATATTGCAGGAATTGTTGCCGACCTTGCAGGTTGCCTGAGGATTCTGAGCGACTGAGCTTGCGGCGAATTCTTCAAAGGTTATTGTGCTGGCCTGCTCTGATTTGGGGTTGGTCTGGACTGCTGGCTGAGCCGGGGCTGAAAGGGGCGCAGTTGCTGCAGAGGCTGAAGAAACAGCTCTGGCATAGGGCTTGGCTTGTTCCTGCTTTGGGGCGGAGTAGTTCTCTATAACTGTTGAGGAGTTGTTATTGTCATTGTAATTATAGGTCTGCGCCGGGGCGTTATTTTTGCGGATCATAACGCGCTGGGTGCTGCGGACGACTCTGGCCACCGGTGCGGCGTTAGGTTTGATGATCTTCACATTACAGCGGACGGGTTTACTTTTGACGGTGCCGTCGCTGGTGACAAGCTCAAAAGAATAATCCCCTTCTTCCTGAAAAGAGAGATTGAGAAACGGGGTTTCAGTCTCCTTGGCGCGGAACATCAGTTTTGGCCCTGAGATCTGATACCATTGATAAGTCAGCGCGTCCCCGTCAGCATCGGAACTGGCAGAAGCATCAAGAAGAATGTTCTCATTGATCTTGCCTGAAATACTGCGGTTCATTGCGGCAACAGGCGCACGGTTGAGGCGCTCGACCTCGACATTGACCAGCGCCGGTTCGCTCTTGGCCTTACCGTCAGATACAACCAGTTCAAAGGTGTAACGACCGGGAACAGCGGCATAAAAGCTTGGCCGGGCGGTTGTTGAGTTGATGAGTTTCACGCGCGGACCGGCAACCTGCCGCCAGAAATAACGCAGATTGTCCCCGTCATCATCTGAAGAAGCACTGCCGTCAAGCTGAACAAGGTTCTCGGCAAGCTGCGTATTTGCCGCCTCACTGGCTGACAACTCAGAAACCAGAACAAAGGCCAGAAGTGTTGTAAAAGCCAGAATTCTCTTCATAAACATGTTGTTCCCTATCATTTCCCCAGATTATTAATAATGTCTGTAGCATTGTGAAATAGCAGCGCAATACCATGAAATATGGCAACTACAACCGTATATCGGCAATTTTTAATGATAAAATTCAACTTTTTCAGAAAAAAATTTATCGGACCTTCCTCTGTATAACCGGAACGGGTGTCCGATAAACCGTCGGGAAAATATAAGTACCCAGGCAGTTGTAAATAACGTTTACAATAATTATGCAATAAGTGGAATATAAGCGTAAAAAAAGCCGTAAATTCAGAACTCGAATGGCAAGCTCGGGTTAGGGCCTTAAGTACAAAGCATGAAGTAAATTGGGGTCAATTGCCGATTAACCCATGCTGGACTTTTTTCAGATTATAGGGGTATCAGCAAATGATACCAAATTTATGGAGAAAGCGCTTTGAAGATCCTTTATATATATATTGTTGTAGTGCTGCTGCTGGCGTTTGTCGCCGGGCCGGGTCGGTTATCGCAGGATGTTCTGGCTGGTGAGAGGCAGGATTATCAGCGGCGGGTGCTTGGGGTATACAGCGGCAAGGTTGAAACCTGGGAGTGGTCTAATCTGCATCAGTTTGTGGAGATGCCGGTCAACCGTCTGGGTCTGGTTATGGACTCATACGCTGTTGAGGACAACGCGTTACCTGATTACCGCAAGTACCGGGCGATTCTGGTCTGGTTTGATGCAAAGGATTTTCCGGCGTACAGGAAATATCTGAATTGGCTGGCGGAGGCGGCGCGTGCGGGGGTGAGGATTGTCGCCTTTGACGGGCTTGGCGTTGAGGGGGTGGCTTCGCAGGAGGAGCTTGAACCTGTTCTGAAAGAACTCGGAATCGAATTCGGCGGCGGCGAGGAAGTAATCAATCCTTTCACAGTCAAGTATGACGTAATCAATAAAGACGCTTTTGGCTATGAGGTCAGTACGCCTTCAGACCGTTATGCCTATCAGGATCTGAAACTTAAGAAAGACGAGACCGGTTTGAAACCGTGGCTGCTTGTCAGGCGCACCGATGTCAAGGATTCTGATGCTTTGGCGATAGCAGCCGGCAGCAAGGGCGGATTTATTGCCAAGGCGGAATTCACGCATCGCCAGTTCAGCTCACCGATTTATCAGATCAAATGGTTTCTCAATCCGTTTATGTTTCTCGACGAAGCGCTTGGAACCAGAGGCGAGCCGCGACCGGATGTGACGACCTACTTTGGCAGCCGTGGCGGCTACAGCCATATTGATGGTGACGGGATGGTAAACATGGTGCAGGATATCCCCGGCAAGGACAAGAGTGCGTGTGCGGTACTTTATAACCGGATACTTACAAAATTCCCGGTACCGGTGGGAGTCAGTTATGTTGCAGTGCGCCTTACCAGTGACGGCGGGATAACGCCAGAATTTCTGGAGCTGTTTAAGAAAGTGATGGCGCGCAGCAATGTGATTCCGGCGGCACATGGTTATACGCATACAATGGTCTGGGCGCAGAATAAGATCGGGATTCCGGTAAAGGGTTATAAGTATGACCGCGAGAAAGAACTGACGGGCGCGCTTGAGATGGTGACGAAGCTGACCTGTCCTCCGGACAAGAGTGCGGAGATCTTTTACTGGACGGGTGATTGTGTGCCGATGGAGGCGGATCTGAAGGTTTTATATGATGCGGGGAAGCTTAATATAAATGGTGGCGACCCGCGTTACGATCAGTTGTATGACAGTGTGAGCAATATCTGCAGTCTGAGTCGGCAGGTGGGTAAGTACCGCCAGATTTATTCTTCAGGCTCGAATGAATTTTTGTACACCGATGGCTGGACGGAGAATTTCGGCGGCTTTGCCAATGTGATAAAAACCTTTGAGCGCTCGGCAAGCCCTCGTTATTTGCCGGTTGATATTTATTATCATGTTTATCTCTGCGAGCGGCAGGCGGGGGTACGGTCGCTGATGAGTGTTTATGAATGGGCGCTTAAGCAGGGGTTGTGCTGGCTGAGTCCGAATGAATATGTCCGTGCGGTGATGTCGTTTGATAAAATCCGGACAGCGAAAAAAGCTGATGGCGGTTATGAGATCCGAAATTACAGCGATCTTCAGACAATCCGTTTTGATGAGGCCGGGCATGTTGACATGGCTAAGAGTAAAAACGTTCTCGGTTATACCGAATTTGCCGGATCGACCTATGTCTCGCTTCTGCCGGGCGAGGTGGCTGAGATTTATCTGAGCGAGAGTGAAGGCGGGAAGCTGTATATGAAGCGCAGCACCTCAAAGCTTAAAGACATTAACATGGGGCAGGATAAATTCAGCGCGAGTGTGCGGATATATGGTGCGGGTTTTATCAGCTTCGGGCCGGCGGGCGTGAAGATTGTCGGCGCTGAAGTAAACGGAAAAAAAGCGGAGATTGAGGGTGATAAGGTAAAACTTCCGCAGGGGATGGGGGAGTGGGTCAACCTTGAGGTAAATTTTGCGGGCGTTAAATAGGGCAGGATTTTTTACTTTCAATTAAGTGAAATGTAAAAGAAATAACTGGATAGTTTATGGGAATCAGGTGGTATCATTTATTCTTCTTCGCTGCAGGGGTGATGGCTCTTGCGTTCTTCATGCTGCCTGGCAAGCGTGAAGAGGGGATACTGCTTGCCCGTTCGGACAAACCTGAAGAAGCATTGCGCTTGTTGCGTGAGGTCATTGATAAAAACCCGAATGACACGGTAGCCGTGCTGGAGTTGGCGGAAGGTCTGATGCACGCGGGTGATTCGGTTACAGCTAACCGCATCCTGAAAAAATGGATGGCGGGGCGTAAAGACCTGAGTAAGTACCGTTATCGTCTGGCAAGGATCTTTGAAGCCGGATTTGAATTTGAAGAGGCGATACGTCTGCTTGCGGGAGTGAAGGACCCTGATTACAAACACCTGATTGAGCTGTGTGTGCGGGCGGGAATGCTTGACCGGGCGGTTGAGTTTTTACGCGAGGAAGTTAAAGCCAAGGGCGTTAATGAAGAGCTGCTCAAAAAGATTGCGCAGTATCAGCAGTGGCAGTTGAATATTAAGGGGGCGGGGAAGGCTATCGAGGAGCTTGCAGAGTTTAAGCCGATCTCGGCCAATATTTATGAAGCGATGAATTTTTATTACTGGCGCGGTGATAATGCAAAGATGAAAGAGTTTGCCGGCAAGTTGACAAAGTTTGATGATCTCACGGCCAATCAGTTAAGGACATTAAGAACGGTCTGGATTAATCTTGTTGAGATCAAGGAGGCGATAGACACGGCGAAAAAAGTTATCGTTCTGAAAGATTCAACGGAGCAGGACTGGAATGATTACGCCGCGCTTCTGGACTGGAACGGAGAGACCAGGCAGGCGCTGGCGGTTGCTGAAGAAGCGACGGATAAATTCAAGGACTCGGATGCTTCAGCCTGGCAGGCGGTGGCTTTTGCCAGAAAACTCAATAAGGACGCAGTGGCAGCCAAGTATCTTTATAAGCTCGGTAAAAAGACCGGGCGTGATGATTTGATTCGGGCTGCTGCTGATTCATACGCGCAGTCCGGGGCAGAGAAAGAAGCGATTGAAATTTATAAGAAACTGGCGTACAGGAATCACGCAGTGTATGACCTGTTGCGGCTGGCGACATTATATAACAAGACTAATAACAAGGAAGAAGCAAAAAAATATGCCGGAGAATTTTATAAGCAGGTGCTGATTGCTAAAGAGAGCGAGATAACTACCGACGTGCTGGCCGAGGGGGCGTACCTTCTGGAATCGGTTGGACTTAATAAGGAACGCAATTATCTGCTCAGGCAACTGGCTGCAAGGGGTGATGATGATGCGCGGCTTTTGCTTGCCGGTATTTATTATGACGCTGGCAATACTGAAAAAGCGCTTGAAGTTCTGCGCGGGATTGGTGATTCGGCTCCGGGTAAGGTTCGCAGGGAAGCGGCGACGAGAATAGCATTTATATTGAGTGATGAATATTATCAGCAGGCAGACCAGAGCAAGGCTAAAGAACTGCGCAAGCAAGCACAGGCGTATGCTGACAAGGCGATAGCATTATATAAAGAGTTCAAGCCTGAGAATGGCGGGGGTGATGATTATCAGGGGCTTTTATCCATACGTTTTGATTTTGCCATTGTCGAGAAAGATCTGACTACGGCGGCGGCGATGCTTGCACAAATGAAAAATCCGGGTGACGCGCAGTATGTTGAATTGGCGGCGGCGTATGCTGAGGGTGGTGATAATCAGAAAGCAAAAGAGACTGCAGAGAAGGTGCGCAAGGTTGACAGTCTTGAAGCGGGGATGATCGGGCAGCTTGCGGGGATGTATTTGGCGGTCGAGGAGAATAGCAAGGCGTTGGAGCTTTATGAAATGGCTGACCGCAAGGCTGCGGGCAAGGATAAGGAAATTAGGCTTGGGTTGGCGGCGGCGTATGGCGCTAATGGTGATTTTGCTGCTCAGTATAAAATTTATGATTACTACGCCGGGAGCAAGGATGCGAAAGCTCTGGATGTAATTGCGGCGGCTGACGCGCGCGGGGCGAACAATGATCTGGTTGGCGAGACGAAAGTTCTTCGTGGTGCGATCGGTCGTTTTCCGCAGTCGGCGATTATCCGTGCGCGGCTGATAAGCAATATTTACGCGATGGGTTTTTATAGTGAAGCCAAAGAAATATCCTGGGGGCTTGAAGGTTTGAGGATTCACAAAAGACTCAACGAGATTTTGATTGTTGCCAATGCGTTGATGGATGTGGGACAGTTGCGTGAGGCTGGGAGGATGTTAAAGGCCGGAGAAAAACTTGAAGATCCGGAGCTTGAGTTGGTGCTGGCGCAGGCGAGATATCTGACAGCGGAAAAGAAATTTAAAGACGCATTGAATCTTTATATTCGTTATCTGAGTAAGAAGCCAAAGATGGCGGGCGTCTGGTTTGATCTGGCACAATTAAAAACAGAGATGGGTTTGTGGGGTGCTCGCGAGGATGCGATTACGGCGCGTGAAATATTATTCAGCGGCAAACTTAAAACTTCAGCGGACTGGATGCTAGCTTCGGGGATAAAGAGTTTTCTCGGGCAGCGCAAGGACGCACTTGTTGCCATGAAAAATGCAAGTCTGGTGCAGCCGGAAGCTAAAGTCATAAATCTGGAGATGGCGGCGTTATATAATACATATGGTCTGCCGATGCTTGCCGAGAATGAGTTGTCTGGGCTTGGTGCTGAGAGTGGCATTGACCGAGCGGCGCGTGAGAGGGCTACGGCCTTAATTGGTCAGAGGAAATTTGTTCTCGGGTTAAAAGAATTGAAGAAATATGTCGCGGCTAATGAGGATGAAGCTGATGCCCGGGCGGATATGGCCGGTACGGAAAATGATCTTGGTCTGACTAAAGACGCGGTGCGTGATTATAACATGGCCAGAGAAATAATTAACAGGGAAGCGATCAGGGAAATCAGGCGGGTCTTTATACCGCAGCAGTATGAGCAGATGATCTCAGAAGAAAAACCTGAGGCGGTGATGTTCAATAAGCCAAGTGATCTTTTCGATATTAATGATTTGCCTGAAAATATGGAAGAGATGGACTTTGATTGTGTTTACCGGCAGAGTTTTGAGTTGCAGCACAAAGTTGTTGCTCCGGTAGTCAGTGTGGCGGTGCCGGAGGATTTACCGCTGCCTGAATTTATTGAGGGTGAGAGTTATTTTGTCTCGCAGCTTAAAGCCAGAGCCCTGCTTGCTGAGAGTTCCAGGCAGGTGGCCGGGAAAAAGAATCCGCAGAAAAATGAATTGCTGCCACTGGAGCAGTTGCCTGAATATATCCCAATTGAGTCAGTTACTCAGACGCCGGTTTGGAGTCCTGAAAATAAAACGAGAAATAATGGGAGCGATAAATGAGAAATAATAAAACATACAACGCTCTTTTAATTATAATACTGATGATCTGTGTCACTCTCAGGGCTGAGGAGGAGATGCTGCAGATAAGTCTGGACTATCCTGACAAGAAGTCTGAGATTGCTCTTCGGAATGAGCATGACATGACAATTTACGGTAATAATTCGCAATCGGTTGAGGGTAAGGTCAGGGTGGGAAGTTTTGCCCGTGTTGCGGCAACGGAGAAATCCTATCAGGAAAATATCAATCTCAGAAAGGAAGCATGGGAGCGCTCGGTTGGTGAGGTAGCCTCTGATAAGGCGAATGAGGTTTTTTATAATTTGCGTGTTTCGTGGAGCGAGAGTGAAGACATTAACAGGCACAGGGCGGGTTTGCTTGTACCGGTGAATGAGCAGTGGTCGTTTGGCTTTGCCTTTAATGCAGGATTTTATCATCTCGATGATGGAACGGATGTGCGCAGGGCTGAGAGTTATGAAGGTGGGGTGCTGGCCTTTTACCGTTATAATACAGAGGTCAGATTCAGCGCTGGTCTGACGGGAAGTTATGACGGAAATATTTTCGGGCCGTCATTGAGGGCGCTTGCTGAGTATACAAATCGTTCGGGTGTGAGTTTCTCGGCGGAGAGCAGGGTCTGGGTTCCGTGGACGGACAACACGGTTTCAGTCAATGAAGGCGGCAGGGACACGGGGATAACTTTGCGGGGTAATCTTCCGCTAAGAAAAAAACTGCAGCTTTCATTTGATTTTGAGCTGGACCGGTATGATGTTGCTTCCAGCGCATTTTCCTCCAAAAGTTATGAAGGTATGCAGGCGCAGGCCGGTGCGCGCCTTGGCTGGGAGGTCTGGGGCGTGACTAACCGCAGGTTGCCGGTAAGTTTTATCTCGCCGGATAATTTCTCGCCGGATTCGGTTAATACCAATTTGGTAGTATACGCATCAATTCTGGCGGGTAAGTATTTTGATCTTCCGGCGGTTAATCTTATACCGGTTACTGAACGCAGGCTTGACCAGCGAATTGGTGTGGACGCCTCGTTTGCCTTTAATTCGTTCTCAGGTTTGCGCGCCGGTGCGTACACCGGCTATGATCCTGAGCGAAAGATTGATTTTTTCAAGTTATACGGTTTTTACAGCGGTCTTATCTTCCAGCCTTTGTCACAGATGAAAATATATGCCGACTTTGGTATGGACAGTGAAGTGGCGACTGGTATTGCGGAAGGAAAAACCTGGTATTGCGGGGGCGGAGTTAATTACAAATTTTAAAAAAAATGTTATAGTATTATAGATAAAGGAATGAAAGATGAAGATTTTAAATCTGCTGCTGACAGGACTGGTGGTACTGCTTTTGTGCGGTTGTGAAAATATGAATCAGATGCGGGCCAAAAGTGGTAACAGTGTATGCTTTGCGGTCTTGCCATTTGAGAATCTTTCCGGTGATCCTAACGCGGGTCTGAAGGTTATGTCTGATCTTGAAAGTGCGCTCAGTGCTTCAAAACAGCATAAAATAATCGAACCCTCGGAGGTGCGGGTAAAGCTTGAGCCGTATCAGCAGAAGTATCTTGAGCCGCAGAAAATGGCAGAACTTCTTGGGGCGCAGGCGGTAGTGACAGGTACGGTTACTGAGTACCGTTATGTTTATGGTGCGGGTGAACAGCCGGTAGTCAGTGTCAACCTGCGGGTAATTTCGGCTAAGACCGGCCGGACGGTTTACGCAAAATCCTATACGTCTTCAGGGGCATTTTCATGGCTTAAGGAAGCAAGCCTTGGTGAAATAGCAAAACGGTTAAGCCAGAAAATAGCCAGTGATCTGGAAGTGGAGTTATGAGTAAAGATAAAAAAAGAATAATCCATCTTGATGATGACAGAAGCATTACCATGATCGTCAAAAGAATCCTGGAGTTATCATTCTTCGAGGTCGACTCGTTTAATGACGACAAGGAAATCAAGTCATGGGACGGGTATGATCTGCTGATACTGGATTGGATGCTCTCTAACAGTAATGCGGTGGAAGTGTATAACCGTGCGCGCAAGGAGGGTTATAAAGGCCATGTGCTTTTGGTGACGGCGCGGGCGCTGAGTAATTCCGAGAGACTATTTATCGAGAAGAATGCGATAACCTATATGCGAAAACCGTTTGGGCCGACCGAGCTTATTGCAACAGTCAGAGGGATTTTTGCAACCTACGGCTGAGTTTATAATGAGTGAGTGATAATGAAAAAACGCAATGCCTATCTTGAACTGCTTGCCCTTCTGGGGGTACTTTTTGCGGTTGGATATCTTATCCATGGCGATGACTGGTTCTGGGGCAAGGCCAGCCCGAGTCCGTATTGGATTATAATTATTCTGATTTCTCTGCGCTATGGCAATCCTCCCGGTGTCATCAGCGGTGTTGCCTGCGCGGCTTTTCAGATAATGGCTTTTTGTAATTTTTCATTCTCTGTTCTGCGGGAAAATATTTTCCTTGAACCGGCTGTCCTGCTGACGCCGGGTATTTTTATTGCTGCCGGTTTATTTATCGGAGAGGCGGTACATTCAGCGGTTAAGCGCGGGGATTTTTTAGCTGGCAAACTTGAGAAGTGCCGCGAGCGTGTGGATAATCTTGAACGTGACCGGAATGAAATAGAAAAATCATACCGGCAGATTGAAGGCAAGGTGGCCGGGGAGTCAAATACCTTGTATCATCTGCTCTCTTCATTAAATCTTTATGGTGAGTGTGAGCAGAGTGAGTTGCCGGCGATTATAAGTACGCTTTGCCAGAGATTTATCCATGCCAGAGACTGTGATTACTGGATGAAAAACAAAGCGGAGGAGTGGGTTTGCATTTACCCTCAGGCCGCAGACCAGCATAAGATGCCGAAAATCGGTGAAATTGCGCTTGCGGAAAAACGTGTTGTGACTTCGCGTGATTATGTTGCCCATGCAGGCGAGGATGATTGTGATATGGCGGGGATAATAAAAATAAAAACCCCCGGCAGCAATATTATTTCAGAGCATTTGGTGACAGTAAACAGGATTAAATTTTCAAAGTGGCATTCAAGGCTTGAGACGATTTTCAGTTTTCTTCTGCATGAGGCGGAAATTGTACATAACCGGATAGAGCTTGAAAAAGCGCTTGATTATAAGATGCCTTTTGAAAAAGAGCTGCGTCTTGAAGGGGTGTCTTTTGTTCGTTCGCATGTGCAGAAAGCATTGCTGGCGCAGGAGCGCTCCGGCGGTGTGTCCTCGGTATTCTTTTTGAGCATTGTCAGCGACGCGCATAAAAATGATATCCGGATCTATGCGGTTATTGCCAGTGCTTTGCGTTGTTTGTTGCGCGTCAGTGATGTGGCGGTTTTTCTGCCGGAGGTAAATACTTTTGCGGCGTTTCTGCCAGATACAGATGTGGAGGGCGCGAAGATTGCCTATGACAAATTAATGCAAAGGGTAAATGAGCTTGACCTTGATGCCGGTCAGGAAAAACTCAGATGCAATGTAGATTATCACGAGCTTTCAGAGCGGGGACAATTTGACGAGATACTTCACAAACTTCATAAAACCTTGCTGGAGTTCTCTGATGCTTAAAGGTTATGCAATTATAGGGGTTTTGCTGGTAATAACTTTTGCCGGTTTATGGTCATTGCTTGAGGGTTATTACCTGCTGGCGGTAGTTCTGCATTTTGCCTGTGTGGTATGCGGTTTACTGGCATCGGCACACTCTGCGCAAAAGGGTCATAGTCGGGGTTTTGATATTACGTTGTCAATGTGTGTGCCGGTTGCGGGGGGGCTGCTTTGCGCGTTAGCTTCGCATATTGTTGCCAGCAAGCGCGGCAGTGTGGTGGTTGATGACTATATGCGGCATATTGATCCTGAGGAGTACCGCACTTTTTTTGAAGAGGAGAAGAGTGAATTCAAGCCCGAGCCTGAGAAGCTTCAACCGCTCTCCGATATTTTATACTCGCGCGCCTCTATTGCCGAGAAGCGCATCGCAATTGAAGCTCTGGCCCAGATGGAGTGTCCGGAGTCAGTCAAGATTCTGCGTGATGCCTTGAAGATGGATTCTGTGGAGGTCAGGTTTTTTGCGGCGAGTGTTCTGACCCGTCTTGAAGCACGACTTTCAGAACGGATGAAGGAGCTTGAGAACAAGTCCTCGGATGACTCGGAAGGTTTGTATGAGATGGCGCAGGCTTCATTTGATTACGCCTTTTACGGCATGGCTGAAGGACATCGGCGTGAAAAATATCTGGCCGTGGCTAGGGATTATGTCTGCAAGTCACTTGAGACAGAGCCGAGTGTGCGGGCATATTCCCTGCTTGGGCGCATTCAGATTCAACTGCATGATTATCAGGGAGCCAAAGAATCTTTTGTGAATCAGATGCAGATGCGCGGCGGTGATAATTCATCTTTGGTCTGGCAGGCTGAGGCGGCTTTCGAGCAGAGGGATTTTGGCGAAGTAATCAGGCTGTGTAATGAAATGGTTGAAAAGAATGCAGTGCCGCAGAAGCTTAAACCGGCAATTGAATGTTGGAATCTGAGAGAAGTCAAATGAATGAATCCTACGAAAAAACATATCACCGGTTACTTTCTACAACACCGATCAAGGCGCGTTCAATCCTGCGTGAGATTGAAGAAAGCCCGATGGATCTGGAACGCTTTTACCGGCAGTCACTGCGTCTGAAGCCCGGCCGGGCGATCATGCTCTGTCCGCTTCTGAGTGCGATGTTCTCGCATGAATTTATGGAACTCCTGCGAAATTATGTTCTTTCAACTGATCGGGAACTGTCTCAGGCGGCGCTTGAAGCACTGGCGAAGGCTAATGTTACCGCGCGGCGGGAAGTACTGGTGAATTTGCTCTCGGTTGGTTCTGATGAAATAAAAATCAGGATCTGCAGAATCTTCGGTGAAGAGGGGAGTGAGGACGCGGGCCGGGTGCTGGCTGGTGTACTGAATGAGTCATCTGTGGAAGTTCTGATTGCAGCGCTCAGGGCCATTAAAAAAATCGAGCGTATTTCCTACCTTGACCGCTGCGAAGAATTTCTCGTGCATACAAATGAAAAAGTACGATTTGCGGCTTTGCAGCTCTATGAGAAGTGGAGTGATAATATCGCCAGGAGTAAGGTGCTTGGCATGTTGCGCACGGATTCTTCCCTGGAGGTCAGGGTGCTTGCGGTGCGGGTTCTGGAGGAGGACAGGTCAGAACAGGCGCTTGATGCGTTTATTGATATTATTAAAAATGGCGATGAAAAATCCGAGGTGCGTTGTGAGATAGCAAGGGCGCTTAAAGGGGTGGACAGTAAGCCTGCTGCGAAAGCTCTCTTTAAAATCTGCGCGGAGGAGAACTATGACTTCAAGCTTATCCAGCTTTCACGTACCTCGCTGATAAAAATTCCTGAAGATATTCTCTACCCGATGTGTGAGGATGTTTTCAAACATGAAGCATTAATGCCGAAGATCGAAGCGGTTCGTATTGCCGGAACAGTTGGCACTGAGGTGATGAAAGAATTTTTAAGCAGGAAGTTGGCTGAAGAGACGGATGAGGTGATTCTGGCGGCACTCTTTGAGGAGTCGGCGCGTCTGAAGAATGCTGATTGCTGGGCGCAGGCGCTGCTCTTGCTTGGTGAGTCGCCGATAATTTCCTATGCGGCGGCTCAGGCTTTGGCGTTACTGCTGATACCTGAGAAACTGAATGATTTTATAATTATTCTTAACGGTAAGCATGAAAACATTGTTTATGAGGTAATTCTGGAGAGGCTTGCATCATATGGCCGCGCGCGTGGCTTGCCGTGGGAATATTCCGGTTACATTGAGAAATTTCTGAAACATGATTACGCCAATATTGCGGTTCTTGCGGCAGAGGCGGCCAGTTATGTTAACGGGGGCGCCCTGGTTGGTTCATTACTCGATGCAATTGGCCATACCGACCGCAATGAGGTAAATCATGCAATCTGTACCGGTATCATGCAGGCGGTAAACAAATCCATGACCAAGCTTATTGATTTGGCCGGGCCTGAGCGTCTGCTGAAACTTGCGGCGGTTATTTCCTATATGGGTGATGATATTTTAGCGGAGGTGAGTTTTTTTGTGCATCTTGCGGGGTATGCCGAGAAGGGGTGTGATAATTTGCATCTGTGTCTTATCTTGTCGGCGCGGACTAATATGGTTGCGTTTGTGCAGGCATTTGAACGTTGCCGTGGTGCGGCGCTTGCGGCATTAATCAATGCCTGGAAGAGTTTGCCGCATGGTCTGCGTGCGATGAAAAAACTCAACTGGGTCAGGCTTCTGACGATATCAGATCCGCAGGTGAGGCTTCTGGCCTTGAAAGCAATCACTCCGGAAGAGGCGCAGAGTTTTATCGGTTATCTTGCGGACATTAATTTTCTTGATCCCGACCCGAAAATCCGTGATCTTGCGGCAGAGGTTTTGCGTGAGGCGCTGCTGGTTCAGGCGAAAGAAAAGATAGGGGTAAGCTGAATGTACTGTGATGTTTGCCTGGTACTTGAGGGTACTTACCCGTATGTGGCCGGGGGCGTCTCGACCTGGGTGGCGCAGCTGCTGAGCGGCATGCCGGATCTGAAATTCGGTATTTTATATCTTGGGCCGTCACGGCATTCTCCGCGCGTTCTCAAGTACAGCCTTCCGACAAATGTGGTCGGGCTTGAAGAGGTCTTTCTGCATGACTTCCCGGTTAAGTTGCCAGCCCAGCGCAGGAAGAGCCGGTTGTCATCAAACGACTGGGACGTCATTGAAAAATTCATTCATCATCTGATGGATGGCAAGGCCGTTGATCTTCTTTCCCTGCGCGAAACATTGATGAAGCTTGGGGGCACCCGCAGTATTTTTCAGGAGATAGTCTATTCGCGCAAGTCTTGGGATATCGCCTGCGCGATTTATGAGAAATCATTTCCTGATGACGCGTCGTTTATTGATTTCTTCTGGACTTACCGTTTTATCAATCTGCCGATCATGCAGCTGATGGTGACACCGGTCTTGAATGCTGATCTTTACCATAGCGCCTGTACAGGTTATGCCGGGGCGCTTGCGGCTCTTTTCGGCAAAATAACCGAGTCGCCCCTGCTGATAAGCGAGCACGGGATATATACCCGCGAAAGGCGAATTGATATTTTTGACGCGGAGTGGATAAGCGGTGGTGATAACGGTGCGCAGACGCTTGATATGTCGCGGCGTTCGAATGTCTATAAGGAATGGTGGGGCAATTTCTTTCTTTCGCTCAGTCGCACGGGTTATAATAACGCTTCGCAGATTTATTCGCTTTTCAGTGCCAACCGCCGCGACCAGATCGCTGATGGGGCTGATGCCAGAAAGGTCAAGATTATTCCTAATGGTATAGAACTGACTGAGCTGCTTAATATCAGGCGACGTGAGAGAACGCTGAAGGATAAATTTGTAATTGGTTATGTCGGGCGGGTTGCTCCGATTAAAGATGTTAAGACGTTGATCCGTTCGCTTGATCTTTTGCGTGATTCACAGGTTGATTTTGAAGCGATACTGATGGGGCCGACGGATGAGGATGAGGAGTATGCCGCGGAGTGTTTTGAGTTGGTGGCGTCGCTTGGCCTTTCAGAGCAGGTAAAATTTCCCGGGCGGGTTAACATAAAAGATTATCTTGGCAAGCTTGATGTGGTTGTAATATCAAGTATCAGTGAAGGTCTGCCGTTTGCGATTCTTGAGGCCGGCTGTGCGGGTCTGCCGGTTGTTTCTACTGATGTTGGGGCGTGCCGTGAGTTGATTGAAGGACGCTCGGAGGAAGACAAGGCTCTTGGCCGCGGCGGGTTTGTTGTGCCGGTGGCTAATCCGACAGAGATGGCCCGTTCGTTGCAGAGGTTGGCGGAGGCCCCGGAGATGTCGCGCAAGATGGGACTGAGTTCGCGCGAGAGGGCGTGCAAATACTATACCCTCAGTGATGTTATTTACCAGTACCGTTCAGAGTATGAGCTTTGGCTGGAGTCCAGTCAGATTAATAAAACCAGGAGTTGATTTGTGGCCGGCATCGGATTCAGACTAAGAAAAATCCTGAGCAAGGGAACGTACAGCTCATTGATTACCGCCTACTTTTACGGCGCGATCATTGCGACTGGCCCGTGGATAATCTCGGTTGCCAGTATCGGTGTGTTGACGTTTCTGTGCAAGGAATTTCTGCTGCAGAGCGAGCAGGTGCTTTTCCGTACCCTGATAGTTTATACCTATATGGGGACGTTGCTCTTTACGGGTCCGTTTTACATGTCAACCACGCGCTATCTTGCCGACCGGATGTTCAAGCATGACTTTTATTGTGTGTTGCCGACGTACCGCTATGTCAGTATTTATGCGCTGATCTTCGGCGGGGTTGGCTCGGGACTTTTTTATATTCTCGGCGGGCTTGAACTGAAGATCGCCCTCAGCGCGATGGCGTTATTTCAGGCGGTGACTCTGACCTGGACGGCGATGATCTTTCTCTCGGCGGCGCGCGATTATATTGCCATTGCCTTTAATTTTCTCAGCGGCTATCTCATAGGCATCGTCTGCGGTTATCTTGGAGCGGAGTATTACGGACTTGCGGGGATGCTCTGGGGTTTTACGGCCGGAATGCTCTTTCTTGCGATGATGCTCAGTGTGCGTGTAAGCCATGAATTCCCGTCTTTTTATCCTACTGAAAATGCGGTCAGGAATTACTGGTACACGATGCCGTGGTTATGTATCTGCGGCTTGTGTTACAATGCAGCTTTGTGGGCAGATAAATTTATTCTCTGGCTTTATACCGGTAAGAAATCCGCGCCGGGGCCGTTCTTTGCGCCGACGGATTATGATACCTGCTACTTCTGGGCGTACCTGACGATTGTTCCGGCGATGACGATATTCCTGATTCGTATTGAGACGAGCTTCTATGGCTACTACTCGGAATTTTTCGGGGCGGTCACTGACGGCGCGCCGCTCAAAATTATCGAGCAGCGCCGCGATGATGTAGCTGCGTCTCTGCTTTTGTCAATTACGCGGCTGTTGAAAATACAGGGCGGGATCAGTGCGCTGGCGATTTTTCTGGCGCCATATATGCTGCAGTATGCGGGGATGTCGCCAGACCTGGTTACACTTCTGAGGATTGCCTTTCTTGGCGCGTTTATTCAATCGCTCTTTTTGATTGAGGTGATAATTGTTTTATACTTTGACTGGAAAAAACTTGCCGGGGCGCTTTCCCTGCTGGCTCTGGTTCTCAACACCGTATGCACGGTTATCTTTTATTATTTTGGTTACAAGTATCTTGGTTTTGGCTGTCTGGTGGCGTTTCTGACTTCACTGGTTGTCGGGGCGTGGATTCTGGAGCGCCGGCTTAAGGAGTTGATCTTTGATACCTTTTCAAAACAGTTTTACTGATTGGCTAAAACTTGAGGCAGTATGAGGCTCTTAGATATTTTCATGCGGCAGATTTTAGCCGGTTGTAAGAAGATATAAAAAGATGCGGCGATCCTTAAAAAAGGACCGCCGCTTTTGTTCATCACACCCCTCAGCGTGACGGATAATAAATATCCCGAGTAAATTTTTTAGCCCTGAGTATTTTTCCAGAGGCCATGAACGTTGCAGTGTTCGCGGGCAATAACCGGCTTGTCCATACACTTTGAACAAAGCTGGAAATTGGCAACAGGCTCCATTCCCGGTTTGAGGTGGATACGCTGAATTTTGTCGCCGCAGATGAGTTCAATCCATTCGATATAATGCTCCTCGGTCATTGGATGGATTGTGCTGCCGACGGTAACCTTGTAGCCGTTCTGGGTTTTTTCAATAACCGGAACGTGTTTCTCGGTAGCCATGTCAGCGGTTTTTTCTTCAAGGCAGACCATTTCCTTGCCGCAGCAGACCATGGTGCCACCACCGCCGTGAACCATTTCCGAGATGTTGCCGCAAATTTCGCACTTATAGATTTCCATTAATTTTGGCATTCTTTCCTCCTCCATTTAAATTCCCGCGCTGCAGCAGAGCTTCGCAACCTGCCTGCACCGTCAGGTAGACTGGGATGGCTGACATGGTCAGACCGTCCCGTTATCACTGCAAGTTAACATAAATTGCTGATACTGAGGGCGTTTCTTATTACCAGTTTTCACCAAGAATTTCAAAGTGGGCGCGCGGGTGTACGCAGGCCGGGCATTTTTCAGGAGCATCCTTACCTTCGTGCAGATATCCGCAGTTCAGGCAGCGCCAGACAACCGGCTCGCTGCGTGAGAAGACAATTCCCTTTTCGATATTCAGCGCAAGGTCGAGGTAGCGCTTTTCGTGCTGCTTTTCAGCGACGGCGATGTGGGCAAAGGCGTCGGCAATTTCAGCGAAACCTTCCTGCTCGGCAACCTTGGCAAAGTTGGGGTACATGGTTTCCCATTCATAATGCTCGCCACCGGCCGCGGAACGGAGGTTGTCCATGGTCTTGCCGATAATGCCAAACGGAAACGCTTCATCAGGAATGGCGCACATTGTGCCACCGGTCATGAATTTGAAGAGTCTTTTTGCGTGTTCTTTTTCCTGGTTGGCAGTTTCCTCAAAGATTTCGGAAATCTGGCGGAAGCCTTCTTTTTTGGCTGCAGCGGCAAAGTAGGTATAACGGTTACGCGCTTGTGACTCGCCTGAGAAAGCCGTAATCAGGTTTACTGCTGTTTTGGAATCTTTAAGATCCATATTTCCTCCTTTTGTTAAAAGAAATGGGTGATAAGTTTATAGCGGACAAATGAGCATAATTTGTGTAGCCATAAAAAAAGAATAAGTTAAACGGATTTTTTTTGCTACTTAATTCAGGTATAAAGCAAATTTTTTTTCATAGGCTGTCAATTCAATAACAAATCAATTAAGGTTATAAACGAAGGAGTTGGAGAGAGGTTTATTGCAGTTAAAGTTATTTTTGGCATGGTGCTTGCTTTGATTGAAGATATGAACGGGTTTTTTGGCATAAGGAGATGATATGATAGGCTTAGCATCCGGGGTTATGGGGTTGGCCGGCGCGCTGACAAATAATATTTTCAATAAAGCAGCAGATACTGTAAGTTCAATATTTAAAGCACCTTTTGAGAAAGATACGGCCGAGGTCAGCTCTGTTTCAAAGCTGCTTAATAACCTGTCGGTCAATAATCAGGGGATGCTGGTGGCTGATGGCAAGCCGGTAAATATTTCCCAGATCCGGCAACTTTTACAGGAAAATGCTTCCGCTCTTAAGGCGATGCTCAAGAAAATCTGCGATAAAAACGGTATTGATACCAGTGCGGTTTTTCAGATGAATCTTGATAATAAAGGCAATATCGTAATTAACGGCGATCATCCGCAGAAGGAAAAGCTGCTGGAAGTTCTGAATAATAATGAAAACTTCAAGCGTATTTTTAAAGATGCCAAAGCGATGAGCGATTTTGTAATCAGAAATGATAATAACACTTCGGTAAACTGAGTATATACAACATAGTATGTAAGGACGCTAATACGTGTTTAAAGGATGAAACATGGGCAATGAGCAAATGCAAAAGCTGAACCAAGAATTAAATGTGAAATTAAATTCTACCTTTGAAACATACAAACAATTTTTGATTGAAGAAAGAAGATGGGTTAATTCAACTTTTCCATTTATTCCACTTGAAGAAAAACATGTTGAGAATTGCCGGGTGCTTTCTGAACGAAAAAGATTATTAGAAAAATTAGGTGGTGGTAAAATATGTGAGATCGGGGTTGATACAGGTATTTTTTCGGAAAGTATCTTGGACGTGTGCACTCCTGAAGAGTTACATCTTGTTGATCCATGGTTATCCGATCGATTTGAAGCAGGATATCAATTGGTTACTGATAAGTTTGCCGCGCAAATATCCAGCGGACAAGTTAAAATTCACCGCGGTACTTCCGAACAAATATTGCCACAACTTCCTGATAATTATTTTGATTGGATGTATATTGATTCAGTTCATGATTATCATATAACCGCTAAAGAGTTAATTATTTCAGCCAGTAAAGTTAAAGAGGGCGGGATTATCGCCGGGCATGATTATGCTGTTGGAAATGTAGTTTCCGGAATTTGTTATGGTGTAATTAATGCTGTGCATGAATTTATTGTGCGGGAGAACTGGGAGATTATCTATATGACACTTGAACTAGCGGGTTTAAATAGCTTCGCTATCAGGAAGATTAAATAATAATTTTAGTTGAAACAGGGTGTGTGTGGATGCCCCAACCGGGCTGGTTAAAAGGTTCTCCTGCTGAGGGAGAACCTTTTATTTACTGTGATTGCAGAGCGGCTTTTATTTGCTGGTGACTTTATAATCGCCAAGGTTTTTCGGATTTCCCCATTGCGGGAGTCTGTCTGCTGGGCCGGTTATTGTGAGGCAATCTTCATCGGCCAGTAAATTAATCTCGCGCCAGAGGGTGGTGTCGCCCCAATATTGAGGAGAATGATCTTTATTGCTTACCGACTTGAAAATTTCAATTGGTGAAAGCACACCGTCAGCCAGTGTTTGCAGGGTTAATGTTTTAAGTTTGCCATATTTGCCATTTGCCGGAGCGGTCTCCTCAAGCCAGCGAGCTGCCGCGGCAGGGATAAACGGCAGCGCAGGATTATTATCCTGAGCCAGTTGAGTGAGTAATTTTTGATCCTGCGAAGCGAAAGCAATTTCCACCTCTTGCGCATAAGCGAATTGCTCGGGCGTAACCGATACTTCCTTCCCCTCAAGTGAAAGTATCTGCTCGGGTGATAACTGGCCAAGTCCGTTAAAAGGTTTAATTCCCGGAAATTCCGAGACACATAAGAGGTAAACCTGATCGCGGATCTCATCCTCAAGGCAACAGAGGATGTGCGCCAGCATCGACTGGTCAAAGAGGCAGGCGTCAAACCAGAGGATAATTTTGTGCGCCTTGATTCTTTCAATATCCCTGTACTGGCAGAGAAGAGCGGAAAGAACGTCTTCCATGCTCAGTCCGCCGCCGGTGTAATTACTGATA
Organism: bacterium; assembly: GCA_003245715.1. GTDB lineage: Bacteria > Planctomycetota > SZUA-567 > SZUA-567 > SZUA-567 > SZUA-421. The sequence continues at coordinate 80,450 of QKCJ01000011.1, forward strand.
AATTCAGCCCGTTTAATGAGGGCTTGCGCGTCAGGTCTGCCTGTCGGGCGGATGCCTTCATAAAGGAGATCATGCCAGACCAGAACCGTACCGCCGATTCCTGATTTTTCCAGAAGCTCCCCAGCGCAATCCCCGCTGGTGATATGTAAAACATTAGCCATTATTAAACTTTCAATTTTAAAATTTCAAATTTCAGGCAGCGATAACCAATCCTGTCATTAATAATCTTTTTCACGCCTGATAGTTCCGTCGTTTTTATAGTAGATCCATTTACCACTTTTCTTGCCTTCTATATATTGACCGATAATCCGTTTTCTTCCCTCATCGGTAAAGGCCTTGTAGTAACCATCACGCTTGTCATCTTTATAGACGCATTCGAGGACTAATTTTCCTTCCGGGTTGTATTCCTTTAAAGCCCCGTCTTTCTTGTCATTCTTATAACTGACCTCCTGATAGAGGGTGTAGTCACGCAATGAGTAAATAAGGCTGATCCCTTCCTTGACGCCATTTTTATACAGAAACTTACTGATAGGTTTGCCGTCTTTATACTGGATATCATAACCATTCTGTTTGCCGTTGACAATTGCGATTTCCTTGACAGTATTACCGGCAGAATCTTTGATGACTGAGATGCCGGTAAATGGTTTACCGTTCATATTGAATATCTTCTTATCAAAGTCATACTCAATTTCAGCGCTGCTTACCTTGGTAAGCTTTGCCTCATCAGCGGCATAACAGCCAGAAATTGCAACTAAAACCATAGCATATAACCAGATCCGATTAATGACGCCCCTCATTTTACTTCCCCTTTTACCCGAATAAGCCGTTTTATGATAGAGTTATGATACAGAGTGCGCATATGCAAGTAAAGGGAAACTGTTTTTTTTATTATTATGGTAAACGGAAAAATTGGCAGTTGTTATATAATTGTAAAATGTGAATTTATCTGTTGCCAAAGCGGGTGTTTTTGTTAAAACTATACACAGTCAGCCTTTGGGCTGCGTTTTTGTTATATGTTAAAATCAGTTACGGAAATTATGGATACTAAAAAAATAATGCTCGTCAGCCTGGGCTGTGCGAAAAATACAGTGGATTCGGAGACCGCCCTTGGCGAGATTGTCGGCGAAGGTTATGCCCTTGCCTTGCAGCCTGAGGATGCGGATGTGATTCTGGTTAATACTTGCGGCTTTATCGGTGAGGCGCGGGAGGAAGCATACTCGGTGATCTCCGAGATGCTTTCATATAAAGATAATCGCGGCTGGCCGAAGGTGGTGGCGATGGGATGTCTGGCGCAGCGCTGGGGCGCGCGGATGCGGCAGGACTTTCCGGAACTCGACGCGGTTCTGGGTCTGGCGGCGTATGGCGAGCTGAATAAATACCTTAATACATTATTCAAGGGGCGCAAGATTGTTGAGGGGCTGAGCAAGAATCGGCAGATTGCTGAAGGGCCGAGGCTGTTAAGCACGCCAGGTTCATTTGCCTATCTGAGAATTGCTGATGGCTGTGAGAACCGTTGCTCGTACTGTTCGATTCCGCTGATTCGCGGTAGGGTCAGAAGCCGTGAACTGGAGGCGGTGGTTGATGAGGCGCAGCAACTTGCTGAAGCCGGTATTCCGGAGCTGGTGCTGGTGGCGCAGGATACTACGATCTATGGTAAAGATATTTATGATAAGCCGTGTCTGGAAAAGCTCCTTGAGGAGATTCTTGATACTACTGAAGATGTTAAAATACGGATTCTGTATGCGCATCCGGCTCATATTAATGAAGAATTATTTAAAATGCTCGGGAGTGAGCCGCGGCTCTGCTCGTATCTTGACCTGCCTCTGCAGCATATCAACAGCCGGATTCTGACCGAGATGAACCGGCATTATCAGCGTGACAAGGTTGAGCGGCTGCTGAATATCAAAGAAAAATATGCGCCTGATCTGGTGCTGCGCACAAGCCTGATTACGGGCTTCCCCGGTGAGACTGATGCGGAGTTTAATGAGCTTCTGGATTTTGTTAAAGAGGGTCATTTCAATTATTTGGGAGCATTTGCCTATTCGCCTGAAGAGGATACGCCGGCCTTTAATTATAAGGATCAGATCCCGCAGGAAGTGGCAGAGCAGAGGCTTGAGCAGATAATGCTTGCCCAGCAGCCAGTGACCTTTGACTGGATTGACAGCCGTCTCGGGCAGGAGGTGGAAGTGGTGGTTGACGAGCTTACCAATGACGGCTTTGCTTTGTGCCGGAGCGACGCGGAAGCGCCGGAGACAGACGGGGTGATTTTTGTAGATATTAATAATTTGCATGAAAGTGAAAAAATTCAGCCGGGAGATAATATTATTGCTTGCCTTAAGAGCAGGAATGATTATGATATAGAAGCAATTATTGTCTGAAATGTTTGGTAGATGGGTGGGACTGATCAGATCAGTTGGGGGATAAGCATTGCCAGAAGGTCGAGGAAATAAAAAAGCAGTTCGCAAAAAGACCGCAATTGCTAAACGGTCAGGCAAAAAAGCGACTGATTCCAGAACAAATACCGGTATAAGTTCACGCTCTGTAACCCGCTCGGGAACCAGAAGCGGAACCAGAGTCGGAATGAAGACCGGCACAATAAGTGATACAAGTATTTCTACTCAAAGGAATGCGACTGTAACAATGGCCAAGGCCAGGGCAAAAGCCAGCCTTTCTCTGAAGTTTTCAATACCGGTTGCGCTTATTGTCGGTGCGGTTATTGCGGTTTTGGCGGTTTTTCTGGCGAGAATGACAACGACCTCGGTTTCTAACGAAGTTCTGAAGAGTGGTGTGTCACAGGTGCGGATGCTGGCGACTTATGCCAAGCCGATGCTCCTTAAAGCCGATCAGCTTTATAAAATCAACTCGGAGCAGTATCTTGAGGTAGTTGATCCTGAGCAGATTAATAAGCTTAATAAAGATAAAAACAAAAATACAGATAAAGATAAGAATAAAAATACCAAGAAAACGGTAAAGAAAAGTCCTTTAGATGTTGCTGATGCCAATAACAGCTGGCCGGTTGACCTTAAGCTAGTAGATGTCAAGAAATTTGATGAGTTGGCGTCGGGGTATAAATTGGTTGGTCACAAGGGGCTTGACCGGCTTACTCCGAAATCTTACGTGGAAGCGCAGAAGACATTATATGCGGCTCTGAAGCTGGGGTTGCTTGCGAGTTTTATAAATCAGGAAGGCAAGGTCGCTGAGGGTGATTCCTCGGATACCGGTTCAGCCCAGACGCTTGCTGCGTATATAATCTGTACGGACCCTGCGGTTATTGAGTTATACTTCAATAATGGTATTACCGATAAGGATAAATGGCCGAGCCTTTTTTTGCTGGCGCGCTCTGAGCATGGTAATGAAATCGCCGCCGGCAACCTTGACAAGTTGACAATGTCGCCTTCTAACTGGGTGCCGCGTTATGTCAATCTTTCTGAGTTTGCCATTGCCGGCAGGACCTACAAGTTCAGTACTGAAGGCTACAGCAACCCTGAGAATTTATGCCAGGTTACTCCGCGTGAGATTGAGCTTAATAATGTGAAGTACAAGGTTCTGGCTTTCAGCAGGCCGATCTTTGATGGCGAAAAGAAACTTGGTGTTGCTTACCTCTGTCTGCGGGCTGAAGAAATTGTCACGGAAGTGGACAAGATCAATACTCTGCTCTGGGCTACTGGCGGGGTAGGTTTTGTTCTGGCGATTCTGACCTGTGTGATTATGGGTTATATTGTTACCAGACCGGCAAAGACTCTTATCCAGGATATGAGTATTGTTGCTGAAGGTAACTTTGAGCACCGCACGCGTGCTCACTCCAACGACGAGATTGGTCTTCTGGCGATGGAGTTTAACGATATGACCAAGAAGCTGCTTGTTGCCTCAAAGCGTGAGAAAGAAGCAGCAAGGCTTGAGAACGAACTTGAAGTGGCCTGTGAGATTCAGATGAAACTCCTGCCGCCGCGGATTCCCAAGATTAAGGGATTTGACCTGCACGCGGTTTATCATCCGGCTAAAGAAGTTGGCGGTGACTATTACGACTTCTTCCCGATTGATGCGCGCCATGTGGGTATTATTGTCGCAGACGTTTCCGGTAAGGGTATCCCGGGTAGTATGGTGATGGCCACTACCAGAACGATTCTGCGCTTTGTTGCCGGCGGTAACCTTTCATCGGCTGATACTCTTGCCAAGACCAATACCATGGTTGCAGCAGATATCAAGCGCGGGATGTTTGTTACTGCGTTTTATCTTGTCCTTGATGTTCTTGACAAGAAGCTGCTTTGTTCATCTGCTGGGCATAACCCGATGGTTATTCATCATGCCAGCGGTGAGGTTGAGCTGATTAATCCTAACGGTATAGCCCTTGGTTTTGATAAGGGTAGAATCTTCAGCCGGACGATCAAGGAGCAGGAGATTCAGCTTGAGAGTGGCGACCGGGTTATTCTTTATACCGATGGTGTGGTTGAGGCAATGAACATCAAGAGTGAGGAATATACAGACGATCGGTTCTATGAGTTTGTTAAGGACAATAAAGATTTAAATTGTGAAGATTTCATTGAGGCTTTGCTGCGTGATCTTGATAAGCATAAGGGCAAGGCTGAACAACATGATGACATTACCGCAGTAGCTTTGCGTGTACTCTAATGCGAGTTAGTTAATGGTTCAGATAATAATTGATGAAGAAATGATAGCTCCGTGCGATACACGCCATCTTGCGAGTATCCGGGCGATGGTTAAAGATGCAGCGACCAGGTGTTTTTCCGAGCCGATGATGGCCGGCAAGATCACACTGGCCGTTGACGAAGCTGTTGCCAATGTCATGGAGCATGCCTATGAAGGTGTTGAGCCTGGTGACGTCAAGGTTTCAGTAACATCTGACGGGAGTAAATTCTGCGTTACTGTTGCAGATCAGGGGGTTCATTTTGATCCTTCTTCAATCAGTAATCCTGACATCAAGCAGCATGTTCAGCAGGGAAAGCGAAATGGACTGGGTATTTTTCTGATACGCCAGATTATGGATGAGATTAATTATACTTTTGTGCAGAGTAAAGCACACAATGAACTTCGGATGGTAAAATACATTTCCGAGAATAAACAAGGGGAATAAAAATGCCGGAACTTTCCATTGATATTAACGAGATGGATGGTGGACAGTCACTGGTCAAGCTCGGAGGCTTTCTGGATGCCCATACCTTTGAGCAGCTTGATGAGTCTATTCAAGACATTTTTGACAGCGGGGTCAGCAAGATAATTGTCGACCTTGCCGGGGTAGAATATATATCTTCTGCCGGTGCGGGTGTCTTTATTGGCTCGCTTGCTCTTGCACAGGAAAAGGGCGGAAACATTGTCCTGGTTAATCCAACCGAGAATGTCAAGGAGGTCTTTGACCTTTTGGGTCTTTCACAGATCTTCACGATCACCGCTTCTGTAGCAGAAGCGCAGGAATCATTTGTTTAACAACTGTGTAATAAAAATTTTCCCTGACGGCAAAAAAACTTCCTCAATGGAAGTTTTTTTGTATAATAGAATAAATACCATACTGAGGGGTAAATGATTATGCATGAAGAACTGGGAATAAAGCGCGAGACATATTGCGGCGGGGTTCTGAATATTGAGTTGCATGGCAATCTGGATGCAAACACTTTTGAACAGTTTGACAACTATATGCAGGAGGTTATTGACAATGAGTATTCGCGGTATGTTTTGCTGGACTTGGGTGGGATTACAGGTCTCTCAAGTGCAGGCGCAGGCATTCTGATTTCGGTAACCGAACAATTCCGCAGGCTTAATGGTTTGATTGTATTGTATAACGCCTCAGACAAGATTACTTCAATCCTTGAGATATTAGGTATGTCAAAAATTGAGAGTGGAGTTTCAGCTTCTCTGGCACTAGTTTTGACTAAAGCGGAAGCGATAGCGAAGTTGCCGCTCAGGTTAACAGCAAGTACGAAATGTGAAATAGTTTAATAAAAAGTATCTGATATGAATGCATACTATTGACAAATTGTTCTGATGCGATAATGTATAAACCTGTAAAAAGATTGTGCCGATAAATATAAAATAAATGGAGGGATGCCGGAGTGGTTGAACGGGCACGCTTGGAAAGCGTGTGTGCGGGTAACCGTACCCAGGGTTCGAATCCCTGTCTCTCCGCCATATAAAATACACCCCGACAAAAAAAGTCGGGGTTTTTCGTAAATACCCGTAAAATAAGCCGGTTGCGGGTGTTTTCCCCTGCCTCTATCATCACCAAATATCACTCAAAAAGTCCAAATATCCAATATATTTGGTCAAAAATTGGTCAAATCCACGGTCGTTTTCCTTTCCCAATTGTATAACGCAAAGTCGATTGGTTCATTTTAAAGAAAGGAGAAATCATGAAGACAGAAAAAAGCGGTATCAGTAGGGCAGATTTGGTTAGTGGGTTGGAGTGCATTAACGGGTGGTATTACTACCGCCGAATGGTAGATGGGAAGCGCAGGCGAAAAAGCCTGAGAACCAAGACGCTTTCAATTGCGGTCAAAAAGGTGGTGGAGATGAATGAGAAGGTGTTTGATAAGGACATCCCTCTGGGAGTGGTCTTGAGCGATGGCAAGATTAATTTTGAGAGTGCAGGAGATGCGTATATCAATAATTGCTATCTTCGAAAGTCATCCTTGAGCCGGTATCAGACAACATTCAGAAATATCCTCAAAGGATTGGAGGAAATATCAGGCTATTCTGATATTAAGCTCAAGCAGGTTACAAGGGCGCTGATTGAAGATTATGCCAAATACAGGCGGACTTGTGAAGTGTCGCCGAATGGACACAAGAATTCTCGAAAACAGATTGGCGTTTCAGAAAAAACGTTGAGCATGGAGATTTCTTTGGTAAAGGCAATCCTTAAATACAGTGTTACCCGGCAATGGCTTGGGTATCAGCCCGATTTGGATGGGATTTCTCATTTCAAGCGTAAGCGGGGGCAGCCGTCATCCAAGGCACGCCCTTTGACCGAAGAAGAAACACGCAAAGTTTTAAGTGAAGCGAGAAAGTATGATGAGAGTAGAGCTGGCTTTTATGCGTATGACAATTTTATTTCTTCACTTCTGATGACTTACATTTACAGTGGGTTGCGGAGGAAGGAGCTGGTTTATTTGGAGTGGTCAGATATTTCATTTGGAGATAATTTGCTCCGGGTGAGAAGTAAGAGAATCATAAACACGAGAACAATACTCCTGTCAGATGAAGCTGTGGTGTATTTCAGAAAGCTTCTGAGGGTCAAGAAGGGGAAGGTATTGTTTGTTGCTGGTACGGCTGAAACTAAAAAGGCGGCGAAATTGTTGAAGTTGAGAAGCTTGAAGATGATGCTAGCTATCAGGCGAGAGTGGTTCGATTTCGATTCTAAGTGTTTGCTGCTGACCGAAATGTTTGAGTGGAAACCCAAAGCCAGTGAGGGCGAAGTTCCGCTGCATCCAGTATTGAAAGAGCGTTTGCAGAGTCTGTATGAGCGCAGTAACTCCAACTTTGTTTTCCCCGCACCAGACGGCGGCTATATGACCCATAAATTCGAACGGGCATTTAAGAAAATTACAGCCGCTGCTGGGATTAAGGAAAACATCAGGGTACACGACCTGCGCCACACAACTGGCACCATGCTTAGAAGAGCCGGTGTTCCTGTTGAATCTATCATGCATGTGCTTCGACATGCGAACGTGGAGGAGAGTTTGATATATTCGCATTTTACGCAGGACGAAGCACAAAGAGCGATAAACAAATTTCCTAAACTGTGACTGCGCATTGTCTGTAAGAACTTACCCCGTCTTTTGAGGCGGGGGTATTTTTACATTTTTTTTATACCCGTGTATTAGTGAGGACTTCTATGAGCCTCTGGATGCAACCGAGTTGGTTTGGATGTATCCCAAAACACCGGGTGTGAAAATTGATGCCGCAGTCAATTTCACGAAACAGATTGTTCAGGAAAATGTTCCTGTTTGTTTACCCCTACCATGCGGCTGGTAGGGGTTTTTGTTTGGAGTCTATAATGATTAAAGATGAGGAAATGACCGCTGTTGAGGAAATCAGACGGATGCTGGTCAAGCACCCGCTCAAAGGGCGCTCATGGGGCTTTGCTTTAACTTTAAAGACAAATAGCAGGTTGCCGTTGTATGAGGGTCAGAAATTGCTCAGAGGCTTCCACGCACGGCTTGATTGTGCTATTCTGGGTAGTAGATGGGCGAAGAAGCCCGCATCTGAAAGAACGTCATTTATTCTCATACCAGAATATGGCGTGGCAAACGGAGATTTGCATTGGCATGGAGTGGTTGATTTTGCGGTTGCTAAATATTCTAATGCGCAGGCGTTAGAGCTGATTGATGAGTGTTGGCATAAGATGACTGCCAGAGGTTCAACGCATTACCCGGAAATATTTGACCCGAAGGGTTGGGCTGATTATTGCATCACGGAAAAATCTATGAATGACAACGGCAGAAAAATAACAAGGCACATCTACGAATACATCACATCAGAAATGTTCATAGCAAAGACTCATGGTTAATAAAAGTTGATGCTCTCCCGAGTTCCACGAACCGGTACGCTGAGGTTAACTTTTCAATTTATTTTTACTCCAAATTTGCTTTCTCACGGGGAAGCGACTCCCCTCCTATGTACTGATGGAATGTAGGATATGTATGAAAATGAGCGTATCAGTTAAAATAGAAAGGACGGTTATGGATATGAGAAATAGAGAATTTGCTAATAGTGCTACTGGGTTTACGTGAAATGAGATAGTGGTAGTGCGGCGGGTTCCGGGGGTTGAGAATTCGCCCACCTGCGCAGCAGGTGATAATTCGTTAGGCAAGGCATGTATGTAATGTAGGATAAATTAAGCTCTTAAGAATTTCAGGGGTGGGTGGAATTTCATTTCAGGCATAAAAACATTTGTGTTTTATCCTACATTACATACATGAAACAAATTGCGTGGAGCTGTTAAGCTGGTTCGATTGAAGTAATTAATCCTTTGCTTCTTAGTGTCTCTGAATAGTATTCCACAGCCTCATAGTAATCAATCATCACGACTCCAATACCTGTATAATGTGCATCGAGCATCACAAGGGTGGAGTCGATTTCATTTAATGGTGTATATCTGAAAAGAATATCAACGACCTCATCCATACTTGGGGTCGTATTATTATGCAGTACCAAAAAATATAGTGGAATCATCCTTACTGTTGGCTCCGCATCAATTTCTTGAGCCGGGGTTAATTCAAATCCGCTTGGAGCCATTACAGAGCCTCCTGCTTGCAAGTTATGACTTCTGCACTCAAACTATTGGTTTTAATTTTGAAGCCTTCCAAGGGCTTCCTGAGCTTGTTTAATGATAGTTTGGAGTTCAGTAACCTGCTGACTATTCTCCTCGACTTTATCTTTACCCCGGCTCTGAATTTTATCTGCCAGATGCTTTGGGGCAACGTGCGTATACACTTGGGTGGTTTGGACGGAATTATGTCCCAGAAGGTCTTGGACTTCACGAATGGTAAAACCCTCATCCAAAAGTTCAGATGCGTAACAATGCCGAAAAACATGGCAGCTTACCTTTTTATCAATTAAACCAATTTTAGATGCTCTATTCTTTATGGTTCGGTCAAGGTACTGCTGACAGAGTGAATTCCCCTGACGACCTGTTGTTATCAGGCAGAAAAAATATGATGCCTTCTTGTCCTGAACATTATCTGGACGCTTCTCAGACCAACGTTGGAGCCAGTAGGCAAGCTCTGAATCAAACGGGACAACTCTGTCCTTTTTACCTTTTCCCTCAAAGACCCGGAGCAGGCGTTTCTCAAGATTAACATTGGAAAGTTTAAGGTTGCAAAGTTCAGAAACTCGCAGCCCTGCCCGGTAGAGAGTTTCAAAAATCACTCGGTTCCTGAGTCCTGACCATGCCTTCAGGTTAAAGGAATTGAGCAGCATCTGAACTTCGTCACGCTCTAAAATTTTTGGTAGTTTTTTTTGTGAAGCCATAATTTCCCTCGTTTTCAATGCATAGTTGTGAAAAGGGGGATTATCACAACCATCTATACGGTTTTCTTAGTTTGTTGCATGTATCAATGATTATCACAACTATTTGGTACATTTGTTTATAACACTAGTCTGGGGAAATCCTGGACTAAAAATATATTTTTGAGAGTTTGTTACAGCATCAATAATAGCTCAATTAATAATTTGATGATAATATAGAGTTGGTAGAGGCGTGAATTCTGTGCGAAAGAAATTTCAATGAACTTGGTTTTCTAAAACATCAACCACAAACATGGAGGAAATTTAAAATGTGTGAAAAGGAAGAGGTAATAATTGAGGATGCTCCGGAAGCAATGTTTTTGAACTATATCAGGCGTGGAGGAACTTTGGAAATTAGGTTCAGTGGTTCAATCAAGTTCCCCTATTATGTATTCACAGAGGTTGAAAACATCCAGTCCTTGAGGGAAGAGTATGCAGCGGCTCAAGAGGCAATTAATTTGGCTGTTGATATTGCAACTATGGGTTATGAGAACCTTCAGTCGAGGCGGTCATAAGTGATTTGTTATTATTGAACCAGAAAAATATTTGCTATTAGCTTCTGAAATTCTATAATGCCTGGCACCACATCCGCCAGTACAGGGTCAGTCAACAGGCATGGCAGCACTCCCAATTATGGGAGTGCCTTCTTTTTAATATTCAACATTCACCAAAATTCTAAGAGCGAAAATTTTTCGGAATTTGCATAAAACAAAATGAAAACTATACCGGGCTTAACAAATGCCCATCCTGCGTATCTGCTTTGTTACAAAAGAGTTGTAATTTGCCTTTATTTGTACCGGGCTTAACATCATATATTTAAAAAATAAAACAGCCAAAGATTACCTGCCGACTTCGGCTGTTCTGTTCAAAATATAATTATGTAGCCTCAAATATGCGAGCAGTCGAGGATTGAGTATCCTCATAGAAGGGAGTGCTTGCCCGGGTTCTGAACCACAAATAAGCTGCATTACTGGCGCTATTACCAATGTGTTTCAAGAGACTCATCTACTTTTGTTCCAACAGCTTACAAAATCGCTAAATTTACTGGCGATTGTTACCTATTAAAGATAATCATGCAAACAGCCGAGGATTATCCACGTACCTCGGCTGCTTATGTTTGCTTGGATTATTTATTACAAACTATTTTTTAAGTTTCTTCAAGTGGAGCCTTAAGTTCACTTTTCCGCTCTCCTTAAAAAAAAGAAACTAACAGACATATGGACTTATTAGAACTTCAACTTGGGTAGTGCGGCGACAATATCGACGGTTTGGACGCTGACTTTGATGACGCTCAGGATAAGGTCGAGGATATAGCGGGGATTATCAACCTCGGTTGCCCAGTCGTTGGGGTCGTTGTGACCTTTCCCCACGATTCAGACCACTTCTTATGTTATAGTTTTTTCTCTTTGTTTGTCCAGAACAGAATGATGCAGCGTAGCGGAGACAGGCTGTTCTGGACAAACAAATGCCTCCGGTGCTGGCGGGCGGTAGCCTAATG
>QKCJ01000041.1 GCA_003245715.1 bacterium
CAGGCATCCCCCTGCTTAACGCCTGGCCGTTAATGGCATGAATCACTCCCGTTGCTTTCCAGAAATCATCATCACTGCCAACAAGAGTTGCAGACGCTACCGAGGTCAGTTCAAGTGAAACATTCGCGGTTGAATCACGCTCAACTTCAAAAGAATCAAGGTAGGCAGAATTCTGCTCAGAACGCAGCACTCCTGTACCAAATGCGGTAATTGACAAAAAAATTATCAGCTCTGGAAATATATGATGGTAAAAATTTTTACGCACACCAACCCGCTCATTTTCTATATTTCTAAAAGTCAAATACCTAACCATAAAATAAGTTAAAAAGGCGAGACATTCTGCCGTGAGAACGATAACCACCCAGAAAGGACTGAATCCATCTGCAAGATAAATCCCAATAACAACAAAGACCGCCAACCAGAGAAATGGCCGCCTTGCAATATTGATGTATTCAGCGAATTTAATCATTACCGCCTATCATTTGAACAATCCAGTAAGCCTGCGGAAAATTTGACACAAAGAACCTGTTGCCAAAAGAAATTATTATAGTAAAATCAGATATTATTACAACAAAACTTGGAATAAGAGATATGAATAGAAACAAAACAGTGCGGACTTTTATCGGTGTTGAAATCTCTGAGGATATCAGGGAGGAGATGTCAAAGGAAATCAGCTACCTCAAAAGCCACTTCCCGCATATAAAATGGGTCAACCCGCTAAATATCCACCTGACACTAAAATTTATCGGCAATGTAATTACCGATGACTTACGTGAGATTTTTCAAGCCGCGGAAGCGGCGGCTCAGGAGTCATATGGCTTCTCGCTTGAAGTTTGCGGCGTAAACGCCTTTCCTGATCCGGCCAAACCGGTTGTGATTTCTGCTGGCTGCCAGAGTGGCATAGAGGGGACCGTCAGCCTCGCCAATATTTTAAGCAAACACTACGCGGCAATCGGCTATCCGCCAGAACAGCGCCCATTCCAGCCACACTTTACCCTCGGGCGCATCAAACAGCCCTCAGACGCCGCCGGCTTTGATGAGTTTTCAAATGACCTGGTAAATGTTTCATTCGGCATTCTTGATATCGAGGAAATTACGGTCTTTATGAGTGAGTTAAAAAAATCCGGCGCACGTCATACTCCGATGCAACGCATAAAACTTAAATAACAGGATAACTAGATGACAGCACACGCGAACAGCAAAATAACTGTTTTATATGACAATGACGGACTCCTTATTGTTAATAAGCCTGCAGGTTATGAGTCAATCTCAACAACCGGTGGCGCCTGCCTGACCAAGACACTCAAAACCCAGCTTAATATTTATGAACTTTCGCCAGCTCACCGCCTTGACCGCGATACGACCGGTGTGCAGGTTTTCTGTCGCGATAAAAACACGCTCAAAAAAGTCGAGGACCAGTTCCGCGAGCGCGTAACCGAAAAAGAATATCTGGCTATCTGCTGCGGCATCCCCCGCAACCCGGAAGGAACAATCAAACGCAACCTAAGCAAATGGGGTGGCGGCAGAAGGCCGGTTCAGGTTATTAAAGGCAACACCGGCCTTGAAGCTGAGACAGAATACCAACTACTCGCTCGCAATAAAGCCTTCCCCGCGAGCCTTGTTCTCTTTAAACCGATGCAGGGACGGACGCACCAGATCCGCGTACACGCAGAAGCGCTGGGACGACCGATACTTGGTGATGACCAATACGGCGACCGTACGGAAAACCAGAAAGCCAAAAACGAATTCGGCCTTGACCGACAGGCCCTGCACGCCTGGCGCCTGATTCTCATAAATCCGGTCACGGAAAAACCTCAGCTTTTTGTCGCGGATATTCCCCACGATATGGCGATAAGTTGTAATGCCCTTTTTGAGGACTGGCTGCAGATCATCGACATCTGAATACAATACGTTTTCTTAGCAAGACCGGTTACCCGAACCGGGCAGGTTACCCAAACCTGGTCTGTTAGCGTAGCAGTAAAGGCACTTATGTCGACACTCCTGCTGATAGCTTCCGATATCAGTAGACCTGCAACAACCGCATTCCTGCCGCTGCGAATGATCTTCCGGCAGCGAGCCAAGTGACGTGCCATAGAGCCGATCAAACAACCCGCCATCAATACAGCGCGAGCGAATAATACCAGAAACCGTCAATAGCTCCTGCTCACAACATAAGGCCAGAGGAATACCCGAAATTGCATGAAGCTCCTGCAGAATTTTCTTCTTATCCTCAAATGATAATTGCGGCAGGCTCAAGCCGGCTTGTTTTATCCGACCAACAGCATGTGAGTAAGGATCAGGAAAACTTACGACGACGCTCTCAAGCATAACCCCGGCAGCCGTTAACATTTCAAAAATTTCAGAGAAACGCTGAAAATGCGTGCCCTCAGCAATAATCGGATCAAACCGCCAGCGGATTGCCCCGGCAGGAAGCACCCTGGCAAGTTCAGTGATCGCCGGAATGATCGTGCCTACCTCAGGCACTCCCTGCTCCCAGATACTCCCACCAAGTCCGGTAATGGTCAGTTGAATTATTGTGGGATAGCTACTTACCACCGCAGCCAGCCCCGGATGCTCAACCAGATTGCGCGGATCTTTTGTCCAGAAGACAATCGCTTCAAGCTTCCGGCTGCGTTGAACTTTCTGACAGATGTAATCCGGAAAAAAAGCAGGCAGGTCAGTACGACGGCTCGCAGAATAAATCACCGTTAATGCCTCTTGGTTACATGGCGAGAACGATAACTTGAATTGATATAGGTACCAACAATTATCGCCATTACAACAGTCATATAAACCTGTCCGCAGATCGCCAGAATCATCGTGACCGATCTGGCCAGCGCACTAACCGGAACAATATCGCCAAAGCCGAGGCTGGTAATAGTCGAGTAGGAAAAATAAATAAGCCGCTCTTTAAGGCTACCGGCATAGGAAAAACTTTGAGGATCAGAAATAAACTCCTGCGGAAAATGAAATGACCCGGGTACGCAGTTCTCGATAAACTCAAAACTCATCCCCCCAAGCACACCGATAAGCAGATACACGCACAACGCCCCGGCAATGGTATCAAAACGCACCACGCTGATACTCTTGATATGCCTGAAAAGATAATATACCGTGATAATTATAACCAGTGCCGCCATGGAAAAACTCAGCGCGGAAATCAGTATTACCGGCTTGTACATATTAAGCCACTGCCCCAGCAGCGCCAGCATACACATCACAAGTGTCAGATAAAAAATCTTGCGGCTCTCCGCCGAACAGTTATGCAACGCGGAAAGCATAATCAGCGTGTATACGACATTTAAAATAAAGCCGCCAGCCCCCAGGGAATTAAGAATCGGTTCCATCAGAAATAACAGAAAAAAGCACGCCAGCATAATGCTGAAACGTGCTTCATTAGTCAAAAACCAGCGGATAAATCGTTGAGCCAGTCCACCCATTTATCTCTCCGCAGCAAATCAAAACGCAGTGTAAATCAAAACTGTCAACAGATACTAGTAGCGGCTGTCGGCAAACTCAACCCAGCCACCGGCTTCAACCAGCGATGCGTCAAACTCGGAAAGCTCATAGCTCTGCTCAACAGTCTTGCCGCCACCAGTGAAGACCATCTTCTTGGCAGCGAAATCAATCTTGCACTCAACATCAGAACAACCGGCAAGCTCAAAAATCCTGTCAATATCAGCCTTTGAAAGCTCGATTGCCATCATGCCGCAGTTGAACATATTCTGACGGAAAATACGGGCAAAATTCTCAGCCACAACAACAGTAATATCATTAACCTCAAATGACCACGGTGCATGCTCACGTGATGAACCGCAACCGAAATTAGCCCGCGATACAACAACCTTCGCATTTTTAAGTTTATCACCCTTCGGGTCGAAGCCGTCAATCTCAAGGTCTTCAAGCAAATGAGGAGCCAGCGCTTCCTTCTTTACCTCGGTGAGGTAACGCGCAGGAATAATCTCATCGGTGTTGATATCACTACGGTCAAGAAAAATAACCGGTCCGCCAAAATCCTTCATCAGTGTTCTCCTATTTTTAATTCCCGCGGTGCGACTCAAAAAGCTTTCCAGCCTGCTCCGCCGCGCGGATCTGGATGAATGACCAAATCATTCAATCAAGTTTTAATTCCCGCGATATTGTAAAAAAATACATAACAATCTAACCGCATGGATTAAATAATACTCTATCAATTTCAAATTTATATTTTATTATTGCGCCGGTAAATGTCCATACGCAACCTAAAAAAAACTACTTGCCCGCGTTAATCAGATCAAGCATCAGGCTGACCTCGGAGGTTGACAAGCGCGTCAGACGGGCTATCGACTCGACACTCCTGCCCTCCTCTGCCATGGTGGCGATTTTTTTACGCAGGTTATTCTTCCAGCGCCCGCTACCCGAGCTTTCATCCTCATTCTCAAACTCATCAGCTGATTGCCCCGAATCACTTTTTTCCGGCGGCGCAAGAGCAATCGTCGTCTCTCCGGTATACACCATTTCAGCCGCCAACCCGGCAATACCACCAGCGTCATCATTCACAGAACGGTTGTTTTCAATATTTACCGGCGAAATCGGCGCCACATTGTTATTAGCCTGAGCCCCAGGATTTTCCGAACCCAATACCCCGCTTTTTTCAAGCCTGTCAACCAGTAACTGCGTATCCTTAAGCAGCTTGTTTAGTACACGGATTTTAGTATCAAGCTGCGCATTGATCTGTCGGCCGGTCTCAACGATTTCAATCATTATCCGGTCAGCCTCGCTCTTTACATTGAGGCGGTTATTGACCTCGTCGATGTACTGTTTTTCCATCAGTTTGCGCTCTTTACGGTTCTTGCGCAAAATCCTGGGCATGAAAAACATGATACCGATAACCACACCAAAGGCAATAATCAGCCGCAAATCAATGAAGCTGTCGGCTTCTTCTGCCGCTTCGGCAGCCATAATAATGAAAGCGCAGGTTAATGAAGCCACGCACTAATCCCCGAAAATGCCAAGATACTCAAACAAACGGTTAATATCATCATACGAGTAGTACTCAATTTCAATCTTACCCTTGCCGCCCTGATCGTTAATGTCAACCTTGACGCCAAGTTTCGAGCGCAGCTTGTTCTCAATGTCAGCAACATAAGGGTCTTTACTGACGACTGAAGTCTTTGTCAGCTTTTCCTTGCGCGCAGCAGCCGGAGTATTTATCCGCTTGACAATCTTCTCAAGTTCCTGCACCGGAATCTTCTCGCGCACAACCTTCTTGGCGAGATCAATCTGCGACATCGCATCGCCAAGAGCCAGAATCGTCCGCGCATGACCTGCCGACAACTCACCCTCGGCAACCATCTGCTTGACCTCTTCAGGCAACTTCAGCAGGCGGATAAAGTTAGTAATACTCGCGCGGCTAACACCAAGACGCGCGGCAATCTGCTCATGGGTAAGCCCCTCCTCGCGTTGGAGCATGTCATAGGAGACCGCCGTTTCAATCGCGTTAAGGTCATCTCGCTGCAGATTTTCAACCAGTGCCAGCTCGCGCATCCGCTCATCACCCGCATCAAGCAGACACGCCCTGACCGTCTCCCAGCCAAGCATCGTCACCGCCCGCAAACGGCGCTCACCGGCAATCAACTCATACTCGCCATTATCTTTCTTGCGCACAACTACAGGCTGCACCAGCCCCTGCTCACGGATTGAATCAGCAAGCGCGGCTAGTTTCTGGTCATTAAAGTGCGCCCGCGGCTGCCAGCGGGAGGCCACAATCCTGCCGACCGGCAACTCGACTACGCCATTCTCATCCTGCGGCGCATCAGCCACCGCCACCGCCGACTCTTTATTTCCCTGCGGAATAAGCCCGCTCAAACCTCGTCCCAAAGCTTTACGTCCCATTATAACTCCGAATCAGTATTTTTCGATATCTCTGTAGCAACCACTCAGAAAAAGCGCCAACTTGCTCTCACTCTCAAGCAGCGAATGATCCCAGCCGGTCTTACAAAGTTTTAGTGTCCCGGATGAACTGTTAACAAAAACAACACCCTCAGAATCAAGCGTCGTCAACAGGAAATTCTCCCCGCGCAGCGCATAACCGGACTTATCCTCATCAGGCGTTTCAAATTTAATCAGCGTCGGGCGGCTAGTAGGCGGGTAATAAAAAACCAGCGGTGCCTTTGCACTAAGCTTGGCCGGATACAACACGCCGAATTTCTTGCCGTCAATCTGCACGTACTCAGTAGTGCTGACCACACTGTCTGTGCCAAAAAGCATCAGATAGCCAAACATCCCCAGTGCAAAAACAAGCACCAACCCGATAAGCGCAAAGAGCATCCTCATATTTACCGGCCTTTTGCCAAATCATCCAGAAAGAAAAAAATCCACACAACCTTGCATCAGCTTAAAGCCGATGGAAATAAATAACCAGCTAGGGCAACCTGAAAACAATCCTGCCTGCAACAACCGTTGCGCAAACCCTGCCCTTAAGCTCCTGACCTGCCCAAGGGCAGTTAGCAGACTTTGACTTGAATTTAGCCGGATCAACCATCCACTTCATCTCAGGGTCAATTATCGTAACATTACCAACCACGCCATCAGCAAGAGTACCGCGGTTAAGCTTGAGAATCTTATCCGGCGCGCAGGTCATCGCCTCAATCAGACGGTTCAAGGTAACCCTGCCCTTGTCAAGCAACTCGGTAAACAGCACACCGACTGTAGTCTCAAGGCCGATCAGTCCACACGGAGCATAAGCAAGCTCAAGTTCTTTCTCCTCACGCAGATGCGGCGCGTGGTCGGAAGCGATCACATCAATCGTACCGTCAGCCAGAGCATCAATACAAGCATCAACATCCTCGCGCGCACGCAGCGGCGGGGCAACTTTATAAACCGGGTCAAAACTTTTAAGATTATCATGCGTCAGTGCAAGGTGATGCGGACAGACCTCGGCCGTAACCCTAATGCCAGCCTCCTTTGCCCTTCTGATAAGATCAACCGAACCACGCGTTGAGATATGCTGCACATGAAGGTGAGCACCGGTAAGCTTAGCCAGATAAATATCACGGGCGACAATTATCTCTTCAGCTTCAGCCGGGATTCCCGGCAGGCCAAGGGTCGTCGAGACAAAGCTCTCGTTCATCACCCCGCCCTCGGCCAGAGTCGGCTCGTCACAATGCTCCAGGATAGGCTTATCAAGCATCTTGGCATAAAGCATCGCCTGTTTCAGCACCGCCGCAGACGGAACACTCGTACCATCATCGCTGAAAGCAACCGCGCCGCCACGGGCCATGTTCGCCATCTCAGCCATTTCCTGCCCCTTGCGCCCGGCCGTAATCGCGCCAACCGGCAGAACTTCAGCCAAGCCAGCAACCTTCGCCTCGCGCAGGACAAAATTCATATGCGCCTCAGAATCCAGCGCCGGCGCAGTATTTGGCATACACGCAACCGTAGTAAAGCCGCCCGCAACCGCCGCTTCAGCGCCAGAGGCAATTGTCTCTTCCTCTTCCATTCCCGGTTCACGGAAATGCACATGCATATCAATAAGACCCGGCGTAACAATCTTGCCGGAAGCATCCAAAACCTCAACACCGTTAAGATCAGCCCCCGCAACATCGGCAACAACCTTGCCATCACGGATCAGAACATCACCAACCCCGTCAATACCGCGCGCCGGGTCAATAATCCTGCCCTGCTTTATCAGAATACTGCTCATAAATATCCTTTACTCCCAAATTGAGCTGAGAACGAAATAATCTGTTATCTATATTAGACAAAACCGCCGCCAATATTCAATAGTAAGTTTGCTTATTCAATAAGTTTTTATAATAAAAAGGGATAACAATCGCATATCAGGGCGATAATATACAGATACAGTAATTTTCTGAATCAAATTTTACAATTTCACCTGAGTCGCACCAAAACATGACAAACCACCATGACCTGCAAAGAGTCCCAGCAAGCCATATGCACTTATGCACAAAACAACTCGCTCTGATATTTTCAGATCACCTCATACAGCAAGTTATCCCCTTGATTTAAATGACGGATATAAGTATCCTCAAGAGTATGAAAAAAATTGCTGTATTTATCCTGATTCTGACAAGTTCGGCTCTGCTTTTTGCTGCTGAGACCGACTCACTCTGGCAGCGCCCTCCTGTCAAGGGCTGCTGGGTGAGTTACATTCTGCGTTTTCCACCGGATAAAGGCGTGAAAAATCCAATAACCGTCAAGATTCAGGTTCACGCGATAAACACCAACGGCAGCATGGATCTGGATTTTGTCATTAACGGCATCAAGACTGAAAACGGCTCCAGCGCGCGCATCCAGGTCAGCAGCAACAAGTTTGACGTTGCCGAAGCCTTTGGTCTTAGCGACAAGATGCCGGTACTGACAGCAATTGAGAAAGATACCATTTACAAGCTTCCGGCGATGAAGGCTGAGGTCAAGGCGCGGTTAACAAGCTGGCCGAATCTGAATATCAAGACAGAGGTGGTTCGCAGCAATGATATTCCCTTCGGACTGGCAAGCCTGATCTACGGCGGATTCATTATCGAAGTTGAACGTTTTTCATGGGGAGATTAAATGATTGCGATTATTGACTATAAAGCAGGCAACCTGACAAGTGTGGAACTAGCCCTCAAGCACGTCGGCGCCGACTGCAAGGTTACAGACAAGCCTGAAGAGATTGCCAGGGCAGACAAGGTGATATTCCCGGGTGTCGGAACAGCCCAGAGCTGCATGGACAATCTGCGCAACCTCGGCCTTGACCTAGCGCTCAAAGATGCTGTAAATTCCGGCAAACCAGTCATGGCTATCTGCATCGGCCAGCAGCTGATCTTTGAACACTCAGAAGAAGACGGCGGCGTTGATTGTCTGGGGATACTCCCGGGTAAGGTCGTCCGCTTTGACTTTGAGAAAGAGCGCAACGTCAAAGTTCCGCACATGGGCTGGAATGAGGTCGAAATCCTCAAGCCCCACCCGATACTGACAGGTTTCCCGGACAGGGGCGAGTGCTACTTCGTCCACTCTTACTACGTAAAGGTTGACGCGCCAGAACTTGTTTACGCCCAGACCGATTACGAAGGCAACAGATTTACCTGCGCCGTAGGGCGGGACAATCTCTTTGCCACGCAGTTTCACCCGGAAAAAAGCGGCGAGGACGGCCTGCAGCTCCTGCGCAACTTCCTCAACTGGAACGGCAAGCAGTAACCGTCCCGGTTCGGGAAAAGCCGACCTGCCTCTCTAAAGGAGGGAGAAGATTGAACCAGCTGACAAAATTCACACTCGTTGCGCTGCCGCTCTCAGCAGCGCTCTACCTTCTGCTGTATTTTTTTGCTGACCGGCAAGTTGATCTGTATGTACACTCTCACTTTTCCACCAGCGCCCTGCCCCATATCGCAACAGCAATCTCCTATATGGCAAACAGCAATATTATCAAAATTCTAACGGCCGCAACACTCATCGCGACCCTGCTCCTTGCCGGAAAAAATCCGCCCGCAACAACGCGAAAACTTCTTTTTATCTGCCTGAGTGTCTGCGCTGCAATAATTATCAGCGATGCCTTGAAATACATCCTTGCCCGCAACCGTCCGATCATGCTCTTTGAACACGGCCAGTACGGCCTGACATTTTTCTCAAATAAATGGGAACTTAACGCAACACCATCAGGCCACACCACCAGAATTTTTTCATTAATGACCGCCTTTTCCTGCCTCTGGCGCAAAGGGCTGCCATTATTTATTATCATTGCCCTTGCCGTCGGCCTCAGTCGTATCGCCGTTACCGCCCATTACCCCAGCGATGTACTCTTTGGCGCAGTAACCGGAACCTTCACAACACTCTGGCTGCACCGTTTTTTCTTTCCGGTTATTCCTGAAAACAAACCCGGACTTTAATCCATAAAAAAAGGGAATCCGTTAAGGATTCCCTTAATTAATTGATAATTGCAGCAGAAACTAGCCGCGCACCAGCAGCTCCGGAACTTTGCAGACTGTACCATTCTCAGCCTCAACAGTACGGAAAGCGTGAAGCTTGGGGTCAGTGAATTTGGAGATATCAAGCATGTGCGGCGCGCCTTCTTCCTGCACGATCCCCTGCAGCTCGACTTTAGTACCGAAGATATTCTCAACCGGATTGATCGCAAAAGACATACCCGCAAAACAATCAGCCTTGCTTGAAGAATTGAGACAGTAATCACGGTTGCCAAGCGGACTGGTCGGGCCGCCGAGGTGGTGCAGATAGGCGCTCTTGCCAAAGCCCTTAAGGCCATAACGAAGGGCGATCTTGTTAAAACGCTTGCCGCATTCAGCATAAAGCTGCTTTTCATTTACGCCGTTGCGGTAAAGGTCTGCGTACTCAACCGTCGCATCCTGCAGCGCAGCATAGGCAGCCGCTTCCTTCTTGCTAACCTTGCCGAATTTAACCATCAGCGTCTCAGAAACAATCACGTCTCCAAGACGTCCCGCCGAAACCAGCTTGAGCCAGCAGTTATTGCCGACCTTATAACGGTCATCATAAAGCGGGTGCAGGTGATTGCCCTGCCCCTTGAGCGCAACCAGCAGCATATTCGTCTCAACGCCGTAGTCGGCAAAATTTTTAAACATCATCGCGCGCACCTGAGTACCGTTCATGCCCGGTTCAAGCTCGTACGCAGTCTTAACAACCAGCGCGTTCATCATGTTCGCAACCCAGTCATACTTCTTGTACTGGTTACCCTTAAGTCCGCCAATCAGCGGACGGACGATCTTACCGGTAACGGTGTTACAATAAACGCTGCCCGGAGTAACCACATCCTTGCCAACTTTCGGCATCACATTAGAATATTTCAAGCTGACATTCTTAACGCCCTTGAATACCCCCGGCACCTGATCCTTGATGCGGTCCATCTCAAAAGGCGCAGTCACGAATGTAACCGTAACGGAATTTCCCTTAACCTCACAAAGAGCATTAACCGGACTGACATCAGCCGGATTGAGGTCGATAATCTGGTGACGCAAACCTGTCAGCCAGCGCATTGAACCTTCCTGGTTAAAGACTATGCCGCTCTTCTTTTCAGCCCGCAGAACACTCTTCAGATGCTCCAGTTTTTCAGCCAGTTCAACCTTGGTTATCGCTTCCGGACGCTTTGCTTTCTTATAATCAATCATCTGTTACCCCTGTAATCGGAAAAATAAATATATGCCTACACATCTTACACAGCGCTATCTGCACTTCCAGTAAAAAATGCCGTGCCGGAAATTATCCGTGCAGATACTTCTTCAAATACGCGCCCGTAAAACTCTTTTTGATGCCGGCAATATCCTCAGGCGTACCCGCGCCGATAATCGTCCCGCCCTTGTCCCCACCCTCAGGGCCGAGGTCGATAAGCCAGTCCGCACTCTTAATGACATCAAGGTTATGCTCGATAACGATCACCGTATTACCACGGTCAACCAGCCTGTTTAAAACATCCAAAAGCTTCTGAATGTCAGAGAAATGCAAACCGGTAGTCGGCTCGTCGAGGATATAAACCGTCCGCCCCGTCGAGCGCTTTGAGAGTTCAGATGATAATTTCATACGCTGCGCTTCACCGCCAGAGAGCGTAGTACTGCTCTGCCCCAGCGCGATATAATCAAGCCCCACATCCATCAGCGTCTGCAGAATCTGGCGCAGGTTCGGCACAGCCTCAAAAAAGTCATAAGCTTCCGCAATCGACATCTCAAGCACTTCCGCGATATTCTTGCCCTTATACCGGATCTCCAGCGTCTCACGGTTATAACGCTTGCCAAAACAATGCTCGCACTCAACAAATACATCCGGCAAAAAGTGCATCTCAATCTTCATCATTCCCGCACCCTGACAATGCTCGCAGCGACCGCCCTTGACGTTAAACGAGAACCGCCCCGGCTTGTACCCGCGGATCTTCGCCTCCGGTGTCAGCGCAAACAGATTACGTATCTCATTAAACGCGTTGGTATAAGTCGCAGGGTTTGAGCGCGGCGTCTTACCGATAGGCGACTGATCGATATTAATCAGCTTATCAACCTTATCAAGGCCGAGAATCTTGGTGTAATGACCGGGCTTGACCTTAGAACGGTTCAACTCACGCGCCAGCGCCTTACTCAGCGTATGCGTAATCAATGTCGACTTACCAGAACCAGAAACGCCAGTAACACAGGTCAGCGTACCCAGAGGAAAATCAGCATCAACATTCTTGAGGTTATTGGAGCTTGCACCTTTAAGCTTGATCGCGTTACTACGCACCTCCGCCTTGCGCCTCTGCCTGGGTACATGAATAGCCTCCTCACCGTTTAGATACTTACCAGTAAGGCTATTCTTGTCATTCATCACCTGCCTGACCGTGCCGCAGGATATAATCTCGCCGCCATTAACCCCAGCCCCCGGCCCCACATCAACCAGAAAATCCGCCGCCCTGATAACATCCTCATCATGCTCGACAACAATCACCGTATTACCAATGTCGCGCATCTTCTTCAGCGTCGCCAGCAATCGGTCATTGTCGCGCTGATGCAGGCCGATAGTCGGTTCATCAAGTACATAACAAACCCCGACAAGCCCCGAGCCAACCTGACTTGCCAGACGTATCCGCTGCGACTCGCCGCCAGAAAGCGTTCCCGAAGTACGGTCAAGGGTAATATACTCAAGCCCCACATCAGACATAAAGCCAAGGCGTTTGCAGACCTCTTTACGGATCGGCGCGGCAATCGTCTCCTGCTCTTTATTAAGCTTCAGCTTCTCCATGAATTCAAGCGCATATGTCACCGTCATCTCGGTTATTTCCTTGATGTTTTTACCGCCCACATAAACCGACAACGCCTCCCGCCGCAGACGCGCCCCCTCACACTCAGGACAAGGCAATACTGACATATACTCGTGGATATACTGCTTGACGTTATCGCTGTCAGTGCTATGAAAACGCCGCTCGAAATTATTGACCACCCCCTCCCAGTCACCCTTGGGATCACCATAAAAGAGCAGCTTGAAATCTTTCTTCGACAACTCATTAATCGGGCAGTCAAGGTCAAAACCATACTCATACGCAAAGTCACGCAAGAGCGAATTATAATACATACTCATCATCCGCCCGCCCTTGCGCCACGCCTCAAGCCCGCCTTCATTAACCGACTTACTCATATCCGGCGCGATCAACTCGACATCAAGTTCCATCTTCGTACCCAACCCATCACACGCCGCACACGCCCCATAAGGCGAGTTGAATGAAAACATTCTCGGCTCAAGATCGGGGAAGGAAAAATTACAGTCAACGCAGCCATACTTCTCACTGAAAAGCGTATCGACAAACTCGCCCTTATTCTCCTCGACACTGGCAATAACCAACCCTTCACCAAGCAGAAGCGCCTTCTCAACCGCTTCAGTAAGACGTGACTTCTCCTCTGCACTGACCGTAAAACGGTCAACCACCGCATCCAGAGTATGCTTGTTGTTCTTCTTCGGTATCGCCTCAAGCTCACGTATCTCCTGCTGCTCGCCGTCAATCCGAGCACGTACATAACCTTCGCGGCGCAGCATCTGCAGTTCATTACGATGCTCACCCTTACGCCCCCGCACAATCGGCGCGTAAACAAGAATTCGCTTACCATCGGCAAGCTTGAAGATCGAATCAACAATCTGCTGAATGGTCTGGCGTTCAATCGGTTTGCCACACTCAGGGCAATGCGCTTCGCCAGCGCGTGAGAACAAGAGACGCAGATAATCATAAATCTCGGTAATCGTCGCCACCGTCGAACGCGGGTTGGCCTGCCCCTTGCGCTGCTCGATAGCGATAGTCGGCGGCAATCCGGTAATATGCTCAACATCCGGCTTCTGCAGCATCTGCAGGAACTGCCGCGCGTAGGCAGACAAACTCTCAACATACCGCCGCTGCCCCTCCACAAAAATCGTATCAAACGCCAGAGACGACTTGCCAGAACCAGACAGCCCGGTAATCACCGTCAGAGTGTTACGCGGAATGGTCAGGTTGACATTCTTCAGGTTATGTTCATTAGCCCCGTAAACGGAGATTTCATTTATGTCTTTTACTTTAGCCATAACAGATCCTTTAAACCCATAATTGGTGTCATTAATTTTACAGATAAAGTTGTAATGGTAAATAGGGCAAATAAAAAAGCCGTCATTAAAGACGGTTTGATTGCAGGGACGGGTTATAACCGTTCAAGGCTCAGTAGCCAGAGTCCAAAGAGAAGCCACGGAATAGTCCAGCCGATCATTATTTTGACAATATGCAATCTGATGCAGTGCGACCAGCCATAAATAAACGCTATCGGCGGAAAAAGCCCCAGGAATCCCCAGGTTGAACTGGACTTGAAGATGCGCAGCTCGGCAAGAAAAAAGAAGATCGCATTAACCGCCCAGAAATATAAAGAATAAATTGTCCCTGCAAAAAAAACATCCGGATCAATTCCATGCAATAGAATCATCATCCGCTCCTGAAGCCGAAGTCCGCAATTGATAAAACAATTTATACCATTATTTCATACCACAATAATACGCAAAAAGATTATTTCCTTGAAGAATTTTATAAAAAAATATATCAATATCAACGGAAGGCAATTTTGCCAAATATGAGGAAGGATAAAAATGGAAGAAAATGATCTTATCAAGGAAGTAGCAGCCCCGCTTTACGAAAATAAAGGCTGGATAAAATTTTTGGGAGTATTCAGTATTATTATTGGTATCCCGACTTTAATTGTTCTTGTTGGTATACTGTCAATATGGATCGGGATAACACTGGTTAAAGCTGCCAACCAATATGAATTGGCTTATGAAAATGGCGATAAAATGGGCATGATTGCTGCAAATGCAGGCATTGCCAAATATTTTAAAATTATCGCGATATTGACCCTTATCGGCATAATTATTGACGTTGTCATGCTAATTCTAATGTTTGCCGGTGCCTTTCCAATGAATATGCCTCATTAATTCAAATAACAGGCAACACTAAATATAAAAAGCCGACCATCGTTTACGGTCGGCTTTTTATATTATCATGTTACGCTGCTATCAGAACGGTGCTTCATTATTCTCGGTACTCTCGGCCGCGCTCTTTTTAGTGGTCTTTTTCTTGGTTGTTTTTTTAGCCGTCTTCTTTTTTGTGGTCTTTTTCTTGGCTGTCTTCTTGGTGGTTTTCTCTTCTGAAGAATCCTCATCGCCGCTGGCTGCATCTTTAGCCGCCTTTTCAGCCGCCTTGCGCTCCTTCTCCTGTGCGCGTTTTTCCGCCTCAGAACCCGGCATCGGCTTGGCGTTACGACACTTCGGGAACGCCGAACAGGCCATAAACGGTCCACGCCTTGACATACGCGTAATCATCGGTGCGCCGCATTTATCACAGGCAATATGGCTCACATCCGGCAGTTCCAGTACCTTACCATCCTTATCCAGATGCTTGGTGTTCTTGCAGTCCGGGTAACCAGAACAAGCCAGAAACGGCCCGCTCTTACCCATCTTGACCACCATCTCCTTGCCGCACTTCTCGCAGTCCATCTTGATATCCGGCAGTTCTACCGGCTTGCCGTCCTTGCCGACAGGCAGAGTCTGGTTACAGCCCGGATAACTCGAACACGCCATGAAATCGCCATAGCGTGAACGCTTCCTGACCATCGGGCTGCCACACTTGGGGCAGCTTACCGGTTCCATCTCCGTGTCTTCGTCATCAGCTCCGTCCTCACCCGGCATCGCCATCAGACCACGGCACTCGGGATAATTCACGCACCCCAGAAACGCCCCGCGCGCCGAGTAGCGGATAATCATGTCCCCACCACAAAGCGGACATTTCTCGCCATTAGGCGCAGCCTTACCCTTTAACGTTTCCGCGTCTTTAGTCGCCTTCTTCAGACGCTCCTCAAAAGGCTTGTAAAACTCATCAACAATCTTGTGCCAGTCAATTTCCCCTTCCTCAACCCGGTCAAGGTCGGCTTCCATCTTGGCAGTAAAGGCCAGATCCATAATGGTCGTGAAATTAGCCAAGAGCAGATCCGTTACAGCAATACCAAGCTCTGTAGCATGAAACCGCCGCTTCTCAAGGCGCACGTAGCCGCGGTCCTGAATAGTCTGCACAATCGGCGCGTAAGTTGAAGGACGGCCGATCCCCTCCTTCTCAAGCGCACGCACCAGACTGGCTTCGCTGTAGCGCGGAGGCGGGGTGGTAAAGTGCTGAGTGGTGCGCATATCATGCTTGTTAAGGCCATCACCTTCTTCAAGCGGGGGCAGCAGCTGGTCCTTGTCCTTCTTCTTGCCCTCGTCGTCCTCATCAGACCTGTCTTCTTCGTTATCCTTGGCTTCTTTGGCCTTGCGAGCCTGCGCCTCAAGCCCGAGAACGGTATAACCGTCAAAGAGCACAACCCTGCCCTTCGCTTCAAGCACACCCTTATCCGCCTCTATTGTCGCGGTAGTGGTCTGATACTTTGCCGGGCTCATCTGTGAAGCCACAAACCTGCGCCAGATCAACTCATACAGTTTATACTGCTCAGGGGACAAGGCATTCTTGATACTCTCGGGAGTAAGCATCACGCTTGCCGGACGAACCGCTTCGTGCGCGTCCTGGGCGTTCTTCTTGCTTGAATAGATATTCGCTTTCTCAGGCAGATACTCCGGAGAATACTTGCCGGCGATATATTCACGCGCCTCATCAAGCGCTTCCGGTGCAATACGCGTACTGTCAGTACGCATATAGGTAATAAGACCGGTCAACTCGCCATCAACCTCGATACCTTCATAAAGCTGCTGGGCAATACGCATCGTCCGCTGCGCGCCAAAATGCAGGAAAGTACTCGCCGCCTGCTGCAAAGTCGAAGTAATAAACGGTGGCGCCGGACGTCCGCTCACTACCCGCTTATCAATTTTTGTTATCTTATATTTGGCATTCTCAAGGATACCCGCAATCTCCATCGCGCTCGCTTCAGTCGAAGCGCACGGACTGCCGAGGGCAAATTTCTCATCGCCCCATTTTACAAGATTAGCCTCGAAAATCTCGCTCGCACCAGTCTTGCAGAGATCAACCGCAATACGCCAGAACTCTTCCGCCGTAAATGCCTTGATCTCTTTCTCGCGCTCAACAACCAGACGCACCGCAACCGACTGCACACGCCCCGCCGACAAGCCCTTGGTAATCTTCTTCCACAAAAACGGTGACAGCGAAAAACCAACCAATCGATCCAGCACGCGCCGACCCTGCTGGGCGTTGACCAGATCCATATTGATTTTGCTCGGATGTGCGATAGCGTCCTGCACGGCAGACTTGGTGATAGCGTTGAATGTCACGCGGAATGTCTTGTCTTCCTCAAGCTCCAGCGCCTCCTTGAGGTGCCAGGCGATGGCTTCTCCTTCGCGGTCCGGGTCAGGTGCCAGGTACACTTCATCCACCTTCTCAGCCGCCGCAGCTATATCCTTTAAGGTCTTCTCGCGGGTCTTGATCGGCTCGTAAGCCGGGGTGTAATTATTGTCAAAGTCAATGCCGAAGCGCTTGCTGCCGCGGCCCTTGCTCGGGATATCCCGGACGTGTCCCATCGAAGCTTTCACGGTATAGCCGCTACCGAGGAACTTTTTAATTGTCTTGGCTTTCGCCGGACTTTCCACAATCAGAAGGCGGTTGGTTTTTGCCACGAATATCCCCTATACATTATATATAAACAACAATTTCGTAGCCGACCATACAAACCTTCCGGGCAAAGTCAAGGACTTTTAAGAGAAATATTTCCTCATACTAATAAAAAACAAACCCCAAACAAACAAAAAAGGCAGCGCCGGACACTCCCCGGCACTGCCTGTAACACGTTGCAATAATGTAACTTACAGATCAGATTTCCATAATTTCTTCAGTCTTCTTGCTGACTTCATCATCAATTTTCTTTTCTGCGGACTTAAGCTGTCCCTGAACGTCATCTTTGAGTTTCTTGAGATCGTCTTCGGTGATAAGCTTGTCCTTCTGGAGTTTCTCAAGGTCTTTGATCGCGTCGCGGCGGGCGTTACGCGCAACAACCTTCGCGTCTTCACCCTTGCTCTTAATTTCCTGAGCCAGTTTCTTGCGGCGCTCTTCGGTGAGAGCCGGCAGGTTAAGGCGGACAACTTTGCCATCATTCTGCGGGGTTACCCCCAGATCAGAGGCGATAATTGACTTCTCGATTTCCTTAAGCATTTGCGGATCAAAGGGTTTAATCAGAAGCTGGCGGGCTTCGGGAACTGAAATGGTTCCGCACTGCTTCATTGCCATCTGTGAACCGTAGGCGCTGACCATGATGTTTTCGATCAGAGCCGGAGTCGCACGACCTGTACGAATCTGACGAAATTCCTTGCTAAGATGGCTGATAGCCTTGTCAATACCCTCGGCTGCAACCATTAATGCGTCATCTGCTGACATATAATCCTCCTAATAAAGCAGTTAATAATATAATCAATTTTGATTATTAAATAATCATAAATGATTATTTTGAAAATTCTATTTATCATTCAGGTCCGTCGGTACCGAATAAAAAAACAACCGCAAATTTCAGCACCGGAGAACAAAGCGAAATTATTTCAACGCATCTATCTTCTTCTGCACTTCAGCCATTTCCTTCTCATACTGCTTGCTCTGCTTGACTTTTTCGGCATATTCCGGGTAATTCTTTTCAAGGAAAGTATTAATTTCCTTCTCAAGCTTACTTTTTTCGTCAATAAGTTTCTTCAGCTCGACGGCACCGGAATCAGAAGTATTCTTAATGTATTTTTCTAAAAAGTCATCAATTTTCTTGTCAAGAGCGATCTTCTTACTTTTGAGTGTGGAATAAACCTCGGCATACTCAGGCTTTGTCTCCAGCTGCGCTTCCGCGTCCTCGATGTCTTTCTTGACTTTTGTCAGTTCGGCCTTGAGTTTTTGTATTCCTTGACGTTTTTAGCCAGGAATTTCTCAATGCTCTTGTCAACCTTCGCCAACAGCTTGAAATTCTCCTTGAAAGTCTTGTCTTTTCTTGACGCTTTAGACGAAAACTTCTTGAAGTCCCGTTCGATAGAATTAATAAGCTGTTCATTCTTTTTGTCAAGAGCGCATAAATCAGCAATCAGTTTCGTCTTATCTGCCTTGCGCCCGGCGTGCACAACCGAACCGGCAAGTAAAAAAACTGCCAGTACAACATAACCCAACCTAAACATTTCCCCGTTCTTTCCTAACTCACTTCATTCGTCGAAGCAAAGTACTCCTTAAAACCTGTAAACTCAGTTCAAATGCAGCCCGAAACGCTGAACTGACACAATAAAATTACAAATAATACCGCAAATTACTATTGAGCAGCCTCAGCAGAGACGAGTGTACCGATCTTCTCGCCCTGCGCCGCCTGAAGAGCTGCGCCCTTTGTTTTCATGGAGAAAACGATGATCGGAAGATTGTTCTCACGGCACAGGGTAAAGGCTGTGGCATCCATAACCTTGAGGTTTTCCTGAAGGCAACGGTCATAGGTAAGCGTGGTATACTTCTTGGCATTGGGGTCTTTTTCCGGGTCGGCGGTGTAAATACCGTCAACTTTGGTACCCTTGAGGAGGACGTCACAGTCAAGCTCGACTGCGCGCAGCGACGCGGCGGTATCGGTTGTGAAGTACGGGTTTCCGGTACCCCCGGCAAGAATCACCACCCTGCCCTTTTCCATATGGCGGATAGCGCGACGACGGATATACGGCTCGGCAACGGGCCGGGTCTCAAGGGCTGAAAGCACACGCGTCGGGCAGCCTTCATTCTCGATAACACTCTGCAGCGCGAGGGCGTTAATCATGGTCGCCAGCATGCCCATATAATCACCGGTTCCGCGCTCAATGCCGATGTCGGTAATCTGGGTTCCACGCAGGAAATTGCCCCCGCCGATAACGATTGCGACTTCAATGCCCTTCTTGACCAGTCCCTGAACCTCAACAGCCAGTTCAGTCAGGACTTTCTGGTCAAAACCATGTTTGCTTTCACCGCCCAGAGCCTCACCTGAGAGCTTGAGCATTATTCTGTGATATGCCGCCACAATAAATTACCTCCTCAAATATTCGAATTTAGTTGAAATAATCATAATGCAAACCTGTATCAAGGTCAAGGTATTAAAAACGAGTATACTGCGCTTATTTCAATTTTTTATCTTTTATGTGAGAGCGTTAACGCATATCATGTATATAATTGATTGTCCTGTAAATTGCCAACGGACTGTTACAGAAAAGGGGCTATAAAATAATGAGCAGCACGCAAACTTTGAGTAACGAGATTACCGCCTCAGCAACCGGTGAATTGCTCACTGTCAGCAACCTCTATAAAAGCTTTCCTATCCGCTCGGGTTTTTTCAATAAAATAACAGCTAAAGTCCACGCGGTAGACAATGTAAGTATCAGTATTAAAAGGGGCAAGACCTTCGCCCTGGTCGGGGAATCAGGCTGCGGCAAAACCACAACAGGACGCTGCATTCTGCGGCTGATTGAACCGGATTCCGGTAAAATCAGTTTTCAGGGGCAGGATATCACAACCCTTGCCGGTGAGGATCTGCGGAAAATCCGCCGGAAAATGCAGATTATCTTTCAGGATCCCTTCTCAAGTCTCAATGCCAGAAAATCTGTCGGCGCGGCAATTACCGAGGGCATGAAAATCCATAAACTCGCTTCGGCAAATGAACAGGTCGAGCGACTCGCGCACCTGCTTGAGGTTGTCGGTCTGCGCCCGGAGTATGCTGACCGCTACCCGCATGAATTCTCCGGCGGGCAGCGCCAGCGGATCTGCATCGCCAGAGCGCTCTCGGTTGACCCGGATTTTATTGTCTGTGACGAATCTGTCAGCGCGCTTGATGTCTCGATACAGGCGCAGATTATCAATCTGCTTGAGGAGCTACAGGAGGAGCGCGGTCTGGCCTATCTGTTTATCTCGCATGACCTTGCGGTTGTCAGGCATATTGCCGATGAGGTCGGGGTGATGTATCTGGGGCAGATGCTTGAGCAGGCGCCGTGCGACACTCTTTTTGAAGATCCGCTGCACCCCTATACAAAGGCACTGCTCAGTGCGGTTCCGGTTATTGACCCGGCAATGCGCAATAAACGGGTAATTCTTGAGGGCGACGTGCCAAGCGCGGCTAATCCGCCGGACGGTTGCCGCTTCCACACCCGCTGCCGCTACTGCCGGCAAGAGTGTAAAAGCGGATTTATACCGGTTTACGAACCGACCCCGGGGCATAAAGTCAAGTGTGTTCTTTACGGATAGTTATGGGTTTAGAGCGTGTTTTCAATTTTTATGTTTTTTTCGGTTAATGTACTTGCGCTTAAAACGCCAATAAATGAGAATCTAAATAATACAATTGATTTTGAAGGAAAAACGAAAATCTGCTACAATATATATTGATTATTACTATTTCGGGCAACTTATTCGAAAATACAAAAGGCGTCAAACGCTCCATAAATAGATATGAATGAAGAAAAGAAAAAAATAACTCTTAGGCGAAAGATAATCAGCCTTACCGTATTCGGTCTGGCGGTAATGATGGCGTTGATTGCCCTGGCGGTAATCTTCTTTCCGATTGATTCACTCAAGCAGCAGATCACCGACGCGGTGGAATCAGAAACCGGCTTTAACTGTGAAATTGAAAAAATGCGCGGGAACATCCTTACCGGGAATGTTTCGATGTACGGCTTTAAAATTTCACGTAACCAGAAACTGCTTATCGCGATTGACAAGGCCGAGCTTGAAGTGTCAATTCCCAGCTTGCTTGGCTACTTCCTTGGCTCTGAGCCGCAGATCAACAGCGTTACTGTGGATAAAGGGGTTTTTAATACCGACATCCTTGATTACAATCCCCACAGGAAGCCGTCCGGGCAAAGTACGGCAAATAAGACAACGCCACCGGCAGCAGAAACCGGCAAACCATTATCAGAAGATTATTCGCCAAGCAGAGAGAATAATAGCATTGCCAGCAAGGCGACGAAAATCAACATAAAGTCGATATTACTCTCCAATATCGAGCTAAGAGGTAAAAACTCAGCCTCAGGCAAATCCCCCTTTATCATGAACAGCGGGCAGATCATCAAGGAGTCCGATACCAGATATATCTACCGTATCGAGATGAAAGCGGTTAACTCCGAAGGCAGCGTGATGGTTGACGGTGAGGCGCTGAATGTGTCATTTCCCGACTTTTCCAACGCAACAATTACCAATGTGTCAAAAGCCAAGAACATCAATATTGCTGACGTCTATGAGATTCTGGGGCTGCAGAATCTGACGAAAGATTTCAACCTGACCAAGACAGACTTTAACCTTTCTGTCACCCACAAGCCAAGCCAGCTTGAGGTTGCCGGAACAATTGAGGCAGCCACCCTGCAGGCCGCCAAAACGCCGGTCTTCAATAACCCGAAAAT
The DNA here is from genome assembly GCA_003245715.1 of bacterium. Classification (GTDB taxonomy): domain Bacteria; phylum Planctomycetota; class SZUA-567; order SZUA-567; family SZUA-567; genus SZUA-421. The sequence continues at coordinate 22,327 of QKCJ01000041.1, forward strand.
CACCTTGAACATCTCTTATTATCAGCAGAAAAACCAGATTGAATTCCACTCGCTGGAAGCCAAGTCGCAGAACGGTTTCGGGCTGACAGCCAAGGGAAGCATAACCTCGGTAAATAATAAAATTGAACTCAATGCCGATATCTCAAAGTCAGAACTTCCGACCTCGATGCTTCTTGATATTATCGGCAAACCGGAATACTCCTTATTCAGCCGTGGCAATATCTCGCTTTCCGGCAATCTCAATAACCTCGGCAATTTCTGGCGTTACAAAGGTGAAGTCTCAACAGACGGGCTGTTTCTGCCCTTCTCGCCGCAGACCAAGGGCAAGGTCTTTGCTGACATCAACTGCGACCAGGAAAAAAAATTACTCTCGGTTACCGGTATTGATATCAAACTCGGCATTGTCTCAGCCAAGGGTTTTGCCAATATCCCCCTTGGCCTCGGCAGCAAAGTCTCCGACATCGGCTTTAACCTCTCCGGCGATATCTCACTTACTGAATTTTCAGCGCTCACGGGAATAATGAATACGGAAGGGCGGGTAAGCTGGGAAATCAGCTCTGAAAAAAGCGCCGGGCTTAACGCAGTTTATAATGTATCGGCAAAAACATTGACACCGATAAAGATACATGTCCCGGACGAACTTCTGCCTCTACATATTGATAAGGGCGAATTAACCGCTCAGGGCAGCTATAACCTCAAAGATCAAACCCTAGCACTAAAAAGCCTCTCGTTGAAATCTTCGCTGCTCAACCTGAATCTTAACCTCAAAGGCTCCGGCAGTGACCTCAGCGGCGTCTACTCCACCAACGCCGCAATAGCAGCCCTCCGGCCGCTTATTGTTTATTTTCTACCGAAAACCAAAGACATCATGGCTCCGGTTACGGATATCGCCTCTACCGGTAAAATCAAGTTTGATGTTGATACCGGAAAGTTCGACCTTTCAGAATCTCTGAGTTCTGTGACTCTGACCAACTCCCGCATACTGCGCTTTCAGGCGGACAGCACAATAAACCATCTGACGGCTTTTGCTCTGACTGCGAAAATTAAGAGATACAACCTGATTAATTCAGGGAAAGTCCTCCTTGACGGGAGCGCTGCCATAAATTGCCGAATCCCCCAAAATACACCGAATGAGATCTCTTATGAACTTAAAGGAAATACCCGTGGCTCAATCAGGGAGTTATTCCTTATCCGCAACATTTTCATTAAAGATGACTACAGCCTGACCGCCGATGGAACAATCGCGGCGAACCTGAACTTTACCAAAGACAAAGAGCATCACGTCATGTCGGTCGCGTTCAACTCAAATTCGCCTGAGCTTGTTTCACGCGAAAAAATTCTGTTTAAGTCAGGAAAACTGCTCGGACAGATTTATTGTGACAAGAACCCTAATACCGGGAAGGTCAAGATCCACCGCCTGTACTTTGATGCCGAAGACAAAAAAATTCTGGTAGACGGCTCAGGTGAACTCAACACCCTAAACGGCATCAGCGGGGCGTTCAACCTCAACTCGACAATGAATCTGGAATATGCCTCAAAGATGCTGCCCATCTTCTTTAAAGACTCACCCCGGATTTCCGGGCTGGTCAGCGGCAATATCAACCTCGCCGGCAGTCTCGACAAACCGGTATTGCAGATTACCGCAAACTCCAATGACATCGTTATTGATAACGGGCTTAATATCCGCAATATCATTAAACCAAGAATGATGTGCAAGATGAGTTGGGATCAGACACCGCAGGGTCCAAGAAAATTCCTCTTCAACCCGCTGGTCTTCCAGACTGATAATGAATCTCTGACAATCAAGGGCGTGAGCGAAAAAATTGACCTAAGCAGTAAGGAGAAAATCGGCTTTGGTGATGGTGCAGCGTTTAACTTCTTGGTCAGCGGAAACCGCAAGCTGCTGAGCCTCTTCATTCCACAGGCACGTGAATTTATAACCGAACAGGGACCAGCCGATGCGCTGAAAATAAACGGTACAATCAGAACCAGATCGCTGCCGCTGCTGACGGATAAACCGCGCGAAATACTGGCCGCGGAAATGACCATCAGTGACGGCCAGCTCAGCCTTGACCAGTGTACGGCAAATAATGTTACCGTCAGCGATATCCACTCGCATTTCTCGCTGGTTAACGGTATTTTCTCGCTTCAGCAGGGAAGTATTAACTGCGGCGGCAAGGTCAGCTTTTCAAGCAATATCGATTTCGGCCAAACCCCGGCCAGAGGCGAAGCCCTCTTTAGCTCAGAGGGGCTGAGTATCAAGGCTATCACCAGCGGCCTGCCCCAGGGGAAACTTAATTTTTACGACGGCACGGTTGTATTTCCGGAGATGGCGCAACAGAACCAGACCAAGGTCGTCTGGGTCGGGGACTCCGTCGATGAAATCAAAAAGTCTCTGACTGTCGAGAAATCAACGCTCAAGGGAAGTGATATCCGCCTTACCGCGCAGGTGAAGAAGCCGGATCTTGAAAAATTCCTTTCCTATGACATGCACGAATCTGTTGCCAAGGAAATCGCCAGAAGGTTTAATGATAAAATCGGCAAGAAATACGACAAACCGGTCGATGTTTATTACAGGTACTTTGATCTGGTCTACCATGTTACGGCGGGCGTGCTTTATATTGACAGCTGCAAAATCGGCGGCGGAAACACTGCCGACTTTATCGTCAAGGGTACGGCCGGATTTGACACAGGGCTGAATTTGTCTATCATTCCTGTGCGTAACCTAGGACATACCATTGACATGTCGCTGGTTGAGGAAGAGCCGCAGGTCAAGAATCTGCTGAAAAATCTCAATCAGGAACAGAAAGAAAAGATCTTCGGCATTATCCCCAACTGGCTTGAAGACGCGGCACGGGGCCGGAAGCTGATTATACCGGTAAAGGGAACAATTATGGCGCCGATTGTTGACCCCAAAGGCTTCAGGGATACAATTATTGCAGAACTGCCCGATCTGATAAAACGGGCGTCGAATGTCCTCAACCGGGAAGATATCCTGCAGGGGATTTTAGGCAAGGATAACATGAAAGACCTTGGCAAGCTTTTTAATAACATAAAATAATCAGGGAAAAACCATGGAAACAGACGACAATCTGAGGCGTGAGAGAGAGATTAAATCCACACTCGAGCAGATTAATTCTTTCAAAGGCAAGCCAAAATCAAAGTGGCGACTGGATGTGCCGGTCTGGCAGATTGCGGTTGAAGGTATCTGTATTTTTATTATGGCCTTTTTATTCGGCAACGGGCTGGCGGTACTGTATCGTTCGATTTTCTGACTGAGAACCGGGATCGTTAATGAAAATTCTGATTGTTGATGATGAGCGTGATATCCGCGACTATCTCAGGCGTCTGCTTGAGATTGCCGGCTTTCAGGTTATTGAGGCGGATTCAGGCGAGTCGGCGCTCTATGCCCTTGCCAAGACCCCGGATGTTGACCTGATTATCCTTGACTGGATGATGCCAGGCATGAACGGTGAGGAGGTGCTAAAAGAACTGCAGGCGCAGTTTGAAGGTATCCCCGTATTGATGCTCAGCGCCAAGACCGGCGAGCAGGATATTCTTAAAGCCCTTGAGTCGGGCGCGATTGACTATATCCTCAAACCTCTTGATAAAGACCATTTCATCTTCAAGGTAAGAGGCCTGCTTAAAGGCAATTCCGAGTCATTCCGAAAACACGCCGCTCGGCGCAAGAATGTCAACTTCAACGCGACCTCACCTATGACGATCACCGGGGTGTCCTCAAAAGAGATCAGGCTTGAGAGCAACTTCCCTATCCCGGTTGACTCGACCTTTATCGTCCACTCCGACATGCTGCTGAGGATGTTTGACATTCATAATGATATCCGTTTTACCTGCAAGGCAACCAGCTGCGAGAAAGATGATAAAAAATACATCGTAAGCTGTGTATTTATCAATCTGTCTCCAAATATCGCCCAGCAGATTGAGGACGCGGCAGCCAAGGCTTCCGGCCCGCAATAAATAAAAGCCCTGCCTGAGCAGAGCTTATTGGCATAAAACCCAAAAGTAAACCGACACGCTCTAAGAGAGAGACAGCACGTCAAACTTGACCAGCGAGATTGTCAGCGCAATAATCGCCCCCGCGCAGATATAGGAAACCTTCTCTGGCCACTTGCCAAAGTAATGATAAAGTACGTGAAAGAGTATAACGACCGCAGTGGACTGGCAGAGCATGAGGATTGTATCACCAAAGTCAAAGCGGAAATTATCCGAAAGCAGCCGCCCCAACAGATTCAGATAAATGCAGCTGAATAAAAATATCAGGAATATCGATACGTGCTTAAATGTTTCATTCATTATTTCTTACTCTCCGTAACTTTTATGGCATAGTCATATAATTTTATCGGTAAAAATCACAGTAATCTCTAGATATTTTGGATTTTAACTATATATTTGATGCGTAATTGACACTAATGATAAAGCCAATCAGCACTACAGCCGATAGTTTATATGGTTTTATCATATGTTTGCGTTTTTTATAAGCTCCAGGAGAGACAACTAATGTCAGAACAGTGGCAGCGCCCGGATTGGGAGGAGTATTTTATGACAATCGCCGGACAGGTCGCAACCCGCAGCACCTGCCTGCGCAGGCGTGTGGGCGCGGTTCTGGTGAAAGATAAACGCATCCTTGCGACCGGCTATAACGGCGCACCGCGAAACCTGCGCCACTGTAATGAGACGGGCTGCCTGCGCGAGCAGCGCAATATCCCCTCAGGACAAATGCACGAAATCTGCCGCGCGCTACATGCTGAGCAGAATGCACTTCTTCAGGCAGCGGCATATGGTGTTCAGATTGAAGGTGCGGCGATGTTCTGCACTACCCAGCCCTGCACGCTTTGCGCGAAAATGCTGATTAACGCGGGGGTCACTAAAATTTATGCGTCGGAGAAATACCCTGATGATATGGCGACCCAGCTTCTTGCAGAGGCGGGGGTGGAACTTATTTTTTATGAAGCGAAAAAGTAGGGAAGCTCTCGGGTATGGCAATTAAGACTGACGTACTGGTTATCGGCGCGGGTCACGCGGGTTGCGAAGCGGCTCTGGCGGTTGCACGTACAGGACTGGAAGCTCTGCTTGTAACGATGTCACTGGACACTGTTGCACAGATGTCTTGCAATCCGGCTATCGGCGGACTGGCCAAGGGACAGCTGGTGCGGGAAATTGACGCGCTGGGCGGGGCGATGGGGAAATGTATCGACGCGACCGGCATTCAGTTTCGGATGCTAAAATCCTCAAAAGGCCCGGCGGTGCGCTCGCCGCGCGCGCAGGCTGACAAGTGGGCCTACCAGCACTGGATGAAAAAATATGTCGAGTCCACACCCGGCGTCCGCCTGATGCAGGACAGGATTGTCGAGATCCTTACCGAAAATGACACGGTTATCGGCGCAAAAACCGCTATCGGCATAGAGATTGAATGCCCGGCGGTGATTGTCTGTACCGGAACCTTCCCGCGCGGCAAGACCCATATCGGCAAGCATATCGCTCCGGGCGGGCGCTTTGGCGAACCGGCGGCGATGGAAATTTCGGCAAGCATGGAGACGCTTGGCCTGCCACTTTTGCGCCTCAAGACCGGAACCTGCCCCCGGGTCAGCTCACGTACGATTGACTACTCAAAGATGGTAATCCAACCCGGTGACGAGCCGCCCCTGCCCTTCAGTTATGAAACAGGCAAACTTGAGATTGAACAGATCCCCTGCTGGGCGACCTGGACGAATGAAAAAACGCACAAGGTTATTGAGGATATCCTCAAGGACGCGCCACTCTTCTCCGGGCAGATAGAAGGAACGGGGCCGCGTTACTGCCCGTCTTTTGAACTTAAAATCGCGCGATTCCCAGATAAACTGAAACACCATGTCTTTGTTGAGCCGGAAGGGAGAAACACCGAAGAAGTCTACCTCAACGGGTTATCGACAAGTATCGATTATGAGTCACAGGAAAAGATGGTACACTCGGTGCCGGGGCTTGAGGAGGCTGAGATTATGCGCTACGGCTACGCGGTTGAGTATGACGCGATCAGTCCGCGCGCGCTGCGCGACACCCTTGAGACCAAGAAGATCGCCGGGTTGTACCTTGCGGGACAGATCAACGGAACATCAGGTTACGAGGAAGCAGCGGCGCAGGGACTCTTTGCCGGGGTTAATGCGGCGATGAAGATCCAGAAACGGCCGGCATTCAGGCTGGAGAGAAATGAAGCCTATATCGGGGTGCTGGTCGATGACATTGTCACACGCGGCACTGATGAGCCGTACCGCCTTTTCACCAGCCGGGCTGAGTACCGCCTGATTATGCGTCAGGACAATGCCGATCTGCGGCTGGCAAAAATCGCCAGAGAATATGATCTTATAAGCGATGAAAACGTTAAACGGGTCTCTGAGCTTGAAACGGAAATTGAAGAGACGTTGCAGGTTTTGCGCAGGAATGGTTTTGCCGACCGAACACTTCTGCAGCACCTGAAAAACCCGGAGACAACATGGGAAGAAGTCGTCGCGCGCCTGCCTGAAACGCTCTCCAACGTCAGCGAACGGGCGAAAGAACAGGTTCTGATTAACGCCCGGTATGAAGGCTACATCGACCGCCACAGCTCGCAGATTGAACGGCTGAAAAAATCTGAAGCGGTGCGCATCCCTGAAGACTTTGACTATAATGCAATCTCAGGTCTGCGCCTTGAAGCGAAAGAAAAGCTTAATCTGATAAAACCGGAAACACTCGGACAGGCCGGTAAAATTTCCGGTGTCTCACCGTCAGACCTGGCGCTGCTCTCCGTCAAACTCAAACAACACAAAAGCCGCAGCTGATTGATAAAACCACCAGAGAATAAAAATAAAAAGCTCTCGCCAGTAACTGACAAGAGCTTGCTCGGGAGGGGCAACCGCAGTTGCTTTAATTCTGGGGAGAATGGGGTTCAATAAAATCCTGCTGGCCGAAAATCAGGCCGCAATACGTTCAATATCAGCGTTCAAACGGTCAACCATAGCCTCAAGCTGTTCGATATTCATATGGTTTGAGAGTTTCCTGACCCGCCCGGCACAGATAATAAGCTGCTCAAGTTGCGCAATCAGAAGCTTGGCGCGAACTGTAAACTCATCCTTGTGGCGCTGCTGCAAATCGCCATCATAACCGGCAATGCGATTCTCGGCGGCTACAAAATAGCTGTTGACCTGCTGTACGTGACGATATAAAGCCTCGCGTAAAAAATCTACCTTGTCCTGTGTAATTTCCATTTCCGTTCCCTTTTTTATACCCTGAAATCCGTTTACAAATTATTATCAAACAAATACCGTTCCAGAATATCCGCCGCGATATCTTATTAATAATCAACAAGTTACAAAATGCCAATTATTTTTAACCGAAGAATTCGGCAAAGTTATCCGACATAATTAACTTATACCGGAAAATATTTCTGCAGCCAAATCCGTTAAAAGTTGAACGCTGGCAGCTAAAGCGTATAATCAATATTTGCGATGAAGAAAAATGAATGTAGTAAATGTAGTATTTGATTTCGCGCGAAAACAGTTTCAGCGCCTAAGCACAGAGCAGGAGAAAGAGTATGATTGAGGCGATCGACCTTAACAAGTATTACGGATCACAGCATGCTGTGCGCGGGGTGTCTTTTTTTGTTGAGGAAGGCAAGACGGTAGGGTTTCTCGGCGGCAACGGTGCGGGTAAATCAACAACGATGCGGATGCTGACGGGGTTTATCAAACCTACTTCTGGGGTTGCGAAAATTGCCGGCATTGATGTGAACGCCAATCCGCTTGAGGCGCGCAAAAATCTCGGCTACCTACCGGAAAGTACGCCGCTTTATACTGACATGCGAGTTACGGAGTATCTCAGGTACCGCTCAAAACTTAAGGGTATTGAAAGCGGTAAGATAAATACGGCTGTTGAGCGGGTTATTGAGGACTGCTGGCTTTCGGAGGTACGCGATAAAATCATCGGGCATCTCTCCAAGGGTTACCGCCAGAGAACCGGGCTTGCCGATTGTCTGCTGGGTGATCCGAAAATACTGATCCTTGATGAGCCGACTGTCGGGCTTGACCCCAATCAGGTTCGCCAGACACGCGAGCTGATTAAGCGTATCGGTGAGAAGCGGACGGTCTTTCTCTCCACGCATATCCTGCATGAGGTGGAGCTTTCCTGCGAGGAGGTAATTATTATCCGCAACGGTGAGATCGCTGCCCGCGGCAAGACTAAAGAGATGTGCAACAATTACAAGGGGCCGCGTTTTTTGCGGGTGCAGCTTAATACGCCTGAAGACGCTGCCGAGTATTTCACAAAATTGCCAAATATTGACAGTATCGAAAAGACGGCGGAGAACTCCTGGCGTCTGACGTGTACGGCCGACCCAAGGCGGGAGTTGTCCCGGATGGCCACAGAGCGCGGCTGGCTGGTTGAGGAGATGGCTCTTGAGCCGGTTCGTCTGGAGGAAATCTTCAGCCGCCTCACCCTTGACCATGAGAAGGTTACCAATTAATCCGCCCCTCCGGGTAGAAACAAAAAATATTCATGCTTAAAACTTTCAACCATATTCCACTTGAGCTGCCGCTGTTGGACATCCTGAAACGCCTTGGCTATAACCGGCATCTGACCCAGATACAGGAGAGTCAGCGCATCGCAATCGAGAAGCATATCAATGACGCGTTTTCTCTCTGCCAACCGGTTGGGCGCTACTGTATTGACCGTATCACGGAAAATGACGGCGGGCGAGTCTGCTCAGAGTCAGGTCTTGTTTTTGAATCATCAAACCTCGCAGCGTTACTCAAGGATAGCCCGGAAATAATTCTGCTTGCGGGGACTGTCGGCAGGGAGATAGTTGAAGATACGGAAAAACTGGTCATTCAGGAGAACGGCTCGACGGCTCTGGTTTACGATGCGGTCGGATCGGAAACGACGGACGCGATTCTTGACTGGCTGATGAAATATCTGGCAACCGAGCTGATACGCAAAGGCAAAACGCTGACCAATATGCGCTTCTCTGCCGGATATGGCGACCTGAAACTTGAGAACCAGAAACAAATCTTTGCGGCGCTGAAGCTTGAGGAGCTGGGCCTTGAACTAAACGAATCATATATATTATCCCCGGAAAAAAGTGTAACGGCAATTGCGGGGATCATCTGAAGTTTGACCTGTTTCAGGCGCGTTCATCAAGTAGAAAATCACGCACCTTCCGCGAAAAGATCTGCCCGTTTTCAAGGAGGGGCGAATGGGCGGTATCCTTGAGAATTTCCAGTCTGGCTTTTTTTATCAGCCGGCAAAACTCTTTCTGCTCATCAAGAGAGAACATCAAATCGTGCTCGCCGCAGATAACCAGGGTTTCAGCATCGATATTTTTAAGGCTATTTGTGAAATCAAAGCCGCGCAGAGCCACCAGTTGTTTGATGAAATTCTCGGTCGTCTGCTTGTAGGGATAAGCCAGAAAGTACTTGACCGCGCCAGCGCAGAGCGTCTGGTTTTCAAAATATTTTCGCGTTACCATCCACGGCAATACGGCGTTGAAAAAATCTTCAGGGGTGCCTAGTTCCTTGATCCGCCGCCATGAGCGGACAACCTGCGAAGCAAAAGGGGTCGAGCGCGGTGAGGACGAAGCAAGAATCAGCTTGTCTACAAATAGCGGGTATTTATCGGCAAAAACCTGCGCGATCATCCCACCCATAGAATGCCCGAGAAGATGAACCTTCTCAAGTTTGAGGTGTCGCAGGATACTGGCAAGATCATCAGCATAAAGCTCAAAGTCTATCTCAAGCGTGCCGACCGGGGTCTGCCCTGTGCCGCGAAAGTCCGGCATTATCAGATGAAAATCCTTCAGCCACGCACTGTAACAGCCACCCCAACAGGACGAATCCGTAGCCAACCCCGGCAAAAGCAACAGCGGGATATCGCCATTGCCACCCTCACAAAAAAATAAATCAACACCCTCAATATTTACCAATGGCATAATCTGTCACCCTTTTTCATTAAGCTTTTTACTTGCGGCAAACCAGAGTTCAGCAAGTTTTTTCAGAGATACTTTCAGCGGCGTACCAACCTCCTGCGCAAATAACTGCACTGCATACTCCTCAAGCATCCAGCGGTACTCAAACAATTCCGGAATAAATCGCCCCGACTTACTGGCACTGACAAAACCCGCAAGCGCCTGCTGCCATAGAGAATTAATTTCAGAAGCTCTCGCCCGGTCTTTATTTACCCCTGCAAGCATCTTGTCATAACGCATCATAAGCGCCTTGAGGTACCGGGCTATATCTTTAACATGCGCGATGCCGGCATCGCGGACAAACCCGGGATAAACCAGACGCAGCAGATGCGCCCTTATTTCATTTACCGCAGCGTCCTTCTCACTGGAGCGTTCGGGAAGCAATTTTGACAGCAATACCGAAGCCAACTCAAGCGCCTCTGACGCCTGACAGGAAGCGTTATAACTGACAGTATACAACTCTCTGCGCAGAGCATCCAGAAAAAGGTCAAAGCCCGCGCGGCAGCGGGGAACGGAAGAATGCGCGTCATAAAGATATTGAATGGCGGAAAAAATAATCTCCTCGTTGAGCATTTCCCGCCCGCCACCGATAGCAGCATAATTCATCAGGGCTTTTTGTGAAAGGGAAAAACTTTTAATGATTTTACTGATCTGCTCCTTAAGCTCAAGCTGCGCCAGACGGCAGATGCCTTTTCTGCTATTGCGCAAGGCAAGCTCGGGAGAATCAAACACCAGTAACGAAACAGACGAAGACATGTCCTTAAGGCCGGGAAAACCGGCTACAGCTCCGGGAAGAGTGACCTTCTCAGGGAGTTCGAAATTCCAGCTGGTTAAACCGGATTTTTCAAACTTCTCTTTTGGAGCCTGCTCAAAATTATCCCGGGCTTTGTCGGCACAGGACTGCTGTAATTCTTTCAGACGCCGGCCGCGCTTGATTACATTTCCGCGCGAGTCAACGATACGATAATTCATCTTGAGAAATGGCGGAAGCTCGCAACTGCGGAAATCTGAAGGCTTGACCCGTAAAGAATACTGGCGGTTCAAGGCGTCAGAAAGCGCCTCATATAAATCACAGCTCTTTTCTTTTGCCAACTCTGCATTTACATAGACAAGTGCGTCGTCGATCGGATTTATCTCACGGCGGATACTGCGGGGAAGCAGGCGCAAAAGCTCTGAAACTTTCTGCGGGAGTAGGCCGGGGACAAGCCATTCAAAATCTTTTTCACTGAGATTAGGCAGAACACCAAGGGCAATTGTAACTGTAACCCCGTCGTCGATATGCCCCGGCTCGAAACGGTACTCAAGCAGAAAGGAATTACCCCCGACTGTCATCGCTTCCGGGAAGCTCGCACTGCTGAGTCCCGTTACAGTTTCAAGTACGATATCGCTTTCAGACATGAAAAGCTGCTCCGCCTTTTTATTATTATGACAATAGCGTTCAAGGGCGCGGAGTGTGTATATATCTTTGGGGATACGCTGATTATAAAATTCAAAGACGCCTTCCCGGTCAAGCAGAAGATCCTTACGACGTAGCTTATCCTGCTTGTCTTCAAACTTTTCCAGCAGTTTGTTATTGCGATTGAAAAATGACAGATCAGTCTTGAGCTGCCGGTCAACAAGGCCGTCGCGGATAAAAATTTCACGTGCTTTCTCCGGATCACGCGGCCCGTAATGCACCCGCCTTCTCTCAACGACGGGCAGGCCATAAAGGGTCGCATTCATAAACGCCCGCACACACCCGCCCTCTGAATCAAAGTAAGGATCAGAATAGCTGAGCTTCAATAAATGACCGCCGACCTCCTCAAGCCACTCGGGGTCAATAGCGGCAACTGTGCGCGCGAAAGGCCGGGCCGTCTCAACAATCTCTGCCGCCATTATCCATTTCTGCCTGGCCGCGCTAAGACCCGAGCCGGGCCAGACATGAAAGGCCATCCCACGGCTGCCGCGGTACTCTTTATCTTCTTCATGAAAAATGCCGCAGCGCGAAAGCAGGCCGCTTAATAACGCTTTATGCAGTTGCGGATCGTCAAAGCCCTGACGTTTATTGTGCCGCTTGTCAGGCCGATTATTTTTATCCGGCTCGGCCTTGGGCAGACGTGTAGCGTTCAGCAAATCAGAGAGCTGCCTGACGGTATTATGCCACTCACGAAGTCGGAGATAACTGAGCATATTATCCCGGCACCATTTATTATAGCGGTTGTTGCTGCCGAGTTTTTCACGTTGGTGCTCAAGCTCACGCCAGAGGTGCAACCAACTTCTGAAGTCCGAGAATTTGTCGAGATATTTTTTATGCAGGCGGTCAGCCTCGTCACGTTTCTCAACGGGGCGCAGGCGCGGGTCCTGAACTGTAAGCGCGGCAACAACAATTATCGCCTCCTCAAGACAGCCGCTGCGGTACGCCTCAAGCAGCATCCGGCCGTATCTTGGCTCAATCGGTAAAGCGGCAATCGCTTTGCCGTCTCTGGTCAGACGGCGCTCTTCGTCAATTGCCCCGATCTCTTCAAGCTCGTCATAACCCGAGCGCACCAATGCACCAGACGGCGGCTCGATAAATGGAAAATCTTCGACCCGTCCAAGCCTGAGAAGTGACATCTGCAGAATTACGCCGGCCAGTGATGAGCGTTTGATCTCGGGGTCGGTATACTCGTCACGTTTTTTGAACTCATCTTCCGCATAAAGACGCACACAAACACCGGCCTGAACACGTCCGCAACGGCCTGAGCGCTGATTAGCGCTGGCCTGTGATATCGCTTCAATCTGAAGACGTTCAACCTGCGTGCGGGGATTATAGCGCTTGATTCTGGCAAGACCGGTATCAATAACATAGCGGATGCGCGGCACGGTAACAGAGGTCTCAGCGACATTGGTGGATACAATTATCCGCCGTTTAGCCCCGGGATGAAAGACCCGGCGCTGCTCGGCCGGAGTCAGCCGGGAGTATAGCGGCAAGACCTCAGCAGAGGCAAAATTACGTTTCTCAAGATGCGCGACTGCTTCACGGATATCCTGCTCACCGGTCATAAAAACCAGCGTGTCACCTGCGCCGAATTCACGAAAAACCGCTTCAATTGCATGACCGACAGCTACCGGCAGTTCCGCATCCTCATCAACAGGCGCATAAACTATATCAACCGGATACGTGCGCCCCTCAACCTCAATAACCGGTGCGGCGTTGAAGTATTCAGAAAAACGCTCGACCTCAAGGGTGGCGGAGCTGATAATAACTTTCAGATCAGGGCGTCTTGGCAATAGCCGTTTGAGATAACCAAGAATAAAATCGATATTCAGCGAGCGCTCATGCGCTTCATCAATAATCAGCGTGTCATAGGCAAGAAGATCCGGATCACCTCTGGTCTCTGAGAGCAGTACGCCGTCAGTCATGAACTTGACAAAGGTCTCGCGTTTAACGCGCTGCTCAAAACGCACCTGATAACCGACCGCGTCACCGATGCCGGTTGAGAGTTCCTCAGCTACCCGCTCAGCAACACTGACCGCGGCAACACGCCTTGGCTGCGTGCAGCCGATCAGACCCTTACTCCCCCGCCCCAGTTCAAGACAGATTTTCGGAAGCTGGGTAGTCTTGCCTGAGCCGGTGGCGCCGGCGATAATAAGGACCTGATTGTTATTTATCGCTTCAAGTATCTCCGAACGACGCTGGCTTACGGGAAGATTTTCGGGGTACTCTGGTTTTGGCGCATTTTCAAGACGCCAGCGGGCAAAAGAAATTGAGGAAGTGATACGCCTGTCAAGGCGCTGGCGGTCGGCGTCATTTTTTGCCCGCCGCAACTGATGCTGGAATTTGGGTATGTCAGCACTGAAGCATTCCGAAAACGCTTCAAGCCATACGTTTGAACCAGGATTATTTATATCTTGCATCTGAGGCATATACAGTATTCATCGGATAAAGTCAAAAAAAGATTGTTGCATGAATTTATATCTTTATAATCATATTTGAGAAGAAATCAATATCAACCTCGATTATGGGAAACGGGCAAGATAATGTACGAACCTAAAAATATGGAAGAAGCGCAGGAGCATGCGATCAGGTTTGAGCAGCAGGCCAATCACCTGCAGGGTATCCCCTTCTGTCTCAAACAGCTTGAGGTCTATCCGCAGAGCTACGAACTGAATACGGTAGTCGCCAATCTCTATGGTGATTCCGGCAATGCTTCAGCAGGGATCGGATATGCTTTAAAAGCGCTGGAGATTTCACCTTCGTCAATCCGGGCGATCGTGGCGTATGCCTATCTTCTTAACCTGAAAAATTGTCCCTGCAAGGCGCTTGAAGTTTTAGCGGCCGCTCCCGCTTCATACGAGAATGATTTTAACTTCCTCCTGCAGCGCAGCCTTATTCTGCGCAATCTCGGTAAAAGCCGCGAAGCATTGGCTGACCTTCAGAAGGTTATCGAGCAGAACCCCACCCTTGCATCGGCCAGAAGTAATTACCTGCTTTACCTCCATGATGTTCCCGGTTTGTCAGCTGCGGCGATCTTCAAGGCGCATGAGAATTACGGGCATTACTGCGCCCCGTCATATCAGGCACGGCAACACGGCAAGATCATTCTAAGAGACAAGATCAATCTCGGCTTTGTTTCGGCTGATTTCCGCCGCCACTCGGTCTGTTATTTTTTATTGCCGCTACTGGAGAATCTTGACCGTAACGAGTTCAGAATTTTCCTCTACAGTAATAACAAAAAAAATGATGAGGTCACAGAAGAGCTAAAAGCGCTCGCCGACCATTTTTACGACATAACCGGCAAGAATGACAAAGATGCGGCAGAAATTATTGAGACGGACAATATCCATGTTCTCTTTGATCTCTCGGGGCATACCTCCGGAAACCGTCTGGGCATTTTTTCCTTAAAACCTGCGCCTGTGCAAGTTAACTGGCTTGGTTATCCTGATACTTCGGGAATATCTGCCATGGACTACAGACTGGTTGATCCGGTGACTGATCCTGTGGGAGAATCACTGACAACAGAAGAGCAGAAACGGATTGCCGGAGGCTTTCTCTGTTTCAAGCCTGACAGTAATATGCCTGATGTTTCAGAATTACCGGCTGACCAAAACGGCTATATCACTTTCGGCTCTTTCAATAATCTGGCCAAGACCGGACCGGACCTGCTCAACCTCTGGGCTGAGATCATAAAGGGCGTTGATGATTCACGCCTCTGTCTCAAATCGCCGGCTTTTTCAGAAGAGTCAGGCCGGGAGCGCGTGCTTAAAATTTTCGCCGATAAAGGAATTGCTGCAGAAAGAATAATTTTACTCGACCGCTCCACAACACAATTTGAGCATCTTAATGAATACTCAAAAATTGATATCGCACTGGACACATTCCCATATAACGGGACAACAACCACCTTCGAAGCACTGTATATGGGGGTTGCGGTTATTACGCTCAAGGGACAGACGCACGTTCAGCGTGTGGGGGCAAGCATTCTTGAGCGCCTTGATCTCAAACCGCTTATTGCATCAAGTGCCGCGGATTACTATAATTTCGCTTCGGCTCTTGCCCGTCAACGTGATGACCTGCGTAACCTCCGCCAGTCTCTACGCGCAAGACTCCTGGCAAGCCAGCTCTGTGACGGTCCGGGGTTTGCCCGCAAGATAATGGTTATACTCAAGGAAATGTGCAAATGAAACCTTATGCAATGACAGATAATTTCAGCCGTGGCCGCATCCACCCGGAAATTGAGCACAGCTACCGCTCACTCTTTCAGCGTGACCGTGACCGGATCATCCATTCAACGGCCTTCCGCCGCCTTGAATATAAGACGCAGGTCTTTGTCAATCATGAGGGGGATTTTTACCGCACACGCCTGACGCACACCTTTGAGGTCTCACAGATCTCGCGGACGATTGCGCGGGTTCTAGGACTGAATGAGGATTTCACCGAAGCGGTGGCTCTGGCGCACGACCTTGGACATACCCCGTTTGGTCATGCCGGCGAGATTGCACTCAATGAACTGATGAGCGACTGCGGGGGATTTGAGCATAACCTGCAGGGACTGCGCGTGGTTGATTTGCTGGAGAACCGTTATGCGGCGTTTCCCGGACTGAACCTTTCCTATGAGGTACGCGAGGCATTTGTCAAGCACCACACAACCCACGATCATCCGGCGACGCCAGAGGAATTCCGCAACAGTGGTGCGCCGCTGCTGGAGGTGCAGGCGACAATTATTGCAGACGAAATTGCTTATGACAACCATGATATTGACGACGGGTTGTATAGCGGCCTTATTGATGAGCAGGATCTGCAGGACCTGAAAATATGGCGGGCCGCGATTGAAAAATCCGGCTCAGAATATAAAAAACTAAACCCCTTTCTGCGCCGTACTGAAGGGGTACGCCATCTGATTGACCTCCTTGCCAGTGACGTAGTTAATAATTCTCTTGAGAATATCAAGCGGCTTGATATCAAATCCTATGATGATGTCAGGTCGGCAGGCGAGCTTATTATCTGTCCTAGTGATGAAATGCGCACTATGAAACTTGAGCTTGAGAAATTCCTGCGTGAAAAATTTTATCATAATTACAAAGTAATGCGCATGGCAAAAAAATCCCAACGCTTTCTTACGGAGATGTTTCTGACCTATATCGAGGACAGCTCAATTCTGCCGCCGCGCCATCAGCAGCGGATTAACGATATCTCTGTTGAAAGGGTTGTCGCGGACTATATCGCCGGAATGACCGACCGCTTCGCGGAACAGGAATACGAAAAACTATTTCACCCCTTTACCAGAACCTGATAAAACAAACTATGAAAATATATGCAATCTCCGACCTGCACCTCTCACTTGAGAGCGATAAACCGATGAATATTTTCGGGGACAACTGGCAGGATCATCATCTCAAGATACAGGACAACTGGCTCGCGTCGATAACCGAGGACGACCTTGTGCTTTTGTGTGGGGACATCTCCTGGGCGCTCAAACTTCACTCCGCGCAACCCGATCTTGACTGGATCGGAAAACTCCCGGGCCGGAAAATATTTATCAAAGGCAATCACGATTACTGGTGGGCAAGCCTGAATAAAATTACAGCTGCTACCAATGATTCGATGTTCTTCATACAGAACAATGCAATCTGCATTGATGGTATCAGTATCGCTGGTACCAGGCTGTGGGATTATCCATACGTTAAATGGCCCTCACAAAAAAATAATTCTGAAGAGAATACGCAGCCTGTAATGAAAGAAAAAAAGCACGGAGGTCAGATCATTGACAATGAGAAGGTCTGTGCAAGTGAGCTTAACCGTCTGAAACTTAGTCTGTCTGCGCTGGAAAAGAATTCAAAGCTTAAAATATGCCTGACACACTATCCTCCAATCTCAAGGCAACCGGAAGAGAACGAACTGACCGCGCTGATGACAGAACATGAAATTGATTTTTGCATCTATGGCCATCTTCACGCTCTTGACCGCGAAGAAGATACCCCTGCGGCTGATTGCAAAATTGGCAATACCAGATACCTGTTGAGTTCATGCGACTGGCTTGATTTTTCACCACTGCTGATTGCGGAGGTTTAGGCCATGCAGAGCGCTGCGATAATCTTTTTTTTTATCCTCGCCGGCATTCTTATTTTTATTGCCTACAATCACGCTAAAGCGATGACCTGCTTCATTGCTTCCCGCCCCAAACTCAAAGGTTTCAGGCTTATACTGCACAATGTATTTTTCGGATTAAGTATCCACCGGCCAGAGAACAGCAGAACACCACAGGATTATAATTTAGAATATACTGATGTTGGTTTTACAACTGATGATAATGTCAGCCTTGCGTCCTGGTATATAGCTGCAGAGAGAAGCGAGAAAATAGTTCTGACCTTCAACTGGTTCGGCTGCGCCAAATCGAATATGCTTACCCATTGTAAAATGTTTCATGATTCCGGGTACGATGTTTTAGTTACAGACTTGCGCGGTCATGGTGACTCGGAAGGGAATGAAACCTCTCTTGGCTGGCATGAATATAACGACATCTATGCAGCATACAGATTCGCACGGAACAATTTCCCGGATAAAAAAATCATCCTTCACGGAGTGTCACTGGGAGCAGTGGCGATTCTGCGCGCTATTCACTTAAGACAGATCAATGCGGAAAAACTTATTCTGGAGTGTCCGTTTGACCGGCTTGTCACCACCGTTCGCCACAGAGTTGCCTCTTTTGGTTTGCCAGGTTTTCCGTTTGGTGATCTTCTGCTGATTGTCGGTGCGTTGCGCCAGGGCTACAATCCCTACCGGCACAATCCGGCGGAATATGCCAGAGTTGTTGATATTCCGGCGCTGCTGATTTCCGGTGCGGATGACCCTTTTGTCAATCCGCAAGAAGTAAAAAATATTGCCTCTGAATTTTCAGGAACCGCGCAGGTTGCAATAATTAATAACTGCGCGCACGGAACAACTATTGAAGATTCGGAAGATTTCCGCAAAATAGTTATTAAGTTTCTCAACAGTTAATTATCTGCCACCAGTCCGGGATTTAATATGAATGCACTTGAGATAAAAAATTTAACGGTCAACTTCCACCTTGGCAAAGAAACCGCCAATGTCGTCAGGGGAATTGACCTGACAATAAAGGCAGGAAAAACCGTTGGTCTGGTCGGAGAGTCCGGCTGCGGCAAGAGCGTAACCAGTCTTTCAGCACTGCGCCTTCTCGATATCCCACCGGCCGAGGTCAGCGGCTCAATCAAACTTGACGGTCAGGATCTGCTATCATTACCTGAGGTCAAGATGCGCGACAAACGCGGTTTTGATATCGCGATGATTTTTCAGGAGCCGATGACAAGCCTTAATCCCGTATTTACAATCGGCGACCAGATAACTGAGGCCTTAATGGTGCATGAAAATGTTTCAGATGATGTTGCTGTCGAGAGGGCTGTAAACGCACTCAGGGAGGTTGGTATCGCCGGACCAGAGGAGATACTCAACCGTTATCCGCATGAGTTATCCGGCGGCATGAAACAACGGGTTATGATTGCAATGGCGCTTATCTGCAAGCCGCGTCTGCTTATTGCTGATGAACCGACCACCGCGCTTGATGTTACAGTTCAGGCACAGATTCTTGACCTGCTGCGCCGGCTGCAAAAAGATCACAACATGAGCATTCTGTTTATCACCCACGATCTAGGTGTGGTCGCAGAACTGGCCCATAAAGTATGCGTTATGTACTCTGGTAAAATTGTCGAACAGGCAGAAACAGAAACGCTTTTTGCCAATCCCAAACATCCCTACACCAAAGCATTGCTTGAAAGTATCCCCAAGACCTCAGGCGCGCGCAGCAAACTAAAGGCGATTTCAGGAATGGTGCCAAATCCGGCAAACCTGCCAGAAGGATGTAAATTCGCTCCGCGCTGCCCACTGGCTGGCGATGTCTGCCGCTCGGTTGAGCCAAAGCTTAGCCTGAAAGAGAAGAATCATTTCGCCGCCTGCCACATGGTTGACGATCTTTGATTTTTACTTTACAGCGATTTATTCATGCGGCTCAATATGCACAACAACGTCAACAACCGATTCGATTTTTTCGCAGATCTTCCTGCTTACGTCTGAGGATATGTCATGCCCCTCCCTGACACTAAGCCAGGGATCAACCTCGATATGCAAATCAACAAATATGTCTTCGCCGATGTAACGGGTGCGGATAGCATGGGCGGAACGTACCTTATCATAAGCGGCCGCTGCCTGATAAATGGCGTCTCTGATCTCTGGTGGCGGAGCACAGTCAGTGAGCTTGCCAAGAGCCGGAAAGGCTATACCGACGGCAGCTTTAAGCAGGATCACCGCAACAACAACCGCACCGATATCATCAACAAAACCGTATGACGGGAAGAGGTAGGTTACGGCAATACTGACAGCCGCGACAACCGAGGACAGCGCATCAGAGCGGTGATGCCAGGCATTGGCAATAACCGTCTGGCTGCGCACTTCCTTACCAACTTTTAAAGTCCAGCGAAAGAGGATCTCTTTTACGATAATTGAAGCAACAGCAACCCAGAAAGAAATCGCCCCCGGATTTTCAACATCACTTTTATCTACCTGATAAAGTGCGTCCCAAATAATTCCGATAGCAGTCAAAGCCAGCACGGCACTGATGATAAGGCCGGTAAAAGTTTCGATCTTGCCATGGCCGTACGGGTGGGAAGCGTCTTCAGGCTTGCTCCAGAAGCGAAGCCCGACAAGTACGCCAATGTCACTGGCCGCGTCCGACAATGAGTGCGCCGCGTCAGCAACAAGCGCCTTACTGCCGCCAAAATAACCAACAACAAATTTCAATCCCGACATAATAAGATTAGCAATAAGCCCGCCTGTAGTTACGGATTTGATCTTTGCACTTCTCTCCAGAGAGTCCCCCGACATATTACTCATTTTAATCACCATTCATAAATTATATTTGAGCGTAACACGATTATTAATATAATAAGAATTCCTTTATAGTTAAATTAATACAAAGTTCAATATTTAAATATTTTATATTCAGGGATTTACGCATGAAAATTACTCCAATCAAGTCAGTGCATTCTTTGGATAATGCAGGTGGAATTATCACAGTAGCGGGCTGGGTAAAATCCGCCCGGCACGGCAAAGGCGACACGTTCATCGCCCTCTCTGACGGCTCGTGTTTCAATGACCTGCAGATTGTCTGCCCGGCAACCCTGACCAATTTTGATGATATCCAGAAATGCGGCACAGGCAGCTCAATAAAAATTACCGGTACTGTTGTCGAAAGCCCCGGCAAGGGTCAGAAATTTGAGATCCTCGCGCAGGAAGTTGTTATCGCCGGAGATGCCGGTGCGGATTATCCATTGCAGAAAAAGCGCCATTCATTTGAATATCTGCGTGATATCGCCCATCTGCGGATGCGCACCAATACTTTCGGCGCGGTTATGCGTGTCAGAAACGCGGCGGCCAGAAGCATCCATAATTTTTTTCAGGAGCAGGGATTTATCTGGCTGCACTCACCAATTATTACCGCCAGCGACTGTGAGGGAGCCGGTGAGATGTTCCGAGTCAGTACGCTTGACAAGAATAATCCGCCCCGTGACGAAAACGGGAATGTTGATTACGCGCAGGATTTTTTCGGACGGGAAGCGCACCTTACGGTTTCCGGGCAGCTTGAAGGGGAAATCGCCGCACTTGCCCTCTCAAATATCTACACCTTCGGCCCGACCTTCCGCGCGGAAAATTCAAACACCTCCCGCCACCTTGCCGAGTTCTGGATGGTTGAACCGGAAATGGCTTTCTGTACGCTTGAGGGTAATATGGACATGGCGGAGAAATTCCTCAAGCGTCTGTTTTCTGATGTTATGGAGGCTGTGCCGGATGACATGGAATTCTTTGCCGACATGATCGACAAGACGACACCGCAGATCATGCGTATGGTTATCGAAAAACCCTTTGAACGTGTAACCTACACTGAAGCTATTGAGATACTTGAAAAATCGGGGCAGGATTTCAAGTTCCCGGTCAGGTGGGGAATCGACCTTCAGAGCGAGCATGAGCGCTACCTGACAGAAGAACACTTTAAAAAGCCGGTTATTGTCATTAATTACCCCAAGGGTATTAAGGCTTTTTACATGTACAACAACGACGACGGCAAGACTGTTGGGGCGATGGATGTGCTTGTTCCGCGTGTTGGAGAAATCATCGGCGGCTCACAGCGCGAGGACAGGCTTGAAATCCTTGACAGCCGCATAAACGAACTGGGGCTTGAGATCGGCGACTACTGGTGGTACCGTGACCTGCGCCGTTACGGCTCTGTGCCGCATTCAGGCTTCGGGCTGGGCTTTGAGCGCGTTGTGCAGTTTATGACCGGCATGAAGAATATCCGCGACGTTATTCCTTTCCCGCGTGTGCCGCAGAGTGCGGAGTTCTAGCGGCGTCTTTAAGCGATAACATGATGACACGTTCTAACAAAAGGTAAGCGTGCCACGCAAACAGAGCAGATATAGAACAGCGGCAAGACTTATAAGCCAGCCGATTATGTAAAAAACAAGAGAAATACGCGCGCTTTTCCGCTCTTGCCAGCTCCGGGGACTTACGCCCTTAATCAGAAAAACAATTTTGCTGGAAAGATTGACGCAGATAATATTTACAGAAAGTAGCAGTACCGCACCTATTGCGTCATCGTAATGCCCTTTGCCGAGCATCAGGCCGATAGTCGCTGCCGGAGGAAGAAGGGCAACAGCAACCATAACACCCACGAGTACACTGGCAAGGCCGCTGGTAAGTGACAGCGCCGCAGCTGCGCCTGAAGCAAGCGCCAGCGCCACCGAGTCAAGTCCGGCATTAGCCCGCAGCATAAGCTCCTTACTCGCATACTCAACCGGCCAGAACCAGCCGATGCCGTAACTTAAAAGCACGGCAAAAATCACACCGGCGATTAGCGTAGACAAGGCCTTTCGCATCAGTGAAAGATCATTAAGGGCAGTTCCGAGACTAAGGGCAAGATTCGGCCCCAGAAGCGGCGCAATCACCATCGCACCGATAATGACCGCAACGTTGTCCTTAAGCAGGCCAATTGCCGCAACCGTCGTAGAGAGAAATACCAGAACCAGATAATTAATGTCAAGGCGGGCATTTTTTTCAACATCATCATAGAGTTTTTCGCGGGCTGATGAAGCGGAGTCCTCTTCTTTGCGTGATTCCTCGTCTGGCTGTGGGAGAAAAAGCTCTACTCCAAGGACAGCAATCCGAGCCCTTGGTTCAGAATCAAGAATAACCTGTAAAGCGTCAAGCGTCGGCTGAACCCGGTCATCACTGACAAGAAGGCGCATCTGCTGCATCCCGTCCTCACCAACAAACTCAAGCCGGAAATCCCTAGCCTCCATTTTATCAGCAATCTTTGAGACAATCCGGGCTTTATCTTCACTTACGGTAACCTCGATATATTTCATCTCGCCCCTTCCCTTATTTGTGTTATCATATTTAACGGCAAAGGCGGAATTTTAGCAAGGATTTATTATTCTTCGCTCTGACTGACAATCTTTCTGGCATAATCAAGTGCGGAAGCGATATTCAGGAAGATCTCCCTTGACTCGAGATAATTGTGGATTCCGGATTTATGCAGGGCATTGAGGGGCTGCTGGTGAATTGCCGAGACCAGAACCGTGCAGCCATGCTTCTTGCAGCTTGCGATGATATCCTCCAGCGCAAAAATACCAGTAGCGTCAATCGCGTTAACATTGCGCATCCGCAGAATCAGCACTTTAGGCTTATGATCCAGAAGTTCATCCTGAAATTTTTTAGCAGCACCAAAGAAAAACGGACCATTAATCTCATAAACCGTGACATGCGGCGGTATCTCAAAATTGCCTATTGCATACGGATCGTCCTCAGAAGGCGCGGGAGAATTCTCGGCATTGACCACCGAACCGCCAGCAACCTGCTCCATCCGGCGCATAAAAAGAAATGCCGCCAGCACCATGCCAGTAGGAATTGCTACAGTCAGATCGACAAATACCGTCAGTAAAAAAGTCAGAATCATGACCGAGATATCACTCTTGGGAGCCTTGAACATCTTGATAAAAAGCTTGTACTCACTCATGCCAAAAGCAACCACCAGGAGTATCCCCGCCAGCACCGCCATCGGTATGTATGAAGCATACCGGCCAAGTATCAGCACAATCAAGAGAAGCGTGATGGCGTGGATTACACCAGAAAGCGGGGTCTTGCCGCCGTTATGAATATTGGTTGCGGTTCTGGCAATTGCTCCGGTTGAGGGGATGCCGCCAAAAAGCGGAGTAACGACATTTGCTATCCCCTGCCCGACCAGCTCCATATTCGAGCGGTGTCGCCTGCCGGTCATACCGTCTGCAACAACAGCCGAGAGCAACGACTCGATAGCACCAAGAACAGCAATCGACATGGCTGAAGGGAAAAGCTTAACTAAAAGAGCAAAGTCAAAATCCGGGAAAGAAAATCCAGGAAAAGAACTCTTGAGCTGTCCGTAACGG
Source organism: bacterium (assembly GCA_003245715.1). Taxonomy (GTDB): domain Bacteria; phylum Planctomycetota; class SZUA-567; order SZUA-567; family SZUA-567; genus SZUA-421. The sequence continues at coordinate 46,265 of QKCJ01000041.1, forward strand.
CTGCCGATTGTCTGTACATCAAGAGACACTAGCACCACCAAAGCAGACAGAAGGATAACCGCAAGCAGCGCCGCCGGAATACGGCTGGAAACTTTCCGCAGCCCGATAATTATTATAATGGAAAACACTCCAAGCATAAGCGCCTGCCAGTTAAACAGGGAAAGATTCGTAGCATAAGCATGAACCCTGCCACTGACCTCGGCAGGCATATCCTTCAGACCAAGGCCGAGAAAGTCATTGAGCTGCGTCACGGCGATGATAACCGCGATGCCGCTGGTAAAACCAAGCGTCACCGGATAGGGAACAAATTTTATAATTGAGCCGAGTTTCAGCGCGCCGAAAACAATCAGCATCACCCCCGCCATCAGCGTGGAGATAATCAGCCCCTGCATACCAAATTCGTGGATGATCGAGTAGACAACAACGATAAACGCGCCGGTCGGACCGCCGATCTGAAAGCGGCTGCCACTGAATAATGAAATCAGCGCGCCACCGATAATTGCAGTAAAAAGCCCCTGCTCCGGCGTTGCACCACTGGCAATACCAAAGGCAATAGCCAGCGGTAGGGCGATAATTCCCGTAATCACTCCAGCTGGCAGATCATGCAGAATATTCTTTAAAAGACCTTCTTTACGGGCAACCTCTAACAGAGCTGGTTCAAATTCCCCAAACATGATGAATCTCCGACTTTTACAAGCATAAACTCAAAACCAAATATTCCTTTATCATCTTAAAACCTTAAAAGTCAATACCTTTTAAAAAACATAACTTAGCTTTTGTTATTGATGCTAATTTATTTATAATAAATTTTTAGTTAATACACATAGGGAAGATTTTATATGACCAGAGAAGAATTCAGGGCTTTATGCCTTTCACGACCGATTATTCTTGACGGAGCGACAGGAACAGAACTGATTAAGCGCGGACTACCGACAGGTGTCTGCCCGGAGAAGTGGGTACTTGAAAACCAGCAGGCGATCCTTGAGGTACAGAAAGCCTACCGTGAAGCAGGCAGCGATCTGGTTTATAGCTGCACCTTTGGCGGCAACCTCTGCAAGCTTGAAGAGTTCAGACTTGAGGACAAACACGACCAGATGAACTCTGATCTGGCTAAATTATGTAAAGAAGCAGTTGGTGACGGTCTTGCCTTTGGTGATATTGCGCCTACCGGCAACCTGATTGAGCCGTTTGGCCCGATGAAGTTTGAAGAATGTATCGCGGTTTACCGTCGTCAGGCGCAGGCACTTCTCTCAGGTGGCGTAGACGGATTTGTAATTGAGACAATGATGGATATCCAGGAAGCGCGCGCGGCACTTATCGGTGTACGCGAGGTCAGCTCAGACCTTCCGGTAATTGTCACCATGACTTACGGGGCAGAAGGCAGAACTCTCACCGGTACAGACCCGGTAACGGCCGTTATTACGTTGCAATCACTTGGCGCTGACGCGGTTGGCTGTAACTGCTCGGCCGGGCCTGAAAAAATGATCGAGTGGATTGCGGCGATGAAGCCGTATGCGACTGTTCCGTTGCTGGCCAAGCCAAATGCCGGTCAGCCCAAACTGGTCAACGGTGAGACGGTTTTTGACATGGGTCCTGATGAGTACGCAGGTTACTTCACCAGACTTATAGAAGCCGGAGCTAATCTTCTTGGCGGTTGCTGCGGCAGTTCACCGGCACACATTGCAGCCGTCAGCCGGAAGATAAAAAGTCTTACGCCCAAACCACCGGTGCGCAGCGCTATCAGCGCCGTAAGCTCCGCGCAGGGTGTTACCTTATTTGGCGCGCATGAGCCGTTTGTAGTTATAGGCGAACGGATCAATCCTACGGGTAAAAAAGCACTGCAGGCGGAGCTGCGCGAGAGCAAGCTCAGCATGGTACGGCAATTTGCCCTTGAGCAGAGCCGCGCGGGGGCTGGCCTGCTTGATGTTAATATGGGGCTGTCAGGTATTGACGAAAAAGCAATGATGCTTGAAGCGGTAAAGCTTATTGCGCCGCTGGTGAAGACCCCACTCTGCCTTGACAGTACCGACCCGGAAGTAATGGAAGCTGCTTTGCGCCTTAATCCGGGCCGGGCGCTGATTAATTCAGTAAGCGCCGAGAAAGAACGCATTGAGAAAATGCTGCCTCTGGCAAAGAAATACGGGGCGATGTTTATCGTTCTGCCGGTGACGGATGAAAGTGTTCCGGAAGAACTTGAAGCCAGAAAAGAAGTTACGCTATCCATTATCAACGAAGCGAAAAAACTTGGTCTGGCGATTGAGGATATGGTCATCGACGGGCTGGTTATGACTGTCAGCTCGACTCCACAGGCACCGACAGTAATTGCGGACTTTATCAGCTGGTGTGCCTGTGAACTTGGCGCAAATACCAGTGGCGGAGTTTCAAATGTTTCTTTTGGAATGCCGGAGAGAAATTGGCTTAATATGGCCTTCCTGGGTCTGCTTATTGGCCGCGGACTTAACAGCGCGATCATCAACCCGTCTGTCGAGATGATGATGGGGCTGAAATTTGCCAGCGACGCGCTGCTTGGCCGGGACAAAAAATTCAAGACCTATCTCAGCCGTTTTAACCAAACTTCGACGACCAAGACCGAGAACAAAGTCGAGCGTTCACCAATTGACGCTGCGTTTGACTGCGTTCTGTATGGCGAAGAGGAAGTTATCGCGCCGCTTCTTGAAAAAGCTGTTCAGGACGGAATTGCGCCGCAGGATCTGGTTGATAAAGCACTGATTCCGGCGATTGTCAAGGTCGGCGATCTTTATGACAAGAAAGAGTATTTTCTACCACAGCTGATGATGAGCGCAGAGACGATGAGCGCGGGCTTTAAGGCGCTTGAGAAATATCTTGAGAAGGACGCCAAGCAAAGCTCAGGAAAAATCATCATGGCAACTGTCAAGGGCGACATCCATGATATCGGCAAAAATATTGTATGCCTGATGCTCAAGAACTACGGCTTTGAGGTGATTGATCTTGGTAAGGATGTCGCCGCAGAGACAATTCTTCAGGCCGCCGCAGAAAATGACACAAAAATTATCGGGCTTTCAGCCCTGATGACCACGACTATGGGCGAAATGAAAACAGTAATCGCTGAAGCAAAAAACAGGGGCATGAATGATCTCAGGTTTATGGTCGGCGGGGCGGTTGTTGACCAGAACTACGCAGATGAAATCGGAGCGGACGGTTATGCCGCGGATGCAGTCGAGGCAGTTAAGGTCGCAAAAAAGCTGGCGCAACAGAGCAAATAAATTCCGTGTGTCTTTAAGAACAGACAACGAAACAGACCTGATTAAACAAAAGTCCTCCGGCAGCTTTGCTGCGGGAGGACTTTTTATTACGCGATAGTCTGCCGAGGTACATAAGACATGGAACGACATATAATACAGCTTATTTATATACGCCGTATTTTATCTGAGCGGTATTGCGTTCTTCATTACATTAACATTGTAAGGAAACACAGATTTGAAACATCCAGTTCTATTCGGTCATATTTTTTTTGAATGCCTCAAGAAGAACTTGTTTACGTTTGGTTGTCGGAACGGGTTCAGAAACTTTTGGATCATCACTATGTTCAGCACTCCAGCCATCCCATTCGCGAAAAGCATGGTAAGTCCAGTCCCATCCACATTCTTCAAAGTAATCAATGCTATCTTTGATATATTGGTCGGCTCCAGGGGCCCAACGAACACAACCAAACTCGCCAACATAAATTCTTGCGCCAGTTTTTAATTGAAATTTTCGTACAGGTTCCAGATAATCACGAATCGCCGTTTGTTTATTCCAGTGTGCATCAGGATATCCAGCAAAATTTTTGTCATTACGATTAAGTTGATGCGTAATTGATCCGGGATTATACGTATGAATACTATAAATTATATTCGGATAAGGAAAGATTGGCAGGTATTCAAGCATTGACGAGGAGGCCATGTGATCTGCTTCAACAATAATTGGAGATACAGGGTCTATTTCCCGTATTGCTTTGATGGCACGATCTGCTAGTTCATTCCAGCTTGGATAGCCAGGCCTTATATTGCGAGAGTGTGGTTCATTCATGAGGTCATATCCGTAGATTGCCGGATGACCTTTATACCTCTTCACAACCTTTGTCCAAAATTCTATAAAATATTTTTGACCTTGAGGCCAACCTAAAATTTCCAATCCTCCACCAGTATGGAGATCAATAACAATCTTAATGCCATATTTTTGTGCTGTATCAAGTACATTCTGCAATTGGTCTATACGCGCTTCAATTTTTTCACGCCATTGCTCAAAAGTGTATCGCCTCTGCCCGATACTATAAGGCGCAGGGGTCATCTGCCAACGTACTAAATTCACACCCCACTGCTGAAGGTCGGCAAAATCCTTTTCTTTAAAATTAATCGGAGAAGGTGACATTACACCACGCATGGGTTTGCGCTTATAAGTGTACTTTGCTTGTGGTATCTCTTTCAGTTCAAGTGTTGATTTTGGTAAACTATCGCCACAGAACAAACGGATATTTCGAAATGACACTGAACCGAATGAATCCTGTAAACCCAAATTAAGAGTTGCATTCTTCGCGTTAGCAGTAATACGCAAAGCATTCTTATAATGCGTCCATGAGACAGAACCATATCGTATCGTTGGCCCAAGTTTTGGTCTGTAAAAATCACCATAAATATTTTTATCAATATTTCGGTAAACCAACATACACTTAACACCATTATAGTTCATTTTGGGTTTAGAAACATTATTATAAGATATATCCCCCTCACCGATAATAAACTTTCCAAGAACTCCAAGTTGATTAAGATCAATTGGGATAGCAACTAAATTGTTGCCATCCTTTGTAAAGGCTTTTTCTGGAACATTTATCGTTAATACATCTGTACCTTCAAAATCTTTGGTTATTTTGGCATAAGGACAATTATCAATTTGATTTTTGATATATTCATTTTTCAGATCCAGTGTATAAACAAGCTCCTCAGCTCTGCCAATTTGCAAAAGAACACCAAGTATTACAACCAACGTAGTAATGAAGAATTTCATGTTTTTCCTTTATAATTTTTTGCTTAAATGATTTTGTCCTGAAATATTTATGCTGATTCACCTCTCATTTTTCAGAATAATTTCGAGTATGTTATTATTAGTCGCTTTTAGCACAGCTGGTTTTGTGTTATCAGAAAAAACACCCGGGTTAGTTTTAGATATCCCTAATGTGGCTCCAATTTTATGATTACTGTTTTCGATTTCATTAGTGCAAAACCTATTATTCGTTATTTTCCCCCATATTTTACCCTTGGTCATGATTCTGCATATATCATTAAACTTTCCATCATCCAAACAAATTCCATCTATATGGTTGTCTGATGATAATGCTTTCCTAAAAAAATTACCACTGGTAAGAATTACTCCCATACCGGATTGCACAAAAGCCGTCCCCGTATATGTAGCTTTAATAACGCCTTCAAATGAAGGATAATATTCAATACCTGGGTCACACAATGTTACTAAAGCGAAGGACTTGAGCTGTTCATTCATTTCTGCCAGAATTTGTTTATTATTTTCTGTTGTATAGTCTTTGTCGAATATGATACTAATAGGTTTATCATCAACAATAATATTTAATGTTTTATTCTTTTGACTGCAATCTCCCAGGCGACTTCCAAGAGAAATATCATCCGAAAATTTATTAACTTTTCTCAATTCTTCTTGTACTGATACAATCCCACAGGCAAAGCCATTAAGCCCACCGCCACCATCCCTGTAGAAATAACCATTGTCCCATTTCCAATTAGGGCTTGAACACTTTCTGGTTACTGAATTTTTTAAACCTATTATTAATGGGAAAGCAGCGCACGTTGTATCAACTCGAACTGTAGATTTTTCTGTTTGGGAATTGCTGATTATTTTTAAGGCGCGTCCGCGACTATTATACTTGTAAGGCTGTGGAGGGGTTTCTGACATTTGCAAATCAAATTCATTGTGATCCGCAAATTGTTCATTCATTTTCCTGATAGTCCAGAACCCCTCCACAACTTCTATAGTTCCACTTAAATCAATATTTTTAAGCGATACTGTATTTATAGTGTTAGACCCTTGTGCATATAATAGAACAGCACCGTCTTTGCCTGTTTCGAATCTCGTATTCTCATATTCAAAATACGCTGGTTTATTAAAATGGCAGTTACTTCCATGATAAATTGGTGGACACATCTCACTATATAGAAAGCTATGCTTTACAAAAAACTTCATCCCACTAGACATCCCAACACCAAAGGGTCTTGGATAAGGCCATTCTTTTAATGCTTTACCTGTATTACCATGATGAATTATTTCACAATTTTCAATAAGAAAAGTTTGATCCCTAGCAGTACCGCCATAAATATGCAAAGGGTATCTTATGTTCTTTGCCACTAATGAAATATTCTTTATCGTTAGTGATTTTTTACACACCATCATATTCAGACTTCGATAATTGACATCTAAATTGTCTGGTAGTTCACAAATGATTTTACTCTTGTCTACTCCATCACCAGTTATTGTAAGATATTCTCTGGTTGGGATGAGTATAGATTGATTATCAAAATCATAAGGGATAAAGTCCTCAGGTCTTGCAATAAAGCTGCCAATCAGATGTATCTCATATTTTTTATCAGAATTTTCAGGGAGACTGCGAACTGCTTTTTGCAAGCCAGAAATACCGTAGTAATCCGCATCCACGCCCTCCACTTCTTTACCTGCAACGATTATACGGGAGGATTCATTTATTTTTTTTTTGAGCTGAAACTTACGTCGTATATTTTAAAAATTCCTGAAGATGCGAGATCAACTCTCCCTTGAAGAGAAATTAACTCCTGGTCGATAGTAACACTAAACGTTAAAACCTGCTTCTCTCCGTTAAGTATTCGGTTTGTCCGTTTCCAGTAATGTTTCTTGTCCGCAGTCATTCCCGAAATCAGAAGTTGTATCTTTTGATTTTTCGAACCAATAACAGTAAGCGATAACTCTTTGTCTCCGGTAGAGATATTGCCATTACTTATTTTTGTTTTAAAGTAACAGGGAACATTTTTCGCACCTTTAGCAAATGCTTCAGTAGTATCGACAACTAGTGCCCCGTCGTCTGTGCTTACCTTAATATTTGCAATCAAACTTCTATCTTTTTCTGTTTTTATCGACACTTCCTGATTATTTTCATTTATCACTTGAAGATCATCTGTGTGCATTGCTTGTGTTATTTTAGTTGTATTTGAGAAAAGTTCTTCAGCATTGCTGCTGGAAATTATGATACTCATAAAAAAAATAGTAATAATTGCTTTCACCTTACACTCCTCTTTAAAAGCCATATAAAATTAATTTTTAAAATCAACCAATATATTTAAATATCAGTACATCCAGGGACTATCTGCAGGCAACAATGTAACAGTATTAAAACTGGTTAAAGGGCCAGCGGTACTGTAAAGATCATTCTGATCAATGCCAAATTCACCGCTTACATGTCCGTCAAAATAGAGGATGTTGCAAATGGTGTTATGCCATGGATACGCATACGCTTCCTGTGAAGCCATGGGGTACATCAGAACATACGGCCTGTAAACATCATTATCTTTATAGGCCGCATCTCCTAATTGGATAAACTTTGATGGCCTGCGAACCATTGTATTCTTTTTTATCCTTTTAATATTTACATCACCGGATGACTGATCTCCGACCATACGATTCATGCCATATCCGCATCTAGCCCACGCAGTATGACCAGCTGAAAGTATTGTGCTCCTGGTAAAAGCGCCGACAGCATCAAATTCTACAGATGCAGGACAAACGTAAAGATTAACAGAAGGAATATAACCTTTACAAATCATCAAATCATTCCAATATCTGTAAGTCGTAATGCCATCAGGATCCATGCTGCGGGCCGCACAGACATATCCGTTATAGTCGTTTTCGTATTGAACAAGGGAAATTTTTATTTGTTTAAGATTGTTGGCACAGGAAAGTGTCCTGGCTGTGCCTAGAGCGTTCTGCAATGAAGGCATCATAATTGAAGCAAGGATCCCGATAATCGCAACAACGACCAACATTTCAATCAGCGTAAATTTCATAATATTTTTTTTCATGAAGTATTTCATTACGCCTCCCATCTTCCCCTTAAATAGATAAAACAAAAGAAGAACAATTTTTATCAATATTAAACTATTCAAACGGATTCCACGACAAATTCATTTGAGCAAACAGCTAACTCATTAATACAAATATGCCAATCCCCAGAATCAATATGAATTGGATTATTCACATTATCCAACCTGCGACTATTTAATTCAATGTTTTTTATCTTATTACTGATGACAAATGACAAATCAACTTCTGCGCTCATTCCTTTGGGTATACTAAAATTAAGCGTTAATTCGGGCGTTGTATTATAACTTAATATTATCCCCCCCCTTATCGTAGGACAAATGCCGTTAAAAAAAGTTAATCCCCCTGGGCACGGCTGTATCAATACTTTCGAAAATCCCGGTTCAAGAGGACGAATTCCCATTAAATAACGCATAATAATATTTGCCGGTGCAGTTCCCCACGCATGATTCCAGTCGAGATTAATTTTATACTTCCAGTCCCATGCTTCCCAGGTCATAGTTGTTTCTGTTTGAAGCATATTCCACCAACTACGGTCATTCCTGGCGGTAATTAGCGCTAATGCCTCATTATGTTTGCCATTTTTATACAACGCTTCAAGCAAATACTGTGCGCCGTATACGCTGCACGCCATTCCTTTGGAGAGTATATATTTCACGACACTACCGACATTTTTCTCAGGCACCAAATCAAATACCAGTGCAAATATATTTGCATGAAGTGAGGCGTGATCTGTACCTATGCCATCATGGTATATTTTGCGTTCATGGTCAAAAAACACTTCATTAAATGTCACATATAACTGCTTGGCTTTAGCTTTATAAGAAGCGGCATCCGACGTTTCTCCAATTACTTCTGCAATATCCCCTATAAGCATTAACGCCTGATAATGAAAAGCATTTACTACAGTATTATATTCGGTCATTACATAACCGTCACGCTCGCCATAGCTCCCTTTTGTAAATTCAGCCGGAGGCCAGTCGACAATATCCCGCATTGGTTCATTCAGCCGCAATCTTTTTAATAGTTCATCAGTTACCTTACCATCTACTGTGCTGATAAGCCCATCACTTCTCTCCAGTTCAACAAGCGTGCGGAACTTCAGGCAAGAATAATTTTTATTCAAGGAGCTGCTGTCTCCTGTGTACATGAAATCAGCCCATGCGATTAACAATGAATGCATAATCCATTCGGTGGGCCATGTCGGATGCGTCAGCATATATTCATGACTAAATCTGGCAAGCGAATACTCGCTATCGGTTGCATAATGGCTTAACTGATTGATATAAACATCAGATTCATACGGGATTCTCTCGCGGTCACCATCAACATAAATTCCACAGAAACTCGTCCCTTTTATTGTATTTTTACATAAGTCCCAAATTGAATTCAGCAAGTTATCTGACGAAGAAAATTCAGAAGAATTATTATCAAATGGATAATGAAGCATAAGCATGGTTGCTGATTTTATTTCAATATGTTTATTAGCACATCCAATCTCGCAATATCGATATGGCGTAACCTGTGGAAAATCCTCCGGAAGTTTTATGGAAGCTGACTGCATATTAGGCGATCCATCAATAAGTGGAACCTCAACCAAATATTTGTGCAACCCCTTCTTCAGTTCAAGATTAACCTTTCGATAACGAATACAACCAAGAGGATTCTTGTCTACCTCACCCCCATCGGTCAATTTTTCACCAAAATGAATATCTACATGCCCCTGCTCATATTTACTTTCAATTGTAATTTCCAGTGCAGCAAATCCAGCTTTTGCGAATTGAATAAAATAACGACCATGTACATTTTTCCTTACCAGTTCAGGCTTTACCCGGCTTAACACCAACCTGTTTCTTCCACAGGTAAAATTTTGCATCTCAATGCAGTTGCGGTAGGTAAAATATCCGATACCAGACCATTCCTCACAACCACTTTCTTTATCCCAAAGACAAACGCTCCAGAATAGCTGTTCATTATCACAAAAAGTACTACCTTCGTATTCAATATGAAGGGTATCGGCTGAAATCACTTTTCCACTATCCCATAAATCACCTTCATTTAAATCGAGCCCGCGCAATGACGAAGCAACAATAACCCTATAGGCTCCTTGAATTTTAATTTTATTAAAATCACTTAGTCGCCAGGATAATTGTGGGGTTTGTGTAAAAATGGATAACCCCGGCAAACTTGCCGCTAATTCACAATATAGTAGCTTATTCATTAAAATTTCCTAAAAAACCATTACGTGCCGCCAATCAACTGGTATCTTCAGAATACCAGTTGATTGGCGTTATGCAAATATTTTTTTGCTGTTTTTTAAAATTTAAAGTATATTATTGTAATAGGTTGTAATTAATGGAAAGGATGGGAATGTCGGTTATTAACGATAAAGCATCATTATTTAAAGATAAATTATTATACGAAATAACTGTCGGGCGTTATCCAATTGGTACTAAACTGCCCAGTGAAAGGATATTTTGTCAGACTTATAATATAAGCCGAACTACAGCAAGAAAATCACTTGATGAACTTGAGAATTGCGGAATTATTTATCGCCGTCCCCAGGTTGGTGCATTTGTCTGTGAAGACGCTATATCTAAAATATCTGTGCTTTCTGAGTCTGTTCAAACAACTGACGCGATATTTTGTTTTCCGGCCGATCAGGCAAGAAATACTTTAATTCAAACGATATTTACCTCCTGTAAAGAAAATCTGCCAAAAGATATTAATCTGTCTATCATGTTTCACCAGCAGGGCCACTCATACAATACTAACGGCCAAATCCCTAATATCGTTATTATCCATATGCCAGACGGTTTGGAAGCATTGAATGAGTTCAAAGACAATGTAGAATGCCTGGTGTTATTAAATATCGTTGATGATTCATACAACTATATTTCAGCAGATAATTATCTTGGCGGTAAAATCATGGCACAAACACTAATTAATTCAGGACATAAGGACATGGCTTGTATAGGGTCTGTTGGTTTCAATGAAGGAAGTGACTTTAGACAGCGCTTTAGGGGAATTGAGGATGTTTGTTCTCAAAATAGTGCAAATATTAAAAAACATATTTTAAGTTCAAAAGAAATGCTAGACGTGACAGATTCATGTTGTAAATGGCTGAAAAAAACATTTCATGAATGTCCAGAGATCAGCGCTATTATGGCACTTCATGATATGCTGGCGATACATGTATATATGGCACTGGATATACTAGGCTATAAAATTCCTGATGACATTAGCGTTATTGGTTTTGATGACCAATATTATGCAGAAAATATGATTCCACCCTTAGTATCGGTTAAATTTCCAGCCGAGGCTCTTGGGTTGTCCTTAGCAGAGTTTATCGTGGCCTGGTCGAAAGGGAATAAAGAGCCGATACAAAAAATCATCGCCCCATTACTGTTGGAGCGTAAAGAGAAATGCTCTGTTAAAAACATCTGAACTACTTATACGCAAGGTGCTTCTTTAATTTCGTGTTTAACTCTTAGCTTTACTTCAGACATAATATTTTCAGCCTTACAGTTTTTCAATATTCAGGGCATGGTTGCTCGTAATGAGTTGCAGAAGCGAATATAGACATGTTATGCCATCTAATTAGATTTTTTTTGAGACATAATTGGGATGGCGATATTCCATGTATTGGCATTTTCATCTGTATATGGGTATTTATTCGCCACTGCAGCAAAAAAAGTAATCGGGATGTTGTTTTCAATTAATACAAATGGTCTTTCCAATAAAGCAAACTCGGTAGAGTCGTTGTTATCCCAAACAACTGTACGAGAGTACGCCTTGGGCTTATCTCCAAGGTTCCAGTCAATGCCATTATCCGAACACGCGTAAACCCCACCAAATTTTTCTCCGCACATATCTCCTGTCATGTCTTTAGCAACCATATTGTACTCACCTGTACCATCGAGCCAGACAAAAGGGTCTTCTATCTCGCCAAGATTTCCCGGGCCAAACAATGGTTTATCGACAGAAACAGAGTATGGACCTTCCCATGATCGAGCAGTTGCAACGCCTATCATCATATCACTATGTTTGTAATCAATATAACGGCGTGATTTAAAAAAAACATCCAATGAACCATCAGGAAGAGGTACAGGACAGGCATTTGAAGTTAAGAAACTGTAAAATGTTTTAGGTGCTGTCGCCAATACCGGCTCATTGAATCTGGTCCAGGGGCCATAAATTGAATCGGCGACAGCGATTCCTGTTCTTTTATTAGATCTGGCAACAATTGTTCGAGGATCATCATTGCTTGATTTTTCATTAATTTCAAGAGGTTTGAAGGGATGGCGCGAACCAGTATAAAACAAAATATATTTATCATTATGTTTTGTAATCATGGGGTTATGAGTCATACAACCATCCCAGAACTCTGCCCCACGAGAGGGTAGCACAACTTCTGAAAAAGTGTATGGCCCTTCGGGGGATGAAGATACAGCCCGAACAACTTCTGAATTCAACAACCAACCGGGATGAAATGGATAATGCCTTGGCCAACGTGAAGCAAACATATGGTATAAACCATCTTCTGCACGTATCACAGAACTGCACCAAACCCAATAGCCATTCATTCTAAAGCCACTGTTTTTCGACGCTTTCGATAATTCAATCATTCTATATACCCTACCATTAAATAATCAACGGGTATAATCTACAACACCATTTAGTAATAAAAATATCTATTTGTCTTATTTTTTTGTTTATTCGTCTCAGCCAAATCAATTCTAAAGTCACACCAAACAATTGAAATAGCCACAATTTCTATGTTGTGTCATTTGATACCTAGTTGCAGCAAATATAGATGTTAATTATGATGATGGAAATATGAAATGAAATTAAGACAGGTATCGATATTCGAGACTGGTGGAATCCGGCAGATGCTGAAAACGCCAAAGTTTTTTTACTAAAAAAAATGGATCATCGGAAGTTGGCTTGTACTTATCAAAATTTCTGATTAATGAAGATGTAAAAGATATTGGCCGTATTGTTTTAACAACAACGAAAAGTTCCATATGGATTATCGTAGGATTGGCACTTTCAGAAAGAGATGTGAATTATCAAAACCCACCATAGTCTTCAAAGACGTTTGTATCCATAATTATCACACAGTCCCAACAAGATTCAGCAATGTTGACGAGGAATACTCAAAGATTGCATTGCTTACTGGATTTAGCATAGCATTCCCAACGTATAAACAAAACGCTATATCAATAGCTTGAAAAAGCTTGATGTTATCCTAGATATCAATGAAAATAACAAACTAGAACCATTCAACTTAAATGCATTTGCAAAAAAAATTATGGAAGAAAATCCACGAAACCTTGCTTGTCAAAATGCGTAAAAACAATTTGCTCAATTTATCCTATGCAGTAGTCGACAGCGCTTCTGTAAGAGCGGTGCATGGCGGAAAAAAATTGGGCCGAACCCGATAGACCGGCGCAAAACTCGCTGTGAAAAACTTGCCGAAAATCACGAAGCATTTCTGACCGCTGCCTGCGCCTTAATCTGCTGGCGAAGATTAGAAAATTCATTTTGTTAGAGGCTCTAAGGATAAACAGCTCAAACTTAATACGCCAAAGTCTGAATATGTCTGTTTAAAAGCTAATACCAGATGTAACGTGGGAGACATGGAATTTTTCAATTCAAATGTCGACGCAACTATCGGCGTATCTTCAATGGATGGTAGAAATTTGTCTTCCAGCAAAAAAATGGTTTTAATATTTTCCACAGAGATCGTCAATACTGACATGGAGTTATCTGAAGATTACGTGACATTAAACAAGCTTAAAACATGGTCTGTGTTAATGCGTTGTGCTAAACTTACTCACAAGTCTTATAATACAGATACAGTATTTAAAATATATCTTTTAGCAAGTGATGGAACAATAAGAAAACCTCATGGTGTTTTATGTGCAAACGGGAAAATACATGTTGATATTTATACTTCAGCATTACCTGATGGCTCAACTCCATTTTTTGAGCTGATTGCCGGAAAGCAATAATTTTTTGGTTACGATTATAGCTAAAATCAGATCCGCAATATAACGTATGTGCATGATAAAAGCATTTATCTTGTTGAAATTTTGCAGACAATATACAACGCTTAGACAGTTGCTCGTATGTTCGAACCCAATTATGAAATCATTTGCTAAGCAGCATGGTTGGATATACTTCCGGGTGCAGATACGGGTAAGTCCCTATAGGTGTATTGCTCAGATCCTGGAAAGCACGATCCATTGACTTATCCCGATCAAGAACTGTCATCGCAAAACCAACAGTAGATCCTTCTTCAAGGTTTATCGGCTGTAAACATGCTAAAGGAATTTTAACTTCGTAAATCAACTTACCACCGGAATAATTAAAAGCAACCTGCGCCCTCTTCTCAACTACATTATCCTTCAATCCTTCATATACACCACCGGTAAGTTGTGCATCCGGAGCCATACGTCGGTACAACAAGGCTGTTTTGTCAGAAGTCGGCAGAAATTCATAACTGAAGTCATTTTCATCATTACCACTGATACCACGATGAAATTTCGCCCTCCCATCATTGAAAGAATCAAAATACAACTGGACGACATCGTTATTATACCATAATGAAGGATTATTTTCACTTCCCTTGTGCTCTGCGACAAACTCATTATCATCGACTATAACCAGAAAAAACATTGCTTTCTCATTCCAGGCGATTTTATATGAAACACTGAAATTGTCACCGCCAGCAAGCTTATAACCCTTTGAAGCAGCCCACCCTCTTACTTTTTGGTTAGTAATTTTAATCGCAGGAATCTTCTCCCAGTCATTTATAGAAGCATCGGCGACAATTGCGCCTTCCTCAACATAAGTAACAGCAAAAACATTCATATCCACTCTAGACGGTATATGAAATTTCGATCCCTCCTCGATATAATCTATCGGCAGGGAAATTTTTTTGATTTCATCAAAAGCTATTTCATTTTTGAGTGTATAGGAAATCTTCTCTTCTCCCATAGATGGCAATTTTATTTTATTGTTAATCCCGTCAATATTAACATCAGCATTTATCTGTCTGGTTAAGGCATTAATAATGTTTATATCTATTTTTGACCTTGAAACAGGCTTGCCTGTAATTACTACCGGCAAGGAGTTTGTATTATTTATCATTGCCAGCTTGAGTGCTTTACATAATTTTTCAGTTTGACCTTTTGCAGTCCGTATGTAGAACGGGAAATTTGAAAGAGGTAAACGGTAATTATCCCCCTGTTTATCGACAGTGCAGACATTCCCCATCATGTCAATTATTTCTGCATCTATGCCGGAAAGATCAACAGACATTGTAGGCGTGTTTTCCTTGCCCCGGTCAAAACTCTCCTTGAAGTACCAGACAGCAGCAACCGCCCGTCCGTTATCATCCTCAAAAACATAGGCACGTTGCCCCAGCGTGAAACGAACATCCTTGACAAAATTACTGTCACCAAGTATATCCAGAAATGCTGTCTGCATAGCCACCCGCGAAAAAGGTGTCCGGTTATCAATGAGAAGCGGCGTCCAGGTTGTAGCGCTCTTAATTCTGTCACTATATTTAGCCGCAACCAGCCAGTATCTCAGTAGCATTGCAGTACCAACCCGCTCTGCCCATCCCATATCATATGTAGGCAGGATCATATAAGAGTACTTGTCCTTGGTTGTAGTATTCTGCCACGGAGCAATTCCCATCCACTGCGGAACGGTTAACGGATAAAAGTACCCACCCTCATTCCAGTCAATAGGTGTGTTCTCGCCGTAGCCTATTTTCTTGAGAACATCAATAAAAAATTCTGTATCCTTATCAGTATCGGGGCTCTCGGGGAAAGGACGATAAGTATGTATTACGTTTCCATCAAAGGTCACATCAGGTGCAAACTTCCTGCAAGCTTCCAGTATATGACCGGAGTTTCTTATGCCGCGTGTAGGGGACATATTGGATTGTCCACCAAGCGGGTAGACTGTGGCAGTTGGATTTCCATCTTTAATTCCTTTATATAGCGCGAGAAGTATTTTTGCATACTCTTCAGGTTTGTTTTTTTGCAATACTTCAAAACGGCATTCAGGTTCGTTAGGGCCGATCCAGTTTTTAATAAATGGATATTTTTTTGCAGCCGCGTAAGCCATGTCATAAATTTTTTTCTCAACCTGCGCGTCAACTGTTTAAATTTCAAATATCCCAGGATATTCTTCCCAACCAAGAAATGTCGTTGAATAAATCTTGCCATCTTTACGGCGGCGTTTCTCTGTTATTATCTCAACATTAACCAGTTCTATTCCTTTATCCTCAAGACGTTTTACATCAGCGGCAGTCAAACCGGGTTCAATATACTTGCGGCTTTTACCTATGCCAATTTTTTGCATAAAGTCCAGTTCACTTTCAGGATAATCCTTTAACCCGCGGGTAAGACGGCTGGTTGCAGGGAGGTTACTGAGTTTATGCTTATTGCCGGTGAAATTAATCCTGTTAATCCTGAAAAAATCAGTGTAGGGAGGAAGGTGGTCAGGTTTTACTTCTGCTTTTAAAACAGATACACCAAGAGGGATCTTACCATCAAAAGGCAGATTGATTATACAGCGGCCGTTTTCTTCTGTCGTGAAATTGAAATTACCACTAAATAGTTTACGCCTGAAAATATCAGACAGGTTTAGCATAATCTTTCCGGTTGTTCCGGGAGGGCCGAAGACTTCAAGTGAAGCCTCCGTTTTTTTATCCGGAGTAATAACCGGATTGCTGTCTTTATTGACTTTAAGCTCAACAGCCAATGAGTTGCCAGAATATTCTGTTGCCTTTGAACCAAGTTCAAGTTGCAGATCATCAATGAGCACCCCCTCTTCAAATTCTCCACCAATATAAAGCTTTACTGCCTGTGTTGGCAGTTTAAAGGTCCAGAAAATGCGTTTCCAGTCTCCAGGTTCAACGACAAATCGATTACTTTTATAAATCATGTCATACGAACGGGCACCCAGATAAATGAAACTCTTCTTTTTAGCCTTGACGTAAACGCTTAAGGTATAATCTTCCCCTGCCATAATCGGAATGGTCATAGAATTAAGGCTTGACGCTTTGTCTGAAATCCGATATGAGTTCTTGCCCGATCTTGCGTCACTTTCAAGATTTTTTGCAATATCGACATACCGTAAATTACTCGGCATGAAATAACGGGTGCCAGACTCAAAAGATGGGTTGAGCAGCATGTTAGGAGAACCGTTAAATACCGGAACTTCCATATCGTTGCATTCGGTAAAATTTATTCCTGCGACGATGCTGTCACCATGTCCATCGACCTTTGCCAGCGCACCGGCAAAATCAAGTACGATACTAAAGGAAAAATCAGGTGCAGTGAAATCTGACTTGACAAGGACATCATCCTTTCGTACAAAAATATAAAATTTCTGGCCTTTAGGTAAAGTCAGGTTATAGCTTTTGTGTGACTTATTAACGAATGCAAATTCTTTGGGATTTATTACATTTTTTCTTTTGCCATTCAGAGTATCCGGACTGTTAGGATTTGAGAAATCAAAGGTGTTACCGTCAATCAGGAAATGACTGCCAAGCGCTGCGCTTTTAGGTATGAATATTCTGAAATACATTTTTTTGAAATCAGCTTTCTTGTCTTCAGGGCATTTCCATGAGTAGTTAATCCTGATTTTTCCATCCTCAAGCAACTCCACTTTACGCTCAAAACTGCCTTTATCACCAGCTTCATTAAGAAAGAAGTTGCTGGTGAACGTTGCGCCATTATCATTGTTTAATCGTTGTTCCGGCATAATCACCTGCCATTTTTTTGACTTTGTTTCAACGCGGCAAGTCAACTTTGCACAGACCTGACTGTTGAGAATAATCTCAAGCGGGGTTGATACATTCCAGTGCAGTTGTGTGTTACCAAGAGTAATACCGCTTTTATCAAGCGTAGGTTTTCCAACTGCGACAGTCGCATTATCAGTACTGGCCTTCTCGACAAAGGGTGCTGCCGGAGTAATCAGTTTTGTCTCATCGGCAAAGGCACTACTGCCGGCCACAACCAGAAAACCGGAGAATAAAGAAATTAAAAATGATTTTCCGCTGCAGGTGTTTAACATATTCAACTCCATATAATTAACAAAATCCATACCAAATAAAACCTAAATTTACTTACAGCCGCCCCCTGCTATCGATCTGGCCGGGTCATAGCATATTAATTAATACGTTAGCGTGTGAACAATTATCAAATGTGAAAATAATTACTTGAGTTTCCAGTTGCCGTCAAACTGGGTTCCCCGGTTCAGGCTTGAAACATGCCCGTCCTTCCAGAGAAAATTAGAAGCACCGTTATGCCAGTATGCCGCCCCCCAGTGAGAATACTCGTAACCTTCATAAAGTGCAAGATTGGCATAGCTTGGTGTATTATAGCCATGCGGAAAAACCCCGCCATCGTATTCCCGGCTGGCATACGTCTCAATCATAATCACTGAATTATCCGTCACTCTATTGAGCTTTTTAAGTTGTGCAGATTCATCAGAATACTGCCACCCGCCATAAGGGCCAGACGGAACATCAGTATCTTTTTTCACTCCGTCAGCTCTGGTTCCGAGATAAGTAGAGATGATCGGCTTATTCTGTAATGTTTGAGCAAAGTCATAGTTATCTGTACTACAGGCTAAAACGTCCGATGGCAGGGTAAAAAGCCGACCACTGCCGTCATACCCCATGTAAGGACCAAGAACATGCCCGAAATAATAGGGAGACAACGCTTTTGCATGTGGCAGGAAATTATTATAGTCATTAGTGTAAGTATAAGAGGCGACGCCTATCTGGCGCATTTTTGACGCACAGTTTATCGCCCTTGCAGTGTTAATCGCTTTAACCAGTGATGGCGTAGTCATGCTCGCCAGAATTGCAATAATGGCGATGACAACCAACATCTCAATAAGCGTAAACCCCTTGGCTTTTAAATTATTTATCACAGTCCTGGTCAGGCTTTTAGTTTTTATAACATCCATCCTGCTCTCTCCGACAACCAAGTTACCTCAAATATAATAGCAGATAACAAGAATTTTTAATAATACCAAAAATCAAATACAGCACAATCTTGGTATACTTTGGTATATCATCTAAATATACACTAAGCAAGAAAAAAGTGGAAATTTTCCAAATTTCTTGCATTAACTTGATTGTTATGGTATATATACCATACACAGGGACGATAAAATGATAAAAGCAATCTACCAAGAAATCGCAGACAGCATCAGAAATAAAATTCTCAATAACGCATACCCTACCAACCGTATGCCTTCCGAGCGCAGTTTGGCTGAGTCTTACGGGGTGAATCGTATTACACTGAGAAAAGCTTTAAACGAGTTACATAATGAAGGTCTGATAGTCAAGGTCGGGCCGCGGGGAACTTTTATCAACAAGGCCCGGGCTGTGCAGGAACCGCTTTCTTCGCTAAAAATCGCATACTTACTAGTAGAGAGGCACACTGCGGAGTTAGGGCCATATCACGGCACAATAATGTCATCAATCCAGCAAGAACTCAGGAAGAACAAGTCACAAATGCTCTTTCATATTATAGAATCTTTCAGCGAGATACAGGATTACCTGACAACCGGGACAATTTTACAGGGGTTAAATGGAATTATTTTGGCTGGCGGCATTACCCCCTTGATCCTTAAGAAGGTCATTAATCTCAGTCTGCCGCAGGTCATGATCGGCCAACTTGCCCAAGCTGATGAAGAAGAAAAAGGCGTGGATCAGGTTACTACTGATCCTGCAGCCTATACCAGTAGAGGAATCAATTATTTACTGCAAAAACAGTGCCGCCGTATTGCCTTTATCGATTCACCGGCATATCAGTGGAGTCTTCAGGCGCAACAGACTTATATGCGACTGCTTGAAGAAAACGGGATAAATTATCAGGAACAACTGGTGCAAAGATGTTCGCAGCCCGATATGCGCGAGGCTTATGACCTGGCGGGCAAGATTGCAGAGCTGAATGTGGACGGGATATTTATCCGTAATGATATACTTGCCAGGGGGTTATATGACGGATTGATGAATCTTGGAATAAAAGCAGGCAGGGATATTGGCTGGGTTAGTGTCGGGCATATCGGCGACAGTGTTGAGCATCTCAAGCTACCGCGTCTGGTGATTGATCCCAAAACATTAGGCATGAACTCTTTGAAATTATTAATTTCCAGAATACAGTCCCCTGAAAAAGAGATCGTAAAAGAAATCGTCCCGCTAAAGTTTGAAAACATATAAAGGAAAAACCGGAAATCAACGGGTACTTACCTGTAGATGCGCCTCAAGCATTTCAAATAACTCCTGTAATAAAAATGGTTTTGGGATGCTGGAGGTAAATCCGTACCCTTCAGGATTCTTCAGTACCGGGTCATCAGTATAACCACTTACAACAAAGACGGGGAATGTGGCATTGTATTTCCTTATCTCCTTAACGGTATCAAGCCCGCCCATGCCGCCTGAAATGGTCAAATCAAATATTGCCGCAACAATAGAATCGTTTGACATTACTTCGTCAATTACGTCATTTCCATTATCCAGACAAATAACCGTGTAACCGAGAACGTCACAACCGCCCCACCATTAATCGTCTTTAAGTCTATAAGCATAAAAAAAGCCAGCCCTTATAAGGCTGGCTTTTTTATAAAAATACTAACTTGCATTTACATTAAATATACTACTTGTTCTGCAGAGCCAACAATTCCGAAACCGTAACCAGACGGTAGCCATTATCCTTGAAGTACTTAATGATTTCCGGCAAAGCCTTTAAGGTCGGTATACACCAGCTATGCATCAGAGCGATACCACCGGGTTTTGCGGTCTTCTTAATTGTCTCAATAATTTCCTCTGATGTGATTCCCTTCTTCCAGTCATTCGGATAAACACTGGCGTTGATCGGGGTCATCTTAAGTTCAGTAAGTTTAGCCATCAATTCTGGGCTATATTTCAAACTTGGCGCACGAAAAAGCACCGGGGTAAAATCTGCGGCCTTATTCACAGCTTCCTGCGCGCTTATAATTTCCTTGGCCATATCCTCAGCAGACAGCTTGGTCATGTCTTTGTGCGAAAATGAGTGATTGCCAATCTCATGGCCTGCCTTGACGATCTTGCGCATAACACCGATCATCTTGTCCTTGATATAACCGCCCCTGACAAAAAATGTGGCCTTGGCATCATTCTTGTTCAGAATTTCAAGCATTTTAAATGCACCCCAATCCGGGCCGTCATCGAAAGTTAATGCAAAAACCTTTTCTTCGGTCTTAATCCCCTTAACAGGCTCATCTACAGCAAACCCAAGCTGAATTGAAAGAAAGGAAACAAACAAGGCGATAAATAGTTTTTTCATATAATACTCCAAAGTAGAAGGGGTTAACGAATTACACAGCAAAATAGCTATATATCAATATCACTATACTACCCTATTCTACTCCTGTCAAGTTTTTTTATGCATTTTACGAAAAGGCAATATTGTCAAGCGTTCAGCCAGTTCATTATTTACTCACATTTTTGCGAGAAACTATGAATATAACAGCCTAAATTGTCACCTGAATTTTTTGCGGTCTGTAAATGCAGATAACTGAAACCGGCGGCGCTGCTATTTGTCAATTTATATGATTTTATCTCTTTTCCGTTTATAATAAGGTCAACAGTAAGTTCATCAAGATTCCACGCCAGAACAGCCTCACTCCAATCAGTATTGCCATCTAGTATGCTATTGGTGATAATTGTGCTGAATTGGGCAAGTTCACCGACATATTCATCGCATGGATTAAACCAGCGGTCAGTAAGAGTTACGCGAAGCCCTGCTCCGGGAAGATATAATTTTATTGAAGCCTGTCCTTTACGACAAGCCGGAAAATTCCATGTAACCCCCTGTAGAAAATTAAATAAACGGTGGTCTGTGGAATTAACCAAATGCAAAACTTCTTTATATGTACCCAGTGGATCAGGAACCAATAAAGCGCCATAAGTGCGGTTCCAGGCACAATGACCAACCAGCCCCGGCTTTGCCCCACCGCTGATACTTTTCACATAAACATGCGTGGATAAATGCTCAAAACCTTTTGAAAAATCTTCGTAGTTACCTTTTTCATAAAGCCATTCAGGATCAAAAATCACCATTCGGCGCGAACTGGCTGCCTGTCCATAGACTAGCAGTATTTTGTTTTGCGGTAGTTCAATCGCTTCAAACTGGTGCACGCTTTTATCATTGGTTGATGAACTCAGATAAGTTCGATAATCTGCACGATCACGAATATCATTAAGACCAATTTCACGAAAACCATGCCAGCTCTGGCAGTTATCATCAGAAATTGCCGCATGACAAGCATCACGGTTAGTAAAGACATCTTCCCATACACCATTGCAAACATCCTCATCAACGCCTATTTGCTTTCTATGGTCAACTTCACATAATGGTTGGGTATTGCACCAGAAAAAAACAAACCTGCCATCTTTCATGCGCAACAGGGTCGGCATTGTGGTTGTTGCATGAAAAAAATCCGATGCCACGGGAGATGTCCAGTTTTCGCCAAGATCACTCGAATAATAGACATAATGAAAATCCTGCGAAGTTCTGGAGATCAGCATCAATGTTCCATCGTTTTTCTCAATAACTGTTGGTTCGCATGAATATTGCTGCCAACGCAGTCCTTTATGCGGATAGGATATTTTATGCGCCGGTGCAGTCTCAAGAATAGACCATTGCCACGAGCGCCCATCATCATCACTGCGCAGCACAATCGGACATAATGCCCCATCATGCCATAAATGCCCCGTACATAGCCAACGCTCAGAACAACGCAAAGGAATTGGCTGTCGGATAAAAAGGACTTCTAAATCACAGATCTTGTGCAGCGTAAAATTATCGGATCCTGGACCATCGTTAGATCTTATTGAATACACGCCCTCAGGTTGCTCATCAATTGCCGAAAAGGTCTGAACATTAAAGTTATTTGTTTTTAAAACACTCAGCCAATCTCCGCTATAAGGACTTTTAACCATCGGCCCTAATGTATTTGGGTTCTCAACAAGTACAGTTTGCCAATCAAGGCCATAGTTCACAGAACTCATATAACAGCGAACCTTTTTATCACGAAGGGCATATGAACCATAAAAACGTATCTCACCATCAGGCATCTGGCACAATGACCTGTGCGGATTGCCCGGAGGGACAGCAACCACCTTAGGTGAAAAAATATCTTTCAGTCTGTACAGATCAGATTCTGATAACTCAGGCATTATTATAACTCCATTATAAACGTTAAATATTTATTGTTCCTCACCGGTGATTGCAAGCACAATCGGCGTTACCTTGCCATATGGATTAGCAACCTGAATTGAGGCGATAGCTTTTTCTGGTTTTTGATTTTGCCAACGGACAGCGTATGCGCCAATAGGTATGCCATTGATTTTGCCTTCCCATGCAATTACCCCATTCTCTATGGGTTCGTTACCAACCCAGTCTGCGCATTCTTTTTTCCCCTTAACAGTAAACTTTTCAGTTGTACTGTCAGAGTATGCAATTACATAATCAAAAAATGAGCCCTCTCCTCCAGCCCAAGCAGCAGTGTGCAGAAAATACAGATTCTTTACCTTTCGCCCAACAGGGATTATCGTGCTATCACTGGAAAGAAATTTAATCCCGCCACCATTTAAAACAATACAAGACTTTCCATTATTCCTAGAAGGTTCAACAATAGTAAACGGAACCCCCGCATAAACATGATTTCCTGTAGGAAATTCACGAAAGTCCATATCGCCCTGATCTGTCCAGCCGCCTCTATGGTCATCTTTCTTCTCGTCACGAAAACCCATTGTTGCCGCTTTTGAAATATCAACAGCAAAACATTTCTCTTTAATGACCGGATAAGGCTTGCGGGCAACAACGTATTTTTCATTTTCAGCCTTATCAAGAACGGCCAGTTGCTGATCAAATTCATTATTGGCTTTTTCAAGATCTTTAATTATCTGATCAGCATGAGCGCGAATACTCTTGAAAGTCCATGGTGGGGTATTTGAATACTCTTGCGGTTTTACTGAAACAGCAATCAGAACCCTCTCCTGCGAAGGGACAGCAACCGGAATACCCGCATTCAACTCATCGGCGCTCCATTCACGTTTTCCGGTAGGGGAAAGAACTGGTGCCATCCGAACCATGTCTGTTACGTACAGCTTATCATCAACTCCGCAGAGTAATGCCGCATGCAAATTGACAACCCCGGCACTTTTGGCATTCCAGTTACAAATAAAATACAGATCAATTCCATCGCGGCGGATTACTCTGGACTCAAGCTCCGACAATAATTTTGAATCTTGCGCAGTAACCTTAAAAGGAGCTTTATATCCTGAAGCATCAAGAGCATTGTTCAGTAATTTAGCTTGCTCAGTAACTGTAACACCTGCAGGTATGGTATAAACATTTTGTCCCGATAGTTTTGAGTTCTTAAGGCTATACCCAAAAGGATCAAAACGAAGTGCCCCAGCACCAATCAGAACGATTCCTCCTTTAGCCGCGAACTCCTTTAATTTTTCGGGCGTTTCTGTAAAAACATGTGAAGGATAAGGAACGGCAATAACTTTAAATCGTCCATGGCCTTTTTCAATCAGCTCCTGCTCAGTAATAACCGACACTGGAAGTTGGCGACGAAGAAAGATATCGTACCAATTATAACAGTTCTGCTGATATGGAAACTTTTGACTTCCACTAACAGCGTGTGGTTGCCTCCAGACCGTGGGCAGAGAATACAGTATACCTATCTCCTGTGTAACACGTGGGTATGGCAATGCAACTTCTGCGAGCCGCCAGATTTCGGAATTAAAATCTTTAAAACCTTTTAAAGATTCAAATGGATATGCGTAAGGGTTTAGCAATGCTGGAGGAATTTCATTTGCAGTCTTTCTGGCATCTTCAAGTGTTTTCCACTTATTGTTTTTATATCCCTGCCACCAGCAATAAGTAAACGCTCCTGAATATCCATGAAATATTTCAAACCAAAATGAAGTTGGAAAATCAGAACGATGCGTTGGCACAATGCCGAGTTTTCCATAGGTACGCCGGACATAAGATTCCTGATTGAGGACAGGCTTGTCACCCGCAAAGCTTCTGGCCAGATCGCAGTAAAACATCACCTTGATTTTCGAATTATTCATAACATCATCAAGATAACTTTTACCACTGTCACTGAATACACCAAAGGGCATCCCCCCTTCAGTACCAAAAATATCTGCAGATTTCATCAGTTTATGATAGTCTATGCCATTCTGAGCGTACCATAATGAAGAGACAGAAATCTCAATATCAAAGTAAACATTTTTGCGGCGAGGATCAACACTCTCAATTGCCGCTTTACCGTCATTAAAAATTTCAACAAAACGATCGCCAAGGAACATCATCCAGTCCGCGCACATGGCATTACCGCTCCAGGGAGAGAGATTAACAACATCCTCAAATTTCTCCGGCGCTTCATGCTCCCATTTATTGCCAAGTGCTGCAATAGTTCCATATTTTTTACGCAACCAACTCGCGAATAATTCTTTATTCAGTTTATGTTTGGAATTATACCACTGCACTTCATTGAAAAGTTCATACACCCATGGATTTGATTTTCCATAATCAAGCCAGTATTTCGCACCAGCTTTAAAATAAGTATCATAGATTTTCTTTCCGATCGGAAGTTCGGGGATATATGGCATGAAACCACCATCATGACGTAATTCCGCAGGGTATCCAGCCTCTTTAATACGTTGCGGAAGATTTGCCATCGTAAACAGATGAAGGAAACTGAAATCCACAATCAAAGGAAGCCCGGAAATTCGCTCGCGTAAACGATCCCTCTGACTCCAATGATGTTTGTAGCTTTTACCAAGTAACAACTCAGCCTGTTTGGGAGTAATCCCGATTTCATCAAGAAAACCATCACACACCTGTCTTGCATAAGTGGGGACATGGTCCGCATTAAAGCCCATTTTCTCTGCAGTCTTGCGGCTCATGATATCGGTAAAAACATCGTTTGGCTCAAATGGTGGTTGGGCATTAAAGGAGCCGAACTCCCAGAAATTAGCCGCATCGTTGACACCCAACATAAAAGTCGGACGGCCATTAACATAAAACGTTCCGTTCTTTATTTCAGGACGGGAAAATTTATCCACGACCTCCGGCTCAGGGATTGCCATACCCTCAACCTTTAAATTGCGTATTTCTAAATTACTCCCCCATGCCCCACCGAATGCAAGTGAGCCGCTTATTAATTCTTGCGTTTGATACCGCCCTGCTTCAACGTTATTGATTTTACATATTATTTCTTTACCGATAATTTTTATATCAAACACGGTGGCAACATTCAGATCAATCTTTTTATCAAAATTGAAAATTTTTTGTCCGAGTTCCAGCGACCCAACTGCCAGCTTGCCTGCATCTGACGAATTAAAAGTTAACTTGACATATCTCGGATAATTCCAGCCAACATACAAATTGAATGCAGATTTACTGTGCGCAATGAGTACAAAAGTAATGCGACACTTTTGCCAGTTTTGGTCTTTAAGGTAAACAACAGGATTGCTTTTGTCTGAACGGATCAACAACGCGTTACCCGCTACGGAAATATTTCCGCCACTGACAGACCAGTTCTTTCCCGGTATCGTCCCTGAAAAATCATCGGCAAACAATATTTTTTCAGCTGAGACAACTATTGTTTGCGTATACAAAAATGTTAACAGAACCAGAAAAAAATATCTCATAATATGCCTTATCAAATGTATTATACAATATTAAACAACGCTAAATCATTCTGCTGAAACAGGCGCTACCTTAAGATTTCGAATCTCAAAATTCGTTCCCCAATTGCCGCCAAAAGCAAGTGAGCCGCTAATCGGTCCGACGGCCTGATAAGTACCAATCTCAACGTTATTGAGTTTGCATATGACTTTGTTATCTTTAATTTCAACATCAAAACTGGTCGGGACATTAAGGTCAATTTTGCCCGCACAATCAATTGTTACTGATTTTTGGTTAGGCGCCTCAATCATAAGTTTGGGATTGTCTGAAGCGATTAGGGTCAACTTGACAAATTTCGGATAAGCCCAGCCAACAAATAAACTGAAGGTAGCGTTGCTGCGCCTGGTCAACTCAAATGTAATACGGCAATTATTCCATTTTTGATTTTTAAGATAAACAACAGGGTTACTCTTGTCTGATCGGATCATTAAGGCATTACTGAATAGCGAGATAGTTCCGCCATTAACCGACCAATTCGTATCCGGCTTTGCTCCTGAGAAATCATCAATGAACAGCGCCTGTTCCGCGGAGAACGCAATAGCCGTATTTACAAAAAGCAACAACAGCACCATTACAAATAATTTCATAACATCTCTCCTGTTAATTAATTACAACCAACACCAAATAGATTTTCATAATCTCTTTGTGCAATAATATTTTCTTGATAAAAGTCAGATTAAATTTTATGAATAAATGCCGAATTTAATTTTCTGATTACAAATCAACTAACTGCAGCTTACAAATTACTCTACGCGCGTTATTCCCCATATATCGCAGGTGCGTACCTTCCCCAGAAATAATAATGCGCGCCATTTGGGATATCATACAGAAAAGCAACTTCCGCATGTCCGTCAGCATAAGCAATATCACTGCCGGTATTATTCAGATGTCTGATAGAAACATCATTATGCCCTTCAAGAATTGGATAAATATAAAGTGTGGATGTTCTCGCATTATCACCAAGCAGGCAACGTTTTGATGGTTTTTTAAACCGTTTAATTGAGTTGTTATGCTCAGCGTCTTTATAGGTAATATGAAAATTTATACCGTAATTGTTTGCAAGCAAATCATTTTTTGCGGCTTCAGATGATTCACGCGATGGGCAAAGCAACAGGCCGGATACAGGCTGGAAAATACCAGTTGATTTTTTTGCCAACCATCCACCCCCTCCACTATCGGTACTCAAAGAGACCCCCAAATAGGGACAGATGAGCCCAAGCCACGGAGTATTGGTCGGATTACCACCTGTAGTATGGGGGGGAATTATTCCAGAATTATCCCCTGTATAGGCGATCACACCAAAGGCCTGCTGTTTTACATTGTTCGTGCAGCTGATATCGCGTGCTGTCGAGAGGGCCTTATTAAGGGCCGGAAATAAAAGCGAGGCTAATATCGAAATTATCGCAATTACCACCAACATTTCAATTAACGTAAATGCACAGCAACGCACATATTGTTTATATCTTATTTTCGCGAAGTGCATTTTAATCTTCCTTACCAATCAGTTAATGTCTGTATTTCAACATCATGCAAAAGGGTATTTGCCAGGACACACCCTATTATACCACAACATGCTTTTTAATTTCATCAAATATCCGAACCGCAATCCTGTTCATTCCCATGTCTCCCGGATGCCAGGCGACCCCAGGATGGCTGAAAATACCCTCGAATTTTGCACAATTCTCCGGGATTGCGCCAATCTCGGCAATGTCAACAAAACTTGAACCTGTTTTAGCGCAAACACTTTTTATCATTTCATTAATCCGTTGGCTCTGCCCCCAACAGCCTACACACAAGACAAGAGAACAACCATCGCGCCGAAGACCTTCTACAACCCCGCAATACAAATCTTCAAAATTTTCTTTTGTTGCTTCTGAATCTTTCATATTATCACCACACTGAATTACTACAATGTCAGCAGACTGAAGTAATTTATTCTTCGCGGTAAATGCCTTGTAACCAGGAAAATCAACCGCAAGAAAAGAGTCAACTACAAGCTGCGGCGCTGCTGAAATATATTCACAAAGCATACTGTAAAGCCGATGAACATAATCATTATCCAAAGCTGTCGCAGCCATCCCCCAACAACCGTTCCAGCCAAGTTCATCCGTACTCGGACCATGTACAGTAAGGCTATTACCCAACACCAGCAGTTTTTTTATATCATCTTTTCTTAATGTCAACATAATCCCCATACCCTACAAATATATAACTTAAGGCACCCCATAAACCAAATATATCACCACATATCACTTTAGTCAACAGAATATTTTCAAAGAATTTTAAAGTAACAAAAAATTTGAATATTTTAGCTAAAATTCAGAAAGATATTGATTATAATTATTTGTGATATATAATGATATAGCCTAACAGAATAATGGATATTACAATGATAGCAGACGATAAAAAAAACAAAGAGCAGCCCAAGACAAGAATAATAATCAATTCGATTATCAAGGATATTCATGATGGTGTGCTGCGCAACGGGGATCGCTTGCCGAGCGTGAGGGAGCTGTCGCAAAAACATAACTCCAGCATTGCTGTCGGATTATCAGCCTACAAATTTCTTGAGAAGAACAACTGGGTGGTGCGCGAACCGGGACGTGGTACCTTTGTCAGCTATGACGACACTCAGCTGCACGACCTGAAAGTTGTCAACTGGAACCTAATCCTCCCGCAAGACATCATGCAGGCAATACAGGATTCTTTGCTCGAAGGAAAGTTCGGCATTGCTCACGAAATAATAAATTACGCCACTGCCGAATACATTGATTACAGGAAATATATTTCTTTTCTGAAAAACAGGCAAGCCCCAAATGAACAGACCGACATTGTCGCGTTAAACGAAGGTTTGCTTCCAGTGATGGCTGCGGAAGATCTTATTATTCCCCTTAATGAGCTTTTAGCGCAAGCAAAAAATAACCTCTCTCGCAAATTCCCGGATAAATTACTGCAGCATTTAAAATACAATGGAAAACTGTATGCCCTGCCGTTAAACTGGTCGCCGGCATTGCTCATATACAACAGGGAAATTTTTGCAAAGTCGGGAATGAAAATCCCTGAAAACAGCTGGACCTGGGAGGATCTGTATCGAATCACAACCAGATTAACCCGGCAGGACTCAGAGGGCAGGATCATACAGCACGGACTTGGCATTGTATTCAGCATAAATGCGATTGCGCCATTTGTCTTTCAGAATAATGGAGAACTCTTTGACCATAGCGGAAGTTGTGTCATTTCAAAACCGGAAACATCAGAAGCCCTTGATTTTTTCTCCAGACTCTATTCATTACCCGGAGTTTGCAGTCACCGGTATGGCGATCCGCGCAGTGCATTAGCAGACCTCCTCACCAACAACATGCTGCCATTGCTGATTGGCGATGCCACGGATTACCTCATCATAAAAGACAGAATGAGCGCTGATGAATGGGGGGTGATTAGTTTGCCACATCAAAAAACCGGAGCAACATCAATCAGTATTATGGGCTTGGGAGTCAGCCGAAAATGCCGGAATCCGGAAAAGGCGCTGGAGTGGCTAGTGGAATTCTATAACAGGTATGAAAAGTCCCAGTTCAATGGTATTATACCGAATTTCCCGTCTACCACCAAGCAGCTTGCTTCCTTTCCTGAAATCTGTCAGCAACTGCTCGAACAATCAAGGGTTTCATTGCAATCACCAAGCATTAATGCCTTTGAGGCAATTAATTCGACATTAATCACAGCCATCAACCACAAGATAGCCCTGTCAGAGAAAAATTACATTGACTTCATGAATAAAATCAACAAGGTTCTTTAGATACGCTAAGGCAATAGCATCAGGGAAATCTGCAGCGGAAAAGATATCTTAACCAATCACGTGGTATTGCGCCACCAATTCACGACTCTCTCGGTAACCTGAGTTTGTTGCGATCTCCTGCAGATAACAATTTTAAACGCACTATCTGTTTTACGGAATATTTCAATTATGGTAAAGACGTCTTTTCGCATTTCGAATTCAGAGTTACTGAAATTAACCGGGCTTGTCACATCCCCTACATAACGTGTGCAATTGATGCTGAGTTGCCCTTCACAGATCACACTTCTCCACGTGGTCCATGATCCCCCGAAATTCTGTATCAAATTTTTATTCACAGCATCAGATAAACTCTCTTTAAAAGCGGAACAGCGCAAGCTGAAAAAAAAAAGCGATTTTTCCTCCGCTCAAAGTCAGTGGAGAAAAAATCGCCTGTTATTTTACCGAAGAAGCCATGCTCATCCGGAGCCAGTCGCAACAGCTTATTAGTAGAAGTTATTCTGCGTATAAGGCAACTGTGCGACAGGCTTCTGCTCACCAGCCACATTACCTGCACCAGCCCGGCCTTCAATCAGTGCCGCAAGACTTTCAACCATAGACTCTAGGATAACAGCCTGACTGCTCAACTCTTCTGCAGCAGAAGCCGATTCCTCAGAGTTCGCCGCATTGGTCTGGGTCACCTTATCCATCTGGGCAACAGCCGTATTCACCTGATCCACACCCTGCGCTTGCTCAAGCGAAGCGGTACTGATCTGAGCAATCATCCCATTGATTTTTTCCGTGCCCGAAAGTATGTCGCCAAAACTGATCTGCAACCTGCCGACAATATCTGTACCCTTTTTGACCCGCTCGACAGTACTTTCAATCAGATCAGCCGTATTCCTCGCGGCAACAGCCGAACGCTGGGCGAGGTTACGAACCTCGTCCGCCACCACGGCAAAACCTTTACCCGCATCTCCCGCACGGGCGGCCTCAACCGCAGCATTGAGCGCGAGAAGGTTGGTCTGAAATGCGATTTCCTCAATTGTCTTGATAATCATGCTGATCTTCTCAGACGATTCATTGATATTTTTCATCGCCCCAGACATATCTTTCACAGCCTCACCGCCATCGCGAACATGCCCGGAAACAATGTCCATCTGCTTGTTTGCTTCTTGCGCATTATCCGCGTTTTGTTTGGTCATAGACGACATCTCTTCCAGAGAGGATGATGTCTGCTCAAGACTCGCAGCCTGTTCGGTAGCCCCCTCAGCCAAACTCTGGCTGGAAGATGAAATCTGACCTGCGGCAGACGCAACCTGAGTTGAACTGCTGTTAAGCCCATCAATAATATGGTTGATGGGTTTGCTGATGCTGTGCGCAATCAAGATACCCAAGGCACCAACAATCAGCGTACAGGCCAGTGTCAGACCGACACCCCAACCGATCATACTGTTTGTCGCTGAAGCAATAGTTATGCCCATGGTTTTTTCAAGGTTGTGCTTGGTTGCCATCCCAACCTTTTCACTTTGCTCACACACCAGAGCGAAACGTACGCCGTAGATATCCAGCGGCTGCCAGGTCGAAAGTACCAGCGTACCCTTATAATTAAGGATGGTCCCCTCACCAGTATTGCCGGCAAGCGCTTTGTTAACGGCATCATGCGTGATCTTGAGGTCATTCTTGAATGATTCGGTGATTGTATGCGTGTCCGGATAGAGTATCGAATTGGAGCGCAAAATCTGGTCCGAACCTACCAGATATGCCTCAAGCTCACTCTCCTTGCTGCAACCGACAGCAAGACGGTCACTCAGCCCCTTGTCACTTATCTGCACGGCAACGATCATCTCGCATTTGCCATTATTAAGAACAGGCTGAGCAATAAAAGAAGCCGGCACCCCCGCTGAAGGAGCATACGGCTTAAAGTCAGCCATTCCGAACTCGCCACTCTTGCTGACTTCACGTACAAGTTCACCAAGATTTGAAGAACTGAATTTACCATCAATCAGATTGGTCTTGTAATCTGCCTCGTGACAAACCGTGTAGAAACAGTAACCGTTAGGTGCAATCAGGAAGATATCATAATAGCTGAAGTTATTGAGATACTTGGTAAGGTAATCATCCTTCTGCCCTTCCACATGCGGAACAAACGCCTCCTCGGCGTTGATCTTGCTTACACAGACCCAATCCAGTCCAGGAATATCCAGTTTCGAAGCTGATACCAACGTAAGATTGCCCTGTGTGTCTGAAAATATATTATTGACCGTCTTTCCTTCAAAGGCCTGCTTGAGATACTCAGTCTGAACTTTTACTCCTACATGGTACTTGTCTGCGCCCATAGAGTAGATTATGCTGCGCAGGGATGGTTCTTTGTCACCCGGGAGTTTACCCGCCACATAACTGTCACCGCTTTTGCCAAGGCCGATGCGGTTGCCGACAATGTCCTGAAGTTTTTTTTGTGAAATTTTCAGCGCGACCACCGCTACAGGAGCCCCTGCCGCGTTAAACACTGGCCCTCCCATAAACGCAGTCTGTGCGTTATTGTCAGGAGCATATGGTTCGAAATCATCTACGCACACCTTGCGGGTCTTAACAACCTTTCCCCATAATTTAGCCAGACCAGAATCCTTGAGCGGCCCGGTACCAAGGTTATTACCCAAGTCACTTTTACCAGACTTGCTGAAAAGTACATGGCCGTGTTTGAAACAGATAAGATAAACATCTTCATACCCCATCACTTTTACATACTTGGATAAATAACCAGAATGTTCCTTGTTGACCTTTTTATATTCGTCTGTCGAGACGTCCAGTGGCCCTGTGGGATCGGTTTTCATATCGTCGTGATATTTTTTAAAGTCAGCAAAAGCCTGTTCAAAATCCCGGCTTTTGCTCAAAGAGATAACATCTTCGCGCATCCTGGAAAAAAGTCTTTCAATCGAAAGTTTCTTCAGATTCTGAATTGATTCAAGCTTAGAAAACGCCTCCTGACGCAACCCCTGCACGGTGTCAACTAAAGCCCCCATCTCCTTTTTCAGGCCAGTAAAATAATCCTTTACCTCGGAGTCCTTAATCTCGCGCAAAGAAATCAGGCTGCCATATGATGCCTTCGAAACCGCGTCTATTCCTTTTCCCTGCACATCAGTCAAGGCATTGGACGACATATAGTAAAAAATAACCGCTACTGCAATTACAGGAATAATCCCCACCAAAAGATATGTTGCCATCAATTTTGTACTGAGCTTGACATTCATGAAATAACCTTCCATTGACCTACGTAATAATCTCGTATATGTCTATGTATGCAATTCCACACTTATCTGCAAGTATAAAATAAATATTAACTTGTTGCTAATAAAAGTATATGGGATATGGCTCACAAAAAGCTACAAGTATGCAGTTTTTTCGGCAATTACCGTAATTAACCTGTTGACACGTTACCGGAAATCAAAATTTTTCTCTATATTCTTTGCCTGGATTCTTAATGATTTCAGACGATAACGCTGTATTGTATTTGTTTGACGATATATCCTTAAGGTTTAAAATAAACGCTAATTTTTGACGTGTATCAACCTTAACCTTAAATTAAAATCATTAGTAGGAGAATCAAGATCTCCGGCGATATATTTAATTTTTCGACACTGTTGGAAGCGATATGACCTGTAAATACGGAAATGAGAGCAAAGACCGCCTGCAGGACTATTTTCCACCGCAAACTGTCGAGTCTATGTCCTACATACTTACCCACGAAAGATTTATTGTACTAAATGCTTCGCTGTGGAACTACCGTGATCCCAGTGAAGTACCTGAACGCAAAATCTCGGACAATATCGTTCTTGTTATATACTCCGGAATATTCGACATAACTGTTAACGGGATCACCAAAACCGCAGCCCCCGGTGATTGCGTCCTTATCGCCGAAAACACCCCGCATATTTATCAATTTCACCAAGATGTATCAGAAAATTTTAACGTCTACGTAAGGATGAGAATATTGATAAACTTATATTCCCAGTATGCCAACAATACAGGTTTTATTGTAGAGGAAAACATGCTCAGTGCTGTATTTGGCAATTTCCCCAAGTGAGAGAAAACCGATAACGTGGTCATTGTTAGGGTTAAAGAGGGTCAATTCCTGAACCAGATCTTCATCAAGGAAAAACGCCCGGGAAATACACTCGACTAACATCGTCACACTCTGGGGCTTATCGCCAAAACGGGTGATTGCTTCTTTGTTTGCAACAGCCGCCGCCCGTATAAGCGAATCTTTGTCACCATTAACAAGATACACATACTCGCCATTTGGGATATGCGTGACTGTTACAAGCTCATTTCCCTGTGCCGCAAGTAAGTCGCGAACGATAAAACCCTTTTCCGGGCTGATAAGTCCGAGGGGATAAGCTTTAAAAAATTCCTTAACATTATCCGGGTTTACCTGTTGCCCACTAAGCAGGCTGACCATATGAATATAGGTCTGAACCGCAGGCTCACCGTCAAGGGAAAGTATCAAATTGTTTTTATCGCTGGTTATCTGCATAGGGCCTTCCACCGGTTCAAAACCGTGGCTTACTCCGATGCCGCATTGAAGTTCAGTATGTGCAATAACGACTGAATCTTTTAACAACCCCTGATTTGAAAATACCGAAGGAGTTACAGCGGCACCTTCGGTCATCGGTAAGGCTGAACCGGTTCCCCCGCCGATATAACTGTCAGAGTCAGGTAAAAGCCCTTCAAGCTCAGAAAGAAAATCACCAATATGCATGCTATAACCATCAGCAAAGACAAATGTGGTTCCAACTTTTTCTATGCAGGAAATACTGCTCTTGATTTGTGGTTTATAGCAGGAATTGGCATTATTTAAACCCTTAACTACTGCGACGTTAGTCATATGCTGAAGGCCAACGACAATAGTTCCTTTCTCGTATTTATATTTGTCATGAATAATTGCCGGAAATATCCCGCCAAAGATCGGAAGTTTTGAGGCTTTAAGTATAGGATCAACATCATCTGGCAAAAAGCCATTGCTGTCACAGGCAAGTATCATAGCGGCTTTGACACTGTCATGACTTGACAATTCAGCCAGAAGTTGCTGCAATTGTTCAATACTTCCGGTTGAATCATAATAAACAAGCATCAATAACCTTTCCTGCTGCTTGATTTTGCGTTAAGCGATAGACCCATTTATAATAGCAAAATGGCCAGTTACAAAATAAAACAGCGGTTCCGGATAAATACCGCAACCTGATGACTAGCGGAATTCTCACTATTCTTACCGGCATAATGCTTAAATTCAGGCCGACAATAACAATGCCTATAATACATTAAATGCAATGAAATTGTCAATATGGAAAACAGTTCATAGGGCATGATTATCTCAGCGCAGCAATTCTTGCTATCATATATATGTCTTGCAGAGCAACTTCTGCACTTATACGCATGAGTACGTTTATTAACCTGGTTTCAATCATTTCCGACATAATCCGATAAAAATAAACGGAGGGAACGCCTTGAGCGCTCCCTCCTGCATCTAAAATACTCAGGATCTATGGTATTATCAATCCTGTGCTGTCCTTCCGGTTAATTGATTGAAAAATTCCACAGTTAACGTACAATATACCAGAATGAAATTGTATGCAATTTACTAGCGTTCTGCCAGTTGGACATTTTTACCATATTTCACAGGAGAAAACCCCTTTGTATAATTTGGTGAAAACTCATTATTGATAAACTTTACAGATTTAAAGTTATCAAGAAAAATTGTTTTTACATCCGGCGTACCGGTTATAAACCTGTTTTTTTCAACAACAACATCATGACAATTACTGAGACTTACCAGATTCATGCTTGCTCCAGGCTGATAGACAAAAGTGTTTTCTTCGATACGTATATCACCAATCGGTCTTGCTTTGATCGGCTTACTTCTGTCAAGAGGCCTGCACATAGCCCACACCCCCGGACCAAGATCAAGCTCTTCAAAGTTGCAACGGCGTATAATAACATTATGGGGAGAAAAGCCCATATTCCATGACATTAAGGCGCAAACGCTGATTCCGCAACTTGTTAATTTTTCAAACGAACAATCTTCAATCAACATATTAGGACTGGTGGCCTGAATGCCAAGTCCTCTGAAATTTCCAAATTTACACTTGCTGATAATCGTCCCACAGGTTCCGCCATTAAGCGGGATAAGACGATGTGGACGCAGATTATATTTTGCGCTTGCATCCCCAAAAACGCCTCTTCTGAGTTTCTCACCATAGGTAAGCTCTTGCTGCTTCATATTTTCTTTTGAACGGATATTCGCAGGTAATGCTGGCTGATAATGTCCGTTGACAACCCGTGAAACCGCGTCAATCATGCCACTCATCAAATCAATTACAAAGACACCGTCAGCATTTTCTGATGAAGGATTTTCCGCACTCGCATCCCGGGCAATTGAGGCTATTTCAACACATCGGGAATTTATATTTATACCGTCATCTTCTCCACGGGAAAATATGCTGTCGGCAATATAAGGCCCGATAAGTGTAGATCCGCCCTGAAAACCATCGCCATTTGTGCTGACAAAGTGTGCCGGGGTTTCAGGTATCCTGCGATAATTGGTTAAGGTTAAGGCGTAACAGGTAATTCCCCGCAAACCATGCCCAGGTGAGCTGTATACGGTAATACGATCAAAAGTAGGAAACCGGCAATAACGCAGATCTATTCCTGTAGCATTGTGCCTTGAGTCATATCGCGCAATAATGCAGGCCCGCCCCCCCGACTTTAGAACGCCCCATGACGATGTATCCTTTTTCAGAAACAACGGAGCAATACGGTATACCCCATCACCAATTCTCTTACAGTTTTTAATACGCACCGTTTGTCCCGAAAATCTGTTTTTATCTTCGTAAAATGGCGTAATACGATAACTGGGCGCGTCTGTAAAGCGTTTAATGTCCGGGGCAGGAAAGCCGTCATCAACTTTAAAGTCTAATGTTCCGGTATTCTTATCCAGTGAAACAACAGTTCCCTGTGTATAGCATGGTTCCCGGTAATCAACGATTATATTTCGAATGGTAAGTTCATCCGCACCGATTATACGCAGCCCGCCGCGCGAAGAATCCGCAAAGAGTAATCTCGCATTGTCCTCCCCTTCAATTGTAAGATACCTACTTCCGACTAAAAGCATATGGGACGAGTCTCTCAGATTTTTATAGGGAATGGTACGGTAAGAACCCTCACCCAAACGGTAATCGGTAAAACTTACATCCGGCTGCGTCTCTTCGGCTTCAGGTTCAATCAGATATGTTCCGACAGGGATTAGCAGCTTGACCGGTTGTTTTTGCGCTTTTGCAAATTCAAAAGCTTTACGCAAAGCCAGAGTGTCATTGTTTTTGCCATCACCTTTGGCGCCAAAATCTTTTAAAGAAACTACCTTGGGCGCAGGAACCGCAGTTGCTGAGCGACGTTTTTCCATCTCAAAATAATCAAGCATGATCTTTAGCTCTTCGGTTCCCTGCCAGGCAAGAAGTTGCCAACCGGGATCAGTTTTGGCAAAACACTTTTCAACATAATCATTGAGAGCCTTAAACACCTCCAGACGCTTGATAATTGCCGGGTTTTGCGCGGTATTGGCAAAATGTTCTATCGATGCAATATTTTTATCATACCGCTGCAGTGTTTGTTCTACAGTCTGCGAAATATACCTGAAATCAGCCATCGCAATCGCCTGCTTGCTGAAATATTCAGGTGAATCCACAGACATTTTGCTATCAGCGCCCAAAGCAACCGTAACAGCCAACATGATGCAAAAAGTTGCGAATATAAAATTATTGAGTCGCGGGTATAAATTACTATATGACATATTTGCTTCTCCTTATCCAACAGGGAAATTGTATAAAATTTATGAAATGAATTGTAATAACAATCAACGGTTGTTTACAAAAGTTATCTGAAGGTTTCACCAGCTTGAATAATATTCGCCACCGATAAATCCTTTACTGAAGGTCATCTGAGAAAAATCATACGAGGCGCAAGGAAGTACGGTCAGGTCCGAAAACAAGGTGTTGGCTCTCGCGTTGTGACAGAGATTCAATTGATACGTACCGCTATTCCTTGAGATATAGCATTGCTGCACATCATCTGTTGTGGTGCGCGATTCAGTAAGAAGCGGGAGGCGATAATGATTCGATTTTTCCACCTTAGATACTTTCTGCAACTTGATACAGATATAACCGGTAAGATCGCTTAAATTGGGGATTCCAGCAGTTACCAGTGCATCTCCAAAGGTTGTATAAGTAATATTGGCAGCGTAAGTATAAAGCAGCGTATTATTCGAATATTTATCAAGATCAAAATGGTATGGAGCAACCGCCGGACATAACGCTGAAGCGGAATCCAGATAACCCTTATTATAATTCTGATTATTATACATGTATTGTCCATAAAAACCTAACCACGCACCCGTTGCATTATCCCCTGCTTTCCAGCGCAATATGACATTACCATTATAATCGCCAGCATAAATCATCATGGCTTTACCCACTCCGCTGAGATTAGTCATACAGGATATGGCCTTTGCAGAGGAAATGGCATTTCCCAGTGAAGGCAACATCATCGAAGCCAGTATCGAAATAATTGCAATGACAACCAGCATCTCAACTAGTGTGAACGTTCGTACAGATATCTTCATATTTTCTTTCCAGTTATTTTGGAGTATAAACCGGCAACTTGTCAGAATCAACTAAGGGTACAATAAAAACATCACCATAACCAAACCGATCGGAAGTAAAGACTATGTAATCATTTGACGGGGATATCCTTGGGTGGGGATGAGTCTTTTGAATGCGCATTCCGGAATTATGCTCGCACAAGACCCGTGCTTCCGGGTAACAGCCATTACTCTTCTCCCATATTTTAATAACCCCGTCTCCATCACCAACGATCATGTTCTCATCGTGAGAGAAGATATGACCGGTATTTGTTTTTTCCGGCATTGAAAAATACCGCAAATCGGTATTGTCACAAGCGATATTTCCAAAAACCTGTTTACCATCTGCGTCTGTGCCATGAAACCCCAATCTTTTTCCATCCGCAAACCAATACTCATGACCAATGACAATACTTTCGCTCTCGTCTTTTACCGGTGCAACTTGCCCGCTAACAGTGTTAAGAACCCAGATGCGCTGTCCAACCAGATCCCACGGGCCTTCATGGCAGAAGGTCAACAACTCCGGTTGTGTCGGCGATGTATTGACATGCCCTATCCACTCCTTCTCTTCAAAGATAATTTCCGCCTCCCCGCCATTGGTTGAAATCCTCATAATCCTGCTCAAGGGGTGTCTTCGCCACACATCCTCAAAAGAGACCAAACCCCGACTTACGCCATATCTAGCTGACCTGTCCGGATCATGGAATATTCCAAAATACAGGAATTCCCCACTCGCATCACAATTTGTCATGTGTAAATGCCATGCAGGACCAATATTGTATAGATGTGATATTTTACCGGAGTCAAGTTCAACCTTGTATAAAATATCATCGTTTTTTAAATATGCCTCTTCCTTTTTCGGGTTAACGCAGGCAGACAAAAAACTGCGTTCAGCTGAGTCAAAATCAGTCAATTGATCGATAACTCCGCTCTCAAGATCAATGCTGAAAAGATTTGTCTTGTTCTCACGGTCGGAGCCAAACAACAACCTGCGTCCAGCATCATGCCAGCCGGGATTAGTAAAGTATAAATGATGGCTGTGTCCCTTATAGGCCGTAAGCCTTGTCACCTCCAGACCAGAAACATTATCAATGTATTTTGTTCTTTCGCAATTCATTTTGATTAACCCATATATAAATTTACAAAAATAGCGCTAAAATAAACCATGTTGGCCAACTTTGCTGATGTTGTTATTGTACAACATAAATGCCGCGGCAAAGAATGAGTCTGAGTTCAAAAAAATGTGATATCGTACAAATTTATTGTATTCCGGAAATCGTTTGTCTATAATGTTTTTAATATAGAACAAGCCGGGAATGGGAGCTGCAATGGATGACTTGATATCTGGGCATACGCAATTGATCGAACAACAGGGATATTCCTGGGCAAGGCGTTATTGCAAACATTACGGACTTGTCTTTACCGTAAAAGGCGAAGGCTTTCTTGAAGCGTATAATGAGAAGTGCCTCATACAGGGTGGTGATGTGTTTTTGTTTCCGCCAGCCTTAAAATGTAATTTTACTGCGGGAAAGAACTGGGAGATGTACTGGTTTCACTTTCTTCCCAGACAGGATATTTCGCCAAATCTTGGCTGGGCGGTAAAAGAAAATGAGATTAACCATGTGAGGTTAAAAGGATGTGCTTATGACCATGTTCTTGCCTCACTCAAAGAAGCGCAAGAGCTTGAACTAAACCGTTGCAAGGGCTGGTATGATCTGGCAATCAGGCTTATTGAGACGGTTATTGTTCGTGCGGAAAATATTGCCATGCTCGACAAGGACATGGATTATGAAAGTTTCCTCAAGGCTCAGAAACTTCTGGTTCAGGATTCCGCAAAAACCGTGAATATGGAGGATATCGCTAGAGAATGCGGCGTGTCTCGCACAAAATTATATTATTTGTTCCAGAATAAAACAGGAACAACACCGCAAAAATTCAGGGAAAACTATATAATGCGAAAAGCGCAGCGAATGCTGGAATGCACAAACCTGCAAATTTGTGAAATTTCATTGAAACTGGGAATTTCCGATCCGTATTATTTTTCCGCACGCTTCAAAAAATTATGCGGTTTATCCCCTAAAAATTACCGTAAAGCCTTTTTTGACTCCAACCTGACATTATAGGCGCTTCGAGTTTCAATGAATTTTAGTTCAACATGTCCTCAAGTTCATACTCCTCAAATGAGTGCTGATGGCATGTTACTACCAGATCATTGATTTCATCCTTGTGCTGCTCAATGTCAGCAAACATGGATAAGGAAATAGAAGGCGCAATCTTCTCTTTAATAATGTTAAATGCGACATCAACGGGCAGGCTGTCCCGGTAAGGACGATTTTCCATTAATGCCGAAATGACATCAGAGAACGCCACTATTTTTGCGCCTGTATCCAGAACACTGTCATCCAAACCTTGCGGATATCCATGACCGTTATTCTTTTCATGATGGTTTTGAGACCAGAGTACGATATCTTTAAACCACTCACTCCGGCTCAAGTTCTTCAGAATCTGCCCGGTATAATACGCGTGCAGTTTGACGTGATTGAATTCGTCATCCGACAAAGGGCCATTCTTTTCGATCAGACCCGGATCAACACCGATCTTACCGATGTCATGCAAATAGCCGCTTACCTGTAATTTCTGACAGTCCTCATCAGAGAAGCCAAAGTATTTACCCAGCTGTTTTGCCAGATATGCGACCGTGTA
Organism: bacterium; assembly: GCA_003245715.1. Taxonomy (GTDB): domain Bacteria; phylum Planctomycetota; class SZUA-567; order SZUA-567; family SZUA-567; genus SZUA-421. Next base: position 88,338 of record QKCJ01000041.1, read on the forward strand.
GGAGTGTGAAGCGGTGAAGCGGCTTCTGTAGTCGATAATTCGGGAAAGTGAAAGGGAAAAATCCATAATGTTATCAATGGTCAGTTTGAAATCGACATTGGCATCAATGCGGTCAAAGAGGTCATCGATACTGAGGTCGTTAATTTCAAGCCAGAAAATATCGGACAGAGAAACCTCATCAAAGGCCGCATATACATCAGGATGAAAGTCCGTTTCCACTTTTTCTTTTATCTTCTCAAGAACACGTTTCTTCTGATTGAGAATGAATTCTTCCGGATTGATGAGGATGTCTACCCGGTCGGCAAGGTGGATAATATGACTCTGAAACATCACCTCCCCATCAGCCATATTCAGAAAGTCCTGATATTTTATATGGTGATGTTTTATGATTTGGGCAATCTGGCGAAATGCTTCAAACGGCTTGAGCATATGATGCCCCATAATGCAGTGCGGTTGCGGGTTAATCACATCTTCGCGAACAAGAAGGTCTCTTTCCTGAACAGACAACGCGCCGATGTCATGAATTGCCGCCGCAACAACAAGTTCAAACAGATCCTCGTTGCTTAACCCCATCTTTTTACCGATATGCCATGAAATAATGGCAGTATGCCGATGATGAGATTTCAGGAGATAATTAAAGCTGTCGATTGATTTAATAATCGGTACTGCCAGTTCCCTTAATGACATTTTTTCCATATCCGTTCCATCCTCAAATCACAAAATCATCAATTCGCCACATTATATACCAAATCGCCACAGATAATCGACAAATCTGTAATAAAAACATTTTTAATTATTCATTTACAGAGGCGGGTATGGCGTACCATGAGGTCATAAATCAGGCTATGCGTCGTATGGTAATCATTGATATCCGCACTACAATTAAGACAAGAACGTTTGTGTTGTTTTTAACGTGGAAATATACAATTTCCGCTAAGCCGGATTTTCAGGCTCTTTACAACTATTTCGGGTTGAAAAAAACTTCCCAGCCCCCTATAAAGCTGTACAACAGCTCTGGATAATGCGGTACGCATGCGTATGGACTGCGATGCTCCTTATGGGGCATACCTCTCAGGCAGTGTGGACTGCTCGTCAGTGGCAACGCTGATGCACGAGTATAGCAAGCAGGAACTTAAAACATTTTGCCTAGGCTATAACAAGACGGAAACGGGGTAATTTTTCGGCAAGAAATGCGATGTGGACTTCTCCCGCTTGATGTCACAACGCCTTGAAACCACAAACGAAGAACATCTTCTATCACCAGAAAAGTTCGCCGAAGGGACGCGCAGAGTGATGAGAGCGTTTAGAGAGCCATATTCGGGGATCTGTTCAACCTATTTTCTAACGCCACTGATACTCTAGCAGGTTAAGGTTGCCTTGAGCACCCATTGTTTTGACGCGCTTATCGCTGCTTGCTCAGCAAGGCATGGCTAGCCTCTTTGACAAGGTTCATCAACTTATTGAGAACAACTTCCCGATGCTCGCCTTCAAAGCGATATTTGGGAATAAAAGACCCAATTGCCGATGCAACCTTATTCGTTGCCTCAAAAATAGGAAAAGCGACCTGCACAATATATTGGTTATTCTCAAGTACAACCCGCTCCTTTGCCCGAATGTCTGCAAGTTCCTGAAAAAATCGTTCTGAAGTCGTCGCCTCGGGCCAGGCAACAGCTTTAGGAAGCCCCTGCTCCTTGATAAAAGCGCGAATTTCAGCCTCAGATAAATACGCCAAAAGCAATCGGCCTGTAGCCGTATAATAAATATCCGGGATTGTTTTTACATGATAATCCATTATATATGGCTTTTCCGCATTGGTCTCGCACAAAATATAACGTTTGTCACCATGCAAAACCGATAGAACAGCCGCTTCGCTTACTTCAATGGTAAAGCCCTTCATCAATTCCTGAACTGATTCGATAAGATCAGGACGATATACGCTATTATGGCAGAGCTTATTAATCGCCGGACCAAAACGATAACCCTTACGCTTCCCCAGACTCTCCAGATATCCCAGTTTATTCAATGTTGTCACAATATGAAAACAGGTAGCCGAAGATGTTCCAATAATTTCAGCCAACTCACTGATTGACCAGACCCGGAAAGGGTCTTCGGCAATCTGCTCCAGTAACTTAAATGCCCTGCCTAAAACCTGAATCATATCTTCTCCATATATAATATTATTCTATATAGATTACAGCAAATTGTTTTTTTATTCAAGTTTAATAGGCAAAAACAAGAAAAACTTGCATAGTGTCAACCACA